>CAYRPN010000088.1:0-9219 GCA_964426135.1 uncultured Phycisphaeraceae bacterium | reverse complement strand
TTTCGACTTGCTCGCTTCCTGGCGTACGACTTGGAAAGTCGTCCCACATGACAAGTTGATCTTGCCCAAATTGTTCGGCAACTGCTGGTATCTTTGTCCCGTTGGAGGCAATATTGAACTGCCTGCGGAAACTCACCATGACGCGTTTCGTTCTGCTGCTATTCCTGCTTGCTCCTGTGGCCACTGCCGCGGCGGCTGATCCCGCGGTTTCGGCGGCCGGCCTCGATTTCTTTGAGAAGAAAATCCGCCCCGTCCTGGCGGAGCACTGCTACTCGTGCCATTCGGTGGAAGCGGTGAAGAGCAAGAAACTCAAGGGCGGGCTGTTCCTCGACACGCGGCAGGGCGTGATGAAAGGCGGCGACACCGGTCCGGCGCTGGTGCCCGGCAAGCCGAGCGCGAGCCTGCTCATCAAGGCGATCCGGTACGAGGATTCCGATGTCGAGATGCCGCCGAAGAACAAGCTGCCCGACGCGGTGATCGCGGATTTCGTGCGCTGGGTGGAGATGGGCGCGCCCGATCCGCGCGGCGGCGAGGCAGGCGGGTTGCCGGTGAAGAAGTTGGATCTGGAGAAGGCGAGACAGTGGTGGTCGTATCAGCCCGTGAAGAAGGTCGCGCCGCCGGTGGTGAAGGATGCGGGTTGGCCGCGTGGCGACATTGATCGTTTCGTTCTGGCGAAACTGGAGGAAAGCGGACTGAAGCCGGTGAGGGACGCCGATCCGCACGTGCTGGTGCGCCGGCTCTACTACGACCTGACCGGCCTGCCGCCGACGCCGGAGCAGATCGATGCGTTTGTAAAGGCATACCAAGGCCAAGGCCAGGGCCAGGGCCAGGGCCAAGGGCGAGGGGCCGAGGGCCAAGGGGCAGGAGCGGTGGAAGCACTCGTCGACGAACTGCTTGCCTCTTCGCGCTTCGGCGAACGCTTCGGCCGGCACTGGCTCGACGTCGTGCGCTACGGCGAATCGCTGACGCTGCGCGGCTTCGTGCTCAAGGATGCGTGGCGCTATCGCGATTACGTCATCGACGCCTTCAACAGCGATCTGCCGTTCGATCGTTTCATGATCGAGCAGATCGCGGGGGATTTGATGGGAGCGGACAAAGGGACGGAGGGACGAAGGGACCAAGGGACCAAGGGAAAGGACAATCCGAAATCCGAAATCCCAAATCCGAAAATAATCCCTTCGGCCCTCGGCCCTTCTCCCTCGGCCCTCGTCGCGGAGCGCCGCCGCCTCATGGTCGCCTCCACGTTCCTCATGCTCGGCAATCACAACCTGGAGGAACAGGACAAGAAGCAACTCGACTACGACATCATCGACGAACAACTCGACACGCTCGGCAAAGCGTTTCTCGGCCAGACGCTTGGCTGTGCCCGATGCCACGATCACAAGTTCGATCCGATTACGCAGAAGGAGTACTACGGCCTGGCCGGCGTCTTCGCGAGTGTCAAGGCACTGAATCACTCCAATGTCTCCAACTGGCTCGAAGTCCCGCTGCCGGAGGAGCCGGCGCGCGAGGCGGAACTGAAGCAGCACGAGGCGGCTGTCGCCGACATGCAGGTCAAGATCAAAGACGCCAAAGCGGCCCTGGCCAAAGCGCAGAAGAACAAGGTCGATGTCGTCCTCACCGACAACAACGCGAAGAAGACCATCGTCGATCCCAAGGCGCTGCCCGGCGTCGTCGTCGATGATGCCCAGGCTCAGCAGGTCGGCGACTGGGTCAAGAGCCAGCACACCCGAAGCTACGTCGGCGACGGCTACCTGCATGATGAGAACACCGGCAAGGGCGACAAGACGCTCACTTTCAATCCCATGCTGCCCGCCAGTGGACGGTACGAGGTGCGCCTCGCTTACACCTCTGCCGCGGCTCGTGCCGACAATGTGAAGGTCACGATCTTCAGCGGCGACGGCAAGAAGGAAACGACGGTGAACCAGCAGTTGCCGCCGGACATCGATGGGCACTTCGTTTCGCTGGGGCAGTACAAGTTCGAAAAGGATGGCCAGTCGTTCGTCATCGTTTCCAACGAAGGCACGACAGGCCACGTGACCGCTGACGCGGTGCAGTTCATTCCTGTGGAACTGCTCAAGACGAAAGACGCGGCAAGCAAGCCGGAACCCGCAGTTGATCCCGTCGCGAAGGACGGCAAGGCGGCCAAAGCCAAGGGCAAAGGGAAGAACAGCGAAAAGCCCGACGGCGAAGCGCCCGCCAGCGAGGAAAGCACCAAGCTCGCCGCGGTTGTGAAAAAAATGGAGGATGAACTGAAGCAGCTTCAGGACAAGGGGCCCAGGCGGCAGACGATGCTGGGCGTGCTGGAGCAGAAGCCGGCGGAAGTGAAGGTGATGATCCGCGGCAACGTGCATAACCTGGGCGACGTGGCGCCGCGCGGCTACCTGAGCGCGGCTGGTGTGGCGCACGCACCCGCCATGCCCGCCGAGCGCAGCGGACGCCTCGAACTGGGCCGGTGGCTGGCGGATCGCGGCAACCCGCTGCCTGCCCGCGTCATGGTCAACCGTATCTGGCACTGGACCATGGGGCAGGGCCTGGTGCGCAGCGTCGACAACTTCGGCACCACCGGCGAAGCGCCTTCGCATCCGGAGTTGCTGGATCACCTCGCCGCCACGTTCGTGGAGGAAGGCTGGTCGGTGAAGAAGCTGATCCGCCGAATGGTACTGTCGCGCACGTATCAGTTGGCGGGATCTGAGATTTCAGATCTCAAATCTGAAATTTCAAATCTCAAATCTGAGATCTCAGATTTCAAATCTGAAATTTCAGATCCCAGGTCTGAGCCTGCAAATCCGAAATCCGAAATCCGAAATCCGAAATCTCCTCCCAATCCGAAATCTCCTTCCAATCCGAAATCGACCGATCCCGAAAACCGTCTGCTCGCCCGCTCCAATCGTCAGCGACTGGAGGCCGAGTGCCTGCACGACGCGATGCTTTCGATCAGCGGCGAACTGGTGCTGGGCGACAGTCGCAGCGGCGCGGGCAAGCCGACGTACAAGGGCAACGTGGGCGCGGACTACGCCTATCGGCACACGGAGCCGATCCGTGCGGTGTACGCGCCGGTGTTCCGCAACTCGCTGCCGGAGATTTTCGAGGTCTTCGACTTCGCCGACCCCAGCCTGCCCACCGGCCAGCGCAAGGCCAGCACGGTGGCGCCGCAGGCGCTGTTCATGCTGAATCATCCCTGGGTTCAGCAGCGCGCCAAGGCCGCGGCGACGCGCCTGCTGGCGGAGCCCGCGCTGGACGACGCCGGTCGCGTGACGCTGCTGTATCGCCAGGCGCTGGGGCGTTTGCCGTCGGCCGCTGAGATGGAGATCGCCGGCAAGTTCCTTGCCTCTGCCGGCAGCGCGTCCGATGAAAAGAAGGGTGTCGATCCGAAAAAACTCGACGCGTGGACGCAGCTCGTGCAGGCGGTGTTCGCGTCGATGGATTTCAGGTATGTGGATTGAGCGGGCGGGCTATGATGAGGTTGGCAATCTGGTCAGGAGTTTCCATGTCGAAACTGTCATCCATTGAGAAGCGTGTCGCGGACCTTGAGAAGCGGGTTCTCGAACTGTCCCAGCCCGCTCCGGCGAAGAAGCACTGGCTCGAGGCGATGGCCGGCTCCATGGCCGACTTTCCGCAGTTCGACGAAGTCGTTCGCCTGGGGCAGGATTTTCGCCGCAATTATGACCGCCTGGCCGCCGCGGAAAGGAGAAAGGCCAGGAAACGACGACGGACATCCAAGCCGATGAAGGCCCGCAACTGACGAGAATGTTCGCCATGTACCTTCTGGACACGGATCATATTTCGTTCGTTCAACGAGCCGGGGCTGAGCCAGGCGGACGAGTGCTCGCCCATTGCCGCCTGGTCGGACTCGACCGCGTTTTTGCCGCCGTCGTCAGCTTTCACGAGCAATCGATGGGCTGGAATGCATTCTTGCAGCGGGCGACGTCGATGGATCAGGTCATTGAGGGTACCACCGGCTTGAAGCCACCCTGACTCACTTCGCCGACACCAACCTGCTGCCATTCGACTCCGCTGCTGCCGTCGCGTTTCAGGGACTCAAGAAGCGGAATCTGCGTATCGGCGTGATGGATCTGCGGATTGCCGCCATTGCCCTTGCGAATCAGATGGTCTTGGTCACGCGGAACAGTGTCGATTTCGCGAAAGTGCCGGGCCTGAAAATTGAGGACTGGACGCGATCCGTTCCATGAGTCGCCTTGTCGTTCTTTGTGGGATACCGCGAAATGTTTGAGACAACAACCCCCTCCCGTCGCCACCTCCTCGCCACCTCCGCCTGCGGCTTCGGTTCGCTCGCGCTGGCGGCGATGCTCAACCGCTCCGCGCACGCCGGCGCGCTGGGTGCTTCGGCGGCTGCGCGATCCGCCAACCCCCTCGCCGCTCGCGCGCCGCATCACACCGCCAAGGCCAAGCGCGTCATCTTCCTCTTCATGCAGGGCGGCGTCAGCCACGTCGATTCCTTCGATTACAAGCCCACGCTCTACAAGGAAGACGGCAAGGCGCTCTCCTTCACCGACGCCCGCGCCGAAGCCAAAACCGGCCAAGGCAAAACCACGCATCGCGTCATGAAGCCGCTCTGGCAGTTCCGCCAGCACGGCAAGAGCGGCAAGTGGGCGTCCGACCTCTTTCCACATATGAACCAGCATGTGGACGACATGTGCTTCGTCCACTCCCTGCAAACCGAAGGCGTCGCCCACGGCCCGGCCACGCTTTTCCTCCATTGCGGCTCGACCAATTTCATCCGCCCTTCGATGGGCTCGTGGATTCTCTATGGCCTGGGCAATGAGAACGACAACCTGCCCGGTTTCGTTTCCATTGCCCCCTCGGCCGGCAACGGTGGGCCGCGAAACTTCGGCAACGCGTTCCTCCCCGCCGTCTATCAAGGCACCGCCATCGGCAAAGCCGGCGGACCCGCAGCCGACCTGACCATCCGCAATCTCGCGGGCAAGTCCCCCGGCGGTGCCGGTGCCCCGGGCATCGCTGAGCAGCGCAAACAGTTCGATCTCCTCCAGCAGCTCAACGCTCAGCAACTCAAAGCCCACGGCGGCGACAGCGAAATGGAAGCGGTCATCAACTCCTATGAGCTCGCCTGGCGCATGCAGATGAATGCTCCCGACGTGCTCGATTTCTCGAAGGAATCAGCCGACACGCTCGCGTCCTACGGCATCGGGCAGAAGGAAACCGATCTCTACGGACGGCAGTGCCTGATGGCGCGAAGGCTCGTTGAAAGCGGCGTGCGCTACGTGCAGGTGACCTATGGCGACAGCAGCGCCAACCCCGCGTGGGACCAGCACAGCAACATGCCCAAGCACGCCGACCACGCCCGCAGCGTCGACAAACCGATCGCCGGCCTGCTCGCCGATCTCAAACAGCGCGGCCTTTTGGAAGACACGATCGTGTGGTGGGGCGGCGAGTTCGGCCGCACGCCTTACGCCGAGGGCAACGGCACCGGCCGCGACCACAACCCCGGCGGGTTCACGCAATGGATCGCCGGCGGCGGATTCAAGCCCGCGTTCTGCTACGGCGCCACCGACGAGTTCGGCTCCGCCGCCGTCGAAAACAAAGTCCACATGCACGACCTGCACGCCACCATCCTGCACCAGCTCGGCCTGGATCACGAGCGGCTCACGTATCGCTACGCGGGCCGGGATTTCAGGCTCACCGATGTCGCCGGCCATGTGGTGCGCGAGATCGTGGCGTGACATCGCCAAGAGAGCGATCGCCATCCAATCGCAGCGCGTCGCCGTCATGTCGAAGGCTGTTGACCGCATCGGCGGAGAAAGAAGCCGGCGTCAGGGCGATACCGTCAACAACGATCCCGATGACATGAGTGCATTCGAGTCGTGTCATGCACGAAAAGTCATTGGCTTGAAGCTAAAAGCTGAAGGCTGACGGCTAACGGCTAACGGCTGAAGGCTACCGGCTCCTGCCCTGAGCCCTTCAATCAAACCACTCATCCCGATGATCGAACGCGGGCACGGGGACGATGAGCACTTTCAATTTGCCCACCGCGCGGTGTCGGCAGCCGGGGCGGATCATGATCGCGTTGCCGGGCTTGATGGGCAGCTTTTCGCCGTCGAGTTCCATCGTGCCCGTGCCTTCAAGAATGTAGTAAAGCTCGGTCATTTTCTTGTGGTAGTGCACCTGCGAGTCGGCTTTGATTTCAGTGATGTGCAGCGACGCGGTCTGTTCCGGCTCATCGGTGAACGCCCGCCGCGCCTGGCCGCACGGGCAGGGCGTGGGCGCGATGTCGGCCAATTGCACGAGGGAGTATCGCTTGCGGCCGGCGCTGGAACGGGCGCGTGATGCGCCGACGCGCGACGCGGTGCGTTTGCGGGTGATCGTCGCCATGAACGCATGATAGCGAAGGCGCTGCGCTCCTCACCGGCGATGGGCCTCATAGAATGCCCCTCGTGATGGATGCAAATGCCGCCCATTCGTCAAACGCTTCCGATGGCACGCCATCCGCCCCATCGTCCGCGCTGTCGCGCGAAGATCGCAAGCTCCTGATCCGCGTTGCGCAGGCGTCGGTAGGCCATGGCTTGTCACACCGCGCGCCGCTGCCGGTGGACCTCGCACAGATTCCGCCCGCGCTGCAGCAGGTGCGGGCCACGTTCGTCACGCTGCACATCGGCGACGACCTGCGCGGCTGCATCGGCACGCTCGAAGCGCGCCGGCCGCTGGCGGCGGATGTCGCGGAAAACGCCTTCGCCGCCGCCTTCCGCGATCACCGTTTCAAGCCGGTGACCGAAGTGGAGTACTACCTGCTGCACTTTCACATCTCGATCCTGCAACCGGCCGAGGCGATGACTGTCACATCGGAGAACGACTTGCTGCAGCAACTCCGCCCCGGCATCGACGGCCTGATCATGCAGGAGGCCGCTCGACGAGCGACGTTCCTGCCCGACGTCTGGCACAGCGTGCGCGAGCCGCGCAGTTTCCTCGCGCACCTGAAACAGAAAGCAGGCCTGCCGACGGACTACTGGTCGCCGGGCTTGCGATTCTGGCGGTACACGACGGAAGGCGTGGATTGAAATGGTCCGCGCCAGGCGTTTAGCTGTCGAGCTTTGCTCGACGCGGACTACCACACGCGACGCACTCCATACGCATCGAATTGCACATCCGCGCTGACCAGCGTCATTTCAGTCGCCATCGCCTGGGCAACGATGAGGCGGTCGAAGGGATCGCGGTGATGGAACGGCAGGTCAACAAGAACATTGAAGTGATTGATCTCAAGCGGCAGGACGCGGAAGCCGCTCGTTTGGAGTTCCCGCGGGATCAGCACGCCGAACGGCTCACTCAACTGGAGTTTGCCCAACGAAGTCTTGATGGCGATCTCCCAGAGGCAGGCGGCGCTGACCCAGCACTCATTGTCCAGGTTCTCGATCGCCGCCCGCGACGGCGGGCTGAGCCTCGCGTCTCCCGCGATGAACCAGAGGAATGCGTGCGTATCGAGAAGGAGCCGCATCACAAGTATTCCTTGAAATCCGCCAACGGCGCGTCGAAATCATCCCTCATGACGATCTTGCCGGCGGCGCTGCCGAATTGCCGATGCGCGCCGGACGCGAACGGTACCAGGCGCACCGCGTCGCGCGCACCGCTCTCGATGACCACGTCATCGCCTTTCACAGCGGCGTCAATGAGATCCTTGAGCCGGGTTTGCGCTTCCTGAAGTGTGACATGAGTCATCGCGGTTGCTCCAACTTTGCCTTATTCTATCGGGCAATTCTCCGCTTCTCCATTCAGCAAACCCATGCCCGATCCCACACCGCCGCTGTTCGATCAACCAGGCATCGCGCCGCTCAAGGCGCTGCTCACCGATCCCGATGTGACGGAGCTGATGATCAACGGCCCGTCGCAGGTCTACGTCGAGCGCCACGGCCGGTTCGAACTGACGCCGATGAAGTTCGCCAATCTTCGCGCCTTGGAATACCTCATCGAAACATTGCTGCGGCCGACGAATCGCGCGGTCGATGCGTCGAATCCGTATGTCGATTTCCGCCTTCCCGACGGCTCGCGCGTCAACGTCATCATCCCGCCCCTGGCGATCGACGGTCCCAGCGTCACCATCCGCAAGTTCACCAAAACGCTGGGCACCATGGCGGACCTGATGAAGGTTGGCACGCTCAGCGAGCGCATGGCGCGCCTGCTCTATGTCGCGATCCTCGGTCGGCTGAATATTCTTTTCTGCGGCGCCACCGGTACGGGCAAGACCACCACGCTCAACATTCTCTCGCGCTACATCCCGGACCAGGAGCGCGTCATCACCATCGAGGACACGGCCGAGCTCGATTTGCAGAAGCCGCACGTCGTGCGCCTGGAATGCCGACCGGCGAATGTGGAAGGCGAGGGCCGGGTGACCCTGGGCGATCTTCTTCGCAACGCGCTGCGCATGCGGCCGACGCGGATCATCGTCGGCGAAATCCGCGGCGATGAAGCCATCGAAATGCTCGCCGCCATCAGCAGCGGCCACGAGGGCTGCCTCGCGGTGCTGCACGGCAGCAGCCCCGCCGATGCCGTGTCGCGGCTGGAGATGATGGTGATGGCGCGCGGCCTCGGGTTGCCGCTGTGGGCGGTGCATCGCCAGATCGCGGCGGCGCTCGACCTGATCGTGCAGCACGAGTTCCTGCCCGACGGCAGCCGCAAAATCACGAGCATCACCGAAGTGGGCACGAACGACAAACACGAGATCGCGCTGCGACACCTGTTCGAGTACCAGACCGAGAGCATCAATGCCGAGGGCAAGGTGATTGGCAAGTGGGTGTGCAGCGGCGTGGAGCCGGACTTCCTTGTGAAGCTCGACAAGCGGCACATCGAGATGCCGCGCAATCTGTTCAAGGCGGGGGCGGAAGTGTGAATCGGAATCCATTTGATTCACGCGCAGCGAGCGCCATGAGCGGTCGAAGATGCGGCGGGTGCCATGACCGGGCGAAGATGTGGCGGGTGCCGTGAGCAGGTGAATTTCTGGCGGGTGCCATGGGCAAGCGAAGGCTCGGCGCAGCTTGCCCGTGCGCCTTGTGCGTCCTTCGCACAGCATGGCGACGTCATCTTCACTCGCACACGGGCAAGCTCCGAAGACTCCGGTTGCCCATGGCACCCAACGCCCGACTCAAGTAGATGCCTGACGATGGGTCTGCCAAATTTTCCGGGGGCGGTATTCCGGCCCCCCTCTCCCTCCTAGGGAGAGGGCTGGGGTGAGGGTCGGGACGCACAAGTTTG
>CAYRPN010000087.1:0-24224 GCA_964426135.1 uncultured Phycisphaeraceae bacterium | reverse complement strand
CCCCCAGCAGACTGGGGGAGAGGGGACCAAGCCCCCGGAAAATTTGGCACACCCGCGCAACGTGCGCCGGCGAATCGTGTTGTGCATGCGGAGCTTGGAGTAGAGAATCCCGCATATGAGCAAACCCCAAAGTACCAAGAAGAAAATCGATAACGCGCCCAGCGATCCCGCCAAGGCGAAGTTGCAGGAGAGGTCCGCGGCCCGCTTCGCCGACCTCGTGCGATTGGTGGACGCGTTCTGCGATGCGAATCTCAATGGTGAGTACAAGGAGCTTTGTCGCAAGCTGACCGTGGCCATCTGCCGAGCCGGGTTGCCCGTCTTGAAAGGAAAGAGTGACGGTTGGGCGGCGGGCATTGTTTGCGCTGTCGGCCGCGTCAACTTTCTGACCGACCCGAGCCAGAATCCGCACATGAAGTCGGAGCAGATCGCCAAGGGATTCGGCGTGTCGGTGCAGACGATGCAGGCGAAAGCGCGGACGATATGGGACGGCGTGGATTTGATGCCGTTTCACCCGGATTGGTCGCTGCCCAGCATGATCGATGAGAATCCGATGGTCTGGTTTCTCAAGGTCAACGGCATGATGATGGACATCCGGCACGCGCCGCGCGGCGCGCAGGTCGCCGCGTTTGAAAAGGGGCTGATTCCGTACATCCCTGCGGACCGGGCAGCATCGCCGAATGGAGCCGCGGCGGACGCGGCGACCGAGCACCTCTTCGAGCTTGAAGTCGCGCTGATCGACGGTCCGATCACGGGCGCGTTCATCAAGAAGAATCCGTCGGTCGTGCGAACGATTGTGATCCGCGGCAGCCAGACGCTCGAAGACCTGCACGAGGCCATCTTCGAGGCGTTCGACCGTTTCGATCAGCACATGTACGAGTTCCAACTCGGCGGCAAGCGGCCGATGGACCCCAAGGCGCGGCGGTATGTGCTGCCGGGCGCTATGGGCGCGCAGTCGTTTGTCGACAAACAACCTGCCGGCGACGTGACGCGCACGACCATCGACTCGCTTGGATTGAAAGTGGATGAGCCTTTCGGCTACTGGTTCGATTTCGGCGATGACTGGTGGCATCAGGTCACCGTCAACGCGATCCACGACGAAGTCCCGCCGGGCCGCTACCCGAAGGTGACGAACCGAGTTGGCGAAAGCCCGCCGCAGTACATTGACCCGGATGAGGATGAGGATGAGGACGGGGTGGATGACGAAGCCGACTGAACAGGGCCCCATCCGAGTCCCGGTCACTTGAGCCAAGCAACCATCGATTGTGAGACGTCATGATCTTTCGACTGTCCGAACGTCTGAACAGCAAGCTCAAGGCCGGCCCACTTGCGGCGGCGCCGTTGGATGAGAACCCCTACGCCGACTGGTCGGCCCGGCTCTTCACCGCCGACCGAGCTCAGTATATTTTGGTCAGCCACACGCGCTCGCTTTACTCGGTGGTGATGTTCGGACGCGGGATCACGGATGACAATCGATTCACCCAGCGCGCGTTGGACAATCTTCGCGAGGTGATGACCAGTGATGGCCTGGGCCTGATCTATGTGAACTTCGTTGCGCGGTCTAGCGCTTCGGTGCGCTTCTGCAAGGCGCTCGATCGCTCCGTCACCGGCTCGATGAATGAACTGGAGACCACCGCCAAGGCGTTCCTGGACGGCGGTGAAAGATCGCCCTTCGAAGTGTCGTTCAGGCTGAACGAGACGTGGTTGTCCGCGATCGGCAGTCCTAAGTCAGGCAACTACGCCACGCCGCGCGAGGCATTCAAACAACTGAGGGTGTGAGCATCGTGTGTCGAACCGGCGAGGTTATCCGCTATCTGGGTAGGCATTAACAACCTGCGCCTTGTGTCGCAGCAGTGATCTGTTCCGAGTCAAGATTAGGAGCGGGGCCGAAATAACGTGGCGAATGGGCGGTCCCCCATTTAGCCGGCGGGCTTGCCCGCCGGGGGCGTCTCGGCGGGCAAGCCCGCCGGCTAAATCGGAATCTTATTTCGGTCCCGTTCCCTAGCGTCTGGATTAGCGACGTCGTTTAACTGTCCTCTCGAAACGGCCGATTCAACTCCAAGTCCGCCGCCTCAATTCGGCTGGTCGGCCGAACGCTGTAAAGGACGATGTCGGCCAGTCACGGCTGGACGTTGATGATCGATCTATCATGAAACCGCACCAATCGCAGAAGGAGCAGGTTCGAGACCTTCTCGCGTCAAGCGGACAGAGGGTTGACGCGGTATTGCGACAAAAGGATACGAGCGTCGGCGGGGATGTGGCCCGGGATCTTCGCGGCCATGATCGCCTGCAATACCAGGTTCGAGCGGGCCTGCGCTGCACCTTTCGGCATCCCGGCGGTGGTGAAGATACATTTCTCGTTCAGTCCTACAACTTGAGCAAATCGGGAATCGGACTGATCCACGGAAGCTTCGTCTACACCGGCACCCCATGCTCGATCGAACTGTTCATGCCTGACGGCAAGCTCAAGTGGGTGGCGGGAGTCGTCACCCGATGCAATCACATCACCGGCAAGATCCATGATCTGGGAATCAGGTTCGACGAGGAGATGAAGCAAGGATGGTACGACGGCGCCGGGCCTGCGGGCGACGTCGACACCGCGGCCAAGAACGATCTGGCCGCCTTCAGCGGGTCGGTGCTGCTCTTCACCGCCTCCAAGAACGATCGCGACCTGGCTCGCTACGCACTGGCAAAGCTCCAGATTGAAGTCACAGCGGTGTCGAAGATGGATGAGGCGGTCCAACTCGCGGGAACATCAAAACATAACCTGGTGATGGCAACCGTCTGGGACGAGGACGACGGACAGGGGCTGGAGCTGGCCAGAACCCTGCGTGACATGAAATATCCATTCCCCGTGATCGGCCTGATCGGCGCCGGCATGGAGGACGTGAGACGCCGGGCGACGGAATCCGGCTGCACGGACTTCATCGAATCGCTCACGGATTATGGCCAGCTCTCGAAGGTGATGTCGACGTATCTTCCGTCGGCAGCGTCCTCGAAAGGTCAGGGAGAACCGCTGGTCAGCTCGAAATGGTCCGACGTGCCCTTCAGGCCGATGATCGGTCAATACCTCGACCATCTGGAGAAGATGCAATTACCGGGCATGCGTCGAGCTTTGGCTGGAGATTTGAAGGAGCTGCGCTGCATCTGCCGGGACCTTCGCGTCACCGGCGCCGCCTACGGGTTTGAGACGATTGCGGAGATGGCAACTCAACTTCAGGCTCTCTGCGCGGAGGGCACGGACGCTCAGGAGCGGGAAAAAGTCCACTCCAATCTCGCTTCGATGATCATGCGTGCCATTTCGTCCGCCTCGAACGATCAGGCCACGACAGGGACGGCCTGAACGATCAACGGGACGCCGATGCCTGGTCGCACCTTGGTTGACGGGATGAGAGCATCGCCCCCACGGATCGGAAATCTCCTGATCTCGAACTCATCTGCTTCAAGCTCACCCAATCCGGTTCCCTCGACTTCACGCATAAAGCCCGCCAATGTTCTCGACGATGTAGGGTGACAGATTTGAGCCGAGCGGCTACCTCACTCCAGGGCGTGGGGTATCCCCGGATCGTCGGGAATCCGGCGTCCGCAAGCGGATGACAGACCATGCTCAGTTGAGCACGGCAGGCAAACCAATCGCCGCCGGGCCGGTCGTTCTCAACGAGAGAGGCACAGAGGCATGAACTCGATTGCTGAATTGGTCCAATCGATCACCCGTGCGGTCGCCGCGGCGAATGGCGACGATTTACCCGGTCTGGCCCAGTTGCATGGACTGTTTCAGGAAGCGGCCGCGCGCCTGGGGGATTTCGACACTGGGCTTGAGTCATCGGGCGAGGCTGTCAAGCAGTGCCTCGGCGCGGGCGAGAAGCTGGTGGAACGCATCATCTTGAACGAGGTGGACGACGCGGACGCCGCGCTGCAAGAGATGGCGGGACACGTGAAGGAATTGTGCTCGCTGGCTGGCGTTCAACCGGCGGCGGCCACGCCAACTGGATCCGCGGCGCCCTCGGCCACGGTGGCATGCTCGGCGCCCGCCGCGGCACCGGCGGAAGCCGCCGAGGATGTCGTCAAGGCGGAGGACGCCTCACTCGTCGTCGAATTCGTCTCCGAGGCCAACACCCATCTGACCGACGCGGAAGCCGAGCTTCTGAAGATCGAAGAGAACCCGCACAACATCGAGGCGATCAACACCGTCTTCCGCGCCTTCCATTCCATCAAGGGCGTGGCCGGCTTCCTGAACCTTCGGCAGATCGGCTCGCTGGCGCACAGCACGGAGAGCCTGCTGGACCTGGCACGCAAGGGTGTGGTGACGCTCTGGGGCGATGCGACCGACGCGATTCTGCAAGCGATCGACCTGATGAAGGAGTTGGTGAACCTGCTGCCCGCCGCGGTCAACGAGGGCCGGGCGATTGCGCCGGACCTCAGGACTCCCGCGCTGCTCGCGCGTCTCGGGGCACTGGCCGGCGGCAGCGCCCACGCGGCCGCGCCCGCGAAGCCAGCGGTGGTCGCCGCTTCCAAGCCAACCGTTCGGATCGAGGCGCCCTCGGCGCAGGATGCCTCCGATCTCACCTTCGCGGTCCCGGCCGCCGAGCCCCGGCAACCGTCGCCCCCAACGGCCGCCGCCGCGGTTCCTGTTGCTGTCGCCGCCGAGGCCGCCGCTCCGCCGCCGCCGCCCGCCCAGGCGGAGCGACAAGCCGGCGGCGCCGCCGCCGAGGCCACCGTCAAGGTCGCCACCGGCCGGCTCGACAGCCTGATCAACACCGTCGGAGAACTGGTCATCGCCCAGGCCATGGTGTCGCAGGACGCCCAGTCCCTGCTGGCCGGCAACCACCGCCTGGCCCGCAACCTGGCGCACCTGGGCAAGCTCACCCGCGAGCTGCAGGAACTGTCCATGTCCATGCGGATGGTGCCGATCCACGGCGTCTTCCAGAAAATGTCCCGCCTCGTCCGCGACCTGGCCAAGAAGTCCGGCAAAGAACTCGAACTCAACCTCGTCGGCGGCGACACCGAGCTGGACCGAAACCTCGTGGAAGCGATCACCGATCCGCTGGTCCACATGGTCCGCAACTCCGCCGATCACGGCATCGAGATGCCCGACGATCGCGAGCAGAGCGGCAAGCCCCGCACCGGTACGATCGAACTGAAAGCCTACCACCACAGCGGCAACATCGTCATCGAGATCACCGACGACGGCAAAGGCCTGCCCAAGGCCAAGCTCGTGAAGAAAGCAGTCGCCGCCGGCATCGTCGCCCAGGGCGCTCAGTTGTCGGAGCAGGATATTTTCAAGCTCGTCTTCCACGCGGGGCTTTCCACCGCGGAGAAGGTGACCGACGTGTCCGGCCGCGGTGTGGGCATGGACGTGGTCAAGCGCAACGTCGAGGCCCTTCGCGGCCGCATCGACATCGCCTCCGTCGAAGGCAAGGGCGCCACTTTCGCGATCCGCCTGCCGCTGACGCTGGCGGTGATCGATGGCCTGGTGGTAAAGGTCGGACCCGCCCGCTTCATCCTCCCGATTCTGAGCGTCGAGCAGAGCCTTGCGCCCAAGGCCGAGCAGCTTTCCACGATTCAGGGCCGCGGCGAGATGTGCATGGTCCGCGACAGCCTGCTGCCGCTGTACCGATTGAACCGGCTTCTGGGCGGCACCGCCTCGACGGAGGACCCGACCAAGGCGCTGGTGGTCATCGTGCAAGACGACGACCGCCGCTGCTGCCTGATGGTCGACGAACTGATGGGCCAGCAGCAGGTGGTCATCAAGTCGCTGGGCGAAGGCGTCGGCAAAATCCGCGGCATCAGCGGCGGTGCGATCCTCGGCGACGGCAACGTCAGCCTGATCCTGGACGTGCCCAGCCTGATCGACGCCGCCACCGGCCGCTGATCACCGCACCTGAACACCCGTTCACCTTGGAGAGACATCCCTATGAGCACCACAACCCTTGCGCCATCGAGCACCACGACCCACGCACGCGGCGGCAAGTACCTCACCTTCGCCCTGGGCAGGGAGGAATACGGCCTGGAGATTCTCAAGGTCCGCGAGATCATCGGGTATATGGAGATCACCGCCGTGCCGCGCACCCCGCCGCACGTCCTGGGCGTGATCAACCTGCGCGGGCAGGTGATCAGCGTGGTGGACCTGCGGACCCGGTTCGGCATGGAGCCGGTGCAGAAGACGGATGAGACCTGCATCATCGTCGTGGAGATTCGCGGCGCCGAAGGCCGCAAGCTCTCCACCGGCATCGTGGTCGACCGCGTCAGCGAAGTCCTGAACATCGCCGCCGAGAACATCGAGGATGCGCCGGCGTTCGATACCTCGGTGGATACCGCCTTCATCCTCGGCATGGGCAAGATCGGAAAGTCCGTCAAGATTCTGCTCGACATCGACCGCGTGTTGTCCGTGCTGGATGGAACGGTCGTTTGAACCTTGATACCAGCGTCCAGCAGGGCGGCTCCCAATGCGGCAACCGAATTTCACAACGTCCATCATCACGGCGCGGACAACCGATGCCGGAGCAACAAACGAGTCTTGAGGAGATGTCTTGACATGAACATTCGCAACAAGATCGTCCTTGCCGGCGCTGCGGCCGTGGTCCTCACCATCGGCGGGGCGATCTTCACCGTCCATTCGCTGTCCAAGTCCAACCGTGTCGACTCGCTTCATGAAGTCATGCACGCCACGCTGCTGCAGGCGGAGAACACGCGATCGCAGATCGACGCCCTGCACCAGCAGAAAGCGCTCGACATGGCGAGTCTGATGGAGAAGGCGAAGGGCGAACTCGGCGGCCGCTCGCTCAAAGACGGCTACGTCAACACGACGCTGTACAAGACCATTCCGGTGGTCGCCGCGTGGAACGCCGTCGAAGAGCTGGCCCAGGAGCAAGGATTCCAGTTCCTGACGCCGTCGCATCCGGACATCCCGGCGCGCAACGCCAAGAACAACAACGGCCGCGAGTTCAAGGCCGCCTTCGACGCCTTCGCCCGCGGCGACGACGAACACTTCTTCCACGACAAAGAGAACAACCGCCTCGTCCTGGCTCGCTCCGTGCGGCTGACGCACAGTTGCCTCACCTGCCACGGCAATCCCGCCAACAGCCTCTCGAAGGACGGACTCGATCCCGTCGGATTCCCCATGGAGAACATGAAGGTCGACGACGTGAAGGGCGCGTTCGTGCTCGTCGCGCCGCTCACCGACGACAAAGTGATGGCGTCCACGATGTGGACCATGACCTGGGTGGGCGGGCTGATCCTGGTCGGTGTGATGTTCGGCTTCTGGTTCTTCAGCCGGAACATGATCATGCGTCCTCTGGCGGGCATCATGCGCCGGCTGGGGGAGGGCAGCGACGAGACGCGCATCGCCTCGACGCAGATCGCCGAGGCCAGTCAGACCCTGGCCCAGGGCGCCAGCGAGCAGGCGGCGAGCCTCGAAGAGACGACCAGCGCTTTGGAAGAGATGAGCAGCATGACCCGCAAGACCGCGGAGACCGCCGCCGCCGCCAACGCCCTGTCCACGCAGACCAAGGCCGCCGCCGACAAGGGCAACCAGGCCATGCTCAAGATGAGTGACGCCATCAATGAGATTCAGAAGAGCGCCGGCGAGACGGCCAAGATCATCAAGGTCATCGACGAGATCGCGTTTCAGACGAACCTGCTGGCGCTGAACGCCGCGGTGGAAGCGGCCCGCGCCGGCGAGGCGGGCAAGGGATTTGCCGTGGTGGCGGAGGAAGTGCGCAACCTGGCGATGCGCAGCGCCGAGGCCGCCAAGAGCACCAGCGCCCTGATCGAGGGCAGCGTGCAGAGCGCCCGCAACGGCGTGGCGATTTCCACCGATGTGGCCCAGACGCTCGGTGAGATCACGACCGCCGCCGGCAAAGTGAACGAGCTGATCGGCGAGATCGCCAGCGCCAGCCGGGAGCAGAGCCAGGGCATCGGGCAGGTGAACACGGCGATGTCGCAGATGAACCAGGTGACGCAGAGCGCCGCCGCCAACGCGGAGGAATCCGCCGCCGCCAGCGAGGAACTGTCCAGCCAGTCCGAGCAGTTGCAGTCGATCGTCGGCGAACTGGCGACGCTCATCGGCGGCCAGCAGGCTGCGAGCGGCAACCCGCCGGCCCCGCGCGCTCAAGGGCGCGCCGCGGCCAAGGCGCGCCCGGCCTCGAACGCCCCACGCCGGGCGCCGAGCGCCAGCCCCAAGGCGGCAGCGCTGATCCCGCTGGACGACGACGAGAACCAGGACTTTGGAGACTTCGGCAAAGCGGCGTGAAAGCGCCTTGAGAATAGCACCGCCTGGCGCGATCAACCGCGCCCAGGCGTTTGCGACTCCCCCGTATGAGGCAAGGCACGGGACGAATCGCATCCGACCGAATCGGCCTTGCGAAATCGACGAATACACACCCGGCTAAGGAGGCCATCGTGCTCAAGAACTCGTCCATCCCCACCAGGCTTATGGTGATCAGCGGTCTCTTCGCAGTCGGCTTGATCGTGGCCGGCATCACGGTTTTCTCGAAAATCGGGCAGATCAAGGTCAACGGCCCGCTCTACGTGGAGATCGTCCGCAACAAAGACCTGATCGCCGACATCCTGCCGCCGCCTGCCTACATTCTGGAGGCCCACCTGGTGGCGCACCAGTTGACGGAGGAGGCCGACCCCGCCGCGCTGCAATCGCTGCTGGACCGCCTGGTCACGTTGCGCAAGGAGTACGGCGACCGACACGAGCACTGGCAGCGGGAGTTGGTCGCCGGCCCGATGAAGAACGCGCTGGTCGCCGCGTCGTACCGGCCGGCGATCGAATACTTTGAGCTGCTGGAATCGCAATTCGTGCCCGCGGTCAAGGAGGCCAACAAGGAAAAGGCGGGCGTGCTTCTGCGCGGCGCCATGAAGGCCGCCTACGACCGGCACCGCGCGGCTATCGACGAGACGGTCAAGTTCGCCACCGAGAGCGCCGCCGCCACGGAAGCAGTCGCGGCGTCCGTCGAGCAGTCAAGCACCACGCTCATCGTGGGCATGATGGCGGGCACGCTGCTGGTGATCACGGTCGTCACGCAGTTGGTGGGCCGCGCCATCACCCGTTCACTGCGTTCGATCACCGACACGCTGGCGGCAGGCGCCGGGCAGGTGGCCGGTGCTTCGACGCAGATGTCGTCAACGGCCCAGTCCGTGGCCGAGGGCACCTCCGAGCAGGCGGCGAGCCTCGAGGAGACGACCAGCGCGCTGGAAGAGATGAGCAGCATGACCCGCAAGACCGCGGAGACCGCCGCCGCCGCCAACGCCCTGTCCACGCAGACCAAGGCCGCCGCCGACAAGGGCAACCAGGCCATGCTCAAGATGAGTGACGCCATCAATGAGATTCAGAAGAGCGCCGGCGAGACGGCCAAGATCATCAAGGTCATCGACGAGATCGCGTTTCAGACGAACCTGCTGGCGCTGAACGCCGCGGTGGAAGCGGCCCGCGCCGGCGAGGCGGGCAAGGGATTTGCCGTGGTGGCGGAGGAAGTGCGCAACCTGGCGATGCGCAGCGCCGAGGCCGCCAAGAGCACCAGCGCCCTGATCGAGGGCAGCGTGCAGAGCGCCCGCAACGGCGTGGCGATTTCCACCGATGTGGCCCAGACGCTCGGTGAGATCACGACCGCCGCCGGCAAAGTGAACGAGCTGATCGGCGAGATCGCCAGCGCCAGCCGGGAGCAGAGCCAGGGCATCGGGCAGGTGAACACGGCGATGTCGCAGATGAACCAGGTGACGCAGAGCGCCGCCGCCAACGCGGAGGAATCCGCCGCCGCCAGCGAGGAACTGTCCAGCCAGTCCGAGCAGTTGCAGTCGATCGTCGGCGAACTGGCGACGCTCATCGGCGGCCAGCAGGCTGCGAGCGGCAACCCGCCGGCCCCGCGCGCTCAAGGGCGCGCCGCGGCCAAGGCGCGCCCGGCCTCGAACGCCCCACGCCGGGCGCCGAGCGCCAGCCCCAAGGCGGCAGCGCTGATCCCGCTGGACGACGACGACTTCGGCGACTTCGGCCAGGCGGCGTGAGATCGGTCCTTTTTCGCCAGGCTTCAGGAACGCGCCCACCATGATCGCCACCAAGACCATCGACATCACCGAAGCCGAATTCTCGCGCATCGCCGACCTGGTGTACCGCCACTGCGGGATCACTTTCAACGATGGCAAGATCGACCTGGTGCGGGCCCGCCTGGGCAAGCACATCCGCGCCGGTGGCTTCGCCGGCGCCGGCAGCTACATCGACCACGTTCTCGCCGATACCAGCGGCAGGGCGTTCACTACCCTGATCGATGCGCTCTCGACCAACCTCACCAGCTTCTTCCGCGAGAAAGACCACTTCGATTATCTCCGGCAGACGCTGCTGCCGAGGCTGCTGGCCCAGAAGGAACGCGAGGGCGGCTTCCGGCTGCGGGCTTGGTGCGCCGCATCGAGCACGGGCGAGGAGCCGTACGGCATCGCCATGACGATCCTCGAAAGCGTCGGCGGTGAGAGGGCGGGCTACGACATCAAGATTCTCGCCAGCGACATCTCCACCCGCGTCCTTGCGACCGCAAAGGAAGGTGTCTACGACCAGCAGCGGGCCGCGGGCGTCCCCGAGCCGCTGCGCCGAAAATACATGGCCGCCAACCAGTACGAGGGCAGGACGTTCTTCAACGTGCTGCCGGCGCTCAAACGCCTGATCGCGTTCCGGCAGGTCAATCTCATGGAGCAATGGCCCTTCACCGGGCCGTTCGACTTCATCTTCTGCCGCAACGTGATGATCTACTTCGACAAGCCCACGCAGCAAACGCTGGTCAATCGCTTCTACGACATGCTCCCGCCCGGCGGCGTGCTCTTCACCGGGCACTCCGAGTCGCTGACGGGGATCAGCCATCGCTTCGACTACGTGCAGCCGGCCGTTTACATCAAAGGCTAGTCTCCAGGACACCAGGACTCCGCGTGACGATTACCGTCAAAGTTTCTGACGCCCGCTGTTCGGCCGACCCGGCCGACGTGCTGGTCACCTACGCCCTGGGGTCGTGCATCGGCGTTTGCCTGTACGACCCGGTGGCCCGCGTCGCCGGTCTGCTGCACTACCAGCTCCCCGCCTCGCAGGCGGATCCGGTCAAGGCCGTTGAGAGGCCCTGCATGTTTGCCGATACAGGAATGGCGTTGCTGATGGCGGACATGATCAAGGTCGGCGCCGGCAAGAGCCGGATGAAAGTCCGCCTGGCGGGTGGGGCCAACATGCTCAACGACGCGTCCTCGATGAACATCGGCAAGCGCAACCACACCGCCATTCGCAAGATCCTCTGGCAGCACGGCATGTTCGTCGAGTCCGAGGACGTGGGCGGCACGACGCCGCGCACCGTGTACCTCGCCGTCGCCGACGGCGGATTCACGATCAAGTCCGGGGGGATCACCGTCGCGGCCTGACGAAAGGAGCCGTGCAGGATCAACATCGCAGGTGGGACGACTTTCCAAGTCGTCCGGCTGGGAGCGAAGCGATTCGAATCTGCGGAGTTCAACTTGCACGGCTCCAAAGGCCAGGAAACAGCCATGGCATACCACATCCTCATCGTCGACGACTCGGCGACCATGCGCGCCATGATCAAACGCATCCTCGGCATGGCGGGCGTCCCCGTCGCCCAACTGTACGAGGCGGGCGACGGCCTGGCGGCGCTGGGCATCCTGGCCACGGCCAAGGTGGACCTGGTGCTCGCCGACCTGAACATGCCCGGCATGACCGGCGTGCAGATGACCCACGAGATGCGCCAAGATGAGCAACTGCGCGACATCCCGGTCATCGTCATCTCCGCGGAGCCGAACATCGACCGCCTCGAGCAACTGAAAAAGGACGGCGTGCAGGCCTATGTCCGCAAGCCCTTCACACCCGAAGCGATCCGCGACGCGGTCAACCAAGTGATGGGAGCACTCCATGTCTGACACGCAAACCATGACCGGCGTGGAGCAACTGACCGAAGCGCTCGAGACCATGGCGTTCATCTCGCCGCTGCCCGCGCCGGCGGATGCTCCCGCCCCGCTTCACCCGCGCCTGATCGAGATGGAGTTCGCCTGCCCGAAATACGGGACGGTTCGACTGCTCGTCGGCGAAGACTTCGGGACCCTCCTGGCGTCCAACGTCCTGGGCGTCGAGCCCGCTTCGCCCGAGGCCCAGGCTTGCGGCGACGACGTGCTGCGCGAGCTTGTCAACATCGTCTGTGGCGCTGTGATCCGTCGCTACGGACTGGCCGCCGACGAACGCCTGCACATGTCCTTGCCCACCGTGCAGGAACTCGAAACGCCCGAGCAGTGGGCGTCCTTCGTGGCGATGCCCGGCGTCCACCTGCTCGACGCTGATGGCCACCTCATCGCTTTCCAAACGATCGGACTGGAGTAAGCATGTCACTGACCGCAAGACCATTCTCCGCCGCGAACCGGATCAAAGTCCTGATCGTCGACGACTCGGCCGTCGTGCGCCAGCTCTTGACCCGCGAACTGACGAAGGATCCGCAGATCGACGTCGTCGGCTCGGCGCCCGATCCCTACGTGGCTCGCGACAAGATCGTGGAGCTGAACCCGGACGTGCTCACCCTCGACGTGGAAATGCCGCGCATGGACGGCATCACCTTCCTGGGCAAGCTCATGGCGTCGCACCCGATGCCGGTGATCGTGGTCAGTTCGCTGACCGCCACCGGCACCCAGACGGCCATCGACGCGATGGCCGCCGGCGCGGTGGATGTCGTCGCCAAGCCGGGCTCGGCCTACAGCGTCGAGTCGCTGTCGTCGCTGCTCATTGCGAAAATCAAGATGGCCGCCTGCACCCGCGTGTTCGCCGTCAAGAGCACCGGCACCGCTGCCGCCGCGCCCGTCAAGAGCGCCCCGCGAGCCATGGCCGAGACGACGCACAAGATCTTCGCCATCGGCGCGTCGACCGGCGGCGTCCAGGCCCTAACGACCGTACTCACCGCCTTCCCGCCCAACGCCCCCGGCACGCTGATCGTCCAGCACATGCCGCCCAAGTTCACTGAGTCCTTCGCCCAGCGGCTCGACGGCCTGTGCCACGTCCGTGTCAAGGAGGCCCAGGACGGCGACATCGTGGCCACGGGTCACGTGTTGCTGGCGCCCGGCGGGAAACACATGACGCTGTGCCGCTCCGGCGCCCAGTACTTCGTGAAGGTGCAGGCCGGCCCGGAAGTGTTCCATCAATGCCCCAGCGTGGAGGTCCTCTTCAACTCCGTCGCCCAGATCGCCGGCGCCAACGCGGTGGGCGCGATCCTCACCGGCATGGGCGCCGACGGCTCGACGGGGCTGCTGGCCATGCGCAAGGCCGGGGCTCGCACCCTGGCCCAGGATGAGGCTTCGTGCATCGTGTTCGGCATGCCCATGGAGGCGATCAAGTGCGGCGCGGCCGAGAAGGTCGTGCCGCTGGACAACGTGGCCCGCGAAATGATGGTGCTGGCGCAGGCCAGACCGGTTCGGGCCGCCGGGTGATGACTGTCCGTGAAGCTACTTGCGGAGAATGATTATGAAGATCCTGCTCGTGGACGATTCCAGAACGATGCGCAACATCCAGCGCCGCACGCTGGAGGCGCTGGGGCCGGCGGAGTTCGCCGAGGCCAACGACGGCGTCGAGGCGATGCAACTGATCGCCGCCACGCCGTCGGGCTTCAACCTCATGCTGGTCGATTGGAACATGCCCAACATGAACGGCATCACCCTGGTCACCAACGTGCGCGCCGCCGACAAGCGCACGCCGATCATCATGTGCACCACGGAGGCCGAGAAGACGAACGTGATCACGGCCCTCAAAGCCGGCGTGAACAACTATGTCATCAAGCCCTTCACCTCCGAAGGTCTGATCGAGAAGGTGAAGGCGACCCTCGCCAAGGCCGCCGCCGCGTGAGCCCATTGTTTTCGGCGAACCGAGAAATTCCCGGGGAGTTCTTCAACTAATGAACGTCGCCTACATCAAGCCGTTTCTGACCGCCGCCAGGGAAGTGTTCGAAGCGATGGTGCGTATCCCGCTGGTGCTGGGCGAGCCGTACCTGAAGAACGGCGTCGAGCAGCAGTTCGCCGTCTCGGCGACCATCGGTATCTCCGGCACCATCGCGGGGACCATCGTCCTCGGCTTCCCACAACAGGTCGCCATGGAGGTCGCCGCCGCCCTGGCCGGCTCGCCGATGACCTCGCTGGACCAGGACTGCGTCGACGCGCTGGGCGAGGTCGCCAACATGATCGCCGGCAGCGCCAAGAGCAAGTTCCCCGCCGGATCCAACACGCTCTCACTGCCCCATGTCTCCGTGGGCAACCATCGCATTGCCTTCCCCAACGGCATCCCCGTCATCGTGATCCCGTGCAACACGCCCCAGGGACAATTCCAAATCGAGGTAGGCTTTCGCAATTGATGACCGGACACACTCAATGATCTTGCCGCGGGGCCAGGACGATTTCGGCTCAAATGACAAGCTGACCTGATGGGAAGGGCACTGCGATGGCTCGGTGCGAAGTTAAGGAGCCGTGCAAGATTGACTCCGCAAATCGAATCGCTTCGCTCCCAGCCGGACGACTTGGAAACCTGAGTTTCGGATAAGCCGCAGCGTTGCGCCGTTAGCCCCCGGCTCCGCCGGGGGAGGAGCGCGGTAGAGATCAATCGCGCAAGATTCGCACGGCAGAATCCGCGCTTCGACGATCATCGACCGCAAATTGCCCGCCACCATCGCCCCACCCCCGGCGGAGCCGGGGGCTAATGGCTTATCCGAAACGCAGGTTGGAAAGTCGTCCCACATGCGATGTTGATCCTGCACGGGTCCTAACGGCGTAACGGGCCGGGGTGACTGAATGTCAATGAATGCCGGCGGAATAGTCGCAACAGCGTGCGAATCCCGGCGATCGTCGCGCATCATGCTGAACCGGCACGCATGGATTGGATCAGCCCGCGACGCAAGCTGCGGTACAGGCACACCCTCGGGGGGTCTGGCTCTTCGCGAAGAACCGTTGACCGCTGCGCCCTCAAGGCTGATACTGCCTTGGCTGGAACGACCGAACCCGCCATAGGAAGCTCGCCATGACCTCGACCGCCTCATCCCTCGATCCGTCCATTTGCCGCGGGAATCAGGGGGACGTACTGCGCCGATTAGCGACGCTCACCCTGACTGCGGCATGGGTTCTTTTTCAGATCGTGCCTCTGAATGCGGCTTCATGCGACGATGCGAGCCGCCGTCCCAATATCGTCGTCATCCTCGCCGATGACCTGGGCTACAGCGACATCGGCTGCTACGGCTCGGAGATCGCCACGCCGAATCTCGACAAGCTTGCCGCCGACGGATTGCGCTACTCGCATTTCTACAACACCGCGCGATGCTGGCCCACGCGATCGGCGCTGATGACCGGCTTCTACGCGCAGCAGATTCGCCGCGACACCGTGCCGGGCATGACCGCCGGCGCACGCGGCCAGCGTCAGGCATGGGCGCGCATGCTGCCGGACATGCTGCGGCCGCTGGGCTATCGCAGTTATCACAGCGGCAAGTGGCACCTCGATGGCTCCTCGAAAGCGGCTGGATTTGATCGCTCCTACCGCTTGGAGGATCACGGGCGCTACTTCAACGCCAAGTCGCACTTCGAGGACGATCAGAAACTGCCGGCGATCGAGCCGGATCGTCCCGGCGTCGCGTTCCCCGGCGCGGGCACCGGTTACTTCGCCACCACCGCCACTGCGGATTACACCATCAAATACCTGAAGGAACACGCCGCCGGCCACGGCGACAAACCGTTCTTCACTTACCTCGCCTTCATCGCCCCGCACTTCCCACTTCACGCTCTGCCACAGGACATCGAGAAATACAAGGACGCCTACACGCAAGGCTGGGACAAGGCCCGCGAGGCACGCTGGCAGCGCATCAGGAAGATGGGCCTCGTCACGGGTGAACCTTCCTCGCCGCAGCGCGAGGTCGGCCCGCCCTACGCCTTTCCTGATGCTCTGAAAAAATACGGCCCCGGCGACGTCAACCGTCCTGTTCCCTGGAACGAACTCACCGACGAACAGAAAGCATTTCAGGCGAGAAAGATGGCGATTCACGCCGCGATGATTGATCGCATGGACGTCGAGATCGGCCGGGTGCTCGACCAGCTCAATGCGATGAACGCGTTCGACAACACGCTGATCTTTTTCCTGTCCGACAACGGCGCCAGCGCGGAGATGATGGTGCGCGACGACGGCCACGATCCGGCCGCGCCTGCCGGCAGTGCGGCGACGTATTTGTGCCTGGGCCCCGGCTGGTCCACTGTTTCCAACACGCCGTTCCGTTATCACAAGACGTGGAACCACGAAGGCGGCATCGCCACGCCGCTGATCGCGCACTGGCCCAAGGGCATCGCGGCCCGCGGCGAGGTGCGGCAGCAGGTGGGCCACGTGATCGACATCGTGCCCACCGTGCTCGAAGCGGCGGGCGCTTCGGCACTGAAAGAGTGGGATGGCAAGCCCGTGCCGCCATCGCCGGGCAGAAGTCTGGCGCCTTCGTTCGCCAACAAGGATGCCGCCGGCCGGGATGAAACGTGGTGGCAGCACGAAGGCAACCGTGCGATCCGCGTGGGCCAGTGGAAACTCGTCGCGGCGGGCAAGGACGCAGCGTGGGAGCTTTACGATCTGGCGACGGATCGCGCCGAGACGCGCAACCTCGCCAAGGATCAGCCGCAGCGCGTCGAGGAACTGGCGAAGATCTGGCAGAAGCGCGCGGATGAGTACTACGCGCTGGCGAAGCAGGATTTGCCCAAGGACGCGCCTGCGAAGGAAAAGTTGAAACCCAAACCGAACGCATCGGTGGAGCCTGCGACATCCAACGCCGGCTCCCCGTTTAGCCGAGGCCCTTTGGGCCGCGCGACGCCGGCTTCGCAGTTCATCGCCGCGCAGGCAACCACCAACCCGCCCGCCAAGGACGCCAAGCCACCGGCCAAACCCGTGAAGAACCTCATCCTCCCCGGCGAGTCCTTCCTCATCAACGAGCGTCCATCGTTCATCTTCTGGCCGGAGGAAGGCAAGCGCAAGACGCCGCAGCCCTGGGTTTTTTATGGCCCGACGCTGCCGGGCTATCCCGATTCGCACGAGAAGTGGATGCACGAGAAGTTCCTCGCCGCCGGCATCGCGGTCGCCGGCATCGACATCGGCGAAGCCTACGGCAGCCCCGCAGGCCGCAAGCATTTCACCGCGCTCTATGAGGAACTGACCACCAAGCGCGGCTTCTCGAAAAAGCCCGTCATGCTCGGCCGCAGCCGCGGCGGACTGTGGACGAGCAGTTGGGCGGCGGAGAATCCGGACAAGGTCGCGGGCCTGGCGGGCATCTATCCGGTCTACGATTTCCGCACGTATCCGGGCCTGAAGAACGCGGCGCCGGCCTATGGCCTCAAGCCCGAGGAACTGCAAGCGAAACTCGCCGAGCACAATCCGATCGAGCGCGTGCACCTGCTGGCCAAGGCGAAGGTGCCCGTGTGCATCATCCATGGCGATGATGACAAGGTGGTGCCGCTGAAGGAGAACTCCGCCGAGTTGCTGGCGCGATACAAAGCGGCGGGCGAGGAGAAACTGGTGAGCCTGATCATCGCCAAAGGTCAGGGCCACAACTTCTGGGAAGGCTTCTTCCGCTGCCAGGAGCTAGTAGACTTTGTGATTGAGAAAGCGAAGTAGCGAAGTAGGGTGGGCCAAGTCCGCGCGGCCCACCGTTCGACCCACAGCGACATGACGCAACGGGATTCAGCATGTGCCGACATGGACGGATGCCAAAGCGCGGCATGACGTTCATCGGTCATTGGGCGCGGTTTGGTGGGCCGCGCGGACTTGGCCCACCCTACATAGGATTTTCTATGACGATTCGATTTCCAATGCTCTTGACACTCTGCGGTCTCTCCGTGGCCCAAGCCGCCGAGCCGAAGGTGTCGTTCAACCGCGACATCCGCCCGATCCTGTCGGACACGTGCTTTCAGTGCCACGGGTTTGACGACAAGCAGCGAAAGTCTGGATTGCGCCTCGACCTTCGCGATGCCGCGCTCAAGCCCGCCGAGTCGGGCGAACGCGCGATTGTGCCGGGGCAGCCGGAGAAGAGCGAGTTGATCAAGCGGCTGACGACGACGGACAAGGACGAGGTGATGCCGCCGCGGAAGCTGAACAAGCCGCTGACGCCGCAGCAGATCGAAACGGTGAAGCGCTGGATCGCGCAAGGCGCCGAGTACCAGGGCCACTGGGCGTTCACGCCGATTGAGCGGCCAGCCGCACCCGCACTCACTGACGTGCCCGCCGATTTCAAGAACTGGCCTCGCAACGCCATCGATCATTTCACGCTCGCGCGCATGCTGCGCGATGGACTGACGCCTTCGCCCGAGGCCGACAAGACCACGCTGATTCGCCGGGTGTCGCTGGATCTGACGGGCCTGCCGCCGACGCCCGCCGAGGTGGATGCGTTTCTCGCTGATACGTCGCCGACCGCTTACGAGAAAGTGGTGGACCGCCTGCTCGCTTCGCCGCGTTATGGCGAGCGCATGGCGCTGCAGTGGCTGGACTTTGCGCGCTATGCCGACAGCAACGGGTTCCAGGTGGACAGCAGCCGGTTCCAGTGGCCCTGGCGCGACTGGGTGATTCGCGCGTTCAACGACAACATGCCGTTCGACCAGTTCACGGTGGAGCAGCTTGCGGGCGACATGCTGGTGGTGCCGGGCCCGGCGGATCCCAAGGCTCCCGTGAAGCCGACGAACGCCAAAGTCCCCAAAGCGAAATCCAAAGGCGCCGGCCCGCGCGGCCCCGTGCCGCTCTATTTCAAGGACGGCGCCCACGAAGCGCCCGATCACTGGATCGAAACTTCGCCGATCTCGCGCGTCGTCGCCACCGGCTTCAATCGCAATCACAAGCTCAACGGCGAAGGCGGCATCATTGCTGAGGAATGGCGGGTCGAAACCGTCATCGACCGCGTCGAGACCACCGGCCTGACCTGGCTGGGCCTGACGCTCAACTGCTGCCGATGCCACGATCACAAGTACGACCCCATTTCGCAGAAGGACTTTTACGCGCTCTTTTCCTTCTTCAACAACGTGCCTGAAAGCGGCACGCTGCAGGGCGAATCGCGGAACACCGATCCGGTGGTGAACGTGCCGTTGGATGGCGAGTCGGCCGAACTGGCGAAACTCGAGCAGGCGTTGGCCGACGCCACGGCCAAGGCGGCGGAAGCGAAGAAGGAATTGCCGAAGCTCATCGCCGCGTGGGAACCGAAGTTCAAGCAGCAGCTTGCGGAACAGAAACCCGCGTGGAACGGCCTTTCCCCAACGAGCGTGAAATCGCTGGGCGGCGCCACGTTCACGAAAAAGGACGACGGTTCCTATCTCGCCGGCGGCACGAACCCGGCGAACGACACGTACGAAATCGTCGCGCCGATCGCAGCCGGGGCGTTCACCGGTCTGCTGCTCGAATGCTTCACCGATCCGAGCCTGCCGGAGCAGAGTCTTGGGCGATATCCCAACGGCAACTTCGTGCTGACGAAGGTGGAAGCGACGATCGCCGCGCCGGGCGTCAAGCAGCCGCTGACCGCGAACTTCACCAAGGCCGTCGCCGATTACTCGCAGAAAGATTGGGACATCAAGTTCGTCGTCGACAAGAACCCGGCCAAGGGCTGGGCCGTGGATGGCCCGACGAAAAAGGAAAACCGCAAGGCGATGTTCCTCGTCGATGCGCCGCTGACCGTGCCGGCGAACGCGACGGTCACGATCAAGCTTCATCACCAGGCGATCGGCGGACACAACATCGGGCGATTCCGCCTCTCCGCCACGACTCAGCCGGCGGCCGCGGTGACGCTCGACGGTGTGCGCTTCCCGGAGAGCCTCAAGCAGATCGTCGCCACGTCGGCGGACAAGCGCACCGCCGCGCAGAAGGCGGAACTGGAGAAGTTCTACCTCGCCAACGTGGACAGCCCGATCAAGCAGGCGGAAGCGGCCGCGGCGAGCGCCAAGGCACAGATCGACGCGCTGAAGGGAAAGAGCGCCACCGTGATGGTCATGCGCGAAGGCGCGGTCCGGCAGGCGCACATCCTGCTCCGCGGCGAGTACGACAAGCCCGGCGACAAAGTCTCCGCCGGCCTGCCTGCCGCGCTGCCGCCGATGCCCGCCGGCGCTCCGATGAATCGCCTGGGCCTGGCGACTTGGATGACGCATCCGACGAATCCGCTGACCGCTCGCGTGTGGGTCAACCGCGCGTGGGAACGCTTCTTCGGCACTGGCATCGTGAAGACGAGTGAGAACTTCGGCTCGCAGGCGGAGTTCCCCAGTCATCCGGACCTGCTCGATTGGCTGGCGGCGGAGTTTATGGGGAAGGAAGGGACGGAGGGACGAAGGGACCCAGCGACAAAGGGTTCGGACAAATCCGAAATCCCAAATCCGAAATCCGAAATCTCTTCGCCCTGGGACATGAAAGCCCTGCAGAAGCTGATCGTCATGAGCGCGACGTATCGGCAGAGTTCGCGGGTGACGCCGGCGGCACTGGCGAAGGACCCGGAGAACCGCCTGCTGTCGCGCGGGCCTCGAGTGCGCTTGCAGGCGGAAATCCTGCGCGATCAGGCGCTCTACACCAGCGGCCTGCTCGTGGAGAAACTCGGCGGGCCCAGCGTCCGGCCCTACATGCCCGACGGCGTGTGGGACGAGACCAGCCGCTACGGCGACCTTCGCGGCTACGCCCACGACAAGGGCGAAGGGCTGCACCGCAAGACGATGTACACGATCTGGAAGCGCACGGCCGCGCCGCCGTCGCAGCTCATCTTCGACGCGCCCAACCGCGAGATCTGCACGGTGAAGCGCTCGCGCACCAACACGCCGCTGCAGGCGCTGTCGCTGCTCAATGAGATCACCTACGTGGAGGCTGCCCGCAAGCTCGGCGAACGCATGCTGCGCGAAACGCCGGCCGGTGCCGGCGCGCCTCCGACGCATGCCGACCGGATCGCCTACGGTTTCCGTCTGGTCACCTCGCGCAAGCCCACGGCGGAGGAAGTGAGCATTCTCAGTGAAGGCCTCGCCGCCGACCTGGCGCGATTCAAGAAGTCACCTGCCGAAGCGACGAAACTGCTGGGTTACGGCGAGGCGAAAAGCGATAACGCGCTCGATCCAGCGGAACTGGCAGCCTACGCGCTGACCGCGAATGTGATCCTGAACCTCGATGAAGCGGTGACCCGCGAATAGAAGCACGCGCGTTGCAGGCGCGCTGCGCCGACGGTGCGGCCAGGGCGCTGCTCAACAATGGGTTGGTCAACATGTGAAACGATGCAGGCCTCGCGCAAAGGCGCGAAGCTCGCCAAGTCTGGACTCTTCTTCGCGAGCTTTGCGCCTTTGCGCGAGACTCACTCGATCAACTTATTGTTGAGCAGTCCCCTGAAAGGAACGATGAGGCGGCGGTCGAAGAGAACGGCTACAGGGACAATCGCACCGGCACGCCGCGCTGAGCGAGGTACTGCTTCGTCTCCTGAATCGAGTACTCGCCATAGTGAAAAATCGAAGCCGCCAGAGCGGCATCGGCGCGCGTCTCGGTGAGCACGCGGCGAATGTGTTCGGGGCTGCCGCACCCGCCGGAGGCGACGATGGGCACATCAACCGCCTCCGCCACAGCCCGAGTCATCTCGATGTCGTAGCCGTTCTTGGTGCCGTCGCCGTCCATGCTGGTGAGGACGATTTCGCCGGCGCCCAGCGCGACGACGGCGCGGGCCCAGGCGACGGCTTCCAGCCCCGTGGGCTTGCGGCCGCCATGGGTGTGGACTTCGAAGACATAGGGGCCGAGGGATTTCGGATTTGGGATTTCGGATTTCGGATTTGACATTCCAAATCTCAAATCGGCCTGAGTGCCTTCGTGCCTTTCCTCTCCCTCTTGGCCCTGGCCCCTCGGCCGCTGGCCCTTCGAATCTCTCGCCACCTCGCCGATCAGCCCGCCGCGTTTTTCCGCTTCCGCGCGCCGCGCCTCGAACTCGGCGCGCGGCACGCGCTTCGGGTCGATGTTCACCACCGTCGCGCACTTGCCGAAGCGACGCGAGGTCTGCGCCACGATGTCGGGCGTGGTGATCGCAGCCGTGTTGATGCTCACCTTCTCCGCGCCCGCCTGGATCAGCGCGGTCACGTCGTCGATCGTGCGAATGCCCCCGCCCACCGTGAAGGGCATGAAGCACTGCTCGGCCACGCGACGCACCACGTCGTGCATGATGTTGCGGGCTTCGTGGCTGGCGGTGATGTCGAGAAAGACGAGTTCATCCGCGCCGGCTTCGTCGTACTGCCGGGCGATTTCCACTGGGTCGCCCGCGTCGCGCAGTTGCACGAAATTGACGCCCTTGACCACGCGGCCGGCGTGAACGTCGAGGCACGGAATGATGCGGTGGGTCAACATCGCGGGCATTGTACGGATGAGGAGGTGACGGGTGGCAGAGGGGAAGAATTGCAAATTGAAAATTTTCAATTTGCAATTTTCAATTTGCAATCCTCCGACTCCGGCCTCATCCCTTCACCCTCTCATCGCCTCATCTCCTACAATCTCGCTATGCCCGAGATTTACCAACGTGTCTTCCCCAACGGCCTGACCCTGCTCGCCGAGCCGATCCCTTCCGCGCAGTCGCTGGCGATGTCTTTGCTGACGCCCGGCGGCGTCGCGCTGGAGCCCGCCGACAAGCTCGGCGTCGCCGCGCTGCTCAGTGAAATGGCCTGCCGCGGCGCCGGCTCGCTCGACGCCAAGGCCCACTGCGATGCGCTCGATCAACTGGGCGTGCATCGCTCCACCGGCGCGGGCATCTCCCGCTTTCGCCTGGGCGCGACGATGATTCACAGCAAGCTTCCGAAGGCGCTGCCGCTCTTGATCGACATGATCCGCAAGCCCATGCTCGCGGAGTCCGCGCTGGAGCCGAGCCGGGATTTGGCGCTGCAGGCGCTCGATTCGCTGGAGGATGAGCCGCAGGAGAAGGTGTTCATCGAGCTCCGCCAACGGCACTACCCCGCGCCTTTTGGCCGCAGCACGCTGGGTGACCGCGCTCACCTGGAAGCGATGACGATCGATGACGTTCGACGATTCTGGTCGGCGACGATGACGCCCGCTGGTGCGGTGATCGCCTTCGCCGGCCGGTTCGACTGGAAGCAGCTCCAGGATTTGGTCGCGGCGCAATTGGGCGACTGGAAAGGCTCCACGCCCGAGCCGGCGGAAAGCGCCGCGCCATTGCGCGGCTACGTCCACCAGAACGCCGAGTCGACGCAGGTGCACATCGGTCTGGCGTACGACGCGCTGCCGGAGCCGGACGAACGCAGCCTGCTGCAGCGCGTGGCGTCGGCGGTGCTGTCGGGCGGGATGAGCGGACGGCTGTTCACCGAGGTCCGCGAGAAGCGAGGCCTGTGCTACAGCGTCTACGCCACCTACGCCGGCCAGCGCGAACGCGGCGCCATGCTCGCCTACTCCGGCACCACCGCGCCCAGGGCGCAGGAAACGCTCGACGTACTCACCGGCGAACTCAAACGCGTGTGCGAAGGCGTGGCGAAGGACGAGTTCGACCGCGCCATCGTCGGCATGAAGTCGCGCCTCGTCATGCAGGGCGAATCCACCACCAGCCGCGCCGCCGCCATCGCCTCGGACCAATACACGCTGGGTCGGCCGCGCACGCTCGAGGAGCAGAGCCGGCGCGTGGATGCGGTGACGCTTTCCGATCTCAACGCGTTTCTTGCTGTGAACAAGCCGGGGCCGATGACGATTGTGACGGTGGGGCCGGCGGCGCTGAAGGTCGGGTAGGCAAGTGGGGCGCGGAACTGATCGATCTGCACGACACCGCCGACCAGTGGCGCGCCGATTGGAGCAAGGAGAGCACGCAGTGGCTCGCGAACGTGCTGGAGGTGGTGGGTGATTGCCCCGTGGGTGTGGGCACGTACGGCATCGAGGATGGTGTCAGAGCGGTCTCGATGGGCGCTAAACTCGTGGCGATCAGGCATCCGCTCATCAGCGGCGCGGATGCGGAGGCGAAGTTGACGGAGTCCGTGAAGAGGGTGAAGGTGAGTTACAATTCGTATTGAGAACGATGAGTTGGAATCATTAAGGAGGTAATCATCGTGCTTGACGAAATGCCCCAATCCGAAAAAGTTGAACACTTGGTTTACTGGCACAAGGAGATGACGGCTTGGAGGAGCGAAGTAGATCAACACGTTCCGTCTGCGACACGGAAATGGCTTGGGCGAACGGTCCTTCCGGGATTATTGTGGGTCCATCGCCAAACCGCCACAGAAAAAGAGAA
>CAYRPN010000086.1:0-25023 GCA_964426135.1 uncultured Phycisphaeraceae bacterium | reverse complement strand
CAATCACGCAGTGCGCCCGACCCTCCCCTAACCCCTCCCTAAGAGGGAGGGGAATTGGAAACAGCCAAGTCGGGAAGTTGTTTCGGTCACGATCCTAAACCGGGGAGCCAATGGTAGGGGGAAGCGAAACGGAATGCGAGCGCCCCCACGCCATGGCGCAGGAAAGGGTGTGCCAAATTTTCCGGGGGCTTGGTCCCCTCTCCCCCAGTCCGCTGGGGGAGAGGGTTAGGGTGAGGGGGACGGTGAACCTTGGACGTCCGTTTGTCGCTCGACTTCGCAACCCCCTCACCCCAGCCCTCTCCCCCGCAGAGCCGGAGGCGAGGGGGCAGATCCACCGTCCCCGGAAAATTTGGCAGACCCGCAGGAAAGCGGGCCGAAGAATCCGAAGCGCGTTCCGCCTTCAGAAGGCGACTGAACGGCGGCGGACATTCATGGGCGCTCGAAGGCGGGAAGTGAGGGCACATCCGCGGAACCAGTCGAGGCGAGGACGCCTGGGGCGGTTGGCTGCAATGGCCGGGCAAGGACGCGGCCCCGATCGGTCTGCGAACGGTCGCGCACGAATGTCCATAGCGTGCGCGCCTCATGGAGAAGTCGCGGCGGGGCGGCCAGAACCGGCGCTGCCCAGTCAGTCGGCAGGCGCCGGTCGCGGGGCGCCGTCGCCATCGCCAGTTGAGCGGCCTGTTCGTGCCGGCCTTGCGACGTCGGTTGTGGGAACCGCGGCTGAGGCTCGGCGGCGGGCTGCGCCGTTGCCGTCGCGGCAGACAGTGCTGACGACATGGATGCTCCCATGCCTGCCGTCGGCTCGTCCTGCGGCAGGAAAGTGAACTGCCGATTGCGGGTGTTGATCAGGTCGGTCGATTGCACCGCGCCGCCGGCATCCAGGTCCAGCCGGTAGTTGTAACCGGGAGAGGTGGTGGATTTGAACTGGCCGTTGCGAACCTGAATGACGTCGTTGGACTGGACCAGTCCGTTGCTGTCCACGTCGCCCGGCAGCACGTTGAAGCGGAACAGGAAATCGCCGCCCGCCACGCCGTTGCCGCTGGTCGCTGCGCCGGCGAAGCTGCTCACGCCCGTCATCCAGTCGCCGTCGAGCGGGTTGCCCGCCGCGTCGGTCACCGCGTCATCGACATCGATCAGCCACTTGTCCTTGCCCAGCCCGCCGGCGGTCACCTGCATCGTCCACGTGGCGGTGAAGGAGACATCGTCGTAGCTGAACTGGCTGACGGGCAGCGACGCGGTGTTGACGCCCAGGAGCGACAGATGGCTCTGCTGCACCAGCACGTGTTCGCTGAACTGGATCACGATCGTGCTGATGGTGGTCCAGGCGAGCGTGGTCAACTGTGCAGCGCCGGTGGGCAGGGCGTAGCCCTTGTCGCCCAGTCCGTTGCTGGCCAGGTAGGTCATGAACGGCGCGGGCCAGCCGCCGCCGACCCAGACGCGGGTCACGGTCGGGGCGATGCCGTCGGAGACATGCGAGCCGGGCGTTGGTGCGGCCGCGTCGAAGCTGGTGTCGAGCCTGCCCAGCGCAGGGGGGCTCTTGCGATGCAGCGAATCGCCGCCGCCGGCGGGAGTCGTTGGCCACGGCGCCAGTTCGTCGTAGGAAACTTCATCCTCCAGCAGGCGCGGGAAGAAGGCGGGCTCTTCCAGCGGCGGTTCGTCAGGGCGCTCGAGGCGCACGGACTCGCCGCTGTTGTCGAGGTTGCCGGTGAACGGGCCGACCAGCGGCACGCCGGCGTCGATGCCGTACACGCTGCGGAACGTGCTGAGTTTGTCGGCGCTGAGAGGATCAGCCGGATCGAATGAAACGATCACCAGCGTTGCATGCGCCGCAAGGCTGGAGCCGCCGGCGAAGTTGAAGTCCACGCCGCCGCGGATGCGCCACTCCGTCAGCAGCACGCTTGCGTTCGTCGGATTGTGGATCTCGACGAACTCCAGGTCATTCACCGTGACGCCGGCGGGCAGATTCGCGGGCACCGGCGGGTGATACATGACTTCGCTGATGACCACGGGGCCGACGCGCGGGTTGGCGTTGGCGGCACCGAGCGTGCGCGACAGCATCGGCGTCAGGTCGGCGACGCCGTTGGGGAACCGGCCCCACGACTCGCCGTTGGCCTGGGCGCCGAACGACACCGCATCGACGAAACGCTCCAGTTCCTGCGTGGCCACGTCGGCCTGCACGAGGTAGGCGTCGTCCCCGTGCGCCGCGTTGAAGGAGAAATCATTGGGCAGCGAACCGAGGCCGGCGTTGAAGTCATCCTCGTCGAACACGAGGTATCCGCCTGCCGCGATGACGGTGCCGTTGGGGATTCGGAACTTGGCGAGATGGTCCGTGTTGTCGCTGATGAACCATCCGCTGATGTCGATCGCGCCGGCGGTGGTGTTGAAGAGTTCGATCGAATCCTTCAGCGGCGGATCGGTGTGCGACAGCACTTCATTGATGACCACGCGGTTGTCCGGCCCGAGGCCCGCGGTTCCGGGCGTGCCGTGGACTTCGCTGCTGGATCGCCAGGTGTTCGGATCGCTGTAGTCGATGGCGGTGACGGGATTGATCACCTCCAGCGACGACGTGCCGCCATCGGCGCGGCCGGGCCATGCGCCGGTGTCGTCGTAGGCGAACTGCTGGATGATCTGATTGAGCGTATCGACGATGACGATCTCGTTGCCGTTGTCGTCGAGCGATCCGCCGAACTCTCCCGCCACGGGCAGGCCCGTGCCGTAGCGGGTTTCAAACGCCGCGAGATTCTTCACGACCAGCACGCGTTCGCCGGGCGCCAGTTCGGTGATCGCACTGCCGGCGAAGGTGAACTGCACGCCGCTGGTGATGGCGGCGCCGCTGAGGTCGATGGTCTGGCCGCTGATGTTGATCAGTTCGATGAACTCGAAATCGGAGCCGCCCAGCGGGTTGTACATGATCTCGCTGACGCGCAGGTTGGCGCTCGAAGCCTGCGGCGGCGGATCGATGACCGCATCGAGCGCCAGGCCGAACACGATGTCGCCGCTGCCGGTGGTGATCTGGTGAACTTCGACGGCGATCACGTTGTCGCCCATGACCAGCGCGCTGGACGGGACGGTGATCGGGCCCTCCAAAACGGCGTCGCCGACGTTGCGCTCGGCGAGCGTCGTGTGGGTGACGTTCGTGGTGTCGGCGAAGCCGAGGCGCTCGAGCTCCTGCCCATTGAGGTAGATGATCGCGCTGTCGTCGATGACGCCGAAGAGTTGGAGCGTGACCGTGGACGGATCGACATTGAGGGTGAAATGCCTGCGGAAATAGAAAGTGATCGGGCCGATGGTCAGGTTCGTGCCGATGGGTGCGGGCAGCGCCGCGGTCTCCACCGCGAGCAGTCCCGGCCCGCTGGGCCATGACGCGTCGTTGAAGCCGGTCGCCCGCCAGGCGGTGCCGAGGTTCGTGTTGGTCTGGTCGTACTTCCAGGTGCTGCCGAGGGTGATGAGGTTGACCGTCTCCGGCTCGACCACCGTGTTCGCGCTGCCGGGCGTGGGGATGCCGAAGAACACGAGCGTGTCGCCGCCGTTGGGCAGCCGGCCGTTGGTGACGTCCTCCGTCTGCGGGCCGTAGTGGATGAGATCGATCGCATCGCCGCCGGCATCGAGCAGGCCGAGGAATCCGCGATCGGACGAGAGATTGAAGTTCAGGTGGTTGGGGCCGTTGCTCTGCTTGCCGTCGGCGAGGAACGCATAGAAGCCCTGCGGCGCGATGAAGGAGAGCGGCGCGACGGTGTGCCGCGCCGGCACCCTCGCGGGATTGTCGCTGACCAATAGGCCGCCCAGCGGGACGGGCAGCGTGTCGGCGTTGTAGAACTCCAGGAAATCGTCGCCGAAGCGCACATTGCCGTTCGTGCCCCACTCGTTCAAGTGCAGCATCGTCGCGTCGCCGGTGCGGGCGGCGATGTTGGCGGCGCCGGGCGTGGGCGTGTTCAGCGCGAACGTCTGCGGAGGCCCGATGCGGCCGATGGAAAGGTTGGGAACCTGCGGGCCGAACTCGACGGAATCGAGCAGTGCCGAGCCATTGGCGACGCTGTCGAAAAGGTACACGCCCTCACCGTCGCCATCGAGCGAGAAGCCCAGGTGGATGCCGCTGGTGCCATCGGAGTCGCCGGCGAATAGCGTCAGGAACGCGCCGGGGTTGATGATGGTGTTGGCGGGGAACACGAACTTGGTGGCGTTGTTCGCTTTATCGCTGATCGCTTTGCCGGAGAGATTCACCGCCGAAGCGCCGGCGTTGAAAAGTTCGATCACGTCGGGGAACGTGCCACTGTGATTGAAGACGCCGCCGTTGATCGCCAGCACTTCGTTGATGAGCACGCGGGTGAGCGTCGCGTTCACCGTCCACGCGCGGGTGGCGGCCGAGGCTTCGCTCTGATAAATGCCCGCCACATCGCGGCCGATGACGCGAATGGTGTGGGCGCCGTTGGCGAGGCCGGCGAGGTTCAGCGCCGTGGCGACAGGCGTCTCGGCGCCGAACGCGCCGCCGTCGATGCTGACGCGGTAGTGCGTGACGCCGGGGCCGCTGATGGTGAAGGCGGCGCTGTTGGAGGCGGTCAGATCACTGGGGCCGCCGGTGATGCGGGCGCCTTGCGAAACGATCGCGCCCATGTCGATGCCGTTGAGTCCCGCGCCCAGCGCGGGTGATCCAGGCATGAGCGTCATGTCGCCGCTGTCCGGATCGGTGAGCCGCGCGCTCTCGGTGAGATTGCCCGTGCCGCGCGAGACATCGGCGGCGGGCACGATGGAGCGGTTGACCACCGGCGTCTGCGTGGTGATCGCGCCGAAGAGCGAGCCGACGTTCTGGAAAATGCTGCTCTCCACCGTCGCGCCCAGCCCCGGCCCGCTCGTCTGTCCCGGCAGGTCGAAGTAGATCGCGGCGAAGTCGATGTCGTGAACCGTATTGTTCACGAACGTCGCCGAGGCGTTCTCCTTCACAATGGCGATGTGCTCCAGATCGAAGAACGTGTTGCGCACGATGGTGAACGTGCCGCCGCTGGCGGAGATGTTGTTGGAGTTGCCCGGATCGGTGTTGAAGGCGTCCTTGCGGTAGTGGCTGAACGTGTTGCCTTCGATGAGGAAATCGCCGGTGAGGTCCACGGCATCGTCGCCGCCGCCGCTGAAGATATTGTTGCGGATGACGACGACGCGGCCCTGATTGATGACGCCGTCGTAATCGACCGCGTCGTTGTGGCCGGTGATGTGGCCGAAGAAGTTGTTCTCGATGAGCACCTGCCCGCCGACGGGCACGCCGCCGCCGTGAATGTGCTCGCTCTGGTTGTCGCTGGTGGGCGCGACGCCGGGGGCGAAGATCGTCTCGAATCGGCTGTTGCGGACGATGAGCGTGGAGTTGTTGCTCTCGATGCGCCTGCGGTCGTTCTTGTCGAACGTGACGTGATCGAGCGTGGCCTTCGAATTGCTCAGGCCCACGCCGCCGCTCAAGGTGCGGGCGTGCTCGTGCACCGCCCAGGTGATGCGGTTGTCCTGCGTCGTGTTCACGAACTGGATGCCGTTCCACGTCGCGGTGCTGCCCTGCACGGGGATGCGCGTGAAGCGAATCTGTTCCAGTTCCGTGCCCTCGGCGACAAGCCGGCCGTTGATCGTCAGCGATGTGCCGTTACTGAAGAACACGCTCGTGCCCGGCAGGATGAAAAGCGTCGCGCCGGCGGCGACAGTGACATTCGCGGTGACGGTGTACGGCCCGCCCTGCGGCGAAAGCACGGTGTCGGTCGAGATCGTGCCGGAGAGGGATTGCGAAGCGGCAAGCGTTGCCGGCGTTCCGTTGTCGAAATAGCCCTGATCCGCGCGCGAGCCGTCGTTGTCCAATGGCGCGGTGGTGTTGCCCGCATTCACGCTGGGCGAGCCGGGGCTGAGCCGGTAGTTGCCCGCCGTCGGATCGACGAAGCGCGGATCGCCGTTGATGTTGCCCATGCCGGTGAAGGTTTCATTCGCGTTGGTGAAGGTGACCAGCAGGGCCGCGGGATTCAGTTCGCCATCGAGCGCATTGGGCGCCTGCACGATGGAGTTGGTGACGGTTGTCGCGATGCCCGCCGCCGCGCCGACCCGCGCCACGCCGGTGTTCGTCGCCACGATCGTGCTGCGGTCGATGGTGGTGACGGCGGTGCTGCCGCCGACGTTGTTCTTGCTCGACACGCCCACGAAGTTGTTGACGATCAGGCTGCGCTTGATGTCCACCTGTCCGCCGTTGACGCTGACGCCCTTGGCGTCCTCGGCCGTGTTCAGCCAGTCGCGGATGATCACGTCCTCGATGGTCATGATCGCGTTGAGCGTGTCGATGCCGTCGTCGTCGCCGTGAGCGAAGACGCTGCGGCGGACGGCCACGGTCTGTCCCGCGAGTTGGTCGTGGATGTAGATGCCGTCGTCGTCATCCACCAGGCCGTCCTCGCGGTAGATGCCCAGCATGTCGATGACGTGGCTGTCCTCGAAGAGCAGGGCGGTGCCTTCGATCTCCGGGCCCATCACGCCGCGGGTGAGCAGCGTGTGCTTGAAGGTGAGATTGGAGCCCGCCGTGGACTGCATGATCTTGCCGGCGCTGTCGGTGATGGCGGCGTGGTCGAAGGTGATGATCGAACCGGTGGGGCGGATCGCCGGGCCGGTGTTGGTGTGCCCGCCGCGCGGCGAGTGGCCGGCGCGGGTGATGTGCGTGTACTGGTAGAGCGACGCGGGCGCGCTGATGTGGCGGATTTCGCCCCAGGGCGCGGTGGAACTCGTGGCGGTGAAGGTGACGGGATTCTCGGCGGTGCCCAGCGAGTTGAGCGTGCCGCGCACCTCGATGTCGATGCCCGTCGTGCTCAGGAGCGCCGCGGTGCCATCGAGCAGCACGAGCGTGCCCGGTTGCACCGTCAGCGTGTGGCCCGCCGGCACGATGACATCGCCGGTGACGTGGATGACGCCGCTCCACGTGGTGCTCGCGCCGGGCAAGGTGCCGCTCACCGTCGTCTGCGGCGCGCCGACGAGGCTGGTGATTTTCTTGGTGACCTTGTGCGAGCCGAGCGTGGCGGTGAGGTTGAATGAGCCGTCGCCGTAAAGTTTCGTCGCGCCGGGCCCGCTGACGGTGACCAGCGCGCTGCCCCGGCCGTTGTAGAGGCGCAGGTCGTGCGTGGAGAGAATGATGTCGTCGCGGTCGCTCGTGAGCGTGGCGATGCCGTCCCACAGGTCTTTCTCCAGCGCGCCGGCGTCATCGAGCGCGGAAAGATCGATCAGCATGGCGACGCCGGGCAGGTAGCTGGGCGGCGCGACCATGCCCAGCGCCGCGACCGCCGCCGGCCCGCTCCAGGGCGTGACGGTGGCGCTTCCCGCGCCGTCGTACCAGATGTCGATCGTGCCGCGGTTCATTTCATTGCCGTTGCCGTGCGTCTGGTCGAACGCCTGCACCAGCACGCGGTTGACGCCCGGATTAAGCGGGATGCCGCCGCCGGTGGTCGCCGCGGTCTGCCCGAGCAGTTCGAGATCGAAGGAGACGTCCGTGCTGGACGCGTTGTTCTGATGCACCTCCACCGCCAGCACATTGTTGCCCGCCACGAGCAGGCTGGGGCTGATGGAGAAGGTGAAGAACGTGCTCTCGTCGGCGCCGCCGACGTTGGTGCTGGCCAGTGTGGTGCTGCTGATCGTGCCGGTGGGCATGTTGCTGCGGGCGATCTCGGTGCCGTTCAGATACACCACCGCGCCGTCGTCGCGCAGGAGTCGCAGCGTCGCGGCGGTGAAGATGGATGGATCGGCGACCGTGAACGAGCGGCGGAAATAGGTCGTGGTGAATCGCGCGGTCGACGGCCCGCCGTTGACCACCGTGGCCTCGTCGTTGTCGCCGTAGCCCAGTTGCGCCGGTCCGCTAGCCCAGGTGGCATCATTGAACGCGCTGGCTCTCCACGCGGTGCCCTGGTTGCTGCCGTTGTCCAGATATTTCCACGTCGACCCCGCCGGCACGATCGTCTGCGTCACCGCCGTGCCGCCCGCCACGCCCCATGTGCCGTTGACGCGGTTGAGCGTCGCCTCAATGCCGTTCACCAGCACGCTCTGCGTCGTCACCGTGTCGAACGTGCCCGTCAGCGACGCGCCGGCCGCCGTGGAGCGGAAGTAGCCATCCACCTGCGTCAGCGCCGAGGCGACCGTGAAGCTGCGCGGAATCTGCGTCAGCACGCTGGCGCGGCGATCCACCACATACTGCTTCATCGCCGTGCGCACCGATTCGGGCACGAACGCGCCCAGAATCTGATCGATCAGCGGATTTATCACCGCCGGGTTGTAGACCTTGTCCATCAGGTCCAGAATCTGCTCGTAGTAAATCGGCACGACTTCCTGCGAACCGAGGAACTTCGCCAGTCCCGGATTCGCGGTGTAGGTGAAAATGCTGCGCGTCGGCTCAGGCGCGAAGTCGCCCTGGCCCAGGATCGTGTCCAGGTCGTGGAACACCAGTTGGAACCGCGTGTCCTTCAGCCCGCGGTACATCGCGAAGTCGTCGCCCGTGCCGCGGTTCAGTCCGCCTTCCATGTTGCCCATCAGCGTGTCGATGGCGATGTACCGCGCCCACTGCTCCACGTCGATCACCTGCCGGATCGCGTCGAGGTAGCCCGCGCCGGTATTGGTGTTGTTGAGCACATCCAGCATGTGGATCAGGTCGGACCAGTCGTCCAGTTCCTCGTTCGTCGCCTTGAAATAGGTGTTGCGGTAGGAGTTGGGATCCGTCCCTTCGTATTTCAGATCGCCTTCGTCGCCGGTGCCGTCGTCGTCGCGGATGCGGTAGAGATTGCCTTCGCTGTCGCCTTCGAATTGATGGTCGGCGAAGTCGCTGCCCAGGGGCTCCAGATGCACGTACGAGCCATACATCAGGTTCGTCGTCAACGCGCGGTTGACGTTGTTGATGCGAAGCTGAATGGCGACGGCGTCGGCGGAGGGGACGCCGGCCAACTGCGCGATCGCGCTGCCGATCGCCTGGAGCCAGCTGTACCGGTTGTTGATGTTCGCCGAGTCCACGTCCTTCCAGCGGTCGTCGCTGCTGAACCCCACGCGGTAATTGTTCGGCGGCCCCACCCGGCTGCCGTTGCCGCGGTTGCGCACGCCCGTCTGGTACCGCACCTTGATGTCCACGCCGTCGATCGAGATGAACGTCGCGTTCATCTGCGCGTTGCTCTGCACCTCCGCCTCGTTGCCTTCGCCGATGTCCGCCAGTTCCGCGCGCTCCGCCTCGGTCATGATGAGCTTGTAAATCGGCTGGCTGCCGGGAACCCAGGCGACCGCCGGGTCGAACGTGTTGTCCACCTGGTACAGCAGATTCGCCTGCTGCAAGCCCGTCTGCTGGATCGGGCCGGGGAACGTGCGCAACTTGGCGCCGGCGTCGCGGCCTTCCACATAAAACTCCACCACCGCGTTATTCGCCTGCGGCGGAATGGTCGCGCCGTACACCCGGTCGCCCGCGGCGCCGTCGCCGTGCAGGCCGTCGTCGAACATCGTCGTGGTGTTGAACGTCGTCGTGCCATCGACGCGCCAGCGCAGGGTCGCGCTGAGGCCCGTGGTCAGCTCATCGACGAGCCGGGCCGTGACCGTGACGCTGTCGGTGGAGCGCGGGATCGCCGGCAGATGCGCCACATCCACCACCATCGGAGCGATGTCCGTCGCCGCGATGGAGTTGGCCGCGCCGGGCGTGCCCTGGCTCGTCATGCTCGACCCCCAGTTGCCGCCGTGATCGTTGGTCACATTGGCGTTGATCAGTTCCAGCGAACTGCCCAGGCCGTCGTGATTGGCCGCCCATTCCCAGCCTTCGTGGCCCAGGTCGAGCGCGCCCCTGGCGCGCTGGGCCCATGCGCCTTCGTCAGCGTAGGTCACGCGATCAGCCCGCACGCCCAGGTTGTCGAACAGTTCGATCTCCTCGCCGCGGTTGCTCAGTTCGCCCCCCAGCGGGAACCACCCGCCCACCACGTTGGTCACGCTTGGGTACTTCGCGCTGAACGCCGCCAGGTCCGCCGCCACCACCAGCCGTCCGCCGGCGGGGATGGCGACATTGGGCAGCGTGAACTCCACGCCGTTGGTGAACTGCCAGCCGTTGACGTTGATCGCGGCGGCGCTGCGGTTGAAGAGTTCGATGTATTCCTCGGCGCTGTTCTCCGAGGAAGGGTGGTACATGATCTCGCTGATGACGATGTTGCCCGGCGCGTCGCCTGCCGACAGCAATCGCCTGGGCTCCAGCGGCTCGAACAAGCATTGCTGGGGCGTGACGGTGACGCCGGCGTTTCGCCGACGACGATGGGATTGACGTGTGCGGGACATGGTGTCTCTCTTCGGTGCCGCGCTCGCCGCCGGAACTTGCTTTCTCCGCTCCGAGTCCTCGTGTGAGGGATCAGGGGTTCAAGGTTGGGCCGATTCGGTCTCTCTGATGACGTCGTTCGATTCGTCGATGCCGACCGGAACGCCGCGTCGCCGATGAATGTCGTTGGTGTCGCGGCGGGTCTGATGATCGCGCATGAAGATGAAGAGCGGCTGAACACGGGTGAAGCCGGCCGGGGCGTTGGGGAGGGGCGTCTGCCGCGCGATGTGAACCAGGCCGAACGACGCGAGCGCCGCCTGCCGGGTTGACGCGCTGTTCGCCTGGGCCTCGCCATTCGCCGCCGTGGTGACCAAAGCCGGCGCGCTTGTCGGTGCCGCCGCCGCCGCGCTCATCGCCACGGTTGCGCCGGAAGCGCCGCCGGTCGGTTCGCCCGGGGGCAGGAACGTGAACTGGCTGTTGCGCGCGGTGATCAGGTCATTGCTCTGCACAGAGCCGTTGGCGTTCAGATCGAGGCGATAGTTGTAACCCGCGGTGGTCGTCGATTTGAACTGGCCGTTGCGGACGTTGATGACGTCGTTGCTCTGCACGAAGGTGTTGCCGTCGATGTCGCCGGGCAGGACGTTGAACCGAAACAGGAACCGTCCGCCCGCCACGCCGTTGCCGCTGCCCGCGGCGAAAGTGCTGACTTCCGTCATCCAGTCGCCGTCGAGCGCGTTGCCCGCCGTGTCGGCAACCGTGTCCGCCACGTCGATCAGCCACTTGTCCCGGCCAAGTCCCGTGCTCTGGAGCGTCCACGTCGCCAGGTGCAGGACGCTGTCGTAGCTGAAGCTGCTCGCGGCCACGGTGGGCGTGGTCACGCCCCTGAGCACAAGGTCGTCCTGATCCACGACAACATCCTCGCTGAAGCGGATGCTGACCTGGTTGATGCTTGTCCACGCCAGTGTGCGAAGCTGCGTCGCGCCGACGCTCAATCCAAGGCCATGTTCGCCCAGGCCGTTGTCGGCGAGGAACGTCTTGAACGCGGGCGTCCATTGACCGCCGCTGACCCAGGCGCCGATGATCGTCGGCGCGGTCAGATCGCTGGGCGGCTGCGTGCCGGGCGTGGGCGCCTGGGCGACGAAGCTCGTCGCCAGGCTGCCGAAGGACGCGGGCAGTTTTCGCGTCAGCGAATCGCCGCCGCCGGCGGGCGTCGTGGGCCACGGCGCGATCACGCCATAGTCCGCTTCGTCTTCCAGAAGGCGCGGGAAGAATCCCGGTTCGTCGGAGGGCGGCTCGTCAGGCCGCTCGAGCCGCACGGATTCGCCGGCGTTGTTCAGGTCGCCTGCAAACGGCCCGACGAGCGGCACCGACGCGTCGATGCCGTAGTACGCGCGGAACGCGCTGAGCTTGCCGGCGTTCAAGGGATCGTTCGGATCGAACGAGATCACCGCCAGCGCCTGCCCCGCGCCCAGCGTTCGGCCGGTCCCCGGCGTCGGATCGAAGTCGTAGTCCACCCCGCCGCGCAAACGCCATTCCAGCAGGCTCACCGGCGCGGCGGTGGGGTTGAAAATCTCCACGAACTCGAGCTGGTTCACCGTCATGCCCAGGGGCAGATTGCCCGGATCGGTCGGCTGATACATGACCTCGCTGATGACGATCGGGCCGACGCGCGGCTGGGCGTTGGCGCTGCCGAGCGTGCGCGACAGCATCGGCGTCAGCTTGCCCGCGGCGTCGCCGTTGGGGAACCGGCCCCACGATTCGCCGTTCTTCTGCGCGCCGAACTCCACCGCGTCCACGAAGCGCTGCAGCATGCCCGTCGCCGGGTCCGCCTGCAGCAGGTACGCATTGTCGCCGTGCGCCGCGTTGAAGGAGAAATCACCCGGCAGCGTGCCGAGGCCGGGGTTGAAATCGTCCTCGTCGAAGATCAGATATCCGCCCGCCGCGATGATCGTGCCGTTGGGAATGCGGAACTTCGCCAGCGTGCCGGTGGAATCGGTGATGTACCAGCCGCCGACGTTGATCGCCGCGCCCGTGGTGTTGAAGAGTTCGATCGAGTCTTTCAGCGGCAGGTCGGTGTGCGAGAGCACCTCGTTGATGATGATGCGGTTGTCCGGCCCCAGCCCCGCGGCGCCGGGCGTGCCGCCGACTTCGCTGCTGGATCGCCAGGAATCTGCATCGTTGTAGGCGACGGGGGCGTTCGTCGGATTCGCCACTTCCAGTGTGGAGCCGCCGCCATCGGCGCGCCCCGGCCAGGCGCCGGAGTCGCCGTAGATGAAGTCGGCGACGATTTCGCCGGCGCTGTTGACAAGCGTGATCTGTTCGCCGGCATCGTCCAGTTGACCGACATACTCGCCCGCGACGGGCAGGTCGCCGGAGGCTGCGCCGTAGCGCAGTTCGAACGCGGCGGGGTTGGCGACCACCAGCACGCGCTGTCCGGGTGCAAGCGTGGAAATGGCGCTGTCGGAGAAATCGAACTGAACGCCGGCGGAGAAACGCAGGCCGAAGAGATCGAGCACGTCCTGGCCGATGTTCATCAGCTCGATGAACTCGAACTCGGACGCGGTGACTCCCGCGATGGCGGCCAGTTCCGCGTCCGTGGCGGAAGTGGGGTTGTAGTTCACCTCGGTGATGACGAGGTTCGCGCTGGTGGGCGGCGTGTTGACCAGGAACTGCGCCTCGGTGATCGCCGACCATTCGGCGCCATTGAGCGCCCGCGTTCGCACTGGCCCCGAGGCGTTGAGCGCGATGGGCTCGCCCTGGAACTCCTGCACGGTCAGCTCGATGTCGAAACCCAGGTCGGCGCTGTCCACCAGCGCCTGATGCATCTCCACGGCGATGGTGTTCGCGCCATCGACCAGCACGGAAGGATCGATGGTGAAGTTGAAGAAGGAGCTTTCGTCGGGTGCGGCCCGGTTCGACAGCGCCAGGGTGCCGAATGCGGCGTCGGCGGCGAGGTTGGCGCTGAGCACGCGCTGGCCGTTGATGAAGACGTTGGCGCCGTCGTCGTAGATCATCCGCAGGGTCAGGCCGGTGACGCGCTGGGCGTCGGTGACGCTGAACGTCTTGCGGAAGTAGGTGGTGACGTATTTGCTGGCGGCGTTGGGGCCGAAGTCCACGACGGTGGCCTCGTCGCCGTCGCCGTAGCCGAGTTGCCCCGGCCCGCTGGGCCAGAGGCTGTCGTCGAAGTCGCTGTTGCGCCAGAGCGTGCCCAGGTCGACGCCGTCGTCGAAGTATTTCCAGTTCGAACCGGCGGGGATCAGGGTGCTGCTCGTCGTGGTGCTGTTGAAAATAAGGGCGTTGGGATTGATCGCCCCGCCCGGCAACCGCGGGTCCGAGCCGTCCATCGTGTAGTAGATCGTGCCCGCCGGCGCGGCGATGGTGAGGGGGAAGCTCGGGCCGACGATGCCGCCGTGCGTGTTGAAGCTTGGGGCGCTGATGGAGGGGAACAGCGGCGCGCTGCCGCCGTTGTCGGGCAGGACGGTGGCCTTGAGCTGGTTCAGGAAGATGTTGCCGCGCTGCGGAAAGTAATTGGCGACGAGGTTGTTGATCTCCGCCTGCCAGTGATCCTTGGTGAAGGGCGTGGTCACCTTGGCGTCGCCCCAGCGTGCCGACTCGGCGATGATCGCGGTGTCGATTTCGTCGGCGCGGGAAAGGAACCGTTCGATGTTGTTCTCCACCGTCAGCGGCCCGTCGTTGAAGAGGAGCTCCTGCACGCGGTCGGCGAAGCGCATGCGGTACTCCGGATGCGACATCAGCTTCTGGTGGATCCACTGCGGGTTGCTCTTGTCGAACGTGTTGCCGGCGGGGAACGGGCCGTTGCGGTCCGTGTTCAGGTTGCTCACCAGGATCGTGTGCTCGCTGTCGTGGGCGAAGAACTTGAAGCCTTGATCCTGGGTGGTGTGGTTGTAGACGCCGTACCAGTTGTTCGGACTGGCATTGCTGAGGAAGTTGGAGATGGGGGCGTCGAGGTTGCCGCCGTAGAGAATGATGATCATGTAGTCGATCAGGTTGTCCTGATCGAGGTAGACGGGCAGAGCGGGGTTGCGGGTGCCGTCGGGGTTCTTGCCCTGCACGGCAAAATACTTGGCGTCCGTCTCGAAGCCCTGGCCCGCCAGCGTCCAGAACGCGTTCCACGCCGTCAGGTTGCCGTCGGTCGCGTTGATGGTGTAAGGCCCGGCTTCGACCTTGACGACGTCGTAATCCTCCGGTTCACCGCCGAAGTAATCCGCCGCGTACGCGGCTTCGGCGCGCTCCTGCGTCTGGTACATGCCCCAGTACTGTCCGTTGATGTAGACGTGGTAGTACCGGCTGCGGGTGTAGGGATCTTCCAGGTCGCGCTGGACATCCCGGCTGAACACGTCGCGGTTCATGATGTTCCGCGCGTCGCCGCCGAAGCTCCACGAATAGTTCTGCGCCGTGCGGAAGTCGATCTTGTCGAAGGAGTCGGAGCCTTCCTCGCCGAAGAGGGCGTAGTTGAGCTTGCTGTCGCCGTACTCCTCGCGAAAGAAGAAGCGGAAGGAGTGCTTGGGATTGCCGTCGCTTCGGCTGTAGCCGCCGCGGATGCGGATGCCGGCGTTGATCTGGAAACCTTCTTCGTCGCCCTGCGGATCGATCAGCTCCAGCGAAGTCGGTCGCTCCCAGACGATGCTGTCCTGGTCCGCGTTGACGTAGATGCCGGTGGTGGCGCTGAACATGTGGGCCACGTCGGTGACGATCGACATGGTGGGGATGTCGATCAGCGCCGCGGCGAGCTGCGGCCCCCAGGTCGCGTTGTTCACGATGTCCGGGTCCATGCCGTAATCGAGTACCTGACCGTTGAGCGATCCCGCCGCCGGCCAGCCCGCCGGCGCGGTCGCCGGCTGCTGGAGAATGTCGCTGACGAAGAAATAGCTCTGCGTGTCCACGTCCGTCGGTTGGAACCCCGTCCTGGTGGCGATGGCGCGCAGCACCGTCGTCTTGTCAATGGTGATCGGGCCGGTGTAGATCGTGCCCACGGTGGCGCTGGGCGTTGTGCCATCGGTGGTGAATCGGATCACCGCGTCTTCGGTGTTGGTTGTGATGGTGAGCTGGAACGGGGCATCGTAAAAGCCGCGGTCGTGGCTGAACTTCGTGTCCTTCACGAAGGCGATGACGCCGGCGGCGTTGGTCGCGCCGGGGGTGGCGGTGCTGAAGTACTGGAGCTGCGTGCCTGTGGCGCCCGCGACGATCTGCGGCAGGATGAGGAAATCGGCGTCGCCGGCGCTGCTGTTGAGCCCGTGGATCGCCAGCACGTTGTTGCCCGCGAGCAGGTTCGAGAGGAACGTGGTGATGTTGATCGATTCGAAAACGATCGCCGACTCGTCGGTTCGCTCGAGGGTGGCGGCGGAGTTAAAGGCGAGAGTGGCGGGGGCGTTGCGCCGCGCCACTTCCACACCATTGAGATACGCCACGAAGCCCGCGTCGTACTTCATCTGCAGCGCCAGCGAATCGAACGCGGCTGGATCGGCGACATTGAAGTCGATGCGCGTCCATAGCGACGCGTTGACGCCCTGCATCGCCGCGCCCAGGTTCGTCCGCACCTCGGCGGCGATGCCCGCGCCCGCCAGGCCGCCGCTGGACACATCGCCGACCAGGTCGAAGCTGGCGGCGCTGAACGTGCTGAAGGAACCCTCGGCGGCGAAGAACTCCACGGACGAGCCGCCCTGGTGATCGAACTGGATCAGGCGGAAATCGTAGACGCCGGCGACGGGGACATTCAGCGTGCCCAGCGTGTTGGCCGCACCGCGCAGACCGTCGAACTCGGTGCGCAGGCTGACGCCGTTGCCGCTGACATCGAGTCGGAATCCATCGTCGCTGCTGACGCCGAAGGTCCAGATGCCGGCGCGGGGAATGTAGATTTTGCCGGTGGACAGGCTGACGTAATCGTCCACGTCCTGGCCGGTGGTCGAGCCGGGATAGACCGCGTCGCCGCTGTAGTTGCCGACAGCGCCGGTGCCCAGGAAGTTGACGACATTAAATAGGCCGCTGCTGACGGACGCTTGCAGCGCCGGCGTGGCGATGACGGCCTCGGCTTCCGTCAGATTGTTGATCGCGCCGGCGGCCTTGTAGACCGAAACATTGAACGGCCCGCCCGTGCCGCCGGTGACGTAGCCGATGCCGGTCAGCGCCGGGGTGCTGCCGTTGGGGAATGGCACGGTCAGCCCCGCGTTGGTGGTGCCCTTGCTCTGTGGGCTGCTGACGGCCCAATTGGCGCTGGTGTTGCTGTCCGCTGTACCCGTGCGCTTGATCGAGTTGCTGCTGGTTGCCGTGGACGCCGACGCAGCGCTGCCCGACCACGGCAGGTCCGCGGCGGTGATGTTCGTGCCGTTGATCGTCACGTTGAATGCTGCGATGTTGGTGGCGGAAAAGCCCCACACCACGAAGTCCACCACCGCGTTGTTCTGATCCAGCAGCATCGCCCACCCGTTGCTCGTCGTGGGCCAACTGATGCTGGTGCCCCATTGGTTGGCGGCGGGCTCGGTGCCCACGTCGCTGTAGTACTGCACCTGGTTCGCCAGCAACTGCGAGGGCAGCGTCCTGACCACCGAATTGACCGAGTTGATGCTCGACGAATTGTCGCCGACCGCCAGTTTCCAGTTCGTGGTGTTGATCGCCTGCGATGAGACGTTGTGGACTTCCAGGTAGTCGTTGGAGCCGGTGGAGATTTCCGTCAACAGCACGGTCGAGGTCGGCACGCTGACGGTAGTGGCGAAGGCGGAATCGTCGAACGCCGGCTGCATCCAGGTGGCGAGGGTTGCGGCATCGCCGGCGGTGGGCACTTTGAACGCCACGGGCGCGCCGGGGCCCAGCAGCGTGGTGCTGGTCTGCTCCAGGCCGAAGGAGATGTCCTCGAACTGCTCCGGAAAGGGATTGAAGCTCTGCGCGATGGTGCCGTTGGGCTGGACGAGTTCGAGCAGTTCGCCGCCGGCGCTGAGTTTGAAATTGGTGTGCAACTGGGCTGCGGGATTGGTGCGGTTCTTGTCCGAGGCGAAGACGATGACGGCCTCGCCGGGCGCCAGGATCTTGCTGGGGAACGTCCAACTGGCGTTGGTGTCGCGCAGCTTCCAGCCGGAGAGATTCAGCGGGGCGGTGGAGGTGTTCTGCAGTTCGATCCAGTCGTTGAACTGGCCATCGACATCGGCGAGGGTGGAGTTGTTGGACGCCTGGAACTCGGTGATGAGCAGGCTGCCGCTGAGCAGGAGCCTGGCTTCCAGTGCTTCGCAGCGCGGCGTGATCGCGGCGCTCCGCGCGGCCTTGCGGCGGGCGGGGCGGGGACGGTGTTCAGGCGCCTTGGAGAGACGCCATGGGCGATGGGCTTGGGGTTCCAAGAAATCTTCCTTCGTCGAGGTCACCACGCCATTCACCTTGCAGGGGGTTGCCCGTGATCGAAAACCCGACTTGTCGCGTCAGGCGGGCGCGACGGCCAGCCGTCCGATCCGGCCCGCCGGCGAGAACCGCGGCTCCCTCAAAGCGCTGATGCACTCGACATACTTGGGCATGGAGGTTCGCTGCAAGTCGAGCCGGCGCGCCAGTTCGCCCATCCAAAGCGGGAAGCGCTGGGTGAACTTCAGTTCGAGGATCACGTGCTCGACAGGCACGGGTCGCCAGCGCTCGCCATTCAGTTCGCCGATCTGGCCGGTCCATTCCGCGCCGCGCAGCTCGCGGTCGAGCGTGAGCCTGGCGCTGTTGTCGCCGGTGCTCATGTACGCCTCGCGGCGATAAGCGACCAGTGCGGTGGGCCTGGCGGTCAGCTTGTCGCGCAGCAGGCAGAAGTTGCCCAGCGCGGCGAAGCCGCGCGTGTCGTGAGGATTGAACAGATCGCTTTCCCGGGGGCCGCTGCCGCGAAGAAGCTCCAGCGCTCGATCGCGGCGCACGGCAGCTCGCGATTTGAGAATCGCGTCGTTGACCCGCCGCTTGATCTCAAAGAACACCGGATGATCCGGGTTGTCGTCGTAGAACCGCATGCGGAGCTTGTACCGGTTCTTCTCGCCATCGACCGTGGCGCGGCAAAGCATCAGCGTCGGCGAATCCACGTACGCGCTGTAGACCATGTAGCCGTCGGGCTGCGCGGGACTCATGTAGCGATCGGGCGTCAGCAACGAGCGCACGAAATCGCGCACGAGCAGCGCCTGTCGCGGGCTGATGAGATATTTCAGTTCGAATCGGTTGGTCTGCAGGCGCTCGTTGGGCAACATCGTCGCGGACCTCCTGACAACTCAAGTACGGTCGCCTCGAATTCCGGGCAGTGCCGTGGAACCGGCGTGGCACTGTGGAAAAGGGATGCAGGCAATCTGAAGGCTTTCCGCCGCGCGAGGGATATGTTAACATTCCGTTGGCTTTGCGTTAGAGTTATTTGAGAAATTCGCAAAGCCTGCCGGTGCTACGCCGTTTGGACCCTCCTGCGGTTGACAGTCCACCCCAGATCGCTTCGGGGATCCCGCCTATGGATGGTTTTTTTGAATCCTTGCTTCGAGGAGATCTGCATTCGACCGCCGGTTCCCCGGAGGTCGTCGCGCTCATGCTCCTGCTGTCGTTCTGCCTGGGGCACGTCGTCGGCTGGGTCTACATGTGGACGCACACCGGCCTGTCGTACTCGCGCATGTTCGTCAACTCGCTCGTGGTCCTGCCCGTCATCGTTTCCGTTCTCATGATGCTGATGTCCGGCGGCTTGTTCGTGGCGATCGGCCTGCTGGCGGTGTTCGCTATCGTGCGCTTTCGCAATGTCCTCAAGGACACGCGCGACACCGCGTTCATTCTCTGGACGATCGTCATGGGCGTGGCCGTCGGCACGCAGCGCTTCTCCACCGCTCTGCTGGGCTGCGGGTTCATCAGCCTCGTCTTCATCTACCTCCGCTACACCTCGTTCGGATCGCGCCTGCGGTTCGACGTCATGCTGAGCCTGCGGCTGGCGGGCGATCTGGTGGATGGAATGGCGCGGCTGCGCGAAACCTTCCGCCGCCACACCAGCCGCGCCGAACTGGCCAGCGAGCGCAACCTGACGGACGAAGGCCTCGAACTGTCCTACCGCCTGCTGCTGCGCGATCCGTCGCGCAGTCACGAACTGGTCGCCGAACTGCGATCCACTCCGGGCATCGAGCAGCCGGCGCTCTACAGCCATACCGACGAGTCCGAAGTGTAAAGGCCGGCGCGTTGACGCCCGGGTCAAGACAACATGGCATCCAAGCAAGGTCGCATTCCCGTTCCCATTTCGCAGCGATTGCGCCGGTTGCGCTATCGTCTGGTGCCGCTGCTGACGTTCGGACTGGCCGTGGCGGGCACGATCTGGCTCTGGGGCCGGCAGACCGCCATGCCCAACGCCATCGGAGCCGTCGACGCCGTTCGCTACGACCTCACCAGCCCGATCGCCGGCATTCTCATCTGGGAAGGTGAACCCCTGGATCTGTTCGCGAAGGTCGATGCCCATCAGGTCATCGCACGTCTGGACGATGCTCCCATCCGCGCCGAACTGGCCGCACTCAAGGGCGACCTGGCACATCTGAGGAAAGAAGTGGCTGCGGAGGAGTCGAAGCTTCGCTTCGAGGAAAATCGGCGCAAGGAGGATGTGCAGCTCGGCAATCGCCGCATGGCCATCGATCTGGAGCGCATCCGCCTGACGCTGCTCGATCGCAAGGCGGAACTGGAGACGGAGCGCATCACTCTGCAGCGGCGCGACGAACAGCTTGCCGCGGTTAAGCGCCTGGTGGAATCCACCGCCGCCACTGAAGTGGAATACCTGCAAATCAAGCTGGATCGCGATGTCGCCGCCCAGCGCGTCACCGGTCTGGAGCAGACCATCCGCGATACGGCTGCGAAGTTCGCCGCCCTCGAACAGATTTTCTCCACGATCCCTGAATCCGCCAAAGCCGAGATCGATGCGATGCTGTCCCCCTTGCGCGAAGCGGTGGTGGCGCAGGAAGCTCGCGTTGAAGCGCTGGAAGCGAAGGCCCGGTTGCTGGTGATCAAAGCGCCGGTGTCGGGCACCATCGCCGCGATCCACCGCCGTCCGGGGCAGCCGGTCAACACCGGCGATCCGATCATCACCATCGCCGATCCCGCCGCCGGTCGCGTGATTTCCTACGTGCGTGCCGATCAGCGGATCGATCCGAGACCCGGGATGGAAGTGATCATCCGCAGCCGGATCGATCCCCGCCTGGTTCATCGCAGTCAGGTGCGCGTCGTTGGCGCGCAGATGGAAATGGTGCCGCCCAACCAGCTTCGCAGCCACACGGTTCCCGAGTGGGGCCTGCCCATCAGCATCGATGTGCCGGCGGATGCTCGGCTGCGCCCGGGTGAGGTTGTCGAACTGGTGCTTGTCCGTTGAACGTTTGCAGGCATGAGCGCGAGCGCGGGACGAGGAGACATGTCGGCGCGGCGGGTTTCGCCGTGCCGGGCGTTATTCCTTCTGAAAGCATGGACATGAGACGCTTGGTTCTTTTCTGCTGCCTCCTCTCGCCTGCCGGCTGCGCTTCGTCGCCGCTGGCGTCCGATGGCGATTGGGCTCCGCCACGGGCGCTGGCGCCGGTGCCTGCTTATCGTCCGCCTCTGGATCCTGATGCGTCGCCGCCGTCGAACTTCACGGATCCCACCGGCGATGTCACGTTGACGGAGGCCTGGCGACTGGCGCTGATGCGTCACCCGGCGCTGGCGAGCGATGCATGGGCCGTCCGCGAAGCCGAGGCCCGGCAGATGCAGGCCGACGTGATGCCCAATCCGGAAATTGATTTCCGCCTCGACGATTTCGCGGGCAGCGGCCAGCGCGAAGGATTCGACGACGCGAACCTGCGCGTTCGCCTGACGCAGGTGATCGAGCTGGGCGACAAGCGCGCCCGCCGCGTGGATCTGGCGCAGGCGGAGCGCATGCTGGCCGCGTGGGATTACGAAGCCCGTCGAGTCGCGCTCGCCGCCGATGTCAGCGGGCGGTTCGCCAGGCTGCTGGCGGCACAGCAGCGCGTCACGTTGCGCGCCGGGGCCGTCGAGTTTGCGCAGAGCATGAGCCAACTCATCGAAGATCGCATCAAGGCGGGCGGCATCCTGCCCATTGAGCGCGAACACGCGCAGGTCCGGCTGGCGCAGGCGAATATCGAGCATGACGAGGCGAAACTGGAACTGGAAGCCGCCCGGCGACAGTTGGCATCCTGCTGGAACAGCGATCGCGCCGCTTTCCGTGCTGCCGTCGGTTCGCTCGAAGTGGACCCCGCCGCGAACACGGACCTCGATCGGCTGCTTGCCCGCCTCGCGGATCATCCGCAGGTGGCGCGCCTTGCAGGTGAGGTGGCGCAGCGGCAGGCGGCCTTGAAACTCGCCCGCGCCGGCGCCGTTTCCGATGTCACCGTGGGCGTCGGTGGCCGGTATTTCCGCGACGGCGATGATCACGCGCTGCTCGTGGAGTTCGGCTTTCCGCTGCCGATCTTCGATCGCAGGGAGGGGGACATCCTCGAAAAGCGCTTTGCCGTGGCCCGCGCCCGTGCGGCAGCGGACCAGGCGCGCGCTTCGGCTCGAGATGAACTGATCGCGGCCCATCGGGACATGACCATCGCACAGGCCCACGACCGGGCGCTGCGCCGGCAGGTCCTTCCCAGTCTGCGCGCCGCGTTCGACACGACGCAGGCGCAGTTCAGGCAGGGCCTGATCAAACTGGACGACATGCTCGACGCCCAGCGCGACCTGCTCAAAGCCCAGGTGGAGAGTCTCAACGCGATGCGCGATTACCATCGCGCCGCCGCGGTCGTGGAAGGCCTGATCGGTCAGCCGTTGTCGCAGATTGAAGCGGTTGAAACGCCGTGATGTTGCTTGTCGTCGGTACTATGGAGGGATGGCTATGTCTATTTTGTCCACTCAACAGAAACGGCGGCGCGATCCGTTGTCGCGCCAGCGCTCCACGCCTTCGCTGTCGTCGGGCGTCGCGCTCGAGTGCCTTGAGCCGCGCTCGCTGCTGAGCGGCAATCTTCAGGTGATGATCGGCAGCGTCGCCACGCAGTCCGGCCTGTCCGGTTTCGTCGATGTCTCGCTGGTGGTTCCGCAGGACGTCACCGCCTCGATCGCCGCCTACAACGTGGCCGCGTTCCTGTCGCCCGGCGGCAGCGGCGTCACGCTCACCACCGCCGGCGCCGGCGACAACCCGCTCTTTGTCGGACAGGTGCCGCAGATATTCGATAGCGGCAACCCCGCGGGATTCGGCGTCGGCGACTTCCTTGGCGGGATTGGAGTCTCCGCTCCTGCCGTCACTGGCAAGGACCTCTTCAGGCTGCAGTTCACAACCCTCGCCAATGCGCAGGGCACCTTCAACATCAACTCCGACCCGCTGTTCTTTCAGTTGTCCGATGGCAACGGCAACAGCATCACCAACGTGGAAGTCGTCGCGGGCCAGATCATCGTTTCCGTCCCCGCCGCGCCCACGGTGAACGACGGCAATCTCTCGGTGCCCGAGAACAGTGCGAACGGCACGGAGATCGGTTTCGTCACCGCCACCGACCCCAACGCCGGCGACAACGTCACCTTCTCCATCATCGCAGGCAACAGCAGCGGCGCCTTCGCCATCGATCCGGCGACCGGTCGGCTGACCGTGGGGAACGGCAGCCTGCTCAACTTTGAATCGCAGGCCGCGTTCAATCTCACCGTGCGCGGCACCGACATCACCGGCCGCACCGACACCGCGTCCGTCGTGGTGAATCTCAGCAACGTCAACGAAGCGCCCACCGATATCGCGCTCAGTGCCGCCTCCGTCGCTGAAAACGCAGCGGGTGCCGTGATCGGCACGATCACGGTCACCGACCCCGATGCCGGGGATTCGCATGCGTTTACCGTTTCGGACAGTCGCTTCGAAGTCGCGGCGGGGCAGTTGAAACTGAAGGCGGGCGAAAGCCTGGATTTTGAAGCGGAGCCGCAGGTCAATCTCACTGTCACTGCGACGGACCAGGGTGGTGCGGGGTTTGCCGTCAACGAGCAGTTCACGATCGTGGTCACCGATGTGCCGGAATCCACGTTCGGCAGCATCGATGAGGTGCAGATCTCCAGCGTCGAGGGCAACCCCGGGCAGGATCGTAAACTCACGCTTACGCTGCGATTGAATGCCGCGCTCACCAGCGAAGTGGTCATGCACGTGTCGACCGCCGGCGGTTCAGCCATCGCCGGCACGGACTTCGTCGCGGTGGACACCGATGTCACCTTCCTCCCCGGACAAAGCGTCAAGACGGTGGAGATCCCAATCATCGAGGATCTGATCGACGAGCCTGACGAGAATCTTTTCGTTTCCCTGGTGGGCATCAGCGCCAACGTCACCGCGAGCGATCAGGTCGAGGCCGTCATTCTCGACGACGAGACGCAGGCCATCGTGTTGTCGCAGCAGCAGGTGACGGTGCCCGAGGGCGACAGCGCGATTGTCACGGTAGGCCTTCTTTTCGAGTCTGCATTCGATGTGACGGTGTCGCTGGTGAAAGAGATCGGCGGAGACGCGGATCTGACGGGCGGCCCCTCGCAGTTCTTGTTTACGCCCGGCAACTCGACGGCTACCCAGAACCTCACCCTCGCCGCCGCCAGCGATTCCGACACTGCCGCGGGGACGGCGGTGTTCACACTGTCAGGCCCCGGCCTCGCGTCCGTGCAGATCAACGCCACCGAAGGTGACGACGAGACGCAGGTCTCCCTTTCGGTCCTCGACGCCGCCGCGGCCGAGACGAATCTCGGGCAGGCCGCGAATCCCGGCGTTTTCCGCCTCACTCGGACGGGCAACACGGATAGCGCGCTGACCGTCGATTTCACGCTTGCCGGAAGCGCCGGCAATGGCGCGGACTACGCCGCGCTGCCGCTGACCGCTGTGATCCCGGCGGGCGAGACTTTCGTCGACGTCGCCATTGCGCCAATCAACGATGCGATCAGCGAGCTTGCCGAAACCGCCGTCCTCACGATCGCGCCGTCGGCCGCCTATGGCATTGCCGGCGATGGCAGCGGCACCATCACCATCGCCGACAACGACCCCGTGCTGCTGTCGATCGCCGCATTGGACAACGTGCTGACCGAAGGCACGCCCGCGACCGACACCGGCACGATCCGCATCTCGCGCACCGGCGCCACCACGAGCTTGCTCAATGTCAACATCACCAAGGGCGGCATCGCCACCTTCGGTTCGACGCCTGCGCTGGGCGATTACAACCTCGGCGGCGGCATCAACGCGGCCGGCACGGTGGTCACGATTCCTGCGGGCGCGAGCTTCGTCGACATCACCGCCACGCCACGCGACGACACGACTCCGGAGCCAACCGAGTCGCTCACGATGACTCTGGCGGCGGGAGTCGGTTACGTTCTGCCAACTGTCGTTGCGCAGCGCACGGTGTCTCTGAATCTGCTCGACAACGAGCCGCAGGTTCGAATCGAAACCCTCGACGCCGCCGCCGCCGAGTCCGGCTCACCCGCCGGCAACACGGCCACGTTCCGCATCCATCGCACCCCGAGCACCGCCGGCCCGCTGACCGTGAACTTCACGGTGGGCACCACGCCCACGCCGGTGGCAACGCGCGGCACGGACTACGTGCTGCAGAAGAACAACGTCACCTTCACCACCAACACCGTCGTCATCGACGCGGGGCAGGCGTTTGTCGATGTCGTGCTCGTGCCCGTCGACGACACGCTGGCGGAAGCGACGGAGAACGTCACGCTCAATCTGGCGACGGGCACGACGTACACGCTCGACCCCGATGCCGCCGACCGCACGGCGACCGTGGCGATTGCCGACAACGAAGCGGTCGTCTCCA
>CAYRPN010000085.1:0-25134 GCA_964426135.1 uncultured Phycisphaeraceae bacterium | reverse complement strand
ATGGTGCATAGGCTTAAACGAGGGTAATGCGACTTTTCATACACGTTCTAAGGAATGCGACCGAAATAACCTCCCGATCCTCGTTCAACTGACCGAGTCACAATTTCTAAGGAAATGAGGAAACGAGGAAAGCAGGAACAGATGAAATTCAGACGAGTTACGAACTCTGTTTCTGTTCCTCATTTCCTCTTTTCCTGCTTTCCTAATGAAAATTCTGGCGTCTGAATCCGGGAAGTTATTTCGATCCCGTTCCTAAACGGAATGGCATCCCGCTCCGCCTCCACGATTCGTTAGAATGCATGCCGTCACCCACACGAAAGGAAAAGCGATGTCCACGACTCTCTCCCGTTGCCTCAGCCTCTTTATCGCCGCCTTGTTTGTCGCCAATGCCGCGGCGGATGATAAGCTCAAGGTGCTCATCATCGATGGCCAGAACAATCACAACTGGAAGTCCACCACGCCGGTGATGAAAGCCGCGCTGGAATCGTGCGGGCGCTTCACCGTCGAGGTCGCCACCTCGCCCGCCAAGGACACCGCCGGCTTCGCGCCCGACTTCAAGAAATATGACGTCGTGCTGAGCAACTACAACGGCGCACGCTGGCCCAAGGAGACTGAGGCCGCGTTTCTCGATTACGTGAAAAACGGCGGCGGTTTCGTCTGCGTGCATGCCGCCAACAACAGCTTCGGCGACTGGAAGGAATACAACGAGATCATCGGCCTGGGCGGCTGGGGCGGACGCAACGAAAAGAGCGGGCCGTACGTCACCTTCCGCGACGGCAAAATCTTCAAGGACATGGCCAAGGGCGGCGGCGGCAGCCACGGCAAGCAGCACCCGTTCCTCGTCACCACCCGCGAGCCGGAGCATCCCATCACCAAGGGCCTGCCCACGGAATGGCTGCACGCCCAGGATGAACTCTACGACCGCCTGCGCGGTCCGGCGGTGAACATGACCGTGCTCGCCACCAGCTTCAGCGACAAAGCCACCGGCGGCCGCGGTGAGCACGAGCCGATGATGATGGTCCTCGAATACGGCAAGGGCCGCTGTTACCACACGCCGATGGGCCACGCGGATTACTCGATGAAATGCGTCGGCTTCATCTTCACGCTGCAGCGCGGCTGCGAGTGGGCCGCCACCGGCAAAGTCACGCTCAACGACATCCCCAAAGACTTCCCGACCAAGGACAAGGTGAGCAGCCGGGATGTGAAGTGAATCGGCTGCGCCGCGTTCTTCCAGGGTGATTCATCAGTCGGTAAGAAAGAAATCATCCGCATTTGCGTACTTGGCCACCGTTGAAATGGGCGCGTTGGTGTCTTGATCAGAGCCGGAGTCTGTGACTCCGGTCGATTTGAAGCGGCTCAATGCCGCTTCAAGTCGAAATCGCGCCTTGCATTCCCGGATGGCAGCGCGTCCACCTTTGTCGAACTTCGCCTCGCCGGCCTCGATCCGGCTCGGCGAACCGGAGTCACAGACTCCGGCTCTGACAAGACATGTTCGCATCCGGCGGATGAACCTAAAAAAGGAACGGCGCGGCCCCGCGGTCCGCGCCGTCCTTCTTTTGCTTTCTGCCCACCTCTTGTCGCGGCGATCAGCACGCGCTGCCCGCGCGTTGCCGGCGAAGACCCGCCGCCGCCAGCGCGATCAACGCCAATGACAGCGAGCCGGGTTCCGGCACGGCTGTGTTGCTTCCGCCGCCGTTGGTCAGGGATGTGATGAACGCCTCGACCGCCTCTTCGTAGTCGTCTTCCGCCAGTCCGTTGTTGAAGAGCCAGAAGAGCGTGTCCGACGGCATCGGATCGGTGAAGACGGTGCCGGTGAAGTTGGCGCTCTGCTGATCGGCGACGCCGTTCACCACGCCGACGGGCACCATGAAGATGCCGATCGCCGCGAGATTCCCATCGAGAAGTCGGCTGGTGATGTGTCCGTGGAACTCGCCGGTGTGCGGAGCGTCTTCGACTTCGAAGAGAAACCACGGATCGAACTCGGTCTGCGTGTTGGTGCCTGCGATGCGGCTGAAGGGGCCGCTCTCAAACTGCATGCGTTCGCCGGCGGTGACCGGTCCAAAGGCGGGCGCTCCGCTGCCGTTCCAGTACTGCAAGTCGCCGCGCAGCTGCACGCCCACGAATGAACCCGGCGCAAAGCCCGTGGGCGTGGAGAAATTCTCCGCATTGAAACCGGGGTCGTCGATCTCAAACGGCACGACGCCTTCGCCAAGGTCGTACGGGAAGACGAGCGAGGGCGTGCTTTCGTCCGGGATGAACTGCCCCAGCGGATCCGAGTAACCGATGGCGAGAATCTTGCCGCCATCGACACGCGGGGCGATGTCGAACTCCACGGCGTGGGCGCTGGACGCCAGGAATACGGACGCCGCCGTGGCAAGGAAACGAGTGAAGCGGGGGGTCTGAAACATGGTCAATCTCCTGAAAAAAACGGGAAAAACGGGGTGAAAACGGATTGAAAATCGGGGTGAAAAACGGGTCATGAAAAAATGGTTGCGCTGAATCCTTCACGTTTAGCCGTCGAGCTTTGCTCGACGCTGCGCCGGCCTGCTGCGCCATCGCCCATTCGCCGGCCCGGCCGATTCCATTGCCGGCTACTGCGCCACCTTGGGCCAGAACTTGTTGGTGGTGAAGTTGACGAAGACATCGCTGAACGTCGTGGTTTCCGCGTGGCCGTCGAGGAAGCCGTAGTTGGTCACGGCATCGGGCGATGTCGGTTGCCCGCCGTGCGCGTTGATCTGCAAGTGCTGCGATGCCGCTGGCGCGCCGCTGCCCCAGTTCTCCACGTGCGGATGATCCGCCGCGGCGAAACTGCCCGTGTGCGTCATGTAGACGAAATGCACGGTCGAACTGGGTCGGGGCACATCATCGAGCCGGCGGTACTGCTGCGAAAAACCGGGCTTGATGCGTGTGAGAAAGTTGTTGATCCCGTAGCTCGTCCGGCGATAGCGCGGATGGCCGTCGGCGTCCGTGCCCACCGCGATGCCGCCTTGGTCTTCCCAGTGCGGACTCGTGTCCACCGGCGACCGCGCCACCAGCTTGTCGCCGTAGTACGGCTGGAGCGTGGCGATGAACGCGGATTCCATGTCGTCCGACTCGCTGCCGTGGCCCAGGCCCACGTCGATCAGTCGGCCGTTGTTCTCCGACATGAACGCCCAGTGCGCGTTCTCCAGGTTCCGCATGTTGCTGAGGCACTGAAGCGTCTTGGCGCTCTGCCGGGCGCGACCCAGCGCGGGCAGCAACATGCCGATGAGGATCGCAATGATCGAGACCACCACGAGCAGCTCGATCAACGTGAACGCGCGGTGAAAATTCCTGGCGCAGTCGATGCGCATGAGTCACCTCGATCAGCGCCGCGCCTTGAATGCAACAAGGCGCGGCAGCCTGCGGGAAAGTCGAATTGGAAGGAACGATGCGCGCCGGCGGGGCCGCGCATCACGAGCCGAACGGGATCAGAGGTGGGCCGGCGGGGGGCCGCGCGAAAGCGGCGCCGCGTCGAATGCAAGAACCGGCGCGGATTCAGCGGACAGAGTCAGGCGGGCAAGAAGGGCGTCGCCGCAAAGCGCGGCGCTGTCGCCGCGATCGTGCAGGCTTACCCAACCTGCGAGCATGTCGCAGGTCTGGCAACCGTGCTCGCCAGGTGTCGAGTCGCGGTGGTCGTCGCGGCGTTCTTCCGTTGAACCGGCGCTCGACTGATCTGCGTGTGCGTGGTGGTGGTGGCAGTGATGACTCGCGACGTGATCGTGCGGCGCGCCCTTCGCTGCTGGCGGCTCATTCTGTCCACCATGCTCCCAGACGCGATGCAGATGCAGCGGCACGCCTGACCCGATCAGGGTCATCGCCAGCAGCATGGCAATCGCAGTGAGACGGCGGAGCATTCTGGTAATGGTAATGCGTTATCATTTGATGTCAAGTGATAAATGCAATGCCCCGCGGAGGCGCGGAGGCCTCGCGCCTTGGCGCGAGATTCACCATTGGGAATGCTGAGTATCCCAAGAGGATCGCGCGCCAAGGCGCAAAGCACGCAAAGATCGAGCGGTTTCTTCGCGAGCTTTGCGCCTTTGCGCGCGACCGCTCGGGTCTTTCAGAGGTCCCCATTGAATGTGCCGCGGTTAAGGCGATGGCCCTTGCGCCAGTAACCGCCTCGCGCCACGGGACAAGTTCTCCGGTGATCGGCAGACTGCTTCGGTGCGGTCATCGATCGAGCCACTTTTCCACGGGATTCAGCCATGTGCCAATGTCTATTGCGTCGAGCGATCGTGCTGTGTGCGATGGTGTTCGCGTTCACGTCGGCGTCCGCTGCGCCGGACAAAAAAGCCGCCATCACCGACGCCAAGGACGCGGGCCCCGACTTTGCCGTGCAGGGCGAATACCAAGGCGAGATCAACGGCAAGAAGTTCGGCGCTCAGGTCGTCGCGCTGGGCGATGACAAGTTCGACGTCACGCTCTTCACCGGCGGTCTTCCAGGCGACGGCTGGAAACGCGGCGATCAGGCGCAGAAGGACACCGGGGCTTTGAAGGACGGCGTCGCGACTTTCGCCAAGTTGCAGGCCAGCATCAAGGACGGCTCGCTCAGTGTCGCCGGCGGGCAGTTGAAAAAAGCCGAGCGCAAGAGTCCGACGCTCGGCGCCAAGCCGCCCGAAGGTGCGACGGTGCTGTTCGATGGCAAGGTCAATGACTTCGTCGAAGGCGCGACAACGCCGGAAGGAGAACTCATGGCGCTGGGCAAGGGCGGGCAGAAGAGCAAGTTCAAGTTCACGAAGAACTTCACGTTCCATCTGGAGTTCCGCACGCCGTACCAGCCCTACGCCCGCGGCCAGGGTCGCGGCAACAGTGGCGTGTTCCTGCCCGGCATCTCTGAAATTCAGGTGCTCGATTCCTTCGGCCTCGACGGCAAGAACAACGAATGCGGCGGGTTCTACAGCAAGCGCGAGCCGGACGTGAACATGTGCCTGCCGCCGCTGTCGTGGCAGACGTATGACGTGGAAATGACGATGGGCAAGGACAAGGAAAAGGGCCGCGTGATCGTCAAACACAACGGCGTGGTGATCCACGACCAACCCAGCGACTACAAAGGCGGCGGCAACCTGAACCTGCAAAACCACGGCAACCCGGTGGTGTATCGGAATATCTGGGTGGTGGAGAAGTGAGAAGCGTAGACTCTGACACCGTCCCTTCTTCGCACGGCGCACAGGAGTTGGCATGCGAAGAGTCAAAATAGTGAATGCAAAAGTCAAAATGCAAAAGTCAGAGCTTACGGGGAGCGTCGATCTCTGACTTTTGACTTTTGCATTTTGACTTCACTATTTGACTTTTCCGGCTCCGCCGGCTTAGCGCGTAGGGTGGGGTGAGTCCGCGAACCCCACCACGGTCAAGAGCAATCATTCGCCCGACACCGATTGCAATAGCTTGAACATCGGTTCAAATAGATCGTCCAGCGTCGTCGCATTGCGAGCGATGGTCACGTCCGTGTCGAAGTCGTCATAGATTTTCATGATGCGCGGTTTCAGCCGTTCGACCGTTGCGAGTTCGCGTTTCTTCAGCGCTGCCTCCGCCAATGCGTTGGCGCGAGAAGCAGTCCAGATGGCGACGATCAGTGCTGCGGCGCTGAGAATCACAGCGATCACGGAAAGGGTTCGGGTCATGGAATCACCATTGAATGAGATCGCAACAGTTGCTGAGTTGGCCCCGATGCAATGGTAGCACGTAGCGAAAGGCCGTCCCCACTTTCAATCGATCGGGGCCTCTGAACAACAGCCAAGTGCGCCAAGAGCGCCGAGAAAATAGCTTGTTTCTCCGGCTTTTCCGATCACTCCGCGATCTCTGCGATCTTGGCGGTTAGCTATTCAGGTGTCCTGATCTTCACAATCCGCCTTGGCGCCTGGATGATGAGATAGTCCACGGCTTTCTGCCCGAACTCCACTTCCGCCAGCGCCAGGCCGTCGAGCCGGCTGTTGAGCGACTCGGGCCGGTGCATGTCCATGGCCAGAAATGCGTAGCGGTTCTGCTGCATGAGCATGCGCACGATTTGTCCCGCCGCCATGCCTTCGCCGCCGGTGAAGGATCGCGCGTTGCCCTGCAGCAGCACGCCCATCTCCTCCACCTCGCGCAGCTTTTTGTCCAACTCGGAAAGCGACGCGGGGATGCGTTCCGGGTGCGCCAGGATCGGCTGATACTTGTTCTTGATGAGCCACTCGAACGCGGCGTTGGCGAATCGCGGCCACTGCTTGTCCCAAAAATCGACGAGCACGAAGTTGGAATCGCCCAGCGTCGGCACGCCGTTCTTTTCCAGCCAGGGGATCACGCCTTCGAACAGCCTTAGCTCCCCGCCGGGCCAGACGCGATAGTCGATGCCGGCATCGCGCAGCTCTTCGTCGAACCGTGCCACCATCGCGCGGATATTCTCCGGCGTGTTGGCGGGAAACGCGTCAGGCCACATGTGCGGCGTGCAGATGGAGCCGACAAACCCCGCCGCCTTGAGCCGGCGAATGCACTCGCGCGACTCATCGCTGTCGCGGCAGCCGTCGTCGATGCCCGGCAGCAGGTGGCAGTGAATATCGATGCGATCGGCGGCGACAGGCACGACGCTGGCTCTTCGCCGCGACACGGGCGCCTGCGGCTGCGGCTCGGAATGGTCGGAACGTTGCGGCATTAACTGAATCACTTTCGCCTTATCGGTCACTCGTTTGAGAGAGATCAGTCAAACCGTTAAGCCTAGCAGATTTGGGGTTCAACCGGCGAATGCGTACTTCACAACCGTTGAAAACGCAGCATCGAAGTATTGCTCAGAGCCGGAGTCTGTGACTCCGGTCGATTTGAAGCGGCTCAATGCCGCTTCAAATCGTATCTGCGCCCTGCATTCCGGGTTGACCGTGCGTCTGCCGCGCCGAACTTCGCCTCGCCGGATTCGATCCGGCTCGGCGAACCAGAGTCACAGACTCCGGCTCTGACAAGGCAGGTACGCATTCGTCGGATGAAGCAGATTTGGCGCTTCAGCGGCGACGCCAGCGCGTCTGCATCGACCCGGTCGGGGCACGGCGCGGCATGCGGGTGGCGGCGTGCCATTGAAGGAAAGAGGGTTCTGGAAAATAGCTGAAAATCACTTGTTTTTCCCACTTTTTTCGCGTCGTGGCGATTGCGTTGCGGGCGCAAAACTGCTAGAATGACCGGGCTTGGAGGCGAGCCAAAAAATCCCACACCTCGGGGGCTTTTTTATCGCGAGCGCCTCGGCCTCACGGAAGGTTCATCCCTCATGGACGCAGCCAGCAACAACACTCCGCAGCCCGCGCCCAACGCCGCCTCGGGCCAGTACACCGGCGACCAGATTCAGGTGCTCTCCAACGTGGAAGCCGTGCGCCAGAAGCCGGGCATGTACATCGGCGGCACCGGCGTCAACGCGCTGCATCACCTGGTCTACGAAGTGCTCGACAACTCCATCGACGAAGCGATGGCGGGCTTCGGCAAGCTGATCACGGTGGAGATTCTCGCCGACGGAAGCTGCTGCATCGCCGACGAAGGCCGCGGCATTCCTGTCGATCCGAAAAAGGACGCCAACCCGCAGATCAACGGTCGGCCGGCGATTGAGCTGGCGCTGTCCATCCTTCACGCCGGCGGCAAGTTCGGGCAGGAAGGCTCCGCCTACAAAGTCTCCGGCGGCACCCACGGCGTCGGCGTCTCCTGCGTCAACTTCCTCTCCGAGTGGCTCGAATGTGAAGTCGCGCGCGACGGCAAAGTCCACCGCATCGAGTTCGAACGAGGCAAGCTTTCCACGCCGCTCTACGTCGTCGGCCCCGCGCACCCCGTCAGCCGCACCGGCACCAAGGTCACCTTCAAGCCCGACGCTCAGATTTTTCCCGACGTCGATTTTCGCTACGAAATCCTCGCCAACCGATTGCGCGAGCTGGCGTTTCTCAATAGCGGCGTGACCATCAAGCTCGTCGATCAGCGCGTCGCCGGCGCCGACGGCACGCCGCGCACGGAAGTGTTCCACGCCCAGAACGGCCTCGCCGAGTACGTGCAGTACCTGATGATCGGCAAGAATGCCGTGACCCCGCTGGTCTACCTGAAGAAGGTCCACGAGCGCGTGGACAAGGACGTGAAGATCGCGGTCATGTGCGAGATCGCGATGCAGTACAACGACGGCTACAACGAAACCGTTCTCAGCTTCGCCAACAACATCAACAACATCGACGGCGGCACGCACGCCCAGGGCTTCAAACTCGCCCTGACCCGCACGATCAACGGCTACTCGCGCGAGGCGGGCATCATCAAGGAAAAAGACCCGGTGCCCAGCGGCGAAGACCTGCGCGAAGGACTCGTCGCCGTCGTCAGCGTGCAATTGCCTAATCCGACTTACAACAACCAGCCGAAGGAAAAGCTGCTGAACCCGGAGATTGAGAAGATCGTTTCCGACATTCTCGGTGAAGCGCTCGACGCCTGGCTGGAAGAACATCCCGGCGACGCCAAGCGGCTGTGCCTCAAGGCGGTGATGGCGGCGCAGGCGCGCGAGGCGGCCCGCAAGGCGCGCGAACTCACTCGCCGCAAGGGCGTGTTCGACTCCGGCGGTTTGCCCGGCAAGCTTTATGACTGCACCAGCCGGAACGTGGAAGAAAGCGAAATCTACCTCGTCGAAGGTGACTCCGCAGGCGGCAGCGCCAAGGGCGGGCGCGATCACAAGACGCAGGCGATCCTGCCGCTGAAGGGCAAGATCCTCAACGTTGAAAAGGCCCGCCTCGACAAGATTCTGGGCTTCGAGGAAATCCGCGTCATCATTCAGGCGCTCAGTTGCGGCATCGGCGCCGACGATTTCGACATCGCCAAGCTGCGCTACGGCCGGGTCATCATCATGACCGACGCCGACGTGGACGGCTCGCACATCCGCACGCTGCTGCTCACGTTTTTCTTTCGTCAGATGCCGGAACTGGTGAAGCAGGGCCGCATCTTCATCGCTCAGCCGCCGCTGTATCAGATCACGCGCGGCAAGAAGAGCGAGTACGTGCTCAACGAGAAGCGCATGCGCCTGGTGCTCAGCGACATGGGCCTGGCCGGCGCGGAGCTGGTCATCCGCGATGACGAAGACAAGGAAACGCACCGCATGGGTGGCGCGGAACTGCGCAAGGCGTTCGATCTGCTGGAGCAACTGGAAGATCACCTGGCGATCGTGAAGCGGCGCGGGCTGAACTTTGAAGACATGCTTTCGCAGCGGAGCAACGATCCGGAGAAACGCGACCGCCTGCCGCGCGTGATGGTTCGCATCACCGGCGAGCGCGCGGGCCTCGCCGCCGGCGTCGTGGGCACGCACTATTTCTGGTCGCAGGCGGAGGTGGATGCCTATCTCACACTGCACCATCTCTACGGCGACAACGGCAACGGCCACGCCGGTGCACTCGGTGGTGCCGGCGCGGCTGGCGACAAGCCGCCCGCCCGCGCCCTGACGATCGCCACCAGCGATCTGCACGAAGTCAAAGAGATGGAGCGCATCATCGTCGACCTCGCCGCCATGGGCCTTTCCATCGAGGACTACTCACTGAAGCAGGAGCAATCCGCCAGCGGCGAAACCCTGCCCACGCGATTCGTGCTGATCAAGACCGTCAAGAGTGAAAAGGTGAGCATCCCCATCGCCAACCTCGCGGGCCTGCACAAAGCGATCGTCGATTCGGGCAAGGAAGGCATCGACATCAAGCGGTTCAAGGGCCTGGGCGAGATGGATGCCGAGCAGCTCTGGGATACCACGATGAATCCTTCCAATCGCGTGCTGCTGCGCGTGACCTGGGACGCGGCGAGCGAAGCGGAGCAACTCTTCAGCATCCTGATGGGCGAGGAAGTGGAGCCGCGGCGCAAGTACATCGAGGAGCACGCGCTGGAAGTGAAGAACCTTGATGTGTGAGGCTATGATGCTCGTGGCCTATGCTGCTCGACCGACACCAACTCGCGGGACTTGCGATTTTGACGGGCGATTCACCCATCCTTGACGCGGCGCGCGAGGTTTCCGCGATCATCGCGCGAACTGGGATCGATGCAGCCGTCATCGGAGGCGTTGCTGTCGTGCTGCACGGACATGTGCGGACGACGCTGGACGTGGATGTCTACACCACGCAGACGAAAGAACTCGCCGCGGCCCTTGAGGCGGCCGGGTTCGTCTACAACCGGGTGGAGAAGCAATTTGAGCGCGAAGGCATTCCGGTGCAGCTCGTGACGCCCGCGTTTGTGGTTCACCCGCCCAAGCGCCGCGTGGAGATCGACGGAATCCGCACGATCTCTCTGGCGGATCTCATCTCAATCAAGCTGCGCAGCGGCAGCGAGAACGTGCTGCGGGCACAGGACCTCGCCGACGTCATCGCCCTGATCCGCCGCCACAAGCTTGGCGGGCAGTTCGCGCCGCGCATCGCCAAGGATATGCGTGCTCAGTTTCGCAAGCTCGCCCGGGCCGTGCGCGATCAGGCCTGATAGCCCGTCGCGGCGTGGCGTCACCTGGCGTCGCCTGGGGACGCCGCGAGCGAAGCGGAGCAGCTCTTCTCCATCTTGATGGGCGAGGAAGTGGAGCCGCGGCGCAAAGACATCGAGGAGCACGCGTTGGAAGTGAAGAATCTGGATGTGTGACGTCATGATGCCTCTGGCCCATGACGTTCGTAACGGCGGCCGCGCTTCCGGTCTAGTACTACAACGCTACCTCGCGGGCCATTGGCACCAAGGTAGGCTCTTCAACGTGATTCCAATGTCGTGCAATTCCCGGAGAACTCGTTTGCGATGGCTGCGGGCGGCGCGGGCGTTGCGCTGTTGGGTTGTCGTGCATTGCGCGGCGAGCGTTTCCGCATGCTGGCGCGAACAACGGCCACCCCGCAGCCACAGCGACGCCAGCTTCGACGCCACCCTCGCCACCTGGTTGATCGTCAGCCCCGGATTTTTTTCCGATGCTCCTGGTGGAACTCGGCCAGGAACAGGTGACTGACGCAACTGACCAGCAGGTGTCGGCTGACGGCCTGGTACTTGCGGGCCTCGAAGTGGTCCAGCCCCAGTTCCATCTTGCTGTCCTCGAACATCCGTTCGATTTTCCATCGGCTGAAAGCGACCAGGAGCAAAGTTTCCACCGGGGTGTCTTCGCTGGCGTTGCTGATGAAGTATTTCACTTCGTCGGGATTCAGCACGTTGCGGGCCACCAGCAGGTGATACCGCCTGCCGCCTGCGACGGGAAGGCCGTTCTCGTCTTTCAGGGACACCAGCAGGTGTTTGGCTTCCCAGACTATCGGGCCCTTGCTGCCGTCCTTGACGCGGTACTTCGCCCACGGCACCTGGCGCATGAGGGGCGAATAGAGCAGGACGTTTTCGACCGTCACGCTCGGATTGCTTTTGACTTTCAAGCGCGGGTACTTGCGCGGCCGGCCGGGGCTCCCGGAGCCCGCGGGGCCTGGATGCATGTCGCGGTTGTGCCGGCGCTGAAGCACCTGCGGCGGCTGCGTCCACACGTGAAAGTTGGTTCATCCGGCGAATGCGTACATGACAACTGTTGAAACGGGCGCGACGCAGTATCGAACAGAGCCGGAGTCTGTGACTCCGGTCGATTTGAAGCGGCTCAATGCCGCTTCAAATCGAATTCGCGCCCTGCATTCCCGGTTGCACGTGCGCCCGCCGCGCCCAGTTTCGTCTCGCCGGCATTGAGCCGGCTCGGCGAAGCGGAGTCACAGACTCCGGCTCTGACAAGGCAGGTACGCATTCGTCGGATGAACGTGAAAGTTCGTCGGCGCCTCGGCGACGTAGTCCTGCCCCGCCGCGTCGAACTCCCGCAGAAACGCCGCGCTGCGGCCATAGAACTCGTCGAACGTCATCCAGCGGAAGCGAATCCCGTTGGCCACCGCGCGGCGGTACTGCTCCATCGCGATCGCCAGTTTGGTGCGATACACCACGCGATCGGGAACGCCCGCCTCCCGGCAGCGGTCGCGATCTTCGTGCCAAGTGTGTTCGGGAAGAAACAGTTCGCCGTCGAGCAGGGTGTGAAGCGACGGCGTGGCGAAGCCCAGATGCACGCTGACCACGCAGTTCTCCTTCTTGCCCGCCGCGCCGCAGCGCTGGCGCTGCACGCAGGCGGTCTTGTCGCCCTTCTTCACGTACTACCGGGAGTACGATACTTTGAACATAAACAGTCGCTGAGTTTCCGAAGGTCCAGCCATTCGCCGGCGCATTGATGTTCAACATATAGTGCCGCCATTCCTACCGGGAGCAGTAAACATTGAACACAAACCATCCGTTGGCGCCGCTGCTTTCTGCCGTGCGCGATGTTCAACAAATAGTGCTCTCATTCGTAATAGCCGCTCTCATCGATGATCCCGATGCTGTGGGGGTGGCCGTGACACCGCGCCACCCGCTGCTGCAAACGGTCGCGCATCAGCAATTCGTCCCAGCGCAACAGGCTCAGGAACTGTTGCAAGTTCCGCTCCGGCACGCCGGCGGCGTCGGCCATCGGCTCGACGCTCTTGCGCGGCAGATCGCTCAACTGGCCTTGCACGTAAGTGGCCAGATGACCGCGCGTCTGGCTGCGGCCGAAGCAGTCGTCGAACTCATGCAGGAAGGTGGTCAATGCCGGTTTGACTCGAAGAATGGTGTCAGCATCCATGCCGAAGGTCTCCTGGTGGCGAAACCCGCCACCACCTCACTTCGGCTGGCTGCGTAGGAATTCTTGAGCTTTCGTAGCGTTGTAGTATTAGTGAATATAGTTTACATATGATTGCATTGCCCGAATGAACGCATGCACGCGCTCCTCACGACGCCTTGGCCAACGTCGTATCAACGCCATCGAGCGTACGCGCCGTCTTTGAGCCGGATACGGTTCCGTCCGTGACCTGATCGGCAAGACGCTCGTCTGCCTCCGTCGGTCCGCCGAACGCCTGCGGGGTCGCATCGAACATCGGCTTCAGATACTCGCCCACCTTCTGATTCGCCGCGAACACTTTGGGGAAGCGTCGCCGGCAATAGAGATCTGCCTCATCATCGTCAGCCGTCCGCTTCCCCCGGCAGTGGAAGATCGCAATGGTCTCGCCATCGGCGTCGCCCACATCGCTAATCAGCTGCGCCGACGGCTTGCGCAGGTACTTGAAAGGCAGGCGGCGGAAGCCGGGATGATCCTCCGCCACTCGGTCGAGCAATCGGTCCCACACGTTCGCCAGGCTCTTGCGGGTGAGTGTAATGCCGGCGGAAGTCGTCATCGCCACCGGCAGATGATCGCGGCGATGCTTCAAGTGCCACCGCAACGCGCGAAGCGTGGCAGGCCACAGCGCGAACGCGCCGCGAATGCCGGTCTTCGGCCTGATGTGGTCGACAATGGGCGGCGTCGCGTCCATCTTGACTTCGTCGCGCCGCAGGTTCATGCACTCCGACTGCGCCAGTCCGCCGTTAAGACCCATCAGCAGATACAGCCGCTCCTGATCGCTGGCGTGTCGATAAAGGACGACCAATTCGTCGAGTGTCCACGTCTCGACGCCCGCCGCCTTCGCTTTGCGTTCCTGCACCGTCTTGAACTTGTCGACGTTGCGCCTGGCTGCATCGCGGACATCGTTGGTGTCGCGCCAATCAAACCGGTCCGTGCGGTGCAGCCAGCGGAGAAAGGCCCGCAGGTACTTGAGATGATTCCGCACCGTGTCGATCGCGATGGGCATGCCGGTCTTGCGTCCCTTGGGCCGGCGGCACCAGTAGTTCGCCATGCGATCGACCGCGTCGTAGTTGAGCTGATCCGGCGGTATGTCGATGTGGCTGTCCTTCAGCCGAATGACGCCCTCGGCCGTGGCGCGCCCGTGATCGGTCGTCTCGCCATCGCGGACGTAATGCTCCCGCGCCCATTGAGCGTAGGCATCCAGCGCCTTGTAGAGCGTCTGCCCGTTGCCGCCCTTGGAATCCGTTGGAATCGGCGCCCCAACAATGCGCGCCGCATGAATCGCCTGTTGCCGCGCATCCGACAGGCTTCGCTCCGCGCCGGTCATCATCGCCTGTTGACCGGCGAGGTAATCCGCCATCGACGCCGGTACGAATGCGATCACCTGATAATCGTTCCGCAGTTCGTCGATCCGCTCGATGTATTCGACCTCATTCGGGTTGATCGTTCGCATATGCACGGCAATCTCATGCTTGCCATGTCGCACACACTCGGCAATCGCCAGGCTCTCCGCATTCCACAGCGGCCCCCGCGCGAGAAAGCCCTTGGCTTCCACCTGCGTCTCGCCCGTGATACGGTTCTCGGTCCCCCGAACTGCGTTCCCGTCCCGGCGATCATCTGGCGTTCGAAATCGACAAGCTGTTTGTGATTCCGAACGACCTCGCCCCAGAGCTGTTCCAGCCGGCGGTTGGCAACCTCCGCCGCCGCCTTGTCCGTTCCCAGGAGAAACTTCTTCGGGCCGACCTTGCCGTGGTGCAGAACCTTGCCGATCGTGCGAAAATACCTACCCTTGTAGTGGCATACCGCCTGCTTCCTGTGCGCCATGGGAGTACTCCTAAACCGTGGTCTCGACGGGTGCCGCAGCAGAGAGAGAATCGTCAACTGGCAGCGCCCGAGTCATCAACGCAAATCGGCGTTATTCGTCACCAAACGCCATTTACCGATCTGGGCCCAACAGTAGGCGCAGATAAATATGCAGTCAGTCCCTTGAAATGAAACAATTTGCGTGATTGATATGACTTGGCGATTATCCGAGCCTCGCGGACTCGGCCCGACCGTTAACCGCAAGGCACTTGGCCGCACCTCCATTCTTGCGTCATGCCATTGACCCCCTTGTCACCAATAGATGATAATGCTTTCGGGTTCCCGCATCGGGGTCATGCATGTCGGATCGTTCGCCAATCCGCAGGGCCGCACGCGCCAAGGCGTTCACGCTTGTCGAAATCCTTGTCGTCATTTCCATCGTCACGCTGCTGATTTCTTTGCTGCTGCCGGCCCTGGGCAAATCGCGCGAGGCGACGAAGCGCGTCGTCTGCGGCACCCGACTCTATCAGTGGGGCGTCATGTGCACCGCCTTCGCCGATCAGAACAACGGCAATCTGCCGGACATCGGCGCGTCGCCGCTGGAATCGTATCAGTACAACGCGCCGCTGGCGCGCAGGCTGCTCGAAGGCTATGGCCTGGTCCAGGAACTGGCGTTCTGCACGGACGGCTTCGCGCCGGCCGGCGCGATGACCAGTGAGTATCAGTCCAACGGCGCCGCGTTCTGGGGCTACTCGTACTTCCCCAACCGCGACACGCGCGACGGCCTGGACTGGACGCGCGTGCCGCTGCGGCAGTCGCGCAGCACGGTCAAGGGGACGAGCGATCAATGGATCATCGCGGCCGACATCTGCGCCGGCCACAACGTCACCGCGTGGACGCCGTGGCGGCCGTGGAAATTCACTCACGCCAACCATCCCAATCCCATGAAGCCCGAGGGCGCGCACCTCTACGAGGGCAGGCAGATGTTCATTCCCTATGGCGTGAACAACTGCTACTACGACGGACACGTCCAGTGGATCGATTTCGACAATCTCGACATGGGCAAGCACTACGTGCATTCGCACTGGAAGTACAACCACAATTGGGACTGAGAGATGATCGCCGCTGGAGGTCGGCCGAGTCCATCCGCGAAGGTGGCCCGCCTCGTCAGTGGGTCGGATTCATTCGTGTCATCCGTGGTGAGAATCCATCGAGCCAGAGAAGTCGAGCGAACACGTAACCTTCCCGTCGATCGGTCAATGTAAGGTAGTCATTGTCGACGGCCCACGCTTGGGGCCGCGTTGTTCTTTGACAAGTTTTCGCATGGGTTCGCCGGCGACCACCGGCCGCCGAAAGTGGCCGAAAAGTGTCCTACCTTTTTGGCAGTCAAACGGTAAGGATTGGTTTGGCAAAGACTTAGGTGCGAAATCGAACCCCGGGGGGTCGGTGGCCGGCCACTTTCCCATCAGCCCCGGGTCGCCACCTGCAGCGGCGGGGCGGGCGCGGCGGCGGCTTCGGCTGTTTCCTTTCGCACCATCGCCTCCACCAGCGTCGCCAAGGTCTGCTCGCCCACGGCTTGCCGCTGGGCGTCGCTGAGCTTCCGCAGCACATCCCACGCCGGCGACTGCCGGGCGGCGGCGTCGCCGATGCGCAGTGCGTCGGCGAGGGTGAGCAGGTTGTCGAGGCGGATCGCGTCGAGCGGCCGGGCGGGCGTGTAGCGGCCTTCGCCGTCGCTTTCGAGCGTGAGCCGGCTGAGCATGCCGGCGTCGGCGAGTTTGCCCTGCAGTTCGCTCACCTGGTACGCCGACAGATTCAGGCGATCCGCCAGGTCGCGTGTCGCGAGTGTTTTTCCATCGTGGAATGCCCGGCCGATGTGCACCATCATCGGCAGCAGCCACTGCGGGTCGGCGTAGACGGCGGATGCGGCGCCGCCGCTCGCGTATTTGAAGTTGCGCCCGCGCATCGCCTGCAGCGTGTACGTCACCTCCAGCCCGAAGAGCACGATCAGCCACGTGAGATAAAGCCAGAGCAGGAACAGCGGCATCAGGGCGAGCGTGCCGTAGATCGCCGAGTAGGGCAGCGCCTTGGTGACGTAGAGATTGAATGCCCACTTGGCGATTTCCCACAGGCAGGCGCCGATGAAGGAGCCGACCAGCGCGGGCTTCAGCCGCACCGTGGCGTTGGGCAGCAGCTTGTAGAGCAGGAACAGCAGCAGCCAGGACGCGAAGAGGGCGGCCAGCCCGCTGACCCATTTGATCAGCACGGTGAACACGGACACGGATTCGATGTGCGAGACGAGTTTGCCCGCCATGGATGTGCTGGCCCAGACCAGCACGGGGCCCAGCGTCATCACCGCCCAATAGAGCGGCACGCGCAGGTGCCAGGGCCGACCCACGGGGCAGTTGAAGATGCGGTTGAAACTTTCCTCCAGCGTGACCGCCAGCCCGATGCCCGCCCACAGGAACAAGACCAGGCCCACCGCGCCGATGCTCTGGAAGTTCAGGGTCGAGACGCGCTGCTCGATTTCGCTGAGGAACTTGTCGGCGGCGACGTAGGCGTCCTTCGCCTCTTCCTTGGCGAGCGGAATCTCGGTGGCGGGGATGCCCGGTGCGACGGGAACTCCTTGTGCGACGGGAGCGACCGGTTTGTCAACCGGCGGCGAAGGCTGCGAGAGTTCGGCGGTCTTCGCCGGCGCGTCGGCGCCGACGGTCGTCTTGCCCTTGTCGTCGATGATCCTTTCGAGTTCGCCGGCTTTCACCTTCGACTCGTCCACCTTGCCGTTCGTATGGTTCGCGCCGCTCTGCGTGGCGGGCGCGGGTTGGTCGGGCGTGCGAATGGCGCGAATCTGCAGATACTCGTAGACCTTTTCCTGCAGCGACGATTTGATGTCGGTCAGCCCGCCGAAGGCGCGGAACACGATCAGCGCCATGACGAACATGGGGACGAGGCTGAAGATGGTGCGATAGGTGAGGGCGGCGGCCATTTCGCCGGCCCGGTCGTACTTGAGCGCCTTGGCGCAGTGCCAGCCGAGTTCGAGGGAGAATCGCAGCGTGCGCTGGGCGCGCGTGAGTTCGCCGGTGGGGCTGGCGATCAGCCGGCGAACGTAGTGCGCGATTTGCTCGGTGAAACGCATGGGGGAAGCGGGGGAGAAGCGCCGTCAGCCGTTAGCCGTTAGCCGTTAGCCGTCAGCCGTTAGCCGTTAGCCATTAGCCGTCAGCCGTTAGCTTCAAGGCAAAGTCAGGGAATCGGTGCCGACATCCAAAGCATTATCGGCAGCACGGGCGCTCAACCGCAGTTGGAGCCGCATGGTACAAGAACAGATCGCGCCAACGGCTAAAGGCTAAAGGCTAACGGCTCTCGGCTCTTCCTACGCCGGATCATAGCCGCTGCCGCCCCAGGGATGGCAGCGGCAGATGCGTCTCACGCCGCGACAGCCACCGCGGATGGGGCCGTGCTTCTGGATCGCGTCGATCATGTACTGGCTGCACGTGGGATGGAACCGGCAGTGTCCGCCCATGAATCGGCCGAGGGTGGCGCGGTAGCAATGCACGAGCAGAATGAGGAGGCGGGAAAGCATGGTGACGCGAATCTCGAGGCTCGAATTTCAGGCTGTCCAACTTCAAATGTCGAATCTCACGTCGTCTTCTTCTTCCGCCGTTCCCACTCCTGAATCACCCCGCGGATGCCCTGGAACAGCAGTTTCTGGTACTCCGCCAGGATCAGCGTCTCATGCGGGCGGACGAGGCAGACCACATCAAAGCCGCCAGGCCCCCCGGCTCCCCCGGTGCCCCCGATCCAGTCGTGCTGCGCCAGGCGGAATGCTTCGCGGAGCAGCCGCTTGACGCGGTTGCGCTTCACCGCGATGCCCACGCGCTTGGGCACAGCGATGCCGATGCGAAGGCGGCGCAACTCGTTGGGCTTGCCCATGACCGTGAGCGGGCCGGCGTTCTTGCGGACCTTGGCGTCCATCACGTCGGCGAACGCGGACTTGCCGACGAGTCGCTGCGTGCGGCGGAATTCGTAGGATTTGCTTGCGGGTGTAAGCATGGGTGCGAAGCCAGGCAAGTGCAACGATCCGCTTATCTCATCAGTCGGTCACCGTTGCGCGACGCAACTCGCGGCGATCGTCATCATTCATCTGCAGCAATCGTACCGTGCCGCGCCCGATCGGAGTCAGTCCGACCACTCGATCGTCAATCAACTTGAAGTGAACTGTCCAGTCGTGCGTGCGTGGATGGAACAGCGGCATCAACTGACCATCCACCATCGTGGCGACATTGGTTCCTTTGTGGAAGTTGCACCAATGACAGGAGAGACACAAATTGCTTTCGTCGTCGTCGCCTTCGTGCTGCCTCGCAACGATGTGATCGACGTGAAAACTCGCGAACGGCAACTGATCCTGCTGGCAATGGCAGTATTCACACCGGTCTGCGGCGCGTTGACGGACAAGCCGGCGAAGTGCTGCGTCGATGGGCATCGGACATCAATGAGAACTGCCGGACGAGGCGACAATCCGTGCCTTGGCCTGAAGCACACCCAGAAAATTGATCACGCGAACCCAGGTTTCGTACTCTGCCCGTTCTTGATTCGAGAGCGTTCCCGCGCTGGATTTGTCAGCCAGTTCATCGATCCGCAACTGCACCGTTGGAGTCGCACGCATAGCCGCGATTCGCCGCGCCACATCTACAGTGAGGCATTGCGTGAGTGGATCAAAGACCTGATCGAGGATTTCTGAACTGGTGCTCATGATCTTATTTCCCCGTGAACGGGAATGACACGCCGAAACAACTGAGCCACGTTCTCAAACTTCATCCAGCGGTTTGCTCGCGTCGCCGAACTTGTCGGCATGCACGTCCATCTTGTCCATCATCGACAGGAACAGTCGGCACATCTGCCGCTGCGGCTTGTCGCGGTAGTTCACCGCACGGCCGGTCTTGATCCGTCCGCCGCCGCGACCGAGCATCACCACGGGCAACTGATCGTTGTTGTGGTTGCCGGTCATCATGCTGGAGCAGAGCATGATCATGGAGTTGTCCAGCGCGGTGCGTTCGCCTTCCTGAATCGCATCCAGCTTCGTGGCGATGTACGCCATCTGCTCCAGGAAAAACTGGTTCACCTTCAGCCAGTCGGCGCTGTCGGAGTGCGAGAGCAGGTGGTGGATCATGTAATCCACGCCCAGGTGCGGGAAGCGCAGCGAGGAGTGGTCGTTGTTGAGTTTCAGCGTGCAGATGCGCGTGGTGTCCGTCTGGAAACCGAGCACGAGAATGTCGCACATCAGCTTCATGTGCTCGGCGATGTTCTGCGGGATGCCGTCGGCGGGGCGCTGCATGTTGGGTTTGTCCAGCGTCGGCCGCCAGCCCTGCAATTCGCCTTTTTTGCCTGCGTTTTCGATGCGCTGCTCCACGTCGCGCACGGAATCGAGATATTCATCCAGCTTGCGCTGATCGCCGGTGCTGATCTGCTTGCGCAGGTCAGCTGCGTCGGCGATCACCGCGTCGAGCACGCTCTTGTCGCCCTTCTGCACTTCATCCTTGAACAGGCGATCGAACGCGAGAGCGGGATAAAGTTCCAGCGGCGTGGGCGTCGTGGGCGACGTCCACGAAATGTGCGAGCTGTAAAGCATCGAGTAATTCTTGTGCACCGAGGGATTCGACTTCTCGCAGCCGAGCACGAGGCTGGGCACCTTGGTGGATTTGCCGTAGGTCTGGGCAAGGAGCTGATCGAAGCTGGTGCCCGAGCGGATGTCGCCGCCGGAGGCGAGCGGCGCGCCGGAGAGGATGTTGCCGGTCTGCGAGGAGTGGATGTTGCCCTTCATGGCCTCGGCGTTGTAGAGGCCCTGGACGAAGAGCAGTTTCTCGCGATGCGCCTGCAAGGGCGCGAGCACCTTGCCCAGTTCCATCGCCTTGCCTTCGCCCTTGACCCACCACTCTTTGCTGTGGTAGCCGTTGCCGGAGAACAGCACCGCCACGCGCACGGGCGCTTCGCTGGATTTCCTGGTCGTGGTACCAGGCGCGGCGGGGCCGGGCACGTCGCCCCAGACGCGCACGGACTCAAGCCACGGCAGCGCCATGGAAACGCCGAGGCCGCGAAGCATGGTGCGACGGGAGAAGTGGTGGTTGGTCATTGTGATGAACTCCAGGCAATGGAACTCGTGGTCTCTTCGTTTAGCGGAAGCACCGAAGGTGCCTGTCGAATCACCCCGCGTTTCATTCGCGCGCCTGCGATTCATCGCCAGACGCCTGCGGCGTTTCCGCTAAACGGTCATACGACCGCAATTGTCATCCACACTCAATCGTCATTGTACGCACTGTCTCGTCCGCGAATCTCGCGGAACTGTTTGCTGCGGACGATCATTTCCATCGCCACATCGATGCGATCGTTCTTCGCCTTCAATTCGCTCTGCATCTCCGCCAGCAGCGGCTCATCCGAAAGCTGAATCGACCGGCCCAGCGCGTAGCCCAGCAGCTTCCGGCAGAACTGCCGCACGAAGCCGTCGCGGCGCGTGGTGAGCAGGTATTTCCGCAGGCCGTCGATGTCTTCGAACTGCGCCCCATCCATCGCTTTGACGCGGGTGTCGATCGGGCGACTTGCCAGATCCTTCGTGCGACGCCGGCCGATGGCGTCGAAACCTTCCAGCGAAAAACCCATCGCGTCGATGCGGTCGTGGCACACGGCACAGCGCGGATCGCTGCTGTGTTTCTCCGTGATCTGCCGGACGGTCAGGCCCTGAAACGCCGACTCGTCGTCGGGAAGTTGCGGCACATCCTTGGGCGGGCGGGGCAGCCGTTCGCCCAGCAGCACTTCGCTGATCCAGTTGCCGCGCAGGATCGGACTGGTGCGCGATGCGCCGGACTGCTTCGCCAGCGTGGTGGCGTGCCCGAGGATGCCGCCGCGGCCATATTGCTTCACATCACTCACGCGCCGCCACTGGGCGCCCGTGACGCCGGGGATGCCGTAGTGTTTCGCCAGCGATTCATTGAGGAACGTGTGGTCGGCATCGAGGATGCCCGTCACCGTTCCGCCGTTCTGGAAGAGGTCGATGAAGAAGCGGATCGATTCCTCATACATCTCGCCGCGCATAGCGAGGAACGTGGGGAAGTGCCGCTCGCTTTTCTCGTCGAGCTGATCGAAGTCGTAAACGTGCAGCCACTGACATGCGAACTCGGTGGCGAGCCGGCGCGTCCTCGCATCGGCCAGCATGCGGCGCATCTGGGCGACGAGCTTGTCACCATCGGCAAGTTCACCGGCCTCAGCCGCGCGGCGCAGCTCGTCGTCGGGAGCGGAAGACCAGAGAAAATAACTCAGCCGCGTCGCCAGTTCGCTGCCGGCGACGGGGCCTTGCTTCGCGCCCGCCGCGGGCTTCTCCGCCTTGTAGAGAAACGCCGGCGAAACCAGCACCCGCGCGATGGTCAGGCGGATCGCCTCTTCGTGCGGAATCTCCTGCGCTCGCAGCTTCGCGTAAAGCCCGCGCAGGTCGCCGGCTTCCGCCTCCGTCAGGGCCCGGCGATACGCGCCGCCGGCAAACGCCAGCACCGCGTTCAGATGCATCGGCTGCGTGTCCACCAGTCGTTTGCGGAACGCATCGGCGCGCTCCGCATACGGCTTGCGCAGCGGTTCGAAAACCTTGGGGTCCGCATCCTGCGTCGCGTACTGAATGAGCTGCTCCAGCGCATCGACCAGCGTGAACGCGTCCCGGCTGATGTAGTGCAGCTCATCCCACAGCTTGTCGAGTTTCGCCTTCTGAGCATCGTCGAGCATCAGCCGGCACAGGTGATCGTCCTCGCGGTAGTAGAGCGTCAGGGTGACCACTTCATCGACGGGGACGATCTTGGTGTACGTGAGCGCTGCCGGGAAAAGCCCGCGGAACTGGGCGAACGCGGCCTCGACGCGTTTGCGGGCGGCGCTGCCGTCGTTGACGAGGATCGGCGCGGCGAAAGAGACGCTCTGGTTGTTGGCGGTCCATGCTCCATTGCCGTTGCTCACCGTGGTGCTGGCGGGAACGAGGCCCGCGCCGGCCGGGGCTTTGCCGAGGATGACCTGCGCCTGCGCGCTGCCTTCGCCGCCGGTGCGCTTGTCGAGCGAAGCGGTGGTCACCAGTTCCGCGCCGATGGTCAGTTCCACGGGCAGGCGAATCTCCAGCACGGACGGGGCACGCACGCAGAGACTGCCTGCATCGATCGCGGCACTCGCCGGGTCAGCGCCGTCGGGGTGCTTGCCGAAGGCCGCGGGATCGAGGCCCCACGCAAGGTCGCCTGGCGCGGGCGGCACGCCGGGCTGCGCGGGGATCGCAGGTTTGTCGGCGGCCTTTCGCAGAATGCTCGCGAGCATCGGGCCTTCGAGCGAAACGAGTTGCTTGTAGAGGATCGCGTCGGGGCTGTCCTTGGCGGTGGGGGGGCCGGCGGTCAGCAGCGCCTGCACTTCGCTGGCGAGTTTCGCCTCTTCCTGCGCTGTTGGCGCGACATGCCACTTCGCCAGCAGCGAGCCGGCTGGAATGATCGGCGCGGGTTTGCCCTCGTCGTTGTCAGGCTCCGTATAGAAGTGCCAGACGCTTCGATTGCCGAACGAATCGGCATGCGGGTTGCCGGCGTGTACATCGGGCGACACGTCTTTCGCCAGGTCCCACGTGCGCGCTTCCTTGCCCGCGGCATCGCTGGTGAGTTTCAGATCGATCGCGGTCAGGTCGCAGGAGTGGTTGCCGTCGCGCGGGCCGATGAGCAGGGACACGATGTCGCCTTCGCGGATGGCGAGCTTGTCGATGGGGCCGACCTTCGCGGCATTGTTCCCCTGGGCGATGCCGCCGGCGATGCGCTGTCGCTTCGTGCCGCTGCGCAGTTCGAGCATCCAGGTCACGCCGTTGCCGCATTCGGGATGCGCGTGCACGACGTTGCCTTCGACTCGCATGGTGGCGGTGACGGGGCTCTGCCATCCCACGGCCGCGCGGAGCTTTGGCGAGGGATGCACCGCGATGCCGTGCGGCTTCATGTTGCCGGGCACGCGCACATGCTGGTCGGAAGAATTGGCGATGAGCAGCGGAGTCTGATCCACGCCCCATCCCTTGATGAAGTCGTAAGCGCCCGATTTCTCAATCTTCGTCGTGTAATGCCCGGTGAGCTTGACGGAGCCGACGACGCCGACGCCCAGGTAATCGAGCCAGGACTTGAGCGTTTCCGCCTCGAGGCTGTGCTTGCCCGCAAGCTGTTTCGCATCCACGTCGGCGGTCGCGCTCGCGGCTTCGGCGGCGGCTTCGAGATATTTCGCGGTGCTGGCGAATAGCTGCTGACGACGCTGCGCCAACTCCCGGCTCACCGCCCGCACATCGCGAAGCAGCACGTCAGGCCGGCCCGGCGCGACGAGCCGCGGCTGCGACCACACCACGTAGTCATGCTCGTTGCCGTCGCCGGCATCCGATGCGATCAGCGAGAGGACCACCTCGTCGCTGCTCGCGGCCGCCGGCAGTTTCAACCGCACCGGCTGCTGCGTCGCCAGCGGGCTGACCGCATCGAGCCAGCGCGTGGGCCCGCCGACCTTGCCGATATGGCCCACGCTGTTGAACTTGAAGAGCGCCCGCTGCCACTGGGCGATCTCCGTTGCCAGCGCGGGAACATCAGCGAGCCTGGCGCTGGCCCAGCGGGCGCGGATGGGGTCGAGCAGCGGCGAAGGCGTGGGATCCGACAGCGCATCGAGCAGCGTGCGCAGATATTTCGGACTCAAGCCCTGCTGCTGTGCGAAGGCTTCCAGTGTCGGCGGCAGCGCCGCTTGAAGCGGCCCCGCCTTGGGGTCTATGCCGCGCCACGCGAGACCAGCCGCCAGGTACTTCTCGATCGGCAGCCGGCCGCCTTCATTGGTCTTGAAGACCACGCCCTGAAGATTGACCTGATCGCCGCCGGTGGGGTCGGTGAACTGCCGATAGAAGTTGCGAATCTGTGCGAGTCGCTCGTTCGTCCAGTCGCTCGGCGTGGTCGAGGGCGAGAATCGAATGCCATCGGGCAACAGCACCGCATGGGCGGCGATGTCCTTGCCGGCATCGAGATATTTCGTGACCAGCGCCGGCGACATGACCAGCGCGCCGCCTGTGTTGGTGAAGCCTTCGCCGGCCGCGCCATCGACGGGGAATTCTCTCGCGGGGTTCAGCGATTCGACGCCGGTGAGATCGCGCAGCGTGTAGGTGTATTCCGCATTGCTGAGCCTGCGCAGAACCACACGGCCGGGATCGCCCGCGTGCGCCCGGGCCTCGATGGTCAGAAATCCACGCACCCAGGATTTCAGCTTCTCCCGCTCCGCGTCGGAAGGCTGGGCCTTGGCCTTCTTCGGCGGCATCTGCCCGCTGTCGAGCATGTCGCCGACCTTCTGCCAGACCTTCGTCTGTTTGCGGATGTCGGCCGCCGTCTTGAACAGGGTCAGATCGATCTCCGCCTCGGCGTTGTCGCCCTCGTGGCACTTGTTGCAGTAGCGTTCGACGAGCGTGCGAATCTCGGCTGTGTACGCCTGTTCCAGAGATTTCGCGTCCAAGTCCGCGGCCACCGCGGGACAGGCCAGGGCAAGGATCACGATCGCGGTTGTCACGGACGTGGGGATTTCAAATTTCACAGGCATGCCATCTATTGTCGCAAGTCACGTGGCGGTTTCCCAGTCGGAATTGTGGGTCCTTCCGGGATTATTGTGGGTCCATCGCCAAACCGCCACAGAAAAAGAGA
>CAYRPN010000084.1:0-25482 GCA_964426135.1 uncultured Phycisphaeraceae bacterium | reverse complement strand
TCCTCACGAGACCAGCGATCTGCCTGGTGACTGGCAGTACTGGAGCCGCCCGATCCCGCCCGGGACGTGGACTCCGAGCAACCCCGGTCGTCGCCTTCTCGCTCACTGGAACGCTGTGATGACCTATGTCTGAGATCGTCGACAACTTTGAGTCTTTCTCTGCCGCAATGCCGGAGGTACTGCACGATCAGGCAGTCCAGCACCTCTTGCTGTACCACCGGCAGCGGCGACGCCAGGAAAACCTATGCTTCGGGCTGTGGCGTCCGAGCCGCGGGGCTAAGCGACTAAGCGCGCTCGTGTATGAGCTGATCCTCCCGCAAGACGGTGAACTCCAACTCGATGGCAACGTGAGCTTCACCGGGGACTATCTCAACCGCGCCAGCCAACGTGCGGCCCAGGCGGATTCGGGGCTGGTTTTGATGCACAACCACTTCGGGCCCGGCTGGCAGGGCATGAGTCCGGACGACATCGCGACTGAGATGAAGCGGGCGCCATTCTCACTGACATCCACTGGTCTGCCGCTGCTCGGCTTGACTTTGGGCACCGACGGCGCGTGGAGTGGGCGATTCTGGCCACGTACTGCGCCGAAGCAGTATGATCGGCGATGGTGCGCCACTGTCCGAGTGGTCGGCTCCCGTCTAGCGATAACCTACCACCCGGAGTTGCAACCGGTGCCGCGCCATGGCGAGGAGTTGCTCCGGACAATAAGCGCTTGGGGTGAGGTAAACCAGGCGCGACTTAGCCGCACGCATGTCGGTGTTGTTGGGCTTGGCAGCGTCGGGCGACTGGTCGTCGAAGCGCTCGCCCGAATGGGCATCCGTAACGTGACATTGATCGACTTCGACCGCATCGAGCGTTTGAACCTCGATCGCCAGCTCGGAGCCGTGCCGGCGGACGTTGAAGCCAGCCGGTCTAAGGTAGACCTTGCTCACGCCGGCTTCCTGTCGTCTGCGACCGCGCAGAACCCCACTGCAATCTGTGTCGAGGCGGCCGTGACGGAACCGGAGGGCTTTGCTGCTGCCCTCGATTGCGATGTGATCTTTAGTTGCGTCGATCGCCCTTGGGGCAGGCAGGTGCTCAATCACATCGCCTACGCCCATTTAATACCTGTTATCGATGGCGGCATCGTCGTCCGAACACGGGACGGCAAATTCAGGGGTGCGGAGTGGTCGATTCGAACAGCGGGCCCCGGGCGTTGCTGCCTCCAGTGCTGTGGCCAGTATGATCCAGGACTCGTCGATTCCGAACGCAGAGGCTTACTCGACGATCCTTCCTACATTGCTGGGCTACCGCCGGACATAGTGGCTGCGGCGAGCCAAAATGTCTTCCCCTTTTCGATGAGCCTTGCGTCGCACGAGGTGATCCAGTTCGTTGCGTTGATCACCGGTCTCCTTGGTCGCTCGGACTTTGGTGAGCAGAGGTACCACTACAACCTGGGCGAGATGTTGCACGCCGAGCCTAGGTGTCAACCCGACTGCTCATTCCGGGGGCGCGTGGCGACAGGTGACGCGATACTGCCGCGTACAGTAATGACCGGTCCTCATCCGAAGGCAGTGAAAATGCGAGCGATGGCTGCACCGATTACTCGTGGACTTCCACCCAAAAAGTTGAGTTTCATTAGAAAACTTTGGAGTCGACTCCGCAACCGAATGTAGCCATTTCGGGGACACCTCAAAGGTGAGCCGTAGTCGAAATTCGGATTCAAACTGATCATTCGCAAGCACTGTGCATAACCCTTTCGGTCGTCGTCGTCAAAAGTCGCTGGCTCCACGGTAAACAGAAACCGTCGCCGAGACGCTCCGGCGGCAAGTCTCTGCCTCGGGTGGAAGATAACCCGTACGCTCTTGCGCACCGCCGCGACGCCCTTCTGGCCCAAAGTCTTTGGTCACCAGTCAGAGACTCTGGTCGTGGTCATGACGGGTAATCTCTTCGAAGAGCGAAAAACTGCAACATCTCTCCACCGGTTATCGCGTCGTGGGCGCGCACCCTCGAATCCGCATAGGTAACCAATGGCTACCCGTTGGTTGTCCCTACTCCTCTCGCCTGGAGTTCGCCCATGTTCCCTCTCTCTGATCCGGAAGCCATGACGTCGGCGGAACGCCGGAGCGAAATCGCCAACATCCTGGCGCAGGGCCTGTTGCGGGGCGTCCGTGCGGATCGACTGCGCGCCGTTGCCCGCGAACATTCGGCTCCAGAATTGTCGCAGATTCCCCTTGATCTTTCGGCCAAAACGAGGCTCAGTGTGGCTCCGCGGCCCCCGGTTAACGGCCGCGTCTCCGAACCCGCAGCGAAAGGAGCCGCATGACGACCGACATCGATGATGCAATCGACACCTTGCACCACATGACGACGGGGGAATTGGCCGAGCGATACGCCGCGCTGCACGGCCAACCTTGCCGGACGCGCCATCGGGCCTACCTCATTCGAAAGATCGCATGGCGTATCCAAGCGAACGCCGAGGGCGATCTTACTGAACGCGCCCGCCAGCGCGCGGCAGAGCTTGCCGATGACGCAGAGATTCGGGTCATGGCCCCCAAAACCATGATCTGCCCACCGCAGGCGGGAGCGTCGATCACCGTGACGAAGCCCTTATCGAAGAGCAACGGCAGCCATCCTGCCGATACTCGCCTTCCTGCACCGGGCTCCGCCATCGTGCGCGAATACAAAGGCCGCACCCATCGAGTGATCGTGCTCGAGGACGACCAAGGTTTCGAGTACGAGGGCGACCGATACCGCACGCTCACGGCTGTCGCCAAGCGAATCACCAGAAGCCACATCAACGGTTACCGCTTCTTCCGCCTAGGGGTGCAGCGATGAGGAAAAGCAGAGCCAGAAGCGCCATCGGACCTGCAAAGCCCGCCACGCGCTGCGCCATCTACACGCGAAAGTCGAGCGAAGAGGGCCTCGACCAAGAGTTCAACTCGCTCGACGCCCAGCGCGAGGCGGCAGAGGCATTCATCAACAGCCAGAGGGCAGAGGGCTGGACGGTGCTGCCCGATCGCTACGACGATGGCGGATTTTCCGGCGGCAGTATGGAAAGGCCGGCGGTTGATCGTCTGCTGCGCGACATTGACGCGGGGAAGATCGACTGCGTCGTCGTCTACAAGGTCGACCGCTTGAGCCGCTCCCTGATGGATTTCGCTCGGATGATGGAGACCTTCGAGCGCCACGGCGTATCGTTCGTTTCCGTCACCCAGCAGTTCAACACGGCGCACTCGATGGGCCGGCTCACGCTGAACATCCTGCTGAGCTTCGCCCAGTTCGAGCGCGAGATCATCGGCGAGCGCATTCGGGACAAGCTCGCCGCTCAAGCCCGCAAGGGAAAATGGACGGGCGGCGCGCCCGTGCTTGGCTACGACGTTGATCGAAACGGCCCCAGTCCGCACCTAATGGTAAATGCCAAGGAGGCCGCCCGCGTCCGTGAAATCTTCCGGATGTATCTCCAGGAGGGGTCGCTATTGCCGGTGGTGAAGGAGCTCGCCAGACGTTGCTGGCCAAACAAGCGCCGCACTACCAAGAAGGGAAAGGAACTCGGAGGTCGGCCGTTCGACAAGGCCACGCTGTATGTGCTGATGACCAACCCCATCTACACCGGCAAGATGCGCTACAAGGACGAGCTCCACAACGGTGAGCATGAAGCCATCATCGATCAGGAGCTGTTCGACAAGGTACAGAATCAGTTGAAACAGAACGGCCGCGGCGGCGGTGCCGAGGTGCGGAACAAATACGGCGCCCTTCTGCGCGGGCTGCTGAGGTGCAAGACCTGCGACAGCGCCATGGCGCACACCTTCTGTGGCAAGCGCGGACGACAGTTCCACCGCTACTACCGTTGCATCAACGCGATCAAGAATGGCCGCGACGCTTGCTCGTGCGGAAACCTCCCGGCGCGCGAGATCGAACGCGTCGTGGTTGACGAGGTGCGCGGCCTCGCCAATGACGAAACCCTCCTAATCCAAGTGCTCAAGGATGCCCACGCCGCCATCGACGCGGAACTGACGTGCGTCCGGCGCGACCACGCCGATCTCGCCGCCGAGCGAAAACGCAGTCACGAGGCTCTTCAAACACTCGTCACAGTGGGCAGCACAGCAACTGACGTAACGGCGCGCATTGCCGACCTTCACGGATGTCTACTCGATGCCGACCGACGCCTGCCCGAACTTGCAGAGCGGATCGCCGAGATGGAGAGCGAAACGGTAACACCAGCGGAAGCGCGGCAGGCATTCAAGGACTTCGATGGTCTGTGGGGAAGTCTGATCCCGCGCGAGCAGGCCCGTCTTCTCAAGCTGCTGCTTTCGACCGTGGAGTATGACGGCAGCGCCGGAACGGTATCGGTCACCTTCCGCCCAACAAGCATCCGCTCAATGATCAACCGCAAGGTGGAGGACGCGGCATGACAACTGTCACAAGGCAGGTTCACTTCGCAATCAAGTCGCGGCGAAAGACTGCGGTGCTAGGCCCCGCTCCGGAACCACCGAAACCCGCGGGTCGCATACCGCGAGTATCCAAACTCATGGCGCTGGCGATCCGTTTTGAGATGTTTCTCCGTGAAGGACAGGTTGCAAGCCAATCGGAGCTAGCAACACTAGCTCATGTCACACAGCCGCGCATGACGCAAATCATGAACTTGCTGCATCTGGCTCCGGATATCCAAGAAGAACTGCTGGACCTTCCAACGGTGGAGCAAGGGAATGATCCGGTAAGCGAGCGGGTAATGCGGCCGATTACGCAGTTGGTAGATTGGCGTAGCCAAAGAACTAACTGGGTGCAGCTTAAGTTGCAGTTCATGCCCTCCCTCCCCTCATTGTTAGATTAAAACACCCACTGCCGACCGCGAGTCCAACCTTTGGAACGTTACCGCCGTTCATAGTCAGCTACCGTATGGGACTATTGCCACGCCACCTGGAAACAATGGGCCAGAGGATTACACTCGCCCTCCTCATGCTCTATGTCTTGTTCGTGATATGCCTCAATTTCTGGATGTACAGCCCACTTGTCTCGATAAAACGTGCGAATTACCTTCTTCAGAAAGGAAGGAAAGCACATTGCTTGTTGAACACTCATACGTGTGTCATCGAATTGGGTGTGTAGATGCACCAGTGAATGCTCCTCAGTTTCTCCTTCGGGGTCGAAATCAAAGCGCATAGGCGAGCGCATCGCCAGACTACAGACGTCACGTGCCTCATACGGTGACTGAATACACATCTCAATCCCATCGCATAGGTCGTCCAAGCCCTCAACCTCCGCGAGGAATCCGACTGGACACGGCCAGTACAACAAGCTGTGACCCACGACGGTATTTCCCATACACTCGTAAGATGCTCGGATGAGCGAGAAGTCGAACAAGAGACATGTAAACTCGCCCTCGCGCACCCATTCCAGGTACTGCTCAAGCGTTCCAAAAGGATGGGATGTCGCGCCACCCGCGCGTTTTGTGGGCCAAGACACTCGCTCGAGACCGCCCAGGTTGGTAACACACGGGGCATTGTGAAAGGAAAGCACATCCAGCGCATACAGATCGCGGCAGGTGTTGGCAATTACTTGGGCGATCTGTTTGGCGTTCATTGTTCCTCCTTGCGCTTCTGCATCTCCTTGATGAGGTCGTGCAGCTGCGGCATCGCCTCTGCTGAGATCACACCCTGGCGTAGAAGGTCCAATACTTCCTCAATACTCCTTTCTGCCTTCTTAATCTGCCCTTTCTCCTGCGTGGTGCGATCTCGGTTGATTCGCCTGATCTGTTCTAGTTGCTCGGCTGTTGGTACAGTAAATGTGAGTTTGAAGTTGCTTCTAACGACCTGATCAATCTCCTTCTGAAGCGTAGCCATGCGATCGCCCACCCCGCATATTCTTACCCACGCACGAGATCGGGTGATGCCAGTAAACAAAATGTTCCGCAGCCGAATCAATTCATGGCCGACAGCGCAATGATCAGCATTCGCAATGTAGACCATCGGGGCTTCGTTGCCCTTTGCTCGGTAGATGCCCGACACTGTTACCGCTCCCGGTTGTTGGAATGCATCGCGATCATTCGTGATTCCGGCCAGGTTTGACGTGATCCCGTGAGACTCGAGTTGGCGGCGAAGCTCATAGTACTCCGACTTCTGCGTAATCGGTTCAGTCAGCACAACCATGATGTCATCTGGATCGAGTTCATCTTGCTCGATATTTCGTTTGATTGCGGTGGCAATCCAAGCGTATTGCTCCTCTCGTGCCGCAAATGCGCTTGAGGCAACCGCATCGGCAGGCGTAAGCAAGTCGCGAAAGAACTGCGGGTACGACCTTGGAGCGCGCACCAAAGTGACCTGCTTCCCAGCGTCCAACAGCCCACTTTCCGCCATATACCCGATTTCTGCCCACATCCGGGGCTCATCGAAATGCTGCACGACGCCCGCCTCGCGAAACAATCCAAAGCCGAGCGCATGAGCCAAGGTTAGTGCCCAGGGCGTGTTGCGATAGCAGACTGGGAGGATGATGTCCTGGTGAGGCGCATCGGGCGGGTTTGTCAGCGTGATTTCACGATCGAACAGGTCGGGCGGCGACGCCATACCAGTCTCAGATAGATTTTGAAGCTCATCGTAAGCCCAAATGATTCTCTTTGGTTGCTTGGTTAATGCATCGACAATCCGAAAGAATGCTGGCGGAAGGTCTTGTGCTTCGTCGATAAGCACAGCGTCGTACATGTTGAGTTCCTTGCCCTTAACTGAGGAAGCTAGTTCATTGCAGACTCCAGTGAACGCCCTAAGTGACCCAAACCGCGACTTAGCTGTCAGATAGTTGGTGGGAAGCAAATTAATTGCGCTGCAGGCGACAGAGTAGATGCCATCCTGGCCGGACGATCCCCAGGAATGAATGATTTGGAGCTGCTGCCAATCGGGCTTGTCACCCATATGCTCGAGGGTGAAACGCTCGATCAAGTCCTTGAACTGCTGGTATAGCGAGCGCGAGTGAAACGTGACTGCAATCTTCCAGTCGGGGTGCTGTGTATGCAGGTACGCGGCCTTCAATGCAAGCACAACAGTTTTTCCCGACCCGGCCAAGCCCCTGATCCGTTGTGGCCCTTCAGGGGTCTCGATTGCCGCCGTCTTCTGCCAACGGTCGAGATTGGCAATCTCTTTCTCGATCTTCCGCAATATCGCGCCCTTTGAGTCAGCTTTGGCGACATTGACACGCTTCTTGGTTGGTTTGATTGTCGTAACCCGTTGAATTGCTGCCGAGAGTTTTTTATAGAATATCGCGTCGGGTACGCCATCACTATTCTGCAATACCTGTGCAATGGTGCCGACACTCGCTGCCGGGTACTCATCATTGGCGTCGACCGGGACTTCGCCGTCCGGGAAGACCGAGACGATGTTGATGGGGACCCCCAGCTTACGCCCGGATCGAAGTGACTCATGCCTGCTCAAATTCGCTTCCAGAACGTAGTACAATCGGTCCTGACACTCCCGATAGTTTTGACCCTGTTCGATAAGGTGGAAAGCGACGAACCCCGGCGTCTGCGATACCAACAGCGCATCCACCGTTAAGCTGGAATCAGAGGAGGCCATGACGGGGTAGCCAATGTAGAACGTTCCCCTAATCTGCGCCTGCCGGAGCGCTTGCGTGATACCGTTAATCACGGCGGGACTGTGCTGGCTACTTCCGTAGACGACTTCTAGATCAACTTGCCAATTCATACATATACCTCCTGCGCGTAACAAGCAATGGAGTCCGTTGCCAACGAAGCATCTATTGAGGAGAACTCATTCGTTACCACGAACGACGGAGTGCCTGTTGCTTAGCTGAGTGCGCGAGCACTCGTTCACACGACTCCCAATCCACGGTATTAATTGCCTGATATCGAAGGTCGAACGGGTGCTTAAGGGGAACCGCATCGATGACCTTCTTGGCGTGCTCGATCTGACCGAGCGCAACGTCGATCCACACGTCTTCGAGAACGTCGGGAACCTGGCCAAAGAGCGAGAAGATTCCCTGCAACCGTTCCGATAGCAGTGCATGGACGCGGTCTTCGACTGAGCCCAAATACCTCATGTTGTAGATGAAGACCGTATCGTTGAGTTGCCCGATTCGTTGGATGCGACCTTTCCGTTGTTCAAGGCGCGTCGGATTCCAGGGAAGGTCGAGATTGATTAGTGTGCCCAGCCGCTGAAGGTTAAGTCCTTCGGACGCGGCATCAGTACCGAGAAGCAATCGAATCCGTCCCTCGCGAACGGCTTTCTTGATGTCCTCGCGGTCTCTCGTTTGGAACTCGCCGTTCTGATAGACACCCGACCTGCCCGAGCCCGCGTAGATCGCGATAGTTTCGCCCGGCAAGTCAGCAACGAGCTGGTCGGCGAGCCACCGCACCGAGTCATAGAACTGACTGAAGATGATGCATCCCCGTGCCAGCCATCCATTGTATTTCAGGTACTCAAGAACCACGCCATACTTCGGGTCACGCTCAGTGTTGGCGTCCAACGCCTTCACGAACCGGTCAAGCAACCGGCGCTCATCCTCGCTGAGTGTGCGGCTCATTCCCGCAACGGGGGCATCGGCCTCATCATCCGATTCAGTGCCCAGATCAATCTCGTCAATGTTCTTCCACGACGCCAGCATCTTCTGTGCCGTCGACTTGCCGGCCGCGATCGTGCTGCCCACGCGGCGCAGCAACAGCGTGCGCAGGAACCCCGCGCCTTTCATGCGTGAACTTAGCAACTTGCAGAATGCCTCCGCCAGCTCATAGGCCTCTTTCAGGTAGAGCGGCAACCGGATGGCGTCGTCGTCGCCCTCGCCGAGCAACTCCACCCGGATGGGTTTCAGGTACGGCTCTTTCGTTTCCGGATCGACCGTCTCCTCCAGATACTTGCGGCTGCGACGAACGATGTGCCTGATGATCGGATTGTGCTGCTGCACGAAGCGGGGAAACATCGAACGCACGCGGCTCTTGTCGGGGTTCGTCAGACGCTCCCAATCGCTGCCGCTGGCGGTGACCAGTGTGTCGTTCATTCCCAGGGAGCGACGAAGAATCTCAAAGTCCCGATGCTCCTGACGTGGCGGGAATGGGGAACGGACCCATTCCCACCGGTCCAGGTCGTCATCGGGCAGGTCGTGCTGGCCCATCACCATCGGTAGCGCATCGTCCGGTTTCTTCCAACGGCTCCACGCACCACCCAGTACCGACTCGCTGCCCCGTGACAGCGCATCAAGCAGATCCCACGCCTCGATCGGCCGCAACTGCACCGGCGTCGCCGTGGCCAGCAGCATGCTCTTGGTTCGGGTCGAAATGTCGTAAAGGAACGCCAGCAGATTGTTCGGTGCGGCACGCTCGCCGTCGCGTCCTTCGCCGAGATTCTGCCGCCGCGCGTTGTGGGCTTCGTCCACGATTACGCACTCAAAGTTCATCGCTCGAAGGTGCTCGGCGTCCTCACACTTGAAGATCGCCCGCGATGTCGGCACGATGCCGATGAGACGGGGGCATCGCTTGATGCCCTCCGGTCCGGCGGTCGGATATTCCACTTCGTTCTCATCGACCCACCGATCACCTGTCCACACCGCCGACGGCGTGCCGAGCAACTCCATCAACTCCGCCTGCCACTGCCAGATCAGCGCCTTGGGTGCCAACACCAGCACCGGCTTATTCCCCACCAGAGCCATCAACTCCGCCGCCATTGCAAGTTGCACCGTCTTTCCCAGCCCCACCTGGTCCGCGAGCACAAATCTCGCTCCGCCGGGCGTGTGCAGATGTGCATCGAACGCCAGCTTGACGAAATACTTCTGATGCTGCCAAAGGCCAGCCTGCTGGCGGTACACCGGCGTCTCGATGAACACCTCACCAGGCTCCGGCCCTTCGTCCGGCTTGGTCGGGTTGCTTACCCAATCCTGGACCGACCCGATGAGCTTGCGTTTGCTCAGCCGCTCGATGTCCTCCAGCACGAACTCAGCCAGCGGCACCGCAGCATGATGCGTCCACAGGGCGTCGAACTCCTCCTGCACCCATGCAACTGCCTCGGACGACGGGTCTTCCCACAACAGTTCGTAGTTCAGCGTCCATGCCGCTCTGGACTCGTTGACACTGCCCATGAATGCCGTCTTGGACCCATCGGCCAGCGTGATCACGCCGGCCTTGCCATGCACCAGTCCAAAGTATTGATCCGGCAGTACCCGTACCTGGAGCTTGCCACTGCGAAGAAACTGGTGGAGTCTGGAGAGCCGCTCCTTCGCAGGGTCCCCGGACTGGTCAACCATCTCCTCGGGCTTGGATGCACACCACTCCTGGCGAATCGCCGTCGCCGCGGCGCGGGCGGTTGCGACATCCTGCGGGTCGAGCCCGGAGTTGCAGACGACGCGGATCACGCCTTCCACTGTCTCCAGTGTCTCGCCGGCGGTTTCGATGATGGAGCCGCAGAAGTAGCCGGCGATGCGGTCGTATGTCTTGGCGCCCTTCAATCGCTCAGCCAGAAACGAGCGGTCCAGCCGCTGCCGGCGTGAGGAGAACCGCCGAATGGAATTGGAAGTGGGATCACCCATTCGTCGTGCCGGAGATTAAGGGTTAGACGTTGTCCTGACGGTTGCGAAGCGCCCCGGCCAGCAGGCCCGCCCCGTGAGCATCTTTGTGCCAGTGCTCCATCGACGCGTTACGGCCGATCGTGGCAAAGTATTCGAGGAGGTCGATGAGCCTCTGGCGGTTGGTACGATAGTCGGGCACCTCCGTCTTAAACCATGTGATGCCATCAGCCGTGCTTTCGGATTCGGCGGTCTTGTGAGCGGCGAACAACGCGTGCCGGACGAGTGTCACCCCGAAACCGATCTCGCCCAGTTCCCGCCTCCCAAACTCGCTGGCGGTCTTGAGCCGCGTCTGGTTGGCCTTGGTACTGGCGAGCATGAACCTGTATTCGTCCACGCCAAACCCTCGGGCGAGTTCCTGGTAAACACCGGAACGACTCTCGCCGTGGCTCTCCATCTCAATTCCCTTTAGATAGAGCCGTTCAAGCGCGGTTAGCGACTTCCAAAGGTGCGACTCGATACCAACTGGGACTAGATGGTCACAGGCAATCTTGACCGCCTGCTCGATGATCTTCTCCACCTCGCTCTTCTCACCCTTTGCACGCGTTCGGCTCAGTTCATAGGCAACGTCAATCTCCTCGATCTTCTTGCTCGTAAGCACACGTAGAGCCGCCGCGTATGCCGCCAGTTGGTAGTCGGTGTCGCTGAAATTAGGATCGCTGGCATCATCAAGGTCTTTCATCGTGTCCAACTGCCGCCGTACCTCTGCTTCCACGTCGTTGTACACCTCGTCGAGAAACGCCACATCATCCGACCGTTGCTTCCGCAGCACTAGCAGCACAGTTCCTTGAACATAGTTGCCTTCTTTGAGTGACGATTCGACTTCGGTGGAGATACACCACGCCGATGCCACACACAATCCGGATGCCCATAGAATCATCGCCAAATCTGCCCAAACACTAGCATCTTGGTGTGTAAACATGACGACCTGATAACCCTTCTCGGGCATCTTTTCTGACATCTTGCGATAGCATTCCACCATAGACTGCGCGAAGGTGTCGTTGCTGCCTTTTACTGCTAACGCTCTTCGCGAATCGGTCGAATCTGTCGAAAACACTTCTCCAATAGCCGATGCGTACCAAACCAAGAAGAACTCTGTGATTTCCTCGTAATTTACTGCGTCGGCATATGGCGGATCCGTAATCCAAATGTCACATGTCGAGTCGATACGACGTGCATCAAGAACCGAAACATCTGATCGTCCGGCGAGAGGACAATCGCTTATCTTTGCATACCAAGTCGTTTCAAGGGCAGATACGGGGCGTACTCCATAATTGAATAATGTATTCAATGCCTGGTTGCTGAAAGTCTGCTCAGACTTTTCGTTTCCTACTGCCGAATGCCATCGACTCAGGCGGGCATTCCAATCCACCACACGACCGCATCCAATAAGGAGGCCAACCATTACTATCTTGTCGCGCTTTCTTTGCAAGGATTGCTGCATCAGCAATCCATTTACCAACAATTGTCGCGGCGTGAATAGGTGATGCCAGTGGGTCCATCCACGTTCACGAATTGGCTGGTCCGTATTGTAACCCGACTCGATACGCCGACTAGGGATGTAACCCTTCGCTTGCCAGTCAGCAAATCGATCGCGGAGGAGGTCCAGTACTAAGTCCTCACGATCCAGATCAGATGCAGTAGGAGCAGCGTATCGCCGCCTTCCCGTCGTTGGATCGACCCAGCGAATGCAATATAGACGCTCGCCAAAAATGTCAGTGCCGCGTGGCACTAGGTCGGCGTTTTCCCAAGCGCGAAGAAGGCTCTTGGAATCACCAAACGTACCACGCCCGTCGCCACGAATCGCCTTGATAGGAGTACCAGCCTTTGACTTGTCGTAGCGAAGGCAATTGGGGCATAGCAATATCGAGTCAGCGACGGTACCACCCGTTTCTTTAAGCTCCTTTGCACTGACACCCTGACGGATCTCGAAGTCAAAGCGCTTTCGGCTTTCATCCGGAACCAAGCGGGCAATTGTCATACTGCCCTTGCCAATGACCCATGACGGTGCAAGCGGCACGCGCCAGCCGCATTCGGGGCAAGTGACCTCGGCACAGTAGAGGTAAGCGTCGGCGCGAGGTCGCTGCCCTGTCTTGGGATCTACCTCGCCATGCTCCACACCCCATTCGGTGATCTGTTTGTCGACTGCATCGAAGACTTCACGCTGGGCTTTCTCCACTCGCTTAGCGACTTTATCTCCACCTCCGACAATGTTGAGGGAGGCCCAGGTCAGAAGCGCGGCGACGGGGTTCAGGTCGGAGCCGAAAGCGTCGCACCCAAGCCGGGCGGCCTCGAACGGGATTGACCCGCCACCACAGAATGAGTCCCCCACGCGAGGCACATGGCCAAAGCGACGTTGCCCCAGTTCTGCAACAAGCTGAGGCAGGGTTTTTGCGCTGGTGCCGAGGTGCGCGTTGATGACTCTCCACGATTCCGGCGACGGACCATCGACCTGCTCCGGGCGGGAGACATATTCCATCTTTTCGTTGTATGGCAGGCGCAGGAAGACACGCTCTTGAAGCTCATCTTTTTCCTCTTTGGTCCCTTTGATTCTTGGCTTGTCAGGATTCGAGAGGTCGAGGTGACGTGATCTCTCGGTCGGCGTAAGTCGATCAACAATGTCTTTTGCGGAGATATTTTTGGTGCGTCGGCGCTGCAGCCCGTTCTCATCCATTGTCATGAGCCGGAGGAAAACGTCACGATCGGCAGCGGGATTATCAGTTGCGGGAAGAAGCAGTCCAAGTATCGTGGCACGGCAAAGGACCAGCGGCTTGCGCCCCCACCATTTGCCAAGTCCGGTGAGTGTCTGCCCTTGCTTCGCAGTCCGCTCTCGAAAGCTTTCGATAGACATCTTCGAGACAGGGAACTGCGTCTCCATGAAACAGGTGTCGCCGAGCGGAGTGGCTCGACGACTGTTCGCCTGGCTCGATAAATCGGTAGTGGTCACGGTCACGTCTTCTTTTTCCTGTGCGTCGTGCGTTTCGTGCCCGCCGGGATTGGCTCGTCAGGTTGTGAAACGAGCACCTGCGGCTGAAGGTTCAGAGTTTCATTCACGCTCGGCTCCGCCGATTCCTCCTCCGGCTCACTACCCGAGATCGAAGGCGTCTCACTCACGAGGCGGAAAAACTCGGGAACGATTGGATGGTCGGCCGCACGGTGGGTAATTGGGTTCTCGGTCAAGGCATACCGAATCGCCTTGCGCCAACCCCGGGATCGCCCGGTCACGGCGTTGCCAGTCGCGGCGGCGGTCATGGTGTAGAGCCACCAACGTTCTTCGGGAGTCAGCCCCTGCCAGTTGGCGATGGCGGTGGGAATGAGCGCGGGGTCGGCGTCTTCGATGGCCCAAGCCAAAAGGGTCAGCTCCTTACCGAGCAGGCGGGTGACTGGATTGAAGCCGGTCTTCCAGCGGCCGGGGCGTTTGCCCTCGCGTTTGAGCCGCGTGTTGAACTCGGCGCGGACGACATCGGCAATCTCATTCCACTTGGGGCGAGGAAGGCGGCAACGGACCTGGCCGTCGTCACGTTCGCTGCCGTAGTGGGCGGCGAGGGTGATGCGGTCGGGCTGCCACGAAAGGTGGTCGCTGATTTCGACGGGATGGGCCGTGCCGCGGGGAATATGGATGATGAAGTGAGCGGCGGACTCATCGGGATCGAAACCGAAGCAGCCGCTTAGCAGGTTGAGTTCAGGATTCGTCTTATCGTTTGCCATCAGGGTGTGCGCCATCATTGAGTCACCTCCCCCGGCTTCAGTTCGGTCTTGACCTCATTCACCCAATCGAGCAGGGCCTGGCCCGTGGGAAAATGAATGAGGCCCGCCTCGATGCCGACCTGCCCGCCCTCGGGCAGCTTGCGGACGGCTTCGACTGCCTCGTAAAGGGTAAGGGGCGCGAGCTGGATTTTCTCGTGAAGGGTCAACTCTGCCCAACGGTCGCCTGTGACGCTGATTCTCAGACCGCTCGCGCTGGCTTCATGCCGCTTGAGTCGGTCGAGGAAGTCGTATGATTCCTTGGTGATGTGAAACGCGTGGGACCGGGACCACACGGCGGGCTTGGCCGGATCGATCGGCTTGGCCTCCGGGTCTTGCTTGGACCAATCAATGGGGATCTGCTCCACCTCGGATTGAACGCCGTGGCACAAAGCGAAGGCGAGGACCACGGTCGTGCCGCGTTTGAGCGCGACAGGCCCTTCGTATGTGCCGCCGGCAAGCAACGGGCTGGAGCCATTGGTGGTGTAGCGGATCTCGGTCTGCCCGTGTTTGTTGGGCGCCGCCTTGAGTTCAAGCATGCGGTCGCCGTTGGGACCGGAATAGAGGCGGTGCTTGAGCGTGACCCGATTCTTCCATGTTTTGGTTGAGCCGGCGGGATGGGCACCGGTGGAATCCACCGCAAGGAAGGAAACTTCCATCTCGTTGGATCGGAAGATTCCGTTTTCGACCTTCTTGGATGCGGCGGTGGCCTCGCCGCCGACCTCGGCGTAAATCGTGTCGCCGTGAATGGGCGTCACTTTGAGCTCGACCTCGCCGGTGTCATCATCGCGGCTGCGTTCCTGAATCTGGACGCTGGTGGTCTTGGGCGGTGGTGGCGAGCGGTCAACGTAGCCGCCGTTGTCATCGCGCCAGACTTCCTTGTGAACAAGCTCGTCCTTGAGCGCGTCAAGTGCATCGCGGCGGTGCCATTGCCACTGCGGGTTCATGGCCGCACGCTTCTTCACCTCGCTCCAGAGCATCTGGGGTTGAGTGAACAGACGGGCCTCGATCTTTTTGCGGAAGGTATCGCCAGTGACTTCGTCGGTGTATTTCTGTTTCTCGCGCAGCGCCTGGATAATCTGGTCTTCGCCGTTGTACTTGTTGCCCTCAAACTTCATGAGGAAATCGGCGCTGACCAGTTCGTCCTTGTCGGATCGCTTGGTGGGATACCAGAGCGTGGAGAAGGTCTCCTTCACCGCGGAAAGAAACTGTTGGAGGATGCGGTCTTTCAGCTCGTCGGCTTGCTTGAACTGTGGATCGGTAGCCGGGACTTTCTCAGCTTCCATCTCCTCGATGATGTGCTGGACGGCTTTGAGGCGCTTGGCGCTTTCGAGCAGACTTTCAAACGTGTTGCGTGAGCCGGTGAGGAAGGCGACGCGGTTCTTAAACGTGGCCTGCTCCCAGAACTGCCGGAGCTGCGGATTGAGGCCCTGGCCCACGAAGGGTTCGGAGATGATCAGCGACACCTTGTCAACGGCCAATTCGATCTCATCAATGGCGGGCAGCGGCATCACGGACTGGTAGCACCAGGATGCCTCCGGCTTGAACAAGTCGCTCAAGCGGGTGCGAAGTTCCTTGATGGATTGCTCGCGGACGTAGGCGCGAGCCAAAGACTCCAGTTTGGCGTTGAGGTTTTCGGTGTTCTTGAAAAACAGCTTGCCGTCGCGATTGGAGTGGAGATACCAGGCGGCGGTGGCCAGCTTCTCAAGCACGTCGCCTTTGAGGCGTGCGAGGTCGCGCCCCGGAGCGCACAGGTACGCCACGAGTTCCGCAATGGACAGACCAACGACGGCGTTTGGCACATTCGCCAATGACGCCATGAAGAGCAGTCGGCACGCATCAGTCGCATCCGAGGTACTGAGGTTCTGATCCATGACTTCCGCGACCGCATTGCCCTGATTTGCAATGTCATGGGAGATGGCGTTTTCGAGGTTCGTATTGATCTGGCGGACTTCGGAGAGCGTCTCGGAGTCATTGAGGTCGATGTCGTGAACGGAGATCAGGTGACGCTTGTCCGCCTGACCCGATTGCCACAGGCGGCATGCAACGATCCGCATCAGACGAATGAGCGCTCGGGTCTGTTGGAAGCCGGGGTTCTCGCGGAACCGGGCGTAAAGGTCCTTGATTGCGGGGTGGAACGGGTAGCTCGACTGCACGAGCTGAGAGAACTGCTCCGGCGATTGGGCAGTGATGTCCATCTGCTTGGCTTCACGCACTGCCTTCGCGTACCCCTGTGCAATCTCCTGAATATCACTGTCGTTGGGAAGCTCCTTGAAGAGTCGCTTTCTAATGATGTGATAGAACTCGTCGGTGTTGATGCGCACCGGCGTCAGGTTCATGGCATGGCGTTGAGCTTCGTTCTGAAGCTGCTGGAGTACCTGCTGAATCTGGGCGCTGGCCTCGGCGTAGGTGCCAACAAGGTCGGTGAGAACGACGCACACATTCGCCAGCTCGTTCTCGGCCACGGCCTCAAACAGATTAGTGAGGGCGGTGGCGGTGACCTTCGCAAGATCGGAGTTGCCAACGGTGGTTGCCTTGGCGTTGTCCAAGTATGGCGGAAGCTCGTCCAGCAAAATGAGAGTGGGCTCGCCCTTGAGCAGATTGATCCATGCGCTGCGGCCCGGAGCCTTGAGCGGCTGGTAGTAGTCTTTGAAGACATCATGCTTGCCGACCTGGCGGGCAATCTCTCCCCAGATTCCGTGCGGCACGTCCGACTCGCGCCCCGAGAAGGCTACGACCCGTACCGGCGGCAGTGTCTTGGCATCCGGCAGTGTGGACAGAACCTTGCGACGGATTTCGGGGTGTCGGGCCAGCAGACCAAGGCTGATGAGGTTGTGGGTCTTGCCACCGCCCATGGCCTGGGTCAGCTTGAACACAGCCTGATCAGATTGTCCCTGCATTCGACGGAAAGCCTCAGTCAGAAGCGTCCGCATGTCCTGGGTGACGTAGTTCTCCTCGAAAAAGTCGTTCTGGTCGATGCGGTCGGTGACCAGATGGGTGAGATTTAGGACCGTGTCACGCTTTGACACGTCGAAGACGCTGTCCCGAGGCGTGCAGAGTGTTTTCAGTGTCTTCATGAAGGGGACCTCGTGAACTAAGCCATTGCAATCGTAACCGATTTCGAATTATGTAATTGGTGGTTCCGATTGCTGCCTCGGTGAAACCCGTAAACAAAACAGGTTGCTTTGTCCGCAGGCAACCCCACGTTCCTTGGCTCGGCGGCGCCCCACATTCCCGCACAGAATTTCCTCAGATCCGCGATTGAGATTGTCGCCTACTTCCCATGGGAGAGTCGTTCCGTGCCGTAGCCATTGACGGGGCAAGCAACCTCATGTACAGTAAACGGTGGACACAATGCTGTCAATCGAGTGCATCGAGAAGTAACATGAGCGACCCCCGAGTAACCTTCGGCAATCTGCTTCGTGCGACCCGTGTCGCCCATGGCTATAGCTTACGCAAATTTGCGGAACTGATCGACGTGAGCCCCACGTACCTCTCCCAGGTCGAACAAGGCAAGATCGAGCGGCCGCCGACGGCAGAGCGCGTGCGGAAGATGGCGGAGGTCCTTGGCCAGAACGAGGATCAATGGATTGCGCTGGCCGGTCGGATGCCTGATGACCTTGCGGCCATCATCAAGAACGAGCCCGAAGCAATCCCGGCACTTCTTAGGGCCGCGAAGGGCCTGACGGCCGAGCAACTGCGAAAGCTGACGGATGAACTGAATAATAAGAAGAGGAGCGGAGGGAGTTCGAAATGAGGCCTCGCGTGGCAATTCGGCAACACAAGGTGCCGTTCCTCCCCGAAAAGGTGATCGAGGAACACGCCCAACTGCTGCTCGCCGAATGGGCAGAAGGACATCCTTCCATCACCAAGCCTCCGGTCCCCATCGAGGAAATCCTTGAGTGTCACCTGGAACTCCAATGTGTGATCGCCGATCTGCGCGGCGAGCTCGGCCATCCGGATGTGCTCGGCGGGATCTGGTTCGGGGATCGGCTCATCAAGATTGATCAGTCGCTCGACCCTTCTGCTACTCCGAAGATGCTGGGGCGTTACCGCTTCACCATCGCGCATGAGGTCGGCCACTGGCGGCTTCACCGCCAGCATTTGATGAATGACCCGTCGGCGATTTCGTTGTTCGATGCGAACAGCGAGCCCGCGTTCGTTCAGCGCTCGAGCGCCAATCCACCCGAGGAAATCCAGGCCAATGCCTTTGCGGCCTTTGTGCTGATGCCGCGGCGAATGGTGTTCGAAGCGTGGACGCAGTGGCGCGGCACGGACGCGCCGGTCGCTCTTTCGCAGTTGTCCATCGGCAATTACCACGATGATCGCCGAGCCAATGAGGAGATGGCGATGGATCAGTTCTGCAAACCGCTGGCCGACCGCTTCGAGGTATCCGCCCAGGCCATGCGCTATCGGCTGCAGAAGCTGGAGTTGCTCGTGAAGGAGATTCAACCGCGACTGTTCTAGATTGGGCATGGTGCCCTCTCTTTTTTTCTTCTCATCGTTTACCGTTCACTGAACGGTTGAAAGGAGGCCGATATGGCCAAGCCCTTTGATCCTCGCAAGGTCCTTAAGCATGTTGCCAATCCTCTGCTCCGCGAGTTCTTCGCGCGGCGCGGCGAACTCTCCGATGTGCCGTGGGATGACCTTTCGGAGCACAACATCGATCCAATCTTCGAGGCGTGGCAGGCGCTGCCGGAGGCATCGCAGCTTCAGGTGCAGGTCATCCTCCGCGACGTCAACGAGCTCGCCGATCACCGTGGCGTGGCTGTCCTGGCCGAGGAGGTTCTGTGGCGCTGCCCCGATCGCGCCTTGGAATTCGATGCCCAGACCAGCAAGGCCGACAAGGCGATGTGGGTGTATCTGAACGTGCCGGAGGCGTTCGACGAGGCGGCACTCTTCGCGCGGGCTGACGCCCTGGCGGCGGGGCGCTACTGGCAGAAACGCAACAGCTTGCCGAAACAAGCGATCCAGGCCGACGGCGCAATGACCAGCCGCCTCTCGACAGCGCTGACCGAGTTCTATGGCCCGGTGCAGATGCGTGGTCGGTTCTGCAAAATCGCGCATTACCCCCGCACTGATGGCGCCGAGTACTTCTTCGCGTACCTGGACGACTACCCCGACAAGCACGTAGTTTTCGATGACGAGGGCCAGCCAATCGTTCGGTCGGATCGCTACGCCTTTGAGAACGTGTTCGTCTACAACAGCGGTGACGGGTCGATGGAGTCCTACGCTCCGGGCGGCAAGAAAGTGCGCGAGCCGCTGGAGGCGGCGTTCTGCAAAGCGGTGCTTGGCGTAGACGTGGAGCCCGCTGATCCTCTGCGGCCTTCCTATGCGCTCGACCAACTGCTGGAGACTGATTTCCCGCTGACGACGGATGCGAACGATCGCGTCGAAGAAGCGCGGATCGTGAGGATGCGTGTCTCGCCGTCGGGCAGCGGCGGCTACATCGAGATCAAGGCGGACCCCAAGGGCCATCCCAACGACATCTACCGCAAGATCGAGCGCTGGCTAAAGGCCGGGTGCATCTCGGCGGCGGGCACGCGCGTACTCCAGGCGACCTTCCGCCTGAAATTCCAGCATGACGCCCAATCGTCCGGGCGGCAGCCGGTCTTGACCTTCGATGTGTCAGCGCCCAATTCTTGCAACCTCAAGAGCAAGCCCGACGAACTGCGGCGCGTCGGCGAGCAGTGCCTCAAGCGGTGGAGGATCGACCATGACCCGAAATGATCTGCTCCGGCTGATCCTCGTCGCCGCCGATGACGTGGGGCGCGTCTTCGATCACGCCGATATCGCAGCCTGGCCCGCGGGCGCTGTAGACGAGTTTTGCCATCGCCAGCTGATCCGCCAAGCCGCCGGCGGCCTGCATGCCCACTGTCCCAACTGCGTCGACGGCCACATCGAACCCGTCACGATCCGCGCGGGGCCTGACGGTACGCAGCGTTTTTTCATCTGGTGCCCCGAGTCAATGCGCGTCGAGGTCAGGCCGCAGATGTGTAACGGCTGGGAGGTGAATCGGACGGGTCTTGCGGCGGCCTTTGCCGCCGCATTGGGACTTCGCGGCACGCCAAGGCCAGTGGTGCCCGATCGGTTGTGTTGGCTCGGCCGCACAAAGTGGCCACCCGGTAGTACCCAGACCCGCGAGGTTCTGCTGGCCATTCGCATGCGCGACCCGGACGCGGCGACGATTGCAGCCCATGTGGGATCAGGCGGGCGTGCCATCGTGCTTGTGCCCCACGATGCTCCGGATGAGCAAATCTGGAATCATCCCGCGCCTGCGGTGGTGCCGCTGTCAGACGTTCTGACGCTCGATGCCTCCGGTCTTGCTGTCGATGTGTCGGCCATTGTTGAGATGGTGCGAACAGCCGACGAGCGTTGCGCGAGAGCAGACGCGGCACCGCTGGGTTCGGCAGATAAGAAATTGGTTCGTCGACAGTTGAAGGCTGAGCTGAAGAGGCACCTGACCGACGACGCCTACCTCGCTGCTTACAAGGAGCACCACTCGTTCCGCAAGGCGGCCGAGGCGCTGACCCAGCAGACCGGCCAGCCAATCAGCAAGGATGCTGTCCGCCGCGCCGTCGAACGCCACGGTGGGCGCGCCGCGGTGGTCGACGAGGACGACTCTCCTTCGGTCGCACGGACTGTCGCGTCGCAGCGCCGCGACAGGGCCGAAAAAATCCTCTCGCGCCGTTAGACGCGGCAAAACAAGCACTTTCAGGCCATTGGGCGGAATGATCTTCCGCCTTTTTCATGCGCCGGCCGCGACACCGCGGGCTTCGGTCGAGGCCGGCTCGGCTCATCACCGGTCAGCCCCGACCGCACCTGTGGACTCGCGGCAACGTGTCGCGGCACAGATCTTCGAACGTGCGGATCGTGGCTGACACGGGAGCAAACGACCGGCCTCGAGGAACCCATGCCCTCGAGCCACGAAATCGTCTCTCACCCGTTCACCGTCAACTTCATCCAGATCAAGGCCCGGCAGCTCTGCCGCCGGTCCGACTTCTCCCTGTCGGACTGCGAGGACCTGCAGCAGGAAATGCGGCTCTATCTGCTCGAGAAGGCGCATCTTTTCGACCCGCAGCGCGGCAACGTCGAAGCCTTCGTCACCACCGCCATCAACTCCTGGGTCGGCATGCATCTTCGCTATCGCGGTCGGCAGCTGCGCCGCGACTCGTTCAAGGCGACCTCTCTGGAGCGTACGCGCGTCGAGTGCGACGGCGACGTGACCTCGCTCGGCGCCGTCCTGCTCGAAGAGGACGGCCAGCGCCTGACGCAGGCGGAACCCGAGTCGCCCATCGAAGACATGGAGCGGCGCGAAGCCGTCGAGCACGTGATGCAGCGCCTGTCTCCTGAAGACCGGGCGCTTCTGAACCATGTGGCCGAGCACGGCGTGGCCAGCGCCGCGCGGCAGTTCAACGTGTCGCGCAGGCAGGTCGACAACGCGCTGGCGCGCATGCGCGTCCTCTTTGAAGAGGCCGGATTGTCCCCCATGTGATCGCCCAGCACCCAACAACGCGGCATAGGTAACCAGAGACGGGAGTGACGGGCTCGGAGGCCGACGCATGGACGCGAAGGCCCCCGGCCCCCCGGACTCTCCGGCCCCCCGGAAGATTTCGATCAACTTCCAACAACAAACAGAGCAAGGACGATCATGAATTTTCCCATCGATCTCAACATTCTGAACAGCGAGCCGGCCGACGAATACCACGCCCAGGCCGGCAAGTATCTCTCCAGTCATCAGCTGATCGACTTCATGAACTGCCCGTGGCTGTATCGCAAGAAGCAACTGGGCCTCGTCCAGGACAACGACTCGACCGCGCTACTCGTCGGCCGCGCCACTCACTGCCGTATTCTCGAAGGCCGTGATGCCTACGAGTCGCAGTTTGCCATCGGCGGGCCGATCAACCCGAAGACCAACCGACCCTTTGGCTCGGCAACGAAGGCATTCGCCGAGTGGGCCGAGGCCCAAGGCAAGCCGGTACTCACCCACGAGCAGGTGGAACTCATCGAGAACATGGCCAGCGGCGTGGCCATGAACGATGAGGCCGTCGACCTGCTGCTCCACGGCCGATCCGAAGGCGTTGTCCGCGCCGACTATTGCGGCACGCCCAGCCAGATTCGCATCGACTGGGTGCATCCGCATCGCGGCATCGTCGACCTCAAGACCACCGCCGACCTGACCTGGTTCGAAAACGAGTGCAAGCGGCGGCGCTACCACAACCAACTCGCCTTCTATCAGGCAGTGTTCGGCCAGGTCATCAAAGCACTCGTCCCCGTCTATCTCATTGGCATCGAGAAGGCCGAGCCTTTCCGCTGCGGCGTGTGGCAGATCACTGAGAACACGCTGGCCATCGCGCGGCAGGAAAACGAGGCGGCGGTCCGCCGTCTGCTCCGCTCGAAAGAGATCGACGCCTTCCCGACGGGATACGAGGAAGTTCGTCTCCTCGATGTTGCGTAGTCATCAGCACTTCATCGCGCCCGGGCGGACATCCCGCTCAGGGACACAGGAACTGGGCCACCCCCAACGGCATGGATGCCTGCTCAAGGTTCCCCGGAGCAACGTGGGGTGGAAGGCGGAGGACCGTTCCTCGTCCGCCCGGGCGCTTCTTTTTCTCAACGTAATTGGAAACCAATCACACCTGAGGAACCGATCATGAGCCTACTGAAGCAAATCCGCACAGGCCGACGCCACTCCCCGCCGCGACTACTCATCTATGGAACCGAGGGCATCGGCAAGTCCACCACCGCCGCCCAGGCACCCAATCCGATCTTCATCCCGACCGAGGACGGCCTCGACCAGATCGACTGCGCCAGCTTCCCTCTGGCGCGCACCATTGGGGATGTCGACGCGGCGCTGCAGTCGCTGATCCAGGACGACCATGCGTTCGAGACCGTCATCATCGACAGCTGCGACTGGCTCGAGCGTCTGATCTTCGACGCGCTGTGCGAGCAATACGGTGTGCCGAACATCGAGAAGGTCGACGGCGGCTACGCCCGGGGCTACACGCACGCCCTGACGGCATGGCGTCGCGTGCTCAGTTCGCTCGACACGCTCCGCAATCAGCGCGGCATGTGCGTGATTCTGCTTGCGCATGCCAAGGTCGAGAAGTTCGAAGACCCTGAGCACACCGCCTACGACCGCTACTCGCCGCGCCTGCACAAACACGCGACGGCGCTGATCACCGAGTGGGCCGATGCCGTGCTGTTCGCCACGCGCAAGATCATCACCAGGACCGAGGACACGGGTTTCAACCGCACCCGCACGCTTGCGGCGGGCTTGGGCAGGGACTCCTCCGGGGGCGGGGGCGGGGGCGAGCGCGTGCTGCGCACCGTCGGAAGCCCGGCGTGCGTGGCGAAGAACCGCTTCGACCTGCCGGCGGAACTGCCTCTCTCTTGGCTGGCGCTGATGCAAGGGCTGGTCGGTGCTCATCACGCGCCGCCCCCGGCCCCGGCCCCGGAAGTCTCGCAGCCATCAACTTCGTCGGAGCCCGCCCCGGCACCGGCGCGCACAACCGTGCCGGCACTGCATCTCGTCGGCGGCGAGTCCTGATCGCTGACCTCTGAACCGCGACACCTTCTGATCAATCACAACCCCAACCACCAATGGGAGTGCCAACTCATGGCCAATCTGAACGGATTCGATGCAACGCAAGTTGAACCCAACGCCTCCTTCGACCCGGTTCCCGCGGGCAAATACCTGGCGGCGATCACCGAGTCGGAGATGAAACCGACGAAGAACGGCAAGGGCCAGTACCTGCAGCTCACATTCACGCTGCTGGAAGGCGACTTCAAGGGTCGCGTGCTGTGGGCGCGTCTCAACCTTCACAACGAGAACGCCACGGCCGTCAAGATTGCCCGCGCCGAACTCTCGGCTGTCTGCCACGCCATCGGCGTCATGCAGCCGCGCGACTCGGTCGAGCTGCACAACATTCCGCTGCTGATCACCGTCAAGCTCAAGAAGCGCGAGGACCTGCCGGGCGGCGAGCCGACGAACGAAATCAAGGGCTTCGAGCCAAAGTCGGCCGCACCGTCCGCCGGCGCCAAGCCGCAGCAGGCCCCGGTCGCCAGCGCCACACCGCCGTGGAAGCGCTAACCCGCCCCCGGAAACCAACCCCGGAATCGAGTGGCGCGGACCCCATCATCTCTTTTCAGTGAGGCACGGATGCTGGAACTGGAACTGCCCTATCCACCGAGCATCAACCACTACTGGCGTCACTTCCGAGGCCGCACAGTGATCAGCCGAGAGGGCCGGACGTTTCGTGAGAACGTCCTGGCCCTCCTGGCGGCGCGCGACAACGGCGGCCCCCGCAAGCCTCCTACCGGGGGCCGCATCGCGCTGTGTATGGATGCTTTTCCGCCCGATCGGCGGCGGCGCGACCTGGACAACATCCAAAAGCCCGTGCTCGATGCGCTCGAGCACGCGGGCGTGTACGAAGACGACAGCCAAATCGACCTTCTCGTCACGCGTCGGTGTCCGCCGCTGCGGCGCGGTCTTCTTGATATCAGGCTCACCGAACTGCCTTTGACTCGGTGCCCGCTGTGTGGCGCGCCGATGCGTCCGGAGGACAACTGATCCCATGAGTAAGCCCAAGCGCATCTACCTGGCCGGCCCGATGACCGGCCTGCCCGATCACAACTTCCCGGCGTTCCACGCCGCCGCCAAGCGGCTAACGACGGCGGGCTGGGAGGTGTGCAATCCAGCGGAAAACTTCGGCGGTCGAACCGATCTACCGCGCGAGCAGTACCTGCGCGCCGATGTGGCGATGCTCGTGCAGTGCGAGGCGATCGCACTGCTGCCGGGCTGGGAGGATTCGCGCGGCGCGCAGCTGGAGTACCTCATCGCCAGAGAGCTCAATCTGGCGATCTTCGATGCCCAGGCTCTGCTGCCGCTTGCCGACGCGCCGAGCGCTTCGGCGATGGTCTACACCGGCAGGCGACTGGCCGAGGCGCTGAGTCCGTCGATCCTCGACGAGGCCAAGGGCATCACCGAAGGCGTGCGGCAGAACGATTACGGGCCGCCGGTTGAAGATTTCAGCCGCACCGCCCGCATGTGGTCGGGCATTCTCGCGCCCAAGCTGCGCGAAAGCGCCGAGATCAGCGCGATGGACGTGCCGCTCTGTCTGATCGCGGTGAAGCTCGCGCGGCAGGTCCATCGCCACAAACGCGACAACCTCGTCGACATCGCCGGTTACGCCCGCACCG
>CAYRPN010000083.1:0-25886 GCA_964426135.1 uncultured Phycisphaeraceae bacterium | reverse complement strand
CGAAGAACGCGATATGGCGGCGCATCCGGCTCGTGCCGTTCAACGTCGTCATTCCAAAGACTGAGCAGAATCCGAGGCTACTTGACGACCTGGTTGTCGAGTGGCGCGGCATCCTGGCGTGGGCGGTGCAGGGCTGCTTGGACTGGCAGGCATCGGGGCTGCGCGACCCTGACGAAGTTCTCACCGCGACCGCTGGCTATCGCGATGAGCAAGATCGGCTGAGCGGATTCACCGAGGCTTGCTGCTACCCGATCAACCCCGACAACTGGATTTCTCGCCAGACGATCCGCGAGGCCTATGTCGAATGGGCGCGACGCACTGGCGAGCGTCATCCACTTGACTCGGCGGGGTTGTATGAGCGACTTGTCGAGCTTGAAGGTGTCGCCGAGAAATGGGGCGACGAACGCGGCAAGCGAACCCGTGGATTTCAAGGGCTGGCGCTGTTGCCAGCGCACGGAAGTGCCTGATTCACAGAGCCAAACAGGGTTGCGCAGGTCGCGCAACAGGCTGAAACCCTAGAAAACAAGGGGTTGCACAGGCCGCACAGGGATTTGGGGGGTTACGCACTATGTCCCGCGTATATGGATGGTAACCCCGGAAACACATGTGCAGGCTGTGCGGATTCATTCTGATCGAGAAAACAGGGCATTCTTGACACACCAGAAAACCAAGTCGCGCAACAGTTGCACAGGCAAGGCATGAAAACGACATCCACGACATCACGACCGCCAGCACGCAGGCGGTTCGCCGTCACGCTGGAGCAGCAAGGCGACGATGTTGACCTTCGAGGGTTCAAACGATGGCTGATTCGTTCCTGGCGATCCTACGCCATGAAGTGCATCACGCTGATGGAACTGCCCGCCGCTGACGTTAAACCGCCTGAGAACTCGCCGGCCAGTTCACCCGCCGCTGAACACGGTCAGGACGCGGACGCGGCAGGGGGCGGCCAGACGCAAGCGGGGCTTCGCACCCCAAAGGTACTTCCAGACCTTTAACTATCGAATGCGACGGCAAAGGGCCGGGCATGACCCAAAAGTTCCATCTGTCCAACGACGACACACCCCAACCCGCCGGACACCCCGGCAGAAAGGCTTGACCATGGGCATCGAAATCCAGCTTGAACAGATCGCATCCACCTCCTCCGCGACAAAGGCGAAAGCGTGGGATCAGCTCCGCGAACTTCTGGTTCGTGCGGACAGTCCAAAATCCACCGACAGCAAAAAGCTGGCCGAAGTGATGGACACGTTGCAGTTGACCGCCGAGCAGGTCATCGAAATGCGGGCCGCTGTTTGTGAGGCGATCGACGCCGCGAAAGTTGCGGCAACCCTGCCCGGCTGGATCGAGTCAGAGCAGCGAGCGACCGCCGACTTCGCCGCGTTTTGCAAGAAGATCGACGACGAAATCCGCGAGCTTCAGCATCAGGTTGCCAAGGCCCGCGTCCCCTTGACCGGTACCCGTGAGCAGCGGCAACTGGCCGAGCGTGCCCGCCGCCGCCTGGAGGAGCTTTCATCACTTCACCCGCAACTGGTCGGCCAGTATTTCACGCCGGCTTGTTTCGTCACTGATCCGGCTGAACTGGCCGCACGCCAACAACGCGAGGCGCTCGAGGCCCACATCCGCGAAGGTCTGGCCGGTTGCCTGATCGAACCTTGCCCCGATCACATCATCGATCGCGTTGCCGCTGACCTGCCGTTGACCCGTGGCGACTTCGATCCGAACGACGCGAACCCCGACGCGGAGATTTTGCACCCGCCGATTTGCAAACTCGATTCGATCACCCGCCGCATCGACGCACGCCGTCGCGACCTGGCGTATCTGTTGAACTCCGGCGAGATTGACGCCGGCGACGTTGGCCCTGCTGTTCATCAACTGGCCGCACATCGTCACGGCTGGACAGATCGGCGTGCACGTAAACAATCTGAACCACGGTTCGCCGCTGGTTCGTTCGCCGGCGGAGCGATTCACTTTCCGGGAGCAGGCCGATGACACACCACTCGCCTGAGTTAGTTTCGATCCACGAGGCGTCGCACGCTGTGGCTGGGCAACTTGTCGGCATGCGGGCACTGAGGATCGACATGGTGCAGATCGGATCGCAGGTCGGGTGCTGCATGGTCGATCTTCGCGAAGCGTTCGACGTTGCGACATCGCGAGACCTGATTGTGATCCACGTTGCAGGTACCGTCGGCGAACGCATTTTCACCGGTGAGCCTGGGCGGGCGGTAATGGCCGACGACGCACAAGCCGCGTACCGCGTCGCGTCGAGAATCCACGGCATGTTCGCCAGTACCGAAGCGGTCGAGGCCGAAGTCAACGCCGCACTGTCCGTGGCTGATCGGTTGTTGCGGCAGAACTGGCCGGTTGTCGTGGCACTAGCTGACGATCTTCGCCGTCTGTATTCGACACTGGACACGTTTCGCAACTCGCTCTTGTTCGATGGCTGGTCACACCACCATCGCGACTACAGGCCCACCACCGAGCAACCCACCCCCGCCTGATTCAACCGGCAGCGTTTGCCGGAAGCCTTTCGGCCCCCTGTCGGCTTACAACCGGCGAGGGGCTTTTTGTTTCATGGGCCACCGCCCGGACTTCGCCACGTTGCCGCGTGGTGCCCGCCAGCCGTTGACCACCTGGCCATCGACCGGACGACACGGACGCACCACGGCCAACCCACGGCCAACCGTGAGGCCGCACGCCGACGGCACCGACGATCACCCGATGGGCAATGCCGGACGCACACCGAACGCAGAGCGGGTGTCACTGACACCTGACACCAGCGTTTTTCGATACTTTGTGGACGTTTGCGGAAAACCGTGCGAAGTGCAATTCGACCTTGTTTTCTCGGCATTTCCTGCTAATTCTCGGCAATTCTGAAATCGAGAATATCCGTTTAGAAATCCGCTGCTCTATCCAACTGAGCTACGGGGGCCACGTGCTTTTCTCGCAGGAAGTCTCGCGAAGCCGATTCGTCGACAATCAGGACGTTGCCGGACTGTGACCATCAAAAGCGTATCGCCCACACCAACGCCCGGCAAGGTGTCACTCGCTGCTGAAACGGCCTCTTCAAACATGCTCGGCCTGAACTCCGGGGGAACGGTCCAGTCGGCATCGAAGGCGAACTGATTCGTTCACTGCTTCGCGTCCGACTTCTCTCCCGCTTCGTCGCCTGGGGCCGGCAGCCCGTGTTTTTGGCGCAGTCGCTTCCAGTATGTGCTCCAGTACTTGTCGTAGTAATCCTGGGCCGCTTCGTCGATATGCTCGAGCCGCTCCACTCTCGGCGACTTGGCGGGATCGTAGCCGGCCAGATGATCCTTGCCCGCGCGGATTCGCGGCGAGACAAAGCGCCAGGTCGAATCGCCCAGCACGTCCTCCAGCAGCTTGGCGAAGACCGGGTCGTACGCCTTGAGCTGAGCTCGCGTCTGGATGTGATTGTGGTCGTGGTCCATGGTGCGGTTGGTGTCGTACCACGTCTGAAACCCTTCCGCGAAATATTCCGAGCGGTTCTTGCTGTGGTAACAATCCTTGGGCCCGCCAAAGACGATGAGCACCTTGTCCTTCGCGGTGACCTGCACTTTGCTGCCGGCGGGCTTGCCGTTCACGAGAATGTCCCCGGCATCGAGGCAGGTTTCGATCAGCTTGGGCGACTGCGCGGGGAATGCCTTGACCAGTGCATCCAGCAGCGGCACCGGTGTTTCACTCTTGACCCGACGGAACTTCTGGGCGGCGTAACCGTCGTTCCAAAGCCCCTTGTTCCGTGCATTCGTGTACGCCTCGGTGAGTCGCTTGCGCAGCTCTTCGTCGAAGCCGGCGCCGTCGATCACGTGGCCGAACTCGTGAATCAGAATGCTTTCCAACTGCATGCCACCTTCGTACTCCATGACGTCCTCCTCGGAGAAGAAGACCGTGGGATGGCCGTCCTTGTTCATGTTGAGGAACCCGCGATTGCGCCAGTTGTAGAAATCGAGTTCCTTGCCCGTCTTGTCGGAGCGGAACTGCGGCACATCGGATACGAGCTCGTTGTGAGCGGCGATGACGCAGAGCACCTTCCGGTCGCGCACGCGCTGGGCGATGGCGGGCTTGACGTCGCGCATCATCATGTCGAAGAGATACGCCGCCTCGCGGTGCGTGTAGTCGGAGACCTTGTCCGAGGTTGCGATCAGAATGTTCTGCACCAGCGTGCATTTTTTGTAGAACGCCTGATCCAGCGAGTACTCCTTCGCCAGTTCATTCGAAACAGGCTTGATCTCGAACTTCGATTCGGGCGCGGCCGCCGCAACTCCGTTCATCAGGAGAACGAAGAGGAGGGGAACGCCAGTACACATACGTCGCATGAAAGACATTGAAAGACTCCTGAAGAGCAAGGAATGCGAGCGATCCGCAGCGCGACCCGACGGGCGATGATTCGCTTCGCACTCCAGAAGGTTAGCTGAAGAACAGACGACGGGCAGTCTCGCGAAGCATCGATTGCCGGTCGGCCTGGGGCAGCGCATCGATTCGATCGCGAATCAGGGCGACGGCGTCGGCGTAGGTGTTTCCGTTCTGAAGCTGATACGGGCAATCGCTGCCCCACATCAGCCGATGCGGGCCGAATGTGTCGATGACGCGGCGGATCAGGGGAATCAACCCGTCATAGGGAGGCTTGCGATTGCCGAACTTGTAGTAAGCGGAGAGCTTGACGTGGACATTGCGGTGGCGAGCCAATCGGAGCAATTGTCGGACGTGGCTTTCATCGGACGGTTCGACGTTGCCGAAGTGATCGATCACGCATGTGACGTCGGGAAACTCCTCGCACATGGGATCGAGCGACGCCAGAATCGGCGGCGCCAGCAGCGGACACAAGGCGATGCGCTGCTCGGTCGCCTGCACCCAGAGCGCTCGCATGGGCGCAGCCTTGAGCCAGTTGGGTGGGTCGGCAACGGGCGTTCGATCGCCGTGAATGCCTGGGTTGATGCGAATGCCGCGCACGCCCTGCTCGCGAAGCCGGCTGAGGCGTTGCGGCAGATCGGGCCGGCGTTCATCGATCATCGCAATGACGGCAAATACGCCGGGATGGCGGCGCTGGCAGTCCAGCAGATACGCCGGGTCGTAACCGTGCAGCGGCGAGTGCTGGACGAGGACGAAGCGATCGACACCGTGCGGACGCGCGAGTTCCAGCAGTTGCTCCGCGGTGAAGCTGGCGGGCTTCATCTGCTCCTTCACCGCCCAAGGCCCCAATGGAAATCGCTCGATGTCCGGCGACCAGACGTGGCTGTGCGCATCAATGAAGCCGGGGAAGCGAGGCGGACCGGCGGTGTTCCGGGGTTGAACAGCGCAGCCGCCCAGGAGCGAAACGCCGGTCATCGCGATGCTTCCTGAGATCCATTGACGCCGCGTACAGGAGCGTTCGTATGTCATCACAAGAGTTCCAAGGCTTCCTACGCCATCAACTCCGTCAACGGCCCGCGCAGATCGATGTCCTTCAGGTTGGGATCCGTCTGCCCGAAATGGGGCTGTGTCTTCACACCGCTGGCGTGCAGAATGCTGTTGTACCAGTTGCCGATGGTCTTGTGCCCGTTGCGGCCATACGCGGGATAGCGCAGGTATCGACCAGCGGTTTTCAGTTTGTGCTTGCTGCCGCCGACCACGATGAACGGCCATTCCAGCCGATTCGAATGATGCGCCTCGCCGGTGTCGCTGAGATAGACAATCATCGTGTTGTCGAGCATGGTCCCATTGCCCTCGGGCACCGACTTCAGCCGCGCGGCAAGACCGGCGATCTGCTCCACCTGGAACTGGCGAATCGCATCTGTGGCGGCGGCGGCGGACAGGCCGTTGTCCGTGGTCGCGCCGTGGCCGATGTCGTGTACGCTCGTCGTCTTGAAGCCCAGCGCCTCGTACTTCACGCTAAGCCAGTCGATGCGGATCGAAACGACATTGGTCAGCCCGGTGATCAGCGATGCCGCGGTCAACTCGAAAAAAGTCCTGATGCGATCGCAGAAATCGGTTGAGCCATACTGCGTGGTGAGCTTGGGCGCGTTCTTCCTGATCTCATGCTTCATCTCGTCCAACTTCTGGTTCCGCGCCCGTACGGAATCGAACGCGCCCAGATACTGGTCGAGCTTGTCCCTCTCATCCCGGCTCACTTCCTTCGCCAGGCGCCGCGTATCCTCCGCCAGAAAATCAAGCAGGTTCGTCTGCAGCGCGAATTCCTTTTCGCCGCCGGTGCCCAGGTCCAGCGCGCTGCCGAAGAGCTGACGATACGCCTTCTCCGCGCTCGCCTGGTAGGCCATGGGCTTGTTCTGCCCATAAGCGGAAATCTTCGGGAACACGGCGCCGTTCATGACCGTCGGCCCCGATGCGCTGCCGATGGCGTGCCCGTTGGGGGCAAAACCGTAATTGTCGAACGGCGCGGGAAAGTGTTTGCCCAGGATGCAGTCAATCGTCGGCGCGACCGGCTTCTCAGGCGCGTGATGGCAACTGAGCGCGCCGTAGTACGACGAATGGTTGCCGGTGAAGTTCGCGCCGGAAAGCCCTTCGAGGATCATCAACTCGTCCTTGTGCGCCTCCAGTGACTTCATCGTGGCTGGCAGCGTCAGATCCTTCAGAGGCAGATCAACCGTTCGGCTGCCGTCGCCGATGTCGATGCCCACCGGGCGCACACCTGCGGGAGAAAGCCCGCTGGACTTGACCACGAAGACAAAGCGTTTCGGGAGCGCCGCCTCGTCGCCTGCTCCATGCGCCTTGATCTGCTGAATCAACGGCAAGAGCGCGACGCCGCCGACGCCCAGCGACGCGCCCTTCAAGAATTCTCTGCGTGACTTGGTCATGGGGTTTCGATCTCGCGTTACTTTCGATACAGGAACGAATCGCTGGTGAGAAGCGATATCACAACCTCGCTGAACTTGCCGCCGCTGTTCACGTACGCCTGATCCGCGGCGATCAGCGTCTTCGAATCGCTCAACGTCTCATTGCGTCCCATCCAGTATCGGAAAGCATGGCGGATGATCGATTGCCTGACCCGTGACGATTTCGCCAGGCGATGGACCAGGTCCACGGCATCCTTCACAGGCCCGTCGAGATTCGGATCGCCCGTGCCCGTCAGTTCGCCGGTGGCGTCGACGGGGAACACTTCGATCTCGCCCTTCTTGAACATGGCCTCCGCCTGCTTCTCATCGATGGTCTCGAGGAACTCGCGCTGCTTCTTGTGAAGGTAAATGCCTTTGCGGATTCGGCCAACGTCGTTGAATCCTTCAAACGCCATTCCCAATGGGTTCATCGAAACATGACATCGCCAGCAGGCATCCGCCTGCACGACGCTGAACCGATCGCGGAGCGTGCGGTCATGGTCATCGGGAATCTTCGCGTCGACGCCGATGGGCAAATCGGGCACATTGCCGGCCAGCAGGCGCTCGCGAATCCATTTGCCACGGTGAACGGGATCATTCTCGGTGCACTTGGAATGCGCGATGAGCCAGGCGGGATCCGTGAGGATGCCGGCCCGCTCGGTTTCCAGCGGCACGTTCATCGCCATCGCGCGAAGCTTCTCGTACTGCTTGCCGGCTTCCTCGTGCTTCGCTTCCGGCAGCGACTTGAGCTTCTCCTCGTGGCTCTCCCTCAGCCGAGCGAGAATCTGGTCGCGGTTGTAGTTGAAGCGAGGCGAGGTGAGCAGTTCCTCGAACACCCGCGCGTCGGCATTCACAATCGCGGCGATATGGCCTTGTGCCACGCCCGGCACGGCGCGCGGGCCGAACGAACCGTGCTTGCCGTCCTTGAATGCGCCGGCCGCCTTGGGGTAATCGAAGAACTCTTCAAAGAACCGCAGCACGCGCGGCAGGTACGCGTAGCCGTGCTTTCCCTGCGCCCGCAACTGATCGAACGGCCCCGGCAGGTTCATGCGCGTCGGCGGCGCACCTGCGGCGACCATCGCGCGCACGACGCGCTCCACATCCGCCTTCGTGGACAGCCGATTCTGTTCAAGCGCTTCCTGTACCACGCGATTGCCCGACGGCGGCGAGTCCGTCAGCGCGAATGAAATCGCATAGGCAAGTTCCCGCGGCGCCAGCATTCGCCGGCCAGATTCGTCTCTATTTCCCAGACCCAGTTCCAGCCTGTAAATCGCCTCGGGCGAAAGATAGATCGCCATGATCGCGACTTTCAGGCCGCTCTCGTTGCCCGCCTTGTCGATGCAGCGATCCATGAACGCGACATAGCGATTGAGTTCCTCTTCCGCGATCGCTCGGCCCATCGCGCGAAGAAACTCTTCGCGAACGACACGTTCCATTGCCGCCTTGGCGGGCTTGTCCTTCGCCTCCGATATCGCCATGAAACTGGGGTTGCCGGGTGTGATTTCGACGGTCTCGGTGATCTCGCTCGACTTCGGACTGGCCTTGCTGAAGCGCACGATCTTCGTGTCGTGCATCTGCCTGGAAAGGATGTCGTCGAACGCCATCATCAGCATGGAAAAGCCGGACTCGCCGACGATCTCCTGGGAGGAATAATCGCGCAGGCCGTCGGTCTTGGTGGAAAAGGTGATCGGCTCGTTCTTCACGCCCGGCCCCGGCGGCTGCAGTCCCTTGCCTGCGTAGATGTGCGGACTGATGCGCCACAGGCGCGAAGGCGAAGCGGGCATGTCCTTGATCGTGCCGTTGAAGAGCAACTCATGGCTGACGCGATTGCCAAACTCCGGAAGCATCAGCTTCTGCTTCAACTCGAAGCCCTTGCCCGCGCGGACCAGGTGATCGGTGATCCACTGCACCGCCCGGTTGCGATCCAGCGCCGTGGGCTGATCGCGCGACGCCGGCGGCATTGCTTCGATTTCAAGCTGCTCCAGCACGAGTTGCCAGAGCGCGACGGCTTTCCCCTGTGCGGGATCGATGGATAGATCGTGCAGCGTGATCTTCGCCTTCTGCCGGGCGGGGCCGTGGCAGGTGACGCAGTTCGACTTGAGAAAGGGCGCCACCTCGACATCGAAGCGCCGCTGGTGTGCAGCCTGATCGTCCTCATCCGCCGCCCGCAGCGCCGTCACACAGGCGAACACCGCGAAAGCGACAACGACCCGGTGAAACGCTGCCGACGAGAGCAACCGGGTGAAACTTCCAAAACGCATGAAGAACCTTGAGATTTCAGGAAGCGGCCAGCATACGGAAACGCCAAGGAGCCGTGCAAGATTAACTCCGCAGATTCGAATCGCTTCGCTCCCAGCCGGACGACTTGGAAAGTCGTCCCACATGCGATGTTGATCCTGCGCGGCTCCTAACTGAACGAGCAGGAACGCGAACAACAACCGGAGCTCGCCCCTGTCAAAGCCGACGATCGCCGCACGCAACCAGTTTACGCACAACGGCAACGCGAGTCACACGTCATATGGCGTGATGTGGAGGGCGATGCTCCGGAATGAAGTCCGCCGATTCGTGCGATTGAGCCTCGCGCCAAGGCGCAAAGCTCGCAAAGAAAGCCGCGTCCTTTGCGCGAGATTCAGCTATCAACACCATGGCCGCTACATCCACGTCAGTTTCCGCGGGAAGAAGTCCCACTTCATCGCCTTTTTCGCCAGCCAGAGCGTTTCCTCCGCGGCGGCGTTGGCGCGGGCGGTGCCTTCGCGCAGCACGTCAAGCACCTGCGTCGGGTTGGCTTCGATCCGGGCACGGCGGGCGCGGATCGGGTCGAGGAGCTTGTTCACCACTTCGACGAGCCGGGCCTTGATCGCGCCGTCGCCGATGTTGTCGCCCTTGCGGTAGCGATCCTTCATCTGCTCGACCGCCGCCTTGTCCGCATCGAACGCGGCGAGCCATTCGAAGAGAATGCTCTTGTCCGGATCGCCCGGTTCGTTGGGCTGCCGGCTGCTGGTGGGAATGCGTTTGATCTTCTTCTCCACTTCCTTGGGGGTGTCGGAGAGCATCACCGCGTTGCCCAGCGACTTGCTCATCTTGTTGACGCCGTCGGTGCCGGTGAGACGGGCGATGCGGCCGATCTTCGCCTCGGGGATGGGAAAGACGCCGCCGAGCTTGACGTGATCGCTGTCGGGCGCGTGCGTGTCGACGCCGCAGTAGAGGTAGTTGAAGCGACGCGCGGCCTCACGGCACATCTCGATGTGCGGCACCTGGTCCTCTCCCACGGGCACGAACTGCGGCCGGAAAATGAGAATGTCCGCCATCTGTCCCACGGCATACATGGGAAAGCCGAAGCTGTACGAGTCGCCGAGGTTTTTCAGCTCGATCTCGGTCTTGAGCGTCGGGTTCTTCATCACGCGGTTGAAGGAGACGAGCATCGCGAGGAACCACGAGAGCTCCGCAATGGCCGGCACTTCGCTTTGCAGGAAAATCACGCTGCGGGCCGGGTCGATGCCGGCGGCGAGGTAGTCGGTGGTGATCTGCAAGATGCTCTCCCGCACCTCGGCGGGATTCTTCAGGCGCTCCTCGCTGGTGAGAGCATGCACGTTCGCGATGATGAAGAAGCAGTCGTGCGTCTCCTGCATCGCGAGCCGGCTCTCGATGGAGCCGACGTAATGCCCCAGGTGCAGCCGGCCGGTGGGCGTGTCGCCGGTGAGAACGCGCGGACGTAGAGCGGCATGGGAAGCGGTCATGGCGTGATGTTGTAGTGGCCGGCGCGCCGAATCACAAGGCGACGACGGAATGGAACAGGGACAGGAAAAAGAAGATGAAGATGTAAAGAGCGGTGAGGCGACAAGAGCGTTGTTTAGCGGAAACGCCGAAGGTGTCTGGAGTGGGCGCGGACGTCCAAGTCATCGCTGGTCGGTCAAAATTGAAAGTCACGCCTCGCGCCGCTGCTGCGTCGGCGGCTGATCGTCGGTCGGAGCCGGCACAAGACGCAGAATCGGAGCGCCATCGGACGAGTGCCCCGACGGCGGCGCGATCATGCAATCCGCCTTGCGAAGCTGCGTCACCATCGCCTTGATCAGTGCGCCAGGAACCACGAACGATTTCTGGCAGTACCAGCCCAGGTCCGCGCTGTAAGCCAGTTGTTCGATCCGTGCGTATCCCCCAGGACCTGGCTCGACGCGCACCCGCATCGCGCTGTCAGGCGTGGGACCGGAAATCGTCTCGAGCACCTGCTCGGTGTCCGAGGCAAACACACATGGCGGTTGGCGTTGGCTCATTCGAATCACATCCCTGCGATGCATGCGAGCGGGTGGCGGATACGTCCGTTCCAGGTTTCCTCTTCCGCTATCTTAGCAAGCTGAGATTGAGTCGCAAGTTAAAATGGCCAGTTACAGGGCCGCTGTTCTGGGCCTTTCCGACTCCGCTTCCCCCATCCACGGCAACTCTTGATCCACACGTCGGCATCCTGTCCGCAGCGCAGGCCCGCGAAGATCGAACGCGCCGTCGCTCAGCGCAAGTGCCGCTCCGGCGGCGGCGCGGATCCGTGCAGCGACGACTCATCCGGATTCGAAGTGAACCTGGCGCATGGGTGCGGGCGACGAAAGGACTGTACAGCAGTCCTGTTGCCGTAGCGTGGTGAAATCCACCAGTGACCCCGCCGACGGCACTCTCACCAGCTGTGCCTTGAGCCCAGCCTGAACGTCCACTCACTACCCAGCCACACGTGACGCAACTCGGCGCGCTGACAGCGCGGTTCTGATTCGGACGCGCTCCCTCGCGCGCTGACTGTCGCGGCGAGTCCGAATTGCGCCTCGATGCCGTCAACAGGATTTTCTCCTCTTCCCTCAATTGCATTCCTCGGCTATCCTGTCGCCATGTCTCCCACGCGCACTACCGGACCGCAACAGGTCAAGGATGCCTACAAGCGCGTGACGCAACGGATTGCGGAGTCAGCTCTGCGACGCGGGCGTCAGCCTTCCGACATCCTCATGGTGGCTGTGACTCGCACAGCCAGTCCCGACGAAATTCGGCTGCTCTGTGAAATGGGGCACTGCGATTTCGCCGAGCCACGCCTCGTGCAACTGCCGCAGCGCGTCACCGCGCTGAACGAGTTCATCGGGCGTCGCCGCTTCCTTTCCCGCGGGCACAGCATCGACCTGCCCGTGCCGCGCTGGCACCTGATCAGTGCCGTGCCCAAATCCAAGGCCAGGCAGTTCGTTCCGCTCGTGCGCCTCGTGCACACGGTCGACAATCTGCGCGTGGCCGAGGAACTGCACGCCCACGGCGCCCGGCAGTCCGCGCAGAACGGCCACGACGAGCCGGACCGCCCCACCGACATCCTGCTCCAGGTCAATGCGACCGGTCGCGAGGACTATCCCGGCCTCGCGCTGCCGGCGCTGGGGCACTTCGCCGAACAGGTCGACACCATGATCCACCTGCGTCTGCGCGGGCTGATGGTCACGCTGCCGCGCCAGGCGAACAGCGACGAGCGCCGCGAGATGTACGCCCGCGTTGCCGAGATTTTCGCCGATCTGAAATCCAACAAGTACGTCGGCAACAGCTTCAATATTCTTTCCATGGGCACCAGTGACGACTACGAAATCGCCGTGGAGGAGGGCGCGAATCTGCTGCGCGTGGGCAAGGCGATTTTCGGCGATGTGGAGACGTGAAACGCCGGGACCTGCCGCGCTCCAACCGACGCACCTCCGCCGTTTGCCGTTTGCCGTTTTACTGTTCACGCACCCGTCATTCCCGCACTCTTCGTTTAGCGCCCGCACTCTTCGTTTAGCGGCGGGCCAAAGGCTCGGCGACGGCCCGCGTGAACCAGCGCACTCCCTGCCCATCAATCCGCGCCCAGCGCCGCCCGGCCACTCCTGCCCCCATGAACACGGAACCGCGCCCTCTTCTTTGGCGCAACATTTTTCATCCCATCTTTCCCTCTCCCTCGCCGCCGCGACAAAATCACATTTCTTTAGAACAAACGGCACTTCGTGCGTCTGATTCATTGTGGCCACGCATTTGAGAGCGGTCCGCAGCATGCCTACGCCGCCAGCTGATGAAGTGACCCGCCGCCCAGGCGACCCAGCGACCGGTGACACCAGCCTCGCGCCCAGCGCGGGCGCCGGTTCACCAGCCGGCGCGATCGATGTCGCCACGCTCGTCCCGCACTTCGAGTCGGCGCTGCTGCGTTACGTCAGCCAACTGCTGGGCCGGCGGGACGACGCCATTGAGGACATCGTGCAGGACGCGTTCCTCCGCCTGCATCGGCACGTGACGACCAACGGCACCGAGTCGATCGACAACGTTTCCACCTGGCTTTTTCGCGTGGCTCATAACCTGACCATGGACACCTTGCGACGTAGAAAAGTCCGACGCGACTACCAGGAAGGCCTGGCGCAGAGCGAGCGCGGCAGCGAACATCGCGGCGGCGAAGCGATGCCCTCCGCCGGCAACTTCGCCACGCACAGCGGCGAAGCGGCGGGTTTCAGCGACGGCGATTCAAATGGCGGCATCGACGCGCTGGCGGAACTGGAACGTCGCGAAGCCTGCCAGCGCGCGATGACCGAACTCGGCTCACTTCCGGAGAACCAGAGGCAGGCCGTGCAGTTGAGGCTCGAAGGCCTGACCGTCCGCCAGATCGCGCAGGTCACCGACACCAGCGTCGGCAACGTCGGCTACCGCATCAGCCAGGGCCTGGCCGAGTTGTCGAAACGCCTGAAACGCGCGGGAGTGATTTAGGAAAGTGAGAAGGACGAAGTGCGAAGTAAGAAGTGAGGAGTGAGGAGTGAGGAGTGAGAGGAAGCGCAGACGCCGGTTAGCGGAAACGCCGCAGGCGTCTGGCCGGTTGACAGAAACATCCCGGCTCGCCCCTGGGAAGAAAACCACGACGGAGTCCCGCCATGCACTGCGAACAAGCTGAAATGCTGCTTCCGCAGCTCATCTTCGATGAACTCGACGACGCTTCGCGCACCGAGCTGATGGAACATCTCTCCACCTGCTCCGCGTGCAGTGAAAAGCTCGGCGACCTGCGGCTGACCGTCAACCTCCTGCGCCAGGGCGTCGCCAGCCGACCGCCCGTGCTTTCCGCCGCGCGGCGGGCGGCGCTGCTCAAGCAGCTTGCCGATGGTCCCGTTCAACTCCACGCGGAAGCGCCTGCGCCTGACGCCGCGCTTGCGTCCCTGGCTGCCTCCGCTCAGGCCGTTCCGTCCCAGGTCGCTCCCGCTGAAGTCTCCGTGCCGCAGGATTCCGCCACTGCACCGTTGAAGTTCAAGGCGAATCCCGACCGCGTGAATCCCGCCAGCTTCGTCGATGGCCCCATCCCGATCTGGAACTGGATTCGTCGGCATCAGCGCGGCCTGGCCATCGCCGCCGCAAGCCTCAGCATTGCCGTGATTTCCTGGCAGACATTCTCGTCTGTGTTTCAAGGTGTCGAACGAAGTGTCGCGATGAGTCGTGGAGACTACACCGGCTACAAAGACAAGGCGGCGGCGCCCGTGAAAGGATTCGATGAGAATCGGTCCTGGGACCTGACGCCCGCGCCTGACAGCGCAGCGCGCCAGGCGGAGTCCACGCCGAACGACGCAACCCTGTCCTACGGTTTCACCTCTGGCTCCAACGCCATCAACGGCGCTGCTGCTGATCCACAGAATCAGCCCGGATCGCTCGCCCTTGGCCCTGGCAATTCCACCGCAACCGAGTACGACGTGGAACTGCATCGCGTTGAGACGCGGAGTCGATACTCGAACGAACAACTGGCGGCGACGGATGATTCGCCACGCGAACTTGGACGCCGGTGGGACAGGCCGCGCGTCCTGGTGACCGACGGCGAGGCGGGGCTTGGCGACAAGTCTGGCGTAGCGATCGACGCCATCGAGCCGCTCGCCCAGGCGGGCAGGCGACTCAATGAAGGCATCGAGCGCGACGCCGGCACTGTCACGTCAAAGGCTGATGATCAGTCCGCCAGGAAAGACGCCGCCCCAGCCGGCGGCGATGGGTACAAACGCGGGTTTGGGACTGCGAACGCACCAGTTCCAGCGCCGTTTCGCAACGACAATTTCTACTCCCACAACTCGGCCGCGCCATCCAGCGGTCCCGTGCCGACCTCGCCCTCGACGCCGCCGCCCACGCCGGTCGTCACGGGCAAGCCGATGTCGGAGTTCAGTCGCAACGAGTCAGCGCCGACGCCGCCCTCCAACCGGCCCGCCGATCCGTCCACGGTGAGCGGGGTGGCGCTTGCCGACAGTTCCAAAGTACTCGGCGGCAAGCAGTCCGGGCTGGCGGGCAGTGGCGGCGGCTCGGCGGCTCGCCCCGACGGCCTCTTCATGGGCGAAGAGGTGAAGAATGCCGAGTTGAAATCGAAGCTGGCGGAGTCGCCGGCGCGTCCGATCGTTCCCAGCACCGGCCAGCCGGCTGCCAATGGCGAGCGCTTCGATCGCGGTGAGCGCGACGAGATGATGTTCGGCGCTCGCGTTCAGCCGTTGCCGAAAGTTCCGGCTCTGGAAACACCCGCACAGCAAGGTCAGGGTATTGCTGGGCGCACGTACGATGGCGCGGCACCAGGTCGCGATTCCGCCTTCGCTGGTGGCGGTGCTGTTGCCGGTGTTCCCGTTCCCGCCAAGCCTGGGTTCCGCCAGCCCGCCGGTCCGCAGCAGCCCGCGGAACCCGACGGCACCGCCGTCGTCGAGAAGGAGAAGAAGCGGGAACTGACGGAACTTCAGAAGGACATGAAGAAACTGGAGCCGCAATTCAGTCGCGGCGACCTGGCGGACCAGGATGACTTTCGCAGGCTCAAGGAAGACGCGCGATCCGCCGGCGATGGGAAGCCCGGCTCCAGCGCGGGCGACGCGCTGGCGGTCGCAGGCGCGAAGAAGCCGGAGGTGAACACCTGGTTCGATCGCGGCGTTGATTTTGACTCGGATCAGTCGGCCAAAGGCGACAGGAGCGAGGGGCAATATTGGAGTTTCCAATCGAAGGCCGGCCAGAAGCAGCAGTCCGGCGAAGTCTCCAACAAGCCCCGGTCATCGACAGCGCTCGGCGTGGAGTTGGACATGTCGCAGGACCTGGCGCAGCGCGAGAAGCTCGACGACAAGGCTAAGGATCGATTCGGCGATCGGCCCGTCGAGGCGCCCGCCGCGGAACCGGAACTGTTGCGTCGCGCGCATCTCGATATTTCCGGCGGACTGCCAGACAACGAGACGCTCCGTGCCACACTGGGCCGCGAGGCGAAGGGTGAGGAGAAGAAGGATTCCACGATTGCCAGGCTCGACAACCTGGAAAAGAAGTTGGTTGAGGACGAACTGGCCGACGAGCGAGCGCAGAGCGCGAAGCCGCGGGCCGGACTCGTAACAGTGATTGCTGCCCAACAAGCAACCGTCCTGGAGAACGACACGAAAGAGAACGCTGCGAAGGACGGCGGCAAGGTGGCGGAACTCACGGAGAAACTCGCGAAGCTGAAGGAACTGCGGGATTACCACTCCTACGAACGGCGGCGCAGCGCGGAGCATCCGGCGAACAAGGATCTCGACCGGCGGATTGATGAGACCCAGAAGGAGTTGGCAAAGTTCACAGGCCTCACCGCCGGTGTTGAGTCGCAACAGGCGATCAATTCGCAAGCCGCCATCGCCGAGCATCAGGCGCTTGTCGCCAAGGCGCAAAAAATGGCAGAGGAACGGAATTATCTCGGTGCTCAAGAGAGCTTGCAGCAGGCTCAGGCTGTGATCAATCGGAGCGCTGAAGTGCTGGGCGCGGCTGATTACGCGAAGCTGCGCGATCAAACCAGCCAGCAGATTGTCGATGTGGTCAAACAGCGGGAAAGTGTCGCTTTTCGAACGATCGACAAGCAAGAGCAGGAAGACGATCCGGGAAATCCCGCCGCCGAAGCGATGAAGACGATGACTGAGGACTCGCAGTTGGCGGTGAAGTCCAAGGAGAACATGCGGCTTCGCAGTTTGAAAGTTGCGAAACAGCAGGTTGGCCTGATCGAAGCCACGATTCCCTACAACGAACTGATCACCGATCCGAGCGACTGGCCGCAGATCACCGCGTCGCGGGTCGGATCGCTCGAACGGGAAAATGCCGACACGGAACTCAATCGCCGCATCGCAGACAAACTCAAGAACCCGCTGCCCGCTAACTTTGAAGGCAACAAGCTCGTCAACGTGGTCGACTATTTCCGCAACACCACGGGCGTGAACTACTTCGTCAACTGGTACGCGCTGGAAGCAGCGGGCGTCGAGCAGAACCTGCCGATCACGTTGAAGCTCGACAAGAGCCTGCCAGCCGAACAATCGCTTCGGCTGGTACTCGAACAGGCCGGCGCGGCGTCCCGCAGCGGCAAGCTCGGGTACAGCATCATCGACGGCGTGGTTCATATCTCCACACACCGCGACCTTCAGAGAACCTCCGACACCAAGGTTTACGATCTGGCGGGACTGATTCCGCCCATCAAAGATGGCGCGACTGAGGCGGCAATGCGGGCTCGCGAAGCCGCCGTGATGGAGTTGGCGACGAAAATTCAGTCGCAAGTCGGCGAGCCGGGCGAATGGGCGGAACGCGGCGGCGATGTGTCCAGTCTGCGCGAACTCAACGGCAACCTGATTGTCAAGACCACACTTGAACAGCATCTTGCCGTCACCGCACTGCTGGCGAAACTGCGCGGAGAAGCGCCTGGCGATCAGGCTGGAGCGAAAGAGAAAGAGGAAGACTCCGCCGAGCTCATGCCCGCCGCCAGTTTCAAGGTGGTGCCCGTCAATCCGTGGACGCTCGCGCAGGAGGACAACCAGTCCACCTTCGGCCTCGATGTGGACACGGCTTCCTACAGCCTCGCGCGGCGTTACCTGAAGCGCGGCTATCTGCCGCCCGTCGGCTCCGTGCGCATGGAGGAGTTCGTCAATGCGTTCGATTACAACTATCCCACGCGCGGCGAAGGTGTCTTCACCGTGCACACCGAAGCCGCGCCGGCGCCGTTTGCCGGTGACAGCGCAGGCAACACTGTGCTGCTGAAGGTCGGCGTCAAGGGCAAAGTGATCGGCCGCGACGGCCGCAAGCCCGCGAATCTCGTGCTGGTCATCGACGCTTCGGGTTCGATGTCCCGCGCTGATCGGTTGCCGCTGGTGCAGCATTCGCTGACGCTGCTGGTTTCGCAGCTCAACCCGTCGGACACGGTTTCGATCGTGGCGTTCGGTTCGCAGGTTCACACGCTGCTGCAGACCACGCCCGCCTCGCAGAAGAGCAAGATCATCGAGGCCATCGCCTCGATCCAACCCACGGGCCAGACGAATCTGCTCAAGGGTTTGCAGGCGGGCTACCAGCTTGCCGAGCAGGCGCACAAGGCTGGGGCGATCAATCGCGTGATCCTCTGCTCCGACGGCATCGCGACGGTGGGCGAGTCGGAGGCCGAGGCGATTCTCAGCTACGTCGATCGCTACCGTCAGCAGGGCATCGCCTGCACGACGGTGGGATTCGGTGCCGGCGCGTACGACGACAACATGATGGAGAAGCTGGCGAACAAGGGCGACGGAGCTTACTACTTCGTGGACTCGCAGCGCGAGGCCAGGCGGGTGTTTGTCGATGAACTGACCGCGACGCTGCAGACGATCGCCAAGGACGCGAAGATCCAGGTCGAGTTCAACCCGGCGAAGGTCCGGCGATATCGCCTGATCGGCTACGAGAACCGCGCGATCGCCGACAAGGACTTCCGCAATGACAAGATCGACGCGGGGGAAGTCGGCAGCGGGCAGTCATCGACGGCGTTGTACGAACTTGAACTGATCGATGCCGCGCAACCCGTGGATCACGGGCCGCAGGCGGGGCCGGTTCAAGCGGCCCAGCCGAACCGCCCCGCGCCCCCAACCGCGCCCGCCGCCAACACCCCAGGCCCGCAGGTGATGAACGCTTCCGATCTGGGCATCGTCTACGTGCGCTACCGCAACACGGATACGGACAAGATCGAAGAGATCGCCCAGCACGTGGGGGCGAGCCTCGTGAAGCGATGCACCCCAGGCGAGGCGCCGCGCCTTTACCTGGCGGCGTGCGCGGCCGAGTTCGCCGAGATTCTGCGCCAGAGCGAACACGCGAAGGATGGCTCGCTCCAGCAGTTGACCAGCACGCTGGAGCGCGTGGTGAATCAGTTGCCGCTCGATGAAAAGGCCGCGGAACTGCTCGACCTGGTGCGCAAGGCGCAAGGGCTGCCGAGGGCGCCGTGAGAGGAGATTTCGGATTTCGGATTTCGGATTTGATTGCGGATTGTGAATCGCAGTTTGTGGCTTTTGGATTGGAGCTAATGGCTGAAGGCTGAAGATTTCTCTAACAGCTCTCAACTAACGGCTCGACCCGCTCCCAGGAGTTGCTGATGATCACTCGCACTGTTGCATCGTTGCTCGCACTCGCGTTGGTATGTTCGGCCGCCGGTCCGGCGCGGGGGCTGGATGAAGGGCTTCACGCCTCCGCCGCTGACGTGAAAGTCAGCGCGAAGATCGAAGGCCAGTCGTTCACCTTCTCGCTCGACGTGAACGCCGCGGCGGCAAAGGACGGCGGCGAGTTGCCTCTTGCCGCCGGCGACGTGGGACTCGACGAACTCGTGGAACCCAAGGCCGGCGCGGCGGTGAAATATGACGCCAAGCGCCGCACCTATTCGCTCGCCTTCGCCAAAGCCGGCGTGCAGAAAGTTTCCGCCACTTTCGCCGCGAGGGCGGCGGCGGTGCAGAGCGGGGCGTGGCGCGAGGCCATCGTCGACCTTCCGCCCGCTCGGCTGCGCAGCATCGAAATCGTCTGCGATCGCGCGGACTTGGAAGTGCAGTTGCCTGGCGCGCTCCGCCTGCAGCGCAACGTCGCCGGCGACAAGCTCACCCTCACCGCCCTGCTCGCGCCCGGCGCGCCGATGACGGTCCGCTGGAAACCCGCCGTGCAGGCGCTGGACGCGAAGCTCGTTTTCGCCAGCGAAGCGAACACCATCGCCACCGTCAGCACCGGGCTGCTGAAGCTCGACACGATCTACGATTTCTCCGTGTCGCAGGGGCAGGTGAGCGAACTGATCTTCATGGTGCCCGCGGCTTTGAGCGTCACGCAGGTGCGCGGCTCCTTCATCCGCGACTGGAAACTGAACCCCCCCGCCGCCGGCGCGCCCGCCGGTTCGCCTGGCACGCTCGTCGTGAACCTCAACCGTCCGCAGACCGGGCGCTACGGCCTGCAGGTGCTTGGCGAGACCACGCTGCCCGCGCTGCCGGCGCAGGTGAGCCTGCCCGTCATCGAACCGCAGGGCGGCATCCGCGCCGGCGGCAGCCTGTGCGTCGGCACGAACAGCGCCATCGCGCTCGTCCTCAAACAGACCGGCGGCTTGTCGCAGATCAACGGCGCCGCCTTCCCGCGCATCGGCAACGACACGCGGGCGGTGCCTGAAAGCAAGGCGTTTTTCTTCACGCACGCGGCCACGCCGTACCAGATGTCGCTGGCGCTGGCGGACATCGTGCCGGTGATCGACGCGATGCAGAACATCGTCGTGGGCGTCAGCGATGAGAATCTCACCGTCGCCGGCAGCATCGACCTGGAGGTGCGCGAAGCCCCGGTGCGCGAACTGCAACTGGAAGTGCCCGCCACGCTGGAAGTGGCCGAGATCACGGGCGCGCACGTGGATGGCGGAACGCCGCGACCCATTGTCGCGGGGCAGGCGACGCGACTGGTGGATATCCGCTTCAAACAGCCGGTGCTCGGCCGGACGCTGGTGAAGTACAAGCTGCAACTGAACAAGAGTCCGCTAGCGGCAGCCCACGCGATCGCTTCCATCTCGGTGCGCGGCGCGAACATCAAGCGCAGCTTCATCGTGGTGGCCGTGGAGCCGGACCAGGGCGTGGCCGTCGACCCACCGGCGGTCCAGGGCCTGACCGAGATGAACACCGCGTCCACCCAGCAGCGCGTGGTCGGCACGGAATTCGCCTACAGCTTCAACAACGCCGCGTGGTCGCTGACCGTCGCACCGCGCAAGCGGCCGGCGACGATCCGCGTCGAGTCATTCCACCTGCTCACGCTCGCCGACGGCGTCGCCTACGGCACCATCGCGCTGTCGTACTTCATCACCGGCGCCCCGGTGGATGAACTCTCCTTCCGCATTCCGCCCGCCTACCGCAACGTGGAGTTCGTCGGCCGGGACCGCGCCTGGCGCGCCGATGAGAAGGACAAGCAGATCTATCACCTGAAACTGTCGCGCAAGGCCATCGACGTTCACACGCAGACGATCACTTTCACCGTGCCCTACAAGGCGGGCGAAGAACTGGAGTTCGGCGGCATCCTGTGCGACGGCGTCAGCGTGCAGACGCAGACGGGTTACCTCGCGGTCGCCAGTCATCTGAACCTCAATGTCACGCCGGCCACCGTCACAGGCAGCGATGCCCGCGTCATCGATCCGGGCGATCTGCCCCGCGATCTCGCGCTGCTCGTCAATGCTCCGATTCTCCACACCTTTGCATTCACCAAGCCGCCGCACACGGTGAAACTCAAGGTGGATGCGTTCGAGCGGCAGAGCCTGCTGCCCGTGGTGATCGAAGTGACGGACATCCGCACCGACGTGTTCGCCCGCAAGGATGAGCCGACCGAATCGCGCACGACGGTGCGCTACAAGATCAAGAATGCGGCGAGCCAGTTCCTGCCGCTGCTCATGCCGGCGGAGGATGTCACTGTCTGGCGCGTCCGCGCCGGCGTCACCGTGATCGAGAACAACCGGCTGGTGGACAAACTGGAACCCGCCAAGACCTCAATGGATCCGAAGAACAAGCAGCTTCTGATGATCACGCTGCCGCGCACGAAGAATCCGAACGAGCCGGTCACGATCGAAGTGGAGTACGGCAAGCTGCACGGCGAACTGGGCTTCAGCGGACACATCGCCCTGGCTGCGCCGACCACGCCGACCGCGGACACGAAGCAGGGAATCAACTCGACATTCACGACATGGTCGATCCGCACGCCGGCGGAGTGGTCCGTTCACCTGGCGGAGGCGAACCTGCTGCCCTCGGCGCGCACCATTCGTCATGGCAGCCTCGGACAGGTGATGAACTCCGTCGCGGCGAGTTGGGCGTGGGGCTGGAGTGAGTGGCGAGCGGCGTTCAGCGAGCGGGCCACGCAACTGCAGGGGCAGATCGTCATCGGCACGCTACTGATCGCGCTGATCAGCGCGGCACTGGTGATCTTCGCGGCCCTGCGCAGCCGAACCGCGCTGCGCCTCGCGTTCGGAGCCATCGCGGTCATGGCGCTGACCGGCCTGGGCACGCTGGCGGCGCAGGCGCCGCCGCTGTCGGAAGAGTTCCGCGCCGATGACGCGCTCTCCACGCTCACGCTCACGCAGACGGTCACCGCCAACTCGTCCGAGCCGCTGACCCTCGAAGCCGGCATCATTCCGCAGTGGCGGCAGCACGCCACCTTCTTCGGCGGATTCTTCCTGCCGATCGCGTGCATCCTGCTGATTCTGGCGGCGGCGCTGGCCAAGGCAATTCCCACGCTCAGCAGGCTGGTCCCCTACCGCTTCCCTGCCGTCGTCATCGGCATCGTCGGCGTCCTCTATGGCGCGGCCCAGTTCAATGCTCTGGAGGGCGTGCTGCTGCATGTCTTCACTTGGCTGCTGCCGACGCTGGTGCTCGTGTCCTTTGTCTGGCGCGCGGTCGGGCGCGCGGCGTTTGGATTGAACGCGTCGCCGAGCCGCGCTGGAGCCGTCGCCGCCGCGATCACATGCGTTGTCCTGCCGATGCTCACAGGAACCGCCGCCCGCGCCGACGGCGTGCTCTCGCTGGCGCCCAAAGAGCCGACGCTGCAGCGCCTCGAAGCTGCCCTCAAGGCCGATGGCGATCATGTGGAGGTGGATCTGTCGATCCGCGTCAGCGCCGATCACCCTTCGCGAGCTGTGTTCCTCGATCACGCGCCGATTCTGCTCACGCCCGACCAGGCGGATGCTCCCGTTCGCCTTGAATTGCAGGGCAAGAGTTATCACCTCGTTGTCAGCAAGCCTGGCGTGCATGATGTGACGTTCAAGTTCTTGAGCGCCCTGCCCAAGGCGGGCGAGGATCAGTCGCGTGCGTTTTTCTTCGCGCTGCCGCAGGCTTTGTCCAAGCGCGTGAAGCTGACAGTGCCGGCGGTCGGCCAGGATGTGGAAGTCGCCGGCGCACTGCGCATGACTCGTGCGGAAGCCAACGGCGCCACCACCGCTTCGGCGCTGCTGGGCCCGTCGGATCACGCGGCCGTCGCCTGGAAGCCGCGGGCCCGCGAGACCAGCCAGGAGAAGACGGTCTTCTATTCGCAGTCCACCAGCCTCGCGCGATTCGATGCGAGCCTGGTGGAAGTCCAGCACCTGGTGCGCTTCCAGATCGCGCAAGGCGAACTGCGGCAGATTCGCATCCGAGTCCCGGAACCCATGACCGTGACGGTGGTCAAGGGCAAATCCATTGGCGCCTGGCGTTACGACATTCCGAAGCAGGAACTGGAAGTGCGCCTGTCCGAGCCTGCGGTGGGCGAATACTCGCTGGTGGTGGTCACGCAGATTTCGCGGGAGAAACTGCCTTATGACGCGACCATCGGCGCCATCAGCGTCGCCGACGCGGCGCGGCACAGCGGCGTGCTGGGCTTCACCGCGTCGCCGGCGGTGCAGATCGTCGTGCAGAAGGCGCCGGCGACGATGAACGTGGACGATTTCGCGCGGGAAGCCGGAGTGCAGAGCGCCGTCCGCAACGCCTTCCGCATGGACAAGGCGGACGACAGCGTGACGGCGCAGGTGGTCGAGGTGAAGCCGGAATTGCACACGGAAGAGTCGGTGACGTTCGTGATCGCCGACGAACAGCTTCTGTACAACAGTGATGTGAAGGTGGATGTGACCAAGGCAGGGGTTTTCGCGGTCGAGTTGAAGTTGCCCGCCGCGTACGAGATCGACGTGCTCACCGCGCCGCAGGTCAGTCACTGGGACGAGTCCATCGCCAACGAGATTCGCACGGTGACGGTGCATCTGCGCGAGAAACACCTGGGCTCGATTCCGCTGAAGATTCAGCTCACGCGCACGGTGCAGGGCCTGCCCGGGCAGATCACGGTGCCGCGCGTGCAGGTCACCGGCGTGACCAAGACGAGCGGGCGGCTGATTGTGAAATCCGACAAGGGCGTGATCCTTTCCGTGGGCGAGCGAACGGGCGTGAACGATGTGGATCCGCTGGAGTTCGGCATCCGCGAACCCGGCGTCCTTTGCTTCAAGCTGCCGCAGCCCGACTGGTCGCTGACGCTGGCGACGGAAGTGATCAAGCCGCGGATCACGGCGGATTTCCTGCACGTGGCGGATGTGGTGGAAGGCATCGTGCGGCACACGCAGTACCTCTCGTATCGACTGCACAACGCAGGCTCAAAGGTGTTCGAGATCCAACTGCCGCGCGGCGCCGAGGCGGTGCAGATTCTCGGCCGCGACATCGCCCGCAAGAACGAGGTGGAGAAAGGCAGCGGTCGCTGGCGCATCGAGCTGAACCGCAAATGGTTCGAGGGCCGGTATTCGCTGGAGGTGCGGTACGAAACGAAGTACGCACTGACCGTTGCGGGCGCGGGCATGATCACGCTCGAGCCGATCAAGGCAACGGGCGTGGAACGGCAGGCGGGTTACCTCGTGGTGCTGCCGGCGCCGCGAGTGCAACTGGCGCTGTCGGGCGGCGCGGGTGCGATGCAGGCGATGGACCCGCGCACGATTCCCAGGCTGTTCACCTCGCGGAGTTTCGAATCCGCGGCGTTCAGCCGATCCACGGCGGCGGCGGATTATTCCGTCACGCTCTCCGCCCAGCGGCACGAGGCGGCGAACCTGTTGCAGGCGGACGCGCTGGGCACGCTGATCAAGAGCGTTGTCGCCGACACGGGGCACACGCTGACCTCCGTGCGGATCGACCTGCGCGTGCACAGCAAGCAGCACCTGGAAGTGATGCTGCCGCCGGACAGCGAACTGTGGGCGGTGCAGGTGAACGGCAAATCGCCCGTGCCGTCGCGAACGACGAAGAACGGCGCGCGCGTCGAGTTGATCCCGCTGGGCGCGGCGGCCCGCGAAGGCGCGGATGTCACCGTGGAGTTCACCTACGTTTCACCGCCGCCGGCGGATTGGTCGAGCACCCAACCGAAACTGATCGGGCCTCGCTTTGATCTTCCCCTGAAGGACGTGAACTGGATTCTGTACCTGCCGGAACAGTTCGATTACCGCGAGTTTGAAGGCACGCTCACGATCAATCGCGATTTCGTCATGGCCCGCAAGATCGAGGTGTTCAACATCGAGACGTACACGCGGAACATGTACCACTTCAACCAGGCGAACACAAATTGGGCGCAGGAGCAGCAGCACAGGGGCGAGGACTACCTGCGCAAGGGCGATCAGAAGCGCGCGCAGCAGGCGCTGGAGGCGGCAGTGCACTACTCGGCTTCCAATGCCGCGTTCAACGAAGACGCGCGGGTGAAGCTGACGGAGTTCAACAACGACCTGGCGCTGATGGGCCTGCTCGGTTCGCGCGACCGTCTGCGGCAGCAGGAAGGAGCCGGCGCCGGCGCGATGGCCTTGGAATTGCTGAACGCCGAGGCGATTCAGAAGGCGAAGGTGTCGCTGGGCAAGGAGGAGACCGACCACATCGCCGAGCAGACGCGGGCGTGGACGGACATGCAGGCGAAGGCGGCCGGCGAAACGGTGGCGCTGGCGGTGGCGCTGCCGCAGCGCGGGCGGGTGCTGGAGTTCAACCGTTCGGTGCAGGTGCAGAGCAACGCGCCGATGGAACTGCAGTTCGACGCGGAAGCCGAGACGCCGGAGGCGAAGGTCGCATCGCGCTGGTGGGCGGCGGGCCTGCTGGCGATGATCGCGCTGGCGCTGTGGCTGGTTCCGGTGGTGTTGCGGCGCGTGCCGGACGCGACGGACGCGTTCGCGAAGCGTGAAGTCGCAGTGCCGACGGACGCGGTGATTCCGCCGCAATGAAGCTGGGTGAGGCCACCGGAGGCGAGTCTGGCTATGGATCGTGACCGAAATAACTTCCCGACTTGGCCGTTTCCGATTCCCCTCCCTCTTAGAACGTGTATGAAAAGCCATAATTGCTCCGA
>CAYRPN010000082.1:0-26066 GCA_964426135.1 uncultured Phycisphaeraceae bacterium | reverse complement strand
GCAAGAGGGGTTGGTTGCGGCGTGAAGAATGAGGGGTAATTCAACGGGCTGCTAGATAATCCCGATCACCAATATCGGGAGGCCTCGCTGTGGTGGTGTACGAACCATGCAACGTTGCTTCATGTCGAGCAGATAAAGAAAGTGCGAGCAGTCTTGGAGAGAGAGATCAAGGCGACAAATGGACAGAAATACGCGCACATGGTCAGATTTGCAAAGTTTGCGACTAAGCAGGATATTCCTTGGCTCCGCAAGTTGTACCAACAACACTTTTTCGAGCGCGAGCCGAACTACTCTGTCGGCCGCGCCATTTCCACGGTAGGCCAGTTCTCCCGAGCGCAATTCTTGCTCCTCCTCGCCCAACTCGGCGACGAGAGCGTCAAGAAGGAAATAGCCACCGCCATCAATCAGGACGAGAGCGTCGAACAGCGCGTCTGGGGCATTTTCATGGCCGCCAACCTGAAAGACAGAACGCTCGTGCCGCTGATCGGCAAAACGCTCGACGATAAGCGGCAGGCGCCCGAACCGATCGAGGAATGGAAAGACCCCGACGCCAAGGGGCCGCACCTGTGGAGGGTGTCGTACCACCGCGTCTGCGACGTGGCGTTGCGGGCGATCTGGACGCTCGACAAGCCGAAGGAGAAGTGGCCGTTCAAGATGCCGCCGATGAGCGAACTGGGCACGGGCTGGGTCTTCCTCCACGGCATGTCCAACTCCCTGTTCGACTACGTGGAGCCGCTGCGCAAGGAAGCCAACCAGCAGCGCGGCCTGTTCCTCAACCACGTCATCCTCGGCTACACCGACGAGCAACTGGAGCAAGTGCGCGGCTACATGAAGACCCGCGCGGCGGCACCTAGCGCCAAGTAAGAGTCAGCGGGTAGCCAGGAACAAGAGCGCGCATGAAGTCGGACACGCGATAGGGTTCGGCTCGCACGCGGAAGGACAGGACGACCTGATGTACTGGATGGACACCAGCGGCAAACGCGTGCGCAAGTGGCACGCGGATGTCGTCAATCCGTGACTTGCATCGCATTGCAAACACAACCGCTGTTACTCAATCTCGGTATGGACGGAAAGGAATGTTCAAATGCGCGCACTAATTATGGCAGTACTCGTCATCGGATGTACCACTGGTGCCGGTGCGGCCGCCCCCTCTGACGAAGCTGCGCTATTGCGACAGGCAACGACGGAATACCTGGATCGATTGCTCGAACTGCGCAACGAAGGCGTCGCGGTACCTCGCCCTAATCGGTTGAAGATTGGTGATCGGTTCGGGTTCGACGCCGCCCGGACGGAACTTCTTCGCCAGTTGAAAGAGCGCAAATCCGACTATCTTTACGGTCAACTTCTATTTGTTTTTGAAGATGAGCGGTCGGATGAAGTGCGTGACATCGCGTTGGCCGGGATCGAGTCCGAAATTGAGCGTTACCGTCGGCGGTCCATGCTCTGGTGCGCCAAGCACCCCGACCTCGTTCAGGACGATCATCGCGCGAAGATCAGGTCCTCGATCAAATCAGTGTTGCAGGAGACGAACGCCCAGAGCGTCGAGGACTTGTGGATCATTGCTTCCGTCGGCACCAAGGCCGACATTCCCTGGCTGCGGAAGATTTATCAGCAGCATTTCTTTCAGCGCGAGCCGGACTACACATGTACCAACCTCACGGGCGTCAACAAGGTGACCCGCTCGGGCTTTCTTCTCGCTTTAGCGAAGATGGGAGACGAGGCGGCACGGATCGAGATCGCCCAGGCGATCTCGCAGGAGAAGAACATCCAGCAGCGGGCGTGGGGGCTGGTCATGGCGGCGCTGCTGACGGATAAGTCGCTCGTGCCATTGGTCGGCAAGGCGCTCGACGACAAACGGCAGGTGCCCGAACCAATCGAGCAGTGGCAGGACCCGGACGCGAAGGGGCCGCGCCTGCTGCGGACCAGCTACCACCGCGTATGCGATGTCGCGGTGAGGGCGGTGCGGACGATCGACGTGCCCAAAGGAGACTGGATGATCAAGGCTCCGCCGCTCGACGGCTCCTGGCGTTTCCTGCACGGCGAGTCGAATGAGGTGTTCGACCACGTGCAGCCGCTGAACAAGGAGGCCGATCCGAAGCGCGGCCTGTTCCTCAATCACGTCATCCTCGGCTACACCGACGAACAGTTGGAGCAGGTGCGCGGCTACATGAAGACCCGCGCGGCCGAGCCCAACGCCAAGGGCAAGTGAGCGCGGCGCGGGCGAAGCGATCGAAACAGGTTGTCCGTGCGACACCTTGGGGCGGCGGGTGGCTGTGGCTGAGGCTTGGCTCAACCACAGCCAACGCGCACAGCAACCTTGCGGGGCGTTTTACTTCGAGCACAAGGTGACAATCGCTCGCTTCTGGAAGGCTTAGCGGTTCCAGCCGTGGTTGAGCAGAGCCTCAACCACAGCCACCCGTCGCAATGGGGATGGCACAGTCAGCGACACAGAAAGGGCGACCTTGGCGCTCGTCTTTGCACACGAACTTGGCCATGCCATGGGTTTTGCTGGCCATGCTGAAAGTAATGAAGACCTAATGACCAGCGGCAGTGTCGGAGTCGGTAGCAAACGTGTGCGAAAGTGGCATGCGGATGTGGTTGACAAGAATTAGGAAACAACATGATGCAATGCTTATCGATAATGACAGCAAGCCTGCTCTTCTGTCTGATCCCGTCTGCAGTTGCGCAAGAGAACGTGGCCGAAGACGCTGACCTGCAGAAAGCGGTCGCTCAATATATCGATCAATTGATAGCCGTGCGTGGCGCGCCGGTTACCGCCAAGCGACCAAGTTGGTCGACGGTTTGCGACCAATTCACTTGGCAACGCGCGGTTCCGGAGTTGTTCCGGCAGGCGAAGGTGCGGAATTCAGACTATCTCTACGGTGAAATTCTCGGTAGTGAACTTGCTTTTGACGATATTCGGGAAGCCGCACTTCGCGGTCTGGATTCCGCCAATGAGCGATACCGTGACCGCTCGCTGATTTGGTGTTCACGGCACTCAGATCTGCTCAACGATGGTCAAAAGAAGGAGGTGCGAGCCATCCTGACGGACAACCTGAAAGCAACCAAGGGCGAAAAACTCGAACATGTATTGCGATTCGCCAAATTCGGCACGAAGGACGATCTTCCCTGGCTGCGCAAGATGTACCAGGACCATTTCTTCGAGCGCGAGCCGAATTACTCGGCGGCAAAGGCTTTGCCCGGCTATGCCACGGTGACGCGTTCGCGTTTTCTCCTCCTCCTCGCCCAACTCTGCGACGAGAGCGTCAAGACGGAGATTGCGGTCGCTATCGGGCAGGACAAGAATTTGGATCAGCGCGTCTGGGGCATTTTCATGGCCACCAACCTGAAGGACAGAACGCTCGTGCCGCTGATCGGCAAGACGCTCGACGACAAACGGCAGGCGCCGGAACCGATCGAAGAGTGGAAAGACCCCGACGCCAAGGGGCCGCACCTGTGGAGGGTGTCGTACCACCGCGTCTGCGACGTGGCGTTGCGGGCGATCTGGACGCTCGACAAGCCGAAGGAGAAGTGGCCGTTCAAGATGCCGCCGATGAGCGAACTGGGCACGGGCTGGGTCTTCCTCCACGGCATGTCCAACTCCCTGTTCGACTACGTGGAGCCGCTGCGCAAGGAAGCCAACCAGCAGCGCGGCCTGTTCCTCAACCACGTCATCCTCGGCTACACCGACGAACAGTTGGAGCAGGTGCGCGGCTACATGAAGACCCGCGCGGCGGCGCCTAGCGCCAAGCAAGAGTGAGCGGGTAGCCAGGAACAAGAGCGCGCATGAAGATCATTTGTCTTTCTTCGGCTGCGGTGTCGGTACGTACTTCTCATCCACGCCCGGACTGATCTCCGTCACCTTCAGTTCCTTGGCCGGCGTGTTGAAATTCTTGTCCTCGACCTTGTCCGTCGCCCAGAGGATTCCCTTGCTCAGATAGTTGAGGAAGATGGGGTCCTGCATCTCTTCGTTGTAGTGGCCGACGGTCGTGCCGAAGACGCGCGTCTTGCCGTACTGGTTCGTCCAGATGCAGACGTGGTTGCTCTTGGTCTCGTGGCTGTACGCCTCGGCGAGCGGGGTGGCGCTGTCCCACACCTTGGCGATGTGGTAGAGCTCGCCCTTGGGCGTCTTCCACTTGTCGCCGAAGTCCTTCATGATCGGGTGATCCTTCTTGAGATTCACCGCCTCGAACGCGAAGTGGCCGCCGTGGCGATGCGAGGTCACGCCCGTGAACTTGAACCATTCATCCGTCTTGTCGCGGTAGCTGTGCATGGCGCAGTGAATGACGACGGCCGGCACGCCGTCCTTGTGCGGCTTGAGCACGCGCTGCGTCCAGGCGGGATCGGGGATGTCGGCGAAGCATTCGTTGTGAACGATGATGTCGTAACCCTTGGCCCAGTTTTCATCGGAGTACAGGCCGATCTTCGTGTTGGTGGATGATCCGCCCTGCTGGCAGAGGGTCCACTCGACATTGGCGCGGGCGCTGACGCCTTCGCTGATGATTTTTTTCTGGTTGGTGTAATCGTGGCAGCAGCCGCCGGTGACGAGCAGGGCGCGCAGCGGCTTGGGCAGCGGCGCGGCCGGCTTTTCCTGGGCGGATGCCGAGGTGACGGCGCAGTTGAGCAAGGCGCCGGCGGCGAGGCCGGTCAATAGTGAACGGACAGAAATCATGCGCGGATTCTCCAGCAGGAGCGGGGAAACAAGAGCAGCACACCGGGTCACGCTGAGCCGGCGTGCGTGCGTTCCGTACATTGTCGAGGGATTCGCGGGTGTTACAAGGGGAGGACAGAAGGGAAGGGACGAAGGGACGGAGGGGGAAGAGACGAAGAGAGGGAGAGACGAAGAGAGGGAGAGACGAAGAAAGGGAGAGACGACGACGGAAGGACGAGCCTGCGCTCGACGCGCTAATCCGGCCGAGTCGGAAAAGTCAAAATAGTGAAGTCAAAATGCAAAAGTCAAAAGTCAGATTTTCAACGCCGATGCGAAGCTCTGACTATTGCATTTTGAATGTTGCAGTCGCTATTTTGACTTTTCGGACGCAGACTTCCGGGAGCCGAGTGACGCAGTGAGAAACTGAACCGTAGACCCTGAACCCTAAACCCTAAACCCTAAACCCTACACCCTACACCCTACACCCTAAACCCTGAACCCTAAACCCTACACCCTTCCCCACAAACCCTCAGCTCGCCCCCGCCTTCTTCAGTGCCGCGATCACCGCTTTTTCCGACGCCAGGCCCAGCGCCGTGTTGCCGCCTTTGTCCTTCACGTTCACGTCCGCGCCCTTGGCGATCAGCATGTTCACTGCTTTGGTCATTCCCTGCGCCGACGCGAGGTGCAGCGGCGTGCGCTGCTGCACCTTGTCCTTCTGATTGATGTCAGCACCCTTGGCGATGAGCAGTTCGATGATCTTCTCGTGGCCTTCCTGCGCGGCAAAGTGCAGCGCGGTCCAGCCGTTGACGTGCTTGTAACTGGCGGTCACTTTGATGTTGCTGCCCTTCTCGAGCAGCTTCTTGACTTCCGCGGCTTCGCCTTCGTGGGCCGCGATCAGCAGCGGGTCAAACTTCTCCATCCAGCGCGGCACCTTCTTCACTTCCTCCTTCTTCACCGCGGGCGCAGCAACGAGAACCGATGACAGCGGCAGTGCCGCAACCAACACCGCCAGCGCGAAGAGCAGAATCAAAAGGGATCGCATGGGCAGGCTCCAAAGCAAGATGCAGGGTTCGCAGGACCGTGTCTTGATGATAGCGTCAACCGCCGTCCGGCCAAGCATCGACAGTTGCCAGGTTTCAGTTAGGCCCAGGGCATCAATGAGTTCGCCAGGCCGCATCGTTGACAGAATCTCGCGCAAAGGCGCAAAGCACGCAAAGACAACGCACGTCTTGGCGTGCTTTGCGCTTTCGCGCCTTTGCGCCGTTGCACCTTGGCGCCTTGGCGCCTTGGCGCCTTTGCGCCTTTGCGCGAGGCAAATCAGGCTCATCCGGCATTTGCGTACTTGACACCGATTGGAATGGGCATTTCGGAGTCGTGAACAGAGCCGGAGTCTGTGACTCCGGTCGATTTGAAGCGACTCAACGCCGCTTCAAATCGAATTCGCGCCCTGCGTTTCCGGTTGACCGTGCGTCCGCCGCGCCGAATTTCGCCTCGCCGGCATCGATCCGGCTCGGCGAACCGGAGTCACAGACTCCGGCTCTGACAAGACGAGTACGCATTCGCCGGATGAGCGGCAAATCATGCCCAACTCAGTACTCAGACAAAGTGTTGCAGCTGGCGCCGCCGGTGCGATCCAAGTTGCGAGATTGGATTTCCCGGCACCCCGGTACAATTTCGACACTGGGGCGGTCCTCCTCGATCAAAGGGTTCACACATGTCCTGCCACCTTCGCGATCGATTCGTTGCGTTCGCATTCGTCATCGTCACTTCGCTGGCCGCCTCGCCGGGGGTTGCCGACGATCTGCCCTTCGCGACCCGGGCGGAGATTCAGCCCCTGTTGACGCAGGTGGGCAGGCTCGTCGAAGCGCTCGACTATCTGGGCACACCGCTGCCAAAGGAATCACGCGACCTGCTCGACCAGGCGGGCAAGGCGAAGAACGACGACGACGCGCGTCAGCTCGTGCAGAAGGCGCTCGACCCGCTCTGCCTCGTCGGCGTCCACATCAACCCGGAGTCGCGCGTGAAGGTGACGCAGGGGCCCACCAAACCCGTGCTGCACGAGCAGGGCTGGTCGCAGTTCCTCGTGAAAGTCCACAATGAAGCCGGCGTGACAGCCAAGCTCGCCGCCAGCAGTCCGCAGGCGGGCCGGCTGTTCAACGCGCCGCCGAATCAGGTTCGCGACCGCTGGCTGGACATGCAGATGTTCGAGGGCCGGCCCATGCAGCCGACCCTCAGCGGTCTGGAACTGGAGTATCGCATCGTGCAGCTTTACAGCCGGGACGCCGGCAAACGATCGGCGGTGCTCGCGTTCAACGTCGGCCAGGGCACGCAGGACATCGGCTTCCGCAACGATGCGACGATCACCTTCGACGCGACGCCATCGGTGCCCGTGACGCTGCGCGTACTCGATGAAAAGGGCCAGCCTTCGACAGCGGGCTTTGTCATCACCGACGCCGCAGGCCGCGTCTATCCATCACAGGCCAAGCGGCTCGCGCCGGATTTCGCGTTCCATCCGCAGATTTACCGGCACGATGGCGAGAAGCTGAGCCTGCCCGAAGGCAAGTACAGCGTGGCCGTCACGCGCGGGCCGGAGTATCTGCCGCAGCGATTGCCGCTGGAGGTGAAGCAGACGAAGGGCGATGCCTTGGAGTTCGCGGTCAAGCTGCAGCGCTGGGTCGATCCCGCAAAACTCAAGTGGTGGTCGGGCGATCACCATATCCACGCCGCCGGCTGCGCCCACTACACCAATCCCACCGAAGGCGTGCATGCGCCCGACATGTACCGGCACATCCTCGGCGAAGACCTCAAAGTCGGCTGCAATCTCACCTGGGGCCCCTGCTTCGATTATCAGAAACAATTCTTCACCGGCGCGGTGGACAAAGTATCTAACAAGCCTCCATACATTCTGCGCTACGACATCGAAGTCTCCGGCTTCGGCTCCCATCAGTCCGGCCACATCTGCCTGCTCCGCCTGAAAGACCAGATTCCGCCCGGCGGCGACTCCAAGAACCACTGGCCCACGCTAGGTTTGAATCTATATAAGTGGGCCAAGAAACAGGGTGCGGTCTGCGGCCCCGCCCACAGCGGATGGGGCCTGCAGTTGATCGACCCGAACACCAGGCAGCCCGTGACCGAGCTGCCTACCTACGTCATGTCGCCCTTCGATGGCATCGGTGCCTGCGAATATATTGTCGATGTCACGCACAAGGTCGAAGGCCCCGACGGCAAGCTCGTGCCCGCAGTCGACTTTATTTCCACTGTAGATACTCCGTATGTATGGGAATTGAATATCTGGTACCACACGCTGAACGTCGGCTATCGCACCCGCATCAGCGGTGAGACCGACTTCCCCTGCATCTACGGCGAACGCGTCGGGCTCGGCCGCAGCTATGTCAAGCTCGATCCCCCGGGTGGCAAAGACGCGGACAAGGCCGACGGCACCGTCGACTATGACGCCTGGTGCGAAGGCATCCGGCAGGGGCGAACCTATGTCGGCGACGGCGCCAGCCATCTGATGGACATGAAAGTCGCCGCCGCGGGCCCGGACACCAACGGCGACACGGGCAAATCCGTCGAACTGGGCGTCAACGGCAGCGAACTGAAACTCGCCAAGCCTGGCACGGTAATAGTCACCGCCCAGGTCGCGGCCCTGCTCGACGAAAAGGCCAACGATGCGATCCGTAGGTCGCCCTACACCGTCAAACCCTACTGGCACATCGAGCGCGCCCGCATCGAAGGCACCCGCAAAGTGCCCGTGGAACTCGTCGTCAACGGCTATCCCGTGGCCCGGAAAGAAATCGACGCGGACGGCGTCACGCGCGATATCTCCTTCGACGTGAAGCTCGAACGCTCGAGCTGGGTGGCGATCCGCGTGCTGCCCTCCTCGCACACGAATCCGGTCTTCGTCACCATCGGCGACAAGCCCATCCGCGCGAGCAAGCGCAGTGCCGAATGGTGCCTCAAGGGCGTCGATCAGTGCTGGTCGCAGAAGCAGAAGTTCATCGCGAAAGGCGAGATGGAGGACGCCAAGGCCGCGTATGAACACGCGAGACAGGAATATGGAAAGCTTCTGGCGGAGAGCGAGGTGGAGTGACCGAATCGCGCTCGCGCGTTCGTTTGGCGATTTGCATGGCGGTCGCTCCTTGGAGGCAAACAAGGGACATTCTTATTTATGCGACCATTAATGATGAATGTCCCCCTTTCTCCGCCCCCCTTTTCTCCGCCCCCGAATGGCATTCATGAATGTCCCCTTTTCCTCGTCTGGAGAACTCACCCGAGGAACCGATAGAATCGCCCTCCCCAATCACTGAGAGGATAGATTTCCATGCTACGGATCGTCCTAATAGTATTGTCAATTGCCACACCAATTCATGCTAAAGATGCCACTCGTTGGAAATGGGTGGCAATTGATGTGGGAAAGCCCAAGCTGACCACATTGGAGGGCGCGTCGGACCGGCAGCTCACCTTGACCGACAAGACGGGGCTACCTTCAAATGACGTCCGGGTCATTGCCGAGCTGTGCGATGGCACGGTCGCCATTGGAACCACACACGGCATCAGCTTTTTCAAGGGAGGAGTGGTCACAACATTCACCGGCCCCAAGATCTTGGACGATCGAGACAAGCAAGATCCAAGAGAATCAAGTTTCATTCGAGGCGAAATTCGATCCATTCTGGAAGACAAGGAAGGCAACCTCTGGGTGGCTACTGCGGATGGCGTATGCAAGCGACGCGGCAAGGATTGGGAACTAGTCGTTCCATCCAGGGACAATCGCTTCTTTCTCATGACTGCGGGCTTTGCTGATTTTCGAGTTCTATTTCAAACAATGAGCGGGGAGATTATTGCTGGAACCGGGCAAGCAGGCGTGCTTCGCCTCAATTCCAAGGATAAGTCGATTGACGTGCTGTATCACAGCGAGGATCGCAAATATTGGGTCACTGGAATAGCCGAAGACAAGACTGGTACGATTTGGATATCAGTCTTCGGGTTGGGTGTACTTCAATATGCAAAAGGCAAGTTTGAACTTATGACCGATCGTGAGCCGTGGATACCAGATCTGAAAATTCGCTCAATATGCGTTGCAGACGATGGTGCGGTCTGGGTCGGGACCCATCGTGGAATTGGCGTGCGACGTGCTGACGGCCGAAGCGTTACGTATACCGCCGACGACACTTTGATGGCTGATACTGTCTATAGACTACAGCCTAACGGCGCTGGTGATATCTGGGTTCACACGGAATTGGGTTACTGTATATGCCGAGGAGGTAAATGGATATATCCTGACCTTCGCACGACGTATAGTTCATATGTTCCCATCGTTCAGACCCAGCAAAAAGACTTGTGGATTGGCGGATGGGAAGGGACCCGGCGCAATCCCGCCTATAAAATCTCGGATACGAAGCCGCTCTCGACCGACAGACGACCATGACCTTCCTGCGCGGCTGAACGTTAATCAGGAGGCAGAAACGGGGAGGAGGCAGAAACGGAGGCAGAAACGGGGACAAAGGCAGAAACGGGGACATTCTTATTTATGCGCCCGTCAATGACGAATGTCCCCTTTTTCACGTTTTGTCTCAGAACGAAACCCGTGAGATATGCGGCGGATGAAGAGATGTTCAATGTGTAGTGCTCCCGGTAGTAGCCTCACCGGTTGCGCCGAACGGATTTGTGCGCCAACATCCGAACAATTCTGGAACAACTTTCCTTCCGCCGGCCGCGTCGGGCCGAAGTCGAAAAGGCCGAGGTTTCGAGGCTGTTTCGCGCTGTTTCTCCACGCCATTTCACATCGCCTCGTTCGGCTTTTGGCGCACAAACGCGGTCCATCGCCCCTGGGTATCAGCCGCGTTTCTAAGGTTTCGCCCGCTGAGCCGACGGTCGGCAACGCGGGCGAGGCCGACGCCGAAGTCCTGATATGGTGAAACGCGGCCGCTCGGCTGCCCCTGAACGGCCCCACCTCTCGCACAATGCCAAGAGCCGTCATCGGAGCGGTGAGGCGTGCGGACGGGCCTAGTATTTGGGGAATGGGCACTGGTGCACAGGCTAGGACCCTTACCGTCCGCTCCCGCGAAGGGTCCCAAGTCAACCGCCCCTGGCCGCAAGGTCAACCCGAGCAACATCTGAATAGCGAATGGGCAACGGAACGCGGCGTTTCGGGCGATGGGTCCGGGCTTCGATCTCCGTCGAACCGGGCGATGAGTCCGGGCTTCGATCTCCGTCGAACCGGGCGATGAGTCCGCAAGCGTCGCAACACAGTTGTCACCAGCGATTCAACCGCCGCCGGCGCGAAAGCGCGGGCGGCGGTTTTTATGTCTGCAAGGCGGGAGCAGCGCACAAGACAGGCGGAGGCGGCCGTTGACGCTCGTTTCCAATCGTCGGCCAATTTCGAAACAGCCGCTCTCCGATTCCCATCATTCCCAGCGAGGGACGTTGCGAAACGCATCCCGTGCCGATCCCGGCGACTCGCACACCCTCACAGTTTCCCTTCCACCGCCAGTTGATGGAAATAGTGCGGGACCTTGTCCTGGTTCGCCAGCAGCCAGTCGATCGTGGGTTCGCCGCGCATCGCTTTGGTGATGGCCTTGGCGGTGGCTTCGCGGTGGGTCTTGAAGAGAATTTCGTGATCGACGTTGGCGTCCTCCGCCAATACGCCGGGGTCGAGCCAGACGGAGACGATGATGCCCAGATCGTTCACCTTCTTCTTCGGAATCGCGCCGCTGCGCACGCAGTCGAGCACGGCATGCGCGATCGCGGCCTGCACGGTGCCCATGAGGATGTTCGTGTACTTGTTGCTCTTGACGGTCACCTTGCTGACCATGACGGTGGCGGGCTTGACCTGCACGTCGCTGTTGAGGATGGCGAAGACGCGGGTGTGGCCCTTGACCTGATCGCCGATGAGATTGGCGATGGCGTAGCCGACGGGGCCGTCGAGTTCGCCGATGACGATCTCCGGCTCGGCGGCGGACCATGCGGGCTCCGCTTCGACGAGCGCTTCGCCGGTGCGCAGGACGATGCGGCCGACGGACTTGCCGGCAGGGCCTTTCTTCGACGCGGATGATTTCCTGGAGCGGGCGGGTTTGCGTGCCATGCGAATATCCTTGTGGTGTGGGCGGAACTGGATGGTCGGGCATTCTAACGCCGGGCATGCGGCATCATCCGCGCGGGCGGCAACGCCCCGCCTTCCATGCGATGATGGTGGAGCGACGGCGACCGCAAGCCGGGCAGATCTTCATTCGGAGCACCCCATGACGAAGTCCTCCCTTCCCAGTCCCGATGCGGGGCAACCCTCGCGGCGCGACGCGCTCAGGGCCGTCGCCGGCGCGGGCCTTGCCGCCTCGATCGGCGGATGCGCCTCGCTCAGCGGTCAGCGCGACAGCGTCCGACGCGATCTCATCCTGCTGGAGAACGCTCTGCCCGGCACGCGCGACTGGATGCTGCGCAGCACCCGCGTGGACCCCGCCACGAAATATCGCTGCCCGTGGATTGAAGGCTATTGCTCGCATGCCAGCATCCGCGCCGGCGAGGCGATTCACTTTCATGTCTCCACGAATCCGCCTTCGAAGTTCACGCTCGATCTTTATCGCATGGGTTTCTACGGCGGCCACGGCGGCCGACATGTGCGCTCGTTCGAACCGGTGCAGGGCGTCGCGCAGCCTGATCCGACGATCGGCGCCAAGCGCGTGCGCGACTGCCGATGGGAACCGGCGCTGAGCCTGACGATTCCCGACGACTGGATCAGCGGCGTTTACCTGGGCAAACTCACCGCGCTGGCGGACGGCACGCAGAGCTACGTCATCTTCATCGTGCGCGACGATCGCCCCGCCGACTTTCTCTTTCAGTGCAGCGACAACACCTGGCACGCGTACAACCGCTGGCCCAGCCAGTTCGGACTTTACGACGACGGCAAGAACGAGTGGTACTGGGGGCCGAATGTGCAGGTGAGTTACAACCGGCCGTATGGGAAGTATTGCCAGATCTTCGACGCGCCGCTTTCGCAGGGTTCGGGCGAATTTCTCCTGTGGGAATTTCCTCTGGCGTTCTGGATGGAGGAGCAGGGCTTCGACGTGACGTACATCTCCAACCTCGACACGCACCGCGACGCGGCGGGCCTGAGGCGCTGCCGGGGTTTTCTTTCCGTGGGCCACGACGAGTACTGGACGATCGACATGTTCCGCAACGTGCAGGCGGCGATCGCGGCGGGCGTGAATGCCGCGTTCCTGTCGGGCAATGCGGTGTGCGGCAAGATCGCGATGAGCCCCGACGCGGCGGGTGTGCCGGACAGGAACTTCGAGCGCGTCGGCGTGTTCGGCCCGCCCGGCGGCACGCGCGAGTTCGATCAGATGAAATCCCTCGCCCACGAACGCCCCTACGCCAACGAACTGATGGGCGCTCACAGCACCGGCCCCGTCACGGGCGGCGCGGACTGGACCTGCGCCTTGCCCGAGCACTGGCTCTTCGCAGGCACCGGCATGAAGAAAGGCGACGGCATCCCCGGACTCGTCGGCTGGGAATGGCACGGCGATCCGGCGCCGATTCCCGGCCTGGAAATTGTCGCCACAGGACCGACGCAGAGCGCACCGGGCAAACTCAACGGCGGCGTCTTCACCGCCACCGTGCATCCAGGCCCGCGCGGCAATTTTGTCTTCAACGCATCGACCATCTGGTGGGCCGACGGACTCTCCGCCCCGCCCGGGTACGTGCGGCCGAAGGTCTACACCGAACCGAAAGGGCCCGACCGCCGGTGCCAGCAGATCACGCGGAATCTGCTGGAGCGAATGCGGGGCAAGACGTGATGGAGATTTGCTGGGGTGAGCCGAGTCCGCCCGGACTCACTCTTTCCCACCATGCTTCTTCAGGGTATCGCGCACTTCATGGCGCGCCAGCGCCATCGGCGTGAAGCCGCTGGTGTTCTTGGTGTTCACTTTGGCGCCTTTGGAGATGAGCCAGTCGATGACCTTGGCGTTGCCCATGGCGGCGGCGCGGTGCAGCGGGGTTGAGCCGCGCACGTCGGCGTTGTTGACGTTGCTGCCGGCGACGACGAGGAGTTCGAGGATCGCCAGATCGGCGGCGAGGCCGGCATGGAGCGGGGTGAGGCCGGAACGATCGACGGCTTTGACGTCGGCGCCCTTGAGCAGGAGCCGTTCCACCGCGTCGCGCCGGCTGGCGCCGACAGCCACGTGCAAGGCTGTCTGCCCCAGCCGGTCGCGAACCGCCAGCGATGCCCCGCGGTTCAGCAATTCCTCGACCACCGCCCCTGTCGATTTCACGGCCGCGCGAAACAGCAGCGGCACGCCTTCGTCATCCACATGATTCACATCGAGGCCTTGCGTGAGCAACCACTTGACCACGTCGACCTGCGATTCATCGATGGCCAGATGCATGGCGGCAAGGGTTTCGCGGGCGAGCGGATCGACGCGCCCGCCGCGCTGAAGTTTGGCCTGCACCTGCGCGACGTTGCCGGCTTTGACGGCATCCTCCAGCGTCTGCGGCGCCGGGCTGGTCACGTTGGAAAGCGCCGGCGCGGGCGCGCCGCCTTCGCCGCAACCGGTCGCGGCGATGGAGAACGCAAACAACAACGCCCAACGGCAAACCGAATGAGTTGATTGAATCCGCGTCATGTTGCGACTCCCACCTGGCTCCCGGCCGGTGTCTGACAGCCTCGGGGGCTCCCATCGCCCCAACCCTTTCACCTGTCTCATCCTGGCTCCGCCAGTGCCAACATGCACACGACCCACCGCAGCAGATGCGACGCGTTCCCTCGAGAAGACCTGCGAATGCTTTCACCGCCCTGAAGGATGCATTATCGTACCGGCGCGGCGACAATGCAAGACTGAAATGGAAGAGCCGACAGTGCGGCGATCGCGGGAAGTGAAATGGCCCAGCGCGTTCCTGCAGCACAAGGTGGCCTTCCCCGGGCGGCGCCCGGGGCTGGTGGACGGATACCGAATCTGGAATGCCAAACGACGAGGCCATTTCGATCGAGATGCTGGTCTGGGCTTACGCCCGCGGCATTTTTCCAATGGCGGAGCATCGCCGGGGCGAGGCCGAGTGGTTCTCCGCCGACCCGCGCGCGGTGCTGCCGCTGGATGGGTTCAAGGCATCGCACAGCCTGCGGCAGCGGATGCGCCGAGGCGATTACGAGATTCGCGTGGACACGGCTTTCGAAAGCGTGATTCGTCACTGCTCGCAGCCTCGGCCGGGGCATCCGGAGACGTGGATCAACGAGCAGATCATCGATGCGTTCGTGCGGGCTCACGAAGCGGGGCTGGCGCACAGCGTCGAAGCTTGGACGCGGCCGAAGGGAGCAGAGCCGGCGAAACTCGTCGGCGGGCTGTACGGCATGGCGCTGGGCGGCGCGTTCTTCGGCGAATCGATGTTCAGCCGGGCGACGGATGCGTCGAAGGTGTGCCTGGCGCACCTGGTCGATCGGCTCAAGTCGCGCGGGTTCGTGCTGCTGGATGTGCAGATGAACAGCGCCCACATGGCGCAGTTCGGCACGATCGACATTCCGGCCAAGGAATACCTGCGGCAGTTGGAGGCCGCGCTGGTGATCGATGCGAGTTGGGATTGATCGAGTGACCTGGATCGCGCATTCACGATGCGACAATCCGCCTTGGAAATTGTTTCACCACCGCATGGGGTGGCCGGGGTTGAGTCCGCGAAATCCCGGATCGAACGTCACTGGTGGTCCGTTCCGGCGTTTCGCCGAGCCTCAACTCCGGCCACCCGGAGGCTGCGACAGTTTCTTGGGAATGGGATCGAATTAACTTCCCGATTGGCACAGTTCGTACTCCCCTCCCTCTTAGGGAGGGGCAGGGGGAGGGTCGGGCAAACAGCCTGATTTGACGCACAATCACGCAGTGCGCCCGACCCTCCCCTAACCCCTCCCTAAGAGGGAGGGGAATCAGAAACGACCAAGTCGGGAAGTTATTTCGGTCACGTTCCTTACCCGCCGCCTTGACCACCGCCCTGCCCGCCGCCTTGACCACCGCCCTGCCCGCCGCCTTGACCAGCGGGGATCACCGGCCGAATGATGCCGCCTCCGCCGCCGGGATGCGCAGGATAGCTGTAAGCGGGATACTTTTTCTTCCACTCTTCCTGCTGCGCTTTCCACGCGGCGTTCTGTTCCTCGGTGCTCAGGCTGCCGTCGCCATCGGTGTCGTATTTTTCGATGTACTGCTTCTGACGGTCGGAAGAAATCACCTGCCACTCTTCGCCGCTGAGCTGGCCGTCGCCGTTGGCGTCGTATTTCTTGACGAGTTCCGCCTGCTCCTTTTTCCAGTCCTCCTGCTGCTTCTCGTAAGCGGCATAGGCAACGGGATCACGCTCCTTCCAGGCTTTCAGGTAGTCCGCCTGCTGGTCCTTCCACTCGTCGCCATCGAGGCGGCCGTTGCCGTTCTTGTCGTACTTGGCGAGCATGTCGGCCTGCTGCTTTTTGTACTCGGCCATGCGCTCTTCGTTGACGACTTTCCATTCATCTGCGTCGAGTTTGCCGTCGCCGTTCGCGTCGTATTTTTTCACCGTCTCGGCCTGCTGCTTGTTCCAGGCTTCCATCTGCTTCTCATATTTCGCGTAGCCGTCCGGATCGCGCTCCTTCCAATCCTTCATGTAGTTCGCCTGCTGCTCTTTCCATTCCTCCGGATCCATCTTGCCGTTGCCGTTCCTGTCGTACTTGGCGAGCATGTCGGCCTGCTGCTTCTTCCACAGTTCCTGCTGCTTGTCGTATTGGGCCGCCTGTTCGGGATTCTTGGCCCGCCAATCATCCATCGATGCTTTCTGTGCCGCGGCGCGTTCCTCGTTGCTGAGTTTGCCGTCGCCGTCGGCGTCCCATTTCTTCGTGTAGTCCGCGTTCCATCGTTCGTGCTTTTCCTTCTGCGCCTGCGAATACGCCTTCAGTTCGTCCTGATCGAGTTTGCCGTCGCCGTTCGCATCCCAGTCGCCGCTGCGGCCGGCGGGAGCTTCGCCAAATGCGAGCGGCCGGGCGTCGCCTGCCTCCGGGGTCACGCGCGGCGCGTTGCCCGACGCCAGCGCCTTGGCGGCGACGGCTTTTTCCGCGTCGTCGAGTTGGCCGTTCTTGTCCTTGTCGTGCGCCTTGAGCAACGCGTCGCGAAGGGCGCGGCGATAGCCGTCGGCTTCGAACCAGTCGATCGACTTGTTGTTGTTCTTGTCGAACTGCAGAAGCGAAGCCCACGAATCGAACTTGCGGACGAACGGCTCCTTGTCCGCGGCAAGTTCCGCATTCGCCTTGAACTCGGCATGGTCCAGTTCGCTGTCAACGCCCGCAGCCATGAGGAAGCGGGCGCGCTCAGCGCCGGGAACATACGGATCGACGACGCCCTTGAGAAGATCAAGCGAGTCGTCGGCAAAAAGCCCGGTAGGAATGGCTGCAAACGCCGCAACGGCGAGCAGGGAAAGGGGGCGTTTCATGGCGGCGGCTCCAAGGGGCGGATCGATAGACCTTGCCGCAATTCTAAGGCGACAAGGCACGGATCAACAGATGTGTTGGTAACGCCAAAGTAACGAGACTGTGGAGCGCAGGATTTCCCGCGCTAAGCCGCGGGTTCCGGCCCACGCTACCATTCCCCCCATGCAACCTGGTCCCTTCGGCCACGACAAACCGTTCCGACTTTCGCAGAAGGCCGCCCGCACGACGGAGCAGCCCATCAGCTATCTCATGGCACAGGCGGTGAGCAATCCGAATCTCGTTTCGCTCGCCGCGGGCCTTGTGGATTACGACACGCTGCCCACTGCCGAGACGCGGGCGCTGCTCGATGAGATTCTCGACAACGAGCGTCACGGTCGCATTGCCCTGCAGTACGGCACCACGCACGGCCTGACGCCGCTGCGCGAACGGTTGCTGCAGCATCTATGCGCACTGGACAACGTCACGCCGCAGCAACTCAATGCCAGCGCGGAGGACATCGTGCTCTCCACCGGCAGCCAGCAGTTGCTCTTCATCCTCACTGATCTGCTCGTGGATCCGGGCGATATTGTGATCACCGAGTGGCCCAGCTATTTCGTCTACACCGGCACGCTCGAATCAGCGGGCGCAACGGTGCGCTGCGTGGACATCGACGAACACGGCATGATCCCCGCCAAGCTCGAGGAACTGCTCGCTGAACTGAGCGACACCGGACAACTGCATCGCGTGAAGATGGTGTACACGGTGGACTACCACCAGAACCCCACGGGCATCACGCTCAGCGCGGATCGAAGGCCGGCGATTCTCGACATCGTGCGGAAATACTCGAACGATCCCACCTCGGCGGGGCGCATCCTGCTGCTGGAGGATTCGGCGTATCGCGAACTGACTTATGAAGGCGCCGCGCCGCCGTCGATCCGCAAGTTCGACACCGAAGGCCATTACGTCGCGCTGCTGCAGACGTTCAGCAAGCCGTTCTCGCCGGGCGTGAAGACGGGCTACGCGCTGCTGCCGCGCGATCTGGTCGATCCCGTGCTGCATCAGAAGGGCAACCACGATTTCGGCTCGGCGAACATCTCGCAGCATCTGCTTCTGGAAGCGATGAAGCGCGGCGTGTACGAACGACACGTGCGGCAGTTGTGCGCGGCGTATGCGGTGAAACGCGACGCCATGCTGTCGGCGCTCGAAGAAGAAATGGCCGACATGAAAGCCGGCGGCACGCACTGGACGCACCCCACCGGCGGGCTCTACGTGTACCTGACATTGCCGCCGCACCTGCACACCGGCCGCAGCGGTGAATTGTTCAAGCTCGCCCTCAAAGAAGGCGTGATCTATGTGCCCGGCGGCTATTGCTACGGCCCCGATCCCACGCGGCAGATTCCGCAGAACACCATGCGGCTCAGCTTCGGCGTGAGCAACGTGGAACAAATTCAGGAAGGCATCCGCCGACTGGCGCGAGCGGTGCGCGGGCTCGGCTGAATCGGCGAATCGGACGGAACGGTGAATCGCACGGATCGGCGAATCGGACGGATCGGCCCCCTCTCCCTTCGGGAGAGGGCTGGGGTGAGGGCCGGGCAACGGTGGATTCGCAGATCCACAGAGACGTGCAGAGTCTACGCTTTTCACATTTGCCGAGCCCGGCGCACAAGTTTCACCGGCCCTCACCCTAACCCTCTCCCGGAGGGAGAGGGGACCGGAGCTCGCGCCTCATAGGTGCGACTCACCAGCGTTTGCCGGTGCCCCCCTGCCCGAACTTCATCTCGTGCATGATTCGCTGATGCGCGATGACGATGCGAATCGTCTCATACGGCACGTTGCCTCCCAGTTTTTCAAAGATCGGCGCGAGCCTGCCGTCCTCGCTCATGGCCGCCACCACGCGCTGGTACGTCGCATCATCGACCCACGCGCGGACATCGGCGGGCTTGCGTTCCATCAGAAACTCGGCGAGATAGCCGGCGGTGGTGCTCACCGCCCGGTCGATCTCCTTGGCGACGACTTCCACCGGTTTGCCCTCGCCGAAGAGTTTGAACGCCAGGCTCTTGGCGACACTGACGACGCCTTTTTTCTCGGCACGAACGATGCCCGCATCGGCAATGACGTTGGCGTTCACCGCCCTCGCCTGGCAGAACTGCGAGACGATGGAGATCAGCTCCGCGCCGAAATCGGCGAGCCGGCGATCGCCGATGCCGCGCACGAGAATCAGCGTGTCCCGCTTCGTCGGTCGAATGCGGGCCAGATCGCGCAGCACGTTGTCGTCGAAAATGACGAAGGGCGGCACCCCGCGCTGATCCGCCACGCGCCGGCGCCACTGCCGCAGTTCCTCGAACAGATCGCGATCGACGCCCTCCCAGCTCGCCTCGCCCTGCTGCGTCCGGCCGAGCTTCTTCGTCTTGGGCCGCAGCAGCTTCACTTCCAGCTTGCCCTTCATCACAGCCCACGATTTCTCGTTCAGTTGCAGCGTGGGCCGGTCGCCGGGCGTGCGCACGAGCAGGCCCTGATCCACGAGTTGGTAGATCATGTTGGTGAGCTGCTCCTTGGCATGCTCCTTCATCAGGCCATAGGTGCTGAGCTTGTCGTGTTCGCAGCGACGGATCATCTCGGTGTTCGCGCCGTTGAGCACATCGACGACGTGGCCCACGCCGAAGCGCTGCTGCACGCGCGCGACGCAGGAGAGAATCTTCTGGGCGTTGACGGTGCCATCCTCGTATCCCTCCACATCCTCCAGGCACACATCGCATGCGCCGCAATTCGGCCGTTCGTATTCCTGGCCGAAGTATTCACTCAGCGAGCGATGCCGACAGCGCGGCGTACTGGCGAACTTCTGAATCGCATCCAGCAACTGCCGCTGCGCCTGCGTGACTTCCTGAGGATTCTCGGCGTTTTCCGCGCTCCTCTGGATCAGGTTCTCCCACCGCGCCACGTCGGCGTAGGTGTAGAGCATCACGCACTCGGCCTCCAGGCCGTCGCGGCCGGCGCGACCGGTCTCCTGCTGGTAATGCTCGATCGTCTTGGGAATTCCCGCATGAACCACGCAGCGCACGTCGCTTCGATCGATGCCCATGCCGAACGCCACGGTGGCGACGACCACGTCGATCTTCTCCTGCGAAAAATCTTCCTGCGTGCGGTGCCGGTCCGCCGACTCCATGCCCGCGTGATAGTGCGCCGCCTTGATGTGATTGGCGCGCAGCACCTTGGCGAGCTGTTCCGTGTCCTTGCGGCTGATGCAGTAGACGATCACCGCCTCGTTCGGATGCCGGCGGATCGCCTCGACCACCTGCGCTTCCTCGTCGGTCTTGGGCAGGATGCGATAGACCAGATTGGGCCGATCGAAGCAGCCGATGAGCTGCACCGGATCGCGAAGCTGAAGCTGCTCGACGATGTCGCGCTGGACGCGCGGCGTTGCGGTGGCGGTGAATGCGTGAAAGCTGGCGCGGGGGAAATGCTGGCGAAGCTGCGCGAGCTGGCGGTATTCCAGGCGGAAATCGTGGCCCCACTGGCTGATGCAGTGGGCCTCGTCGATGGCGAAGGCCGAAACATTCAGACCCTTCAGCAGGCCGAGGAACCACGAGTTGAGCGCCCGCTCCGGCGCGGCGAAGACGAGGCGGTACTCGCCGCGGCGCAGGCCGTTCTCCACCTGCCGCCGCTCGTCGGGCGACATGCCGCCGTGCAGCGCCGCCGCCGGATAGCCCGCCGCCCGCAGACCATCGACCTGATCTTTCATCAGCGCGATCAGCGGCGAAATGACGACATCGGTGCGATCGGCGACCGCCGCCGGCACCTGGTAGCAGAGCGATTTGCCGCCGCCGGTGGGCATGACGACCAGCGAATCGCGATGCTCCACCGAAGCGCGGATCGCCTCGGTCTGCAGCGGCCGCAACTCGTCAAAGCCCCAGTAATGCCGCACCACTTCGCGGATGCGCCAGTCGAGCGATTCGGTTGGCTGCGGCGTGTCGGCCATGGAAACATTTATAGCAGAGTCCCCGCGTCACGGAGTGCCGCGGCTACGACAAGCCTGCGGTGATCTCGGATAAGGCGCTGCGCCTCATTGGGTTCAACAGTTTACGCCACAGGCGAAATCTCGCGCAAAGGCGCAAAGCGCGCAAAGCAGCGGATTTCTTTGCGAGCTTTGCGCCTTTGCGCGAGGTCCAACTGTTTAGATCATTCATCCCGGACCCTAAGGCGAGTCGGCGATACGATGGACCGCCAGGAATCATCATGCGTTCACTTCAGGGAGCATCCGCACTCGTCACCGGCGCCGCCTCAGGCATCGGCCGCGCTATTGCGCTCCATCTCGCGCAGGCCGGCGCCCGGCTGTGGCTGCTCGATGTGAACGAAGCCGAGCTGGCGAAGACCGCGGAAGCGACGCGATCGCTGGGCGCCGTGGTCGTCGCGGAAACGTGCGACCTGTCCGACCCCGCGGCGATCACCGCCTCGATCAACCGGCTGCGCGAAACGTGGGGCGTGCTCGATCTGCTCGTGAACAACGCCGGCGTCGCACTTTACGCATCCACGCCGGCGATGAAGATCGAGCAGTGGCGCAGGATCATGGCCATCAACCTGCACGCGCCGGTGCAGCTCATCCACGAGACGTTGCCGCTGCTGCTTTCGCGAACGCCGCAGCACCCTGAGGCACACATCCTCAACATGGGATCGTTCCTCGGTTTGATCCCCTACCGCCGCGCTGCCGCGTATCAGGCGACAAAGTACGCCATCGTCGGCCTTTCACAGACGCTGCGTGCGGAGTTGGCGGATACCGATGTGGGGGTGACCGTGCTGTGTCCCGGTTTCGTGCGCGACACGAATCTGTTCAATTCGGTGGACAGGCCGGAGGAAAAATACCGCGACAAGGCGCCCTCGCGATGGATCTGCGGCACGGCTGACAAAGTGGCTCGCCGCGCGATCCGCGCCATCCGGCGCAATCACGGCCTCGTCGTGATGACGCCGCTGGCTCGCCTGGTGTGGTGGTGGTCGCGCCTGACGCCGTGGATGATCGACTGGATTTACCAGCTCAACGGCTGGGCGAAGAAGCGCCGCCGCAAACGCAAGGCGGCACGATCGGCGAAGGTTTAGTGCAAGATTATTTCCGTCGATTAACGGTCGGGCCGAGTCCGCGAGGCCCACCCGTTGACGGACGTACACAGGTGGGCCTCGCGGACGCGGCCCGACCGCTATTGATGGTCACTTTAGAAAAAGCCGCCAGACGCGAGTTTCGCACTCCCCTCCCTTTTAGGGAGGGGCAGGGGGAGGGTCGGGCAAACAGCCTGATTGGAGCCACAATCATGCAGTTCGCCCGACCCTCCCCTAACCCCTCCCTAAGAGGGAGGGGAATCGAACCGCGGCCTTTTCTAAAGTGACCGTCAATAAACGGGATCCAAGCGTTTCCCGGAGTTCTTCCTCTACGGTTTCTCGCCCAGCCCGTCTTCGTTCGCCGAATAGGCCCCGAGCACGCGCCCGACGACCACGGTGAACGTCACGTTCTCCTCCTCCACGCTCACATCCGGCAGCAGTTTCAGGTCGATCTGCGCGAGCAGGTCGGGAATCTGCTCCTCCTTGACCGGCCCGCCCTCGAACACGACCAGGGTCACGCTGACGCGGCCGTCAGGCAGGTAGTGAATGTCCACCGCGGCAAAATCCACGATGCTCTGCCGCAGCAGAAACCGTTCAGAGGAAGGAGTACGCAGAACGCGGATGGCGTCGAACATGGTGAACCGCCGCTGAAGTTGGAGACGCAACACGGGCGCGAAACCGTTCGGGCCCGTTGATGAGCGACGATTCTCCGCTGTGACGGGGAAAGGTCAACTTCACAGCTTCGCGCCAAGGCGCAAAGGTCGCAAAGTCAGCGGGTTTCTTTGCGAGCTTTGCGCCTTGGCGCGAGATTCAATCGTACAGGGCCTTGATGTGCGGAACCGAAGGAGTTGTGCAGGAACGACTCCGCAGCTTGTGTAGGGTGCGTCAAGGCTCGGCGCGGACGCACCATCGGTCAACGGAAGCCCAACCGGTGCGTCCGCGCGGACTTGACGCACCCTACTCAGATGCGGCTTTGATCTTGCACGGCTCCTAAGTTCATTTCGCCGCCGAGCCGTTGCCGCGCTTCGACGAAGGAGATCGCTGAAGGATGCCCATGCCGCGGGCGATGGCGAACTCCAGGTCGGGGCACAGGTTCGAAGGATCCATCATGCGCGACACGCCCTGGGCATCGAGCGAGCGAATCTGCGTCGGCGTCACGCCGCAGAGAATCAGCGTGCGCCCCTCGGCACTGAGCTTCTTCAGCGCCGCTTCCAGGTCCATTACCGCGTTGGTGTCGAAGCGCGTCACCGGGCTGACCGCCAGGATCACCACCTTGCAATGGCTGGGAATGTGCTCGACCCACACCTGGAAATCCGGGGCGCGGTGCGAATCGCCGGCCCGGTGAAAGCTGAAGCGATAAATGCCCAGTTCCGGCGGGAGCATCGATTTCACCACGTCCCCCGCCTTGAAATCAGGATCCGAAAGCAGATCCAACTCGCGCACGTCGGCGATCGGGCGACGATGGTCGACAAAAATGATGAAGCACAGAAACAGCACCGGCGGCACCATCGCCAGCGTCGGCAGATGGACGGCGGCCAGGGTGCCCAGCGTGGCGCCGAAAAGAAAGGAACCGAAGATGCTCGCCAGCAGCAGCAAGCGGAGGAAGGTGGGATGCCGGGTCGTGACGCGCGCCAGTCGACCGGCGCGGGTCGCCCATCGGCCGCGCACATTGTCGAGCCACCAGAGCAGGAACTGCACGCCCTCCAGGCCCAGGTCGGTGACGACGCCGGTCACGTGCGTGGTGCGGACGACGGAGCCGGAGATGCGGGTGATCGTCGCGTTCTGGAGGCCCATGGCCATCGAAGCGAGGCCGGTGAGCCAGTATCGCCAGCCCCATTCGGTCGGCTCCACATGGCGATGGTGGTACGTGCCCAGCGCGAGGATCGCCAGCAGCAGCGCTTCGAGCGCCACGGGCAGCACGTACTTCGAGGGATTGCCGCGGCGGCGGGCGCTTTCCGTCAGCAGCGCGGAGATCACCGCGCCGGCGAAAAACATGCCGATGAGGTACGCGAAGTAGAGCACCAGCGAAACCTGGCCGTCGCCCAGTTCATGCGCCAGTTGCGTCGCGTTTCCTGAAACGTGCGACACCATGAATCCGCAGGAGATGAACACCACGACGTTGGTGTACCCGCCGATCCAGGACAGCGAGATCGCGAGGCGCGAGGTTTGCCGAAAGGAGTATGCACGGGCCGAGAGCATGGTCATCCGCAGGCGTCAAACCCGCGGCCAGAAATTGCGGGATCGAAAACCGCCCCATCATAAGGAACGGGCGGTCCCATGCGCGGCGTGGCCGCGGCGGAAAACGCGGCGCGGCCGCAGCGGAAAGCGCGGAGTGTGTGGCCGGCGCACGCACCCACCTTAGGCCAGCACTTCCTTGATCACGTTGCCGTAGAGATCGGTCAGGCGGTAGTCGCGGCCGTTGAAGCGATAGGTCAGTCGCGTGTGCTCGAGTCCCAGCAGGTGCAAAATCGTGGCGTGCAGGTCGTGGTTGGAAACGCGATTCTCCACGGCCTTGTAGCCGAACTCATCCGTGGCGCCGTAGTGGACGCCGCCCTTCACGCCGCCGCCGGCCATCCAGAGCGTGAACGCGTGCGGGTTGTGGTCCCGGCCTTTGGATCCCTGCGAGTCGCTGGTGCGACCGAACTCGCCGGACCAGATCACCAAGGTGTCGTCGAGCAGGCCCCGGCTCTTCAGGTCGCTAAGCAGACCGTGCGTCGGGTAGTCCGTCTGCAGCCCGCAGCTTCGATGGTTGGTCTCGATGTCGTTGTGGCCGTCCCACGGGACGTCGTTGACGCTGCCGTCGCCGCCGGCGCCGCGTCCGGCGAAAATCTGCACGAAGCGCACGCCGCGCTCAACCAGGCGACGCGCGAGCAGGCACTGTCGCGCGAAGGGATCGCACTCTTTGCGGTCCAGGCCATAGAGCTTTTTCGTCTCCTCGGATTCCTTGGAAAGATCGATCGCCTCGGGGCCGGCAGTCTGCATCCGGTAGGCAAGCTCATACGAATGAATCCTCGCCGCCAGTTCCGACTCCAGCGGGCGATCCTTCAGATGCTCCTGATTGATCTGCGCGAGCATGTCCAGTTGAGCGCGCTGCTGGGCATCGGACATCGCCTTGTCGCGCGCCAGGTTGTCCACCGCATCCTTCCGGCGGGAATCGAGCACGAGAGGCTGATAGTTCTTCGGCAGGAACCCGGGCGACCAGATGCCATCGTCGCCGCGCGGCTTGGTCTCGTGCATGACGACATAGGCAGGCAGGCTCTGATTCACCGCGCCCAGGCCGTAGGTCATCCACGCGCCGAGGCTCGGAAAGCCGGGCTTGGCGATACCGCACATGAGCTGCATCGAGGCGGGCGCGTGGTTGTTCGCGGTGACGTAGCAGGAGTGGATGAACGCCATGTCGTCCACGTGCTGCGCGGTGTACGGCAGGATGTCGGAGACGTAGCTGCCGCTGCTTCCATGCTGCGCCCACTTGAAGGGCGAGCGCAGGCACTTGCCGGTGGTGGAGAAGAAGCCGGTTTTCGGATCGGCGCCGGGCATGCCCTGCCCATCGCGCTTCTGCAGTTCCGGCTTGTAGTCGAAGGTATCCACCTGCGAGGGACTTCCGGTCATGAACAGCCAGATGACCGACTTGGCGCGCGGCTTGTAGTGCGGGCGCGGCGCCGTCGCCAGATTCGTCAGCATGTCCTGTCCCGGCGAAGCAGCGGCGGCGCTGCTGGAGAGCAGGCCCTGCTGATGAAGCAGCGAGGTCAGCGCCAGCGAGCCGCAACCCATGCCGACGCGCGAGAGAAGTTGACGGCGGGAAAAGGGAGTGGTCATGGTGTTCTCGTCAGGCAACGCTTCGTAGGGTGGGCATTGCCCACCACGCATCGCGCACAAGGCTAAGGAGCCGTGCAGGATCAACATCGCATGTGGGACGACTTTCCAAGTCGT
>CAYRPN010000081.1:0-26262 GCA_964426135.1 uncultured Phycisphaeraceae bacterium | reverse complement strand
CCAGCCCTCTCCCCCGCAGAGCCGGGGGCGAGGGGGCCGATCCGCCGTCCCCGGACATTTGGGCACACCCTGCTCCACCGGGCGGTTGTCCTGGTTCGCTTGTAAGCGCAAGATTTGGTACAATGCCAGCATGGCGCACAGGTCGCCGTCGCGGCGTCAGGCGATTGGTGCGCTCGCGTCCGGGCGTTCGCCTCGGCGGTGCGCCGGGCCGCGGGCCAGTGGCCGAAAAGTGTCCTACCTTTCTGGCAGTCGTTTCGCTAACGCAGTAAAGACAGCGACTTGCGTTCGTTTTTCGAGGCCGGGGGTCCGTGGCCGGCCACTTTCAACGGCCGCTGAGCAACCCTATGATGGACCGCACCATGAGACAACTCGCCATCCTGATGCCGGTTCTGGCTCTTTTCTTCACTTCGATAAATGCCGAGGCGCAGACCGCCGCGCGCAAGCCCAACTTCGTCTTCATCATGTGCGATGACCTGGGCTACGGCGACATCGGTTGCTACGGCCAAAAGAAGATCCGCACGCCCAATGTGGACAAACTCGCCGCGGAGGGCTTGAAGTTCACGCAGTATTACTCCGGCCATCCGGTCTGCGCACCGTCGCGCTGCACGCTGATGACCGGTCTGCACACGGGCCACAGCTACATCCGCGACAACCGCGGCGGCATGGGCGCCGGCAAAGAAGGACAGGAGCCGATCCCGGCGGACACGGTCACCGTTGCGAAACTGCTGCAGCGCGAAGGCTACGCCACCGGCTGCGTCGGCAAGTGGGGCCTGGGCGGGCCGGACAACAGCGGCGAGCCGAATCGCCAGGGCTTTGATTTTTTCTATGGCTACCTCTGTCAGGCCGTGGCGCACAATCTCTATCCGACGCACCTGTGGAAGAACACGCAGAAGGTCATGCTCGAAGGCAACGAACCGAAGAATCTCATGGGCAAACATTACGCCCACGATCTGATGGCGGAAGAGGCGCTCGGGTTCATTCGGCAGAACAAGGACAAGCCGTTCTTGCTCTACCTCGCGTGGCATTTGCCGCACCTGGCGATCCAGGCGCCCGACGACGAAATCTTTCAGAGCTATCGCAAAGCGTTCGGAGACGAGCAGCCTTACGACGGCAAGAAAGGCTACCTGCCGCACAAGCATCCGCGCGCGGCGCTGGCGGCGATGATCACCCGCATCGACCGCGACACCGGCCGCGTGATGGACCTGTTGAAAGAGCTCAAGCTCGACGACAACACAATCGTCTTCTTCACCAGCGACAACGGCGGGACGTGGGAACTGGGCGGCGTCGATCCGACGTTCTTTCAGAACAACGGCCCGCTGCGCGGGTTCAAGGGCACCGTGTACGAAGGCGGCATCCGGGTGCCGATGATCGCGCGCTGGCCTGGCAAGATCGCGGCGGGCAAGGAGACGGAGCACGTGGCGGCGCATTGGGACGTGCTGGCCACGCTGATGGAACTGGCCGGCGCCGGCGACCGCACGCCCAAGGGCCTCGACAGCCTCTCCTTCGCCCCCACCCTCATGGGCGACACCAACCAGAAAAAGCACGACCACCTCTACTGGGAAATCGCCGGTTTGCAGGGCCTGCGCAGCGGCGACTGGAAAGCAGTCAAGCCGCGCAACAAGCAGACGATCGAGCTTTACAACCTCAAAGAAGATCTGGCGGAGAAGAACGACCTGGCCGCGAAGGAACCGGAGATTGCCGCGAAGCTGACGAAGATGCTCGGTGAGGTGCGGACGGAATCGGAGCTGTTCCCGCTGGTGAAGCAGCCGGCGGGGAAGGGGAAGGCCAAGTGAACCTCGCCGAATGCCGCTGAGGTTTTCTGTGCCGAATCTGCACGATCATTGACGCACCCCGCGACTGCCTGTGAAATGCCTCCATGAACACGCGATTCCTCATCATCGGCGCGATCCTGGGCCTGCTCGGCGTGCTCGGCGGCACCTTCGGCGCTCACGGCCTGCGCCCGACGCTTGCCAAAGATCAGCAGGCCTCCGCCGAGCAGCGCATCGAGCTGCTGGAGAGGAAGCAGGAACTGGCGGAACGCTGGGAAGTGGCGGTGCGCTACCAGATGTATCACGCGGCGGCGCTCCTCGCGCTGGGGCTGTCCGCGATGAAGGCGACGAGACTCGTCAACGCCGCGGGTTGGTGCTTCGTCGTCGGCGTCGCCATCTTCTCCGGCACGCTCTACGCGCTGACACTGACGGGGCATCGCTGGCTCGGAGCCATCACGCCCATCGGCGGCGTGTGCCTGATCGTGGGCTGGGTGATGCTGGCCATCGCGGGGACAAGGAAGAATGCGATGACGGACTGACATCTGGTGCGGAAGCAAGAGAGTGGACGTCTGAGATTTGAAATTTGAGATTTGAGATTTGAAATTTGAAATTTGAAATTCGAAATCCGAACTTTGCAATCTGAGATATTCTCCTTCCCACTTCCCACTTCCCACTTCCCACTTTTCACTTTTCACTTTTCACTTTCCACTTTCCACTCTTCACGGCTCTCCTCCTTCCCTCCTCACCGCCCTCCCCTCTTCTCCTCCTGCTATCTTCTCCCGCGATGTCCATCCTTCTGAGTTGCCAATCCCTGAGCAAGTCCTTCGGCCCGCGCCCGTTGTTCGAGGGCGTCTCCATGGGCGTGGAGGAAGGCGAACGCCTGGGTCTGATCGGGCCCAACGGCAGCGGCAAGTCCACGCTCCTGAAAATCCTCGCGGGGATGGAGCAGCCGGACACCGGTGAACTGACGCAGCGGCGGAACCTGCGCGTCAGCTACGTCGCTCAGCGCGATGACTTCGCGCCGGATGCGGATGTGCGCAGCGCCCTGACAGCCGTGCTCACCGAGCAGCTTCACGACGAACATGAACGCGAAGCGCGAGCCGAGCGCACGCTCTTCACCGTGGGCTTCACGCAGTACGATCAGAAAGTGAACTCGCTCTCCGGCGGCTGGCGCAAGCGACTGGCGATTGCCCGGGCGCTCGTGACGGAGCCCGACCTGCTGCTGATGGATGAGCCGACGAATCACCTGGATCTGGAAGGCGTGCTCTGGCTCGAGGCGTTTCTCGATGATGCACCGATGGCGGTGGTGGTGGTCACGCACGATCGCTACTTCCTGGAGGACGTGTGTACGCGGGTGCTGGAGTTGAGCAAGGCGTATCCGCAGGGCACCTTCACGGTCGATGGGCCGTACAGCGAGTTCCTGCGGCGGCGCGGCGAGTTCCTGACCGCGCAAGCGAAGGAGCAGCAGTCGCTGGCGACGAAGGTGCGCGAGGACCTGCGCTGGCTCGGCCGAGGCGCGCAGGCGCGGCGGACCAAGGCGAAGGGCCGGATCGAAGAGGCCGGCCAGCGCATGGAGGAACTCGCTGACTTGCAGTCGCGCAACGCGCCGGCCCGGGCGGCGGCGATCGATTTCACCGCCACCGGAAGGCAGACGAGAAATCTCCTCGTCGCCAAGGGCATCAGCAAGACGCTGGGCGGCAAGCCGCTGTTCCGCGATCTGGAAATCACGCTTTCGCCGGGCACGTGCGTCGGTCTGCTCGGCCCCAACGGCAGCGGCAAGACTTCGCTCATCAACGTGCTGACCGGCGTCATGCCGCCGGACACGGGCACCGTCAAGCATGCCGACGGACTGCGCGTCGTCACGTTCACGCAGCATCGCGAGGATCTTGATCCGAAGCAGTCGCTGCGCGACGCGCTGTGCCCGGTGAGCGATGTGCTTTATTTCCGCGGGCAACCGGTGCACATCAATACCTGGGTCACGCGATTCCTGTTCCGCACGGATCAACTGAACACCGCGGTGGGCGATCTCTCCGGCGGCGAACAGGCCCGCATTCTCATCGCCCGACTCATGCTTCAGCCGGCGGACCTGCTGATCCTCGACGAGCCGACGAACGACCTGGACATCGCCTCGCTGGAAGTGCTGGAGGAAAGCCTGGCGTCGTTTCCCGGCGCGGTGCTGCTGGTGACGCATGACCGCTACATGCTGATGCGGCTATCGACGTTCGTGCTGGGCCTCGACGGCATGGGCAACGCCAAAACGTATCCCGACTATTCGCAGTGGCAGGCAGCCAAGGAACGCGCCGAGGCGGAGCGAGCCAGGCGATCCCGCGCGGCCGAGACGAAGGAAGCGAAGGCCGTCGCCCCGCCGAGCGAGAGCGCCAAGCCGGCGCCTGCGACGAAGGTGAAACTCTCCTACAAGGAGCAGCAGGAGTGGACGACGATGGAGGAGCGCATCATGGACGCGGAAGAGGAAGTGAAATCGCTGGAGGCGAAGACGACCGATCCCGCGCTAATGGCGGATCACAAGAAACTGCACGAATCCTACGAATCGCTCGGCGCGGCACAGGCGAAAGTGGCGGCGCTGTACGCGCGGTGGGAGGAACTGGCGGCGAAACAGGGGTGATTGTTCAGTGACTGTTTAGCCGTCGAGCATTGCTCGACGCGGGCCGCTCATGTGCGACGGTCCGTGACCGGCGCACCGTGGTGGTCGGCGATCGAAACGCTGTCGTGGACTCAAGCTCTCCACTTCACCGAGCGCGGCCCGCCGGCGGACCTTTGGGCCGCCGCTAAACGAAGGACCGCAAACCACATGTCCAATCACGCCAGCGCCTTCGCCACAGCCGCCTTCATCTTCGCCAGGCCGGTCTTCGCCACTTCCAGCGCGTCCTGCGCCCAGTAGGTTTTGTTGAAGAGTTCCAGACTGAGCACCGCGGATGATTGATTACGCAACAGCCCACGGAGCGTCTCGGTGATCGGCGCGACGCCGTCGCCGGGGTAAACGCGGTCGGCGTCAACAATCTTCTCGCGCGGCGGATCGGCAGGATAATCGTTCATGTGGAACACCTGCACGCAGCCGGCCGAGAGCAGATCGAGCGAGGCGAACGCGGAGCCGCCTTTGTGCAGGTGATAAATGTCCGGCAGCAGGCACGCCTTCGGATGGCCGGATTCGAGAGCGACGAACATGGAGTCAGCGAGCTTGTTCAGGCACTTGGAAAAGCCCCAGACTTCCACCATCGGCGTGACGCCCGCCTGCACGCCAATGTCGCAGAGCCGCGCGTATCGTTCGGCGGCCTTGCGCAGATCGAGGTCCGCCTGATTGGTCGCGCCGGCGGGCGGCGCGGCGAGGCGCTTGCCGCCGAGCTGCGCGACCTTGTCCATATCGCGCTTCGCCTGTTCGAGGCCGGCGGCGCGCTTGGCGTCGTCATCGACGATCCAGTTGGCGAAGCCGATGGCGGATTCCATGGTCATGCCGAGATCGCTGATGCGCTTGGCCATGTCCTTCAGCGAACCGCCGCCTTTGACGTATTCCTCGATCGTGCCGATCCACGGCTCCACTGCTTCGTAGCCCGCGGCGCCGGCGGTTTCGATTTCCTTGGCGAGGCCCAGTTTCTGCCCGCGGATCGTCGCCATGTTCAGACAGAAGCGGAAAGGGATTCTGGGGGTTACGGGTTGGGGGTTGGGCGTTGGGCGTTGGGGAGCGGAGGCAGGCGAAGAAGTCGTTGCATCCTCCGCGAATGAAGGTGCGACAGATGCGAAGCCGCACGCGGCGGTGGCGGCGGAAATGAAACGGCGGCGAGTGGTGCTCATGCGGACATGATACCGGCAGCGCGGCAGGGAAATGCGTGTGTCGCACGTCGTTGCATGCCGATCCCTGGCTATCATATTTGTGATGACCACGCTGCTGATTCCACCGCCGGTGCCACGCTTCAAGTTCACGGTCGATGACTATTTTCGCCTGGCTGAAGTTGGCATCCTCGGCCCCGCCGACCGCGTGGAACTCATCGACGGGGAGGTCATTCGCATGTCGCCGATCGGACGAATCCACGCGGGCATTGTGACCTTTCTGGCCGACCATTTCGCGGTGTTGCGCGGACGAGCCGTCGTGTGGGTGCAGAACCCTGTCCGACTCGACGAACACAATGACCCGCAGCCGGACGTCGTGTTGCTCAAGCCGCGGAAGGACAAGTACAAGGGCAAAACTGCCAGCTTCGAGGATGTTCTCCTGGCCATTGAAGTCTCCGACTCCTCCTTCGATTTCGACTACAACGTCAAGCGTCCGATCTACGCCAAGCACTTGATTCCCGAGTTGTTGATCGTCGATGCCAACGAGAAATGCGTTCACGTCTGCCGCAAGCCCAAGGGTGCTCGGTACGAGGACGAAAGGATTCTGCGAGGCAAGGATGTGCTTGCGCCGCTCGCGTTTCCTCGCCATCGCATCACAGTGAAGGAAGTCGTGGAGTGATGGGTTCGGCAGGATCGCCACAACCGCGACAACCTGTGTGCAACCGCCACTGACGCCACTCTGCACCACTGGTTGTGCTACGTTATCCGCATGACGCCCAAGCAGGTTCTGAAACTCGTCAAGGACCAGAGCATCGAATTCATCGATTGCCGGTTCATGGATTTTCCGGGGCTCTGGCAGCACAACACCTACCCCGCCAGCGCTCTGACCGAGCGCAGCTTTGAAGTGGGATTCGGTTTCGACGGTTCAGCCGTGCGCGGCTGGCAGCGCGTCAATGAATCCGACATGCTGCTGGTGCCCGTGGCGGACACGGCGCGGATCGATCCGTTCTTCGAGCATCCGACGCTCTCGATCATCTGCGATGTCAAAGACCCGATCACGAAGAAAGGCTACTCGCGCGATCCGCGCTCCATCGCACGCAAGGCGTCGGCGTATCTGGCGAAAAGCGGCATCGCGGACACCGCGTACTTCGGCCCGGAGATGGAGTTCTTTGTCTTCGACAGCGTTTCCTACGACCAGCAGATCAACTCCGCCGGCTACAACGTGGACAGCGTCGAGGGCGTGTGGAACCGCGGCAAGCCTGATCCGACGAATCTGGGCAACCAGGTGCGGCTGAAGGAAGGCTATTTCCCGATGCCGCCGATGGACACAGGGCAGAACCTGCGCAGCGAGATGGTCGACGTCCTGATGAAAATGGGATTCCCCGTTGAAAGCCATCACCACGAAGTGGCCACCGGCGGACAGGGCGAAATCGATCTGCGGCATCAGGACCTGGTGCAGATGGCGGACACCTGCATGTTCTACAAATACGTCGTGAAGAACGTGGCGGCGCGGCACGGCAAGGTGGCCACCTTCATGCCCAAGCCGCTCTTCATGGACAACGGCTCGGGCATGCACACGCACTTCTCGCTCTTCAAGAACGGACAGCCGTTGATGGCGGGCCGGCATTATGCGGGGCTGTCTCAGATCGGGCTGTACGTCATCGGCGGATTGCTTAAACACGGCAAGAGCCTCGTCGCCCTGACCAACCCGACCACGAACAGCTTCAAACGACTCGTGCCCGGTTACGAAGCGCCGACGCAGCTCATTTACAGTTCGCGCAATCGTTCCGCGGCGATCCGCGTGCCGGTTTACTCGGACAACCCCAGGAGCAAGCGCATCGAGTTCCGCTGCCCGGATTCGTCGTGCAATCCGTATCTCGCCTTCGCCGCGATGACCATGGCGGCAATCGACGGCATCAAGAATCAGATCGACCCTGGCCCGCCGCTGGACAAGGATCTGGAGCAGCTCGATCCCGCGGAACTGAAAACCATCGAAGCGGTGCCGCACGACCTGAATGAAGCGCTCAACGAACTGGAGCGCGATCATGCCTATCTTCTTGAAGGCGGCGTCTTCACGGAAGATGTGATCCGCTACTGGATTCAGTACAAGCGCGACAACGAAGTGGCGGCGCTGCAGGCGCGGCCGCACCCGTATGAGTTCTGCATGTATTTCGATGTGTGAGGAGGAAGGAAGTAGAGGAGGTAAAGAAGGTAAAGGAGGTAGAGGAGGTAGAGAATGCCGAGAAACTGCATGCGTTGAGTTTGTAAACGCAATCAATGACCGAAGACTGAACTGTAAGGCGACCTTCCTGACGCGTTCCTGTACTTTCACTCCCTCCTCTGCCTCCTCTGCCTCCTCTGCCTCCTCTACCTCCTTCTCTCCTCCACTCCTTCCCTCCTCTCCCGATGTCCGACGAAACACCACAAGCCGGCGCGCAGAACCAACCGTTGGTCTTCCGTCATTACCGGCGCCACCGCCGGCACTCGCGCTGCGGCACGATTTCCCTGTTCGCACCGGCACCCATGATGCTGTGGTTCGTCTACTGGTTTCTCATGATGAACCAGCGCACCGCCAGTTTTGACTCAACCGGCCGCGGATTCGAATGGTGGATGATGTACGCCGGCTGCGGCGCCTTCAGCCTGCTGGGGGTGATCCTCGCGATCGTGGGGACGATGGACACTTATCACAAGCGCGGCCGCGCGATGGCGGGACTGGTGATGAACCTGATCATTCTCGTGATCCTGGGCACGCTGTTCGGCTTTCGCGCGTTCGCCAGGACCATGTGAGCGGCACAACGCCCCAGTCGCAGCGTCACTTCAAATCGCAATCGGCATCAAGCCGCCCCCTGCTCTCATCCGATAATCCTGTTGATGGCAGGACAGGTGATCCAATCCGTGTGGCCGATCCTTTTCATTCTGGGCTATTTCCTCGTCAAGAGCGTGATCACCGTGCTCCTGGCGGAACGCCGAAAAGTGATCGACGTCCACGACCGCGTCCGCCGGTGCATGGAACTGCGAAAGCAGTATCTCGCCACCAAGGACGCCGCGCAGGAGAATTGATCGTTTCCACTTCATTCGTCTCGCTCCGCCCCCCGAATTGATTTACCTATCATGCGGCAAAGGAACGCCCATGATCCGACCATGCTCCCTTCGATGCCTGCTGTTCGTCATCTCGCTGCTCACTGGCGGCGCGGCTATCGCGAACGACAGCAAGCCACTCTGGAACCTCGACGATCTCGACAAGGCGCCGAAGTTCACGTTCGGCGACGAAGTCCCTGCACCCGTCGGCAGCGCCGAGACCGTGCGCGAAATCTACTACGAAGGTGAAGCATTCCGCGGCAAGCCCACGCGCATCTTCGCCTATTACGCCGCACCGAAAGAATCGAAAGCGAAGCTCCCCGCGATGGTGCTGATCCACGGCGGCGGCGGCACCGCGTTCCCCCAATGGGCCAGACTCTGGGCCCAGCGCGGCTACGTCGCCATCGCCATGGACCTGGGCGGCGTCGGGCCGAAGAAGCAGAAACTCGACGACGGTGGCCCCGCCCAGGCGGACACCAACAAGTTCTACGACATCAAGAACGGCGACAAGGACGCCTGGCCCTATCACGCCGTCGCCAATGTCATCCGCGCGCACTCGCTGCTACGATCGATGCCGGAGGTGGATGCGAATCGCACCGGCGTCACCGGCATTTCCTGGGGCGGCTACCTAACCTCGATCGTCATGAGCGTCGACCACCGCTTCAAAGTCGCCGTGCCCGTCTACGGCTGCGGATACCTCGCCGAGAACAGCACCTGGCTGAAATACTTTGAAACGCTCGGCCCCGATCTGACCAAGAAGTGGACGCAGCTTTACGATCCCTCGTCCTATCTCGCCGACTGCAAGACGCCCTGCCTCTGGGTCAACGGCACCAACGATTTCGCTTACCCGCTGGACAGCTATCGCAAAAGCTATCGCCTCGTGAAGGGGCCGCGCACGCTCTGCGTCACCGTGCGCATGCCGCACGGCCACGAGCAGGGCTGGGCGCCAAAAGAGATCGGCCTGTTCGTCGACAGCGTGCTGACCGGTGGCAAACCGCTGGCGAAGATCTCCACGATGAAGCGCGAAGGCGCGGCGGTCAGCGCGACCTTCGAAGCGCCGGTGAAAGTCGTCAAAGCCGGCCTGCATTACACGACCGATCCCGTCACCGGCCCCGGCGCCGCGGCGTGGGCGAAACGCAACTGGCAGAGCACGGATGCCGCCATCGAAGGCGAAAAGGTCTCCGCAAAACTGCCAGCCGAAGAAGGCATCGTGTTCTTCATGACGATCACCGATGAACGCGGTGCGACGGTGTCGACGGAACATGAGGTGATCGAGTAGCGCGAACTGACATGCGAATTGCAGCCACCATCGCGGGCACCATCTTCCTCGTGGCAGGCCTCGCGGCCGGCTTGTTCGCGGCATTGATGTCGCAGGAGAAGGATCCCGACAATCAGCACGCGCGGCTGACTTTCGTGGTCACGATGATCGCCCTGCTGCTCATTGCCATCGGTTCGGGATTGGTCTGGTCTCAGATCGCAGAGTAAAAATGCAGTTCATCGCCTTCATCCTGGGCTGGATTCTCTCCGCGATCGCGGTGGCCATCTTCGTCCGCTCGTACCGGCTGGTGCAGCAAGCCCAGCCGCCGGTGGTGCCGACAACTCCCGGTGCAAGACCCGCACGCGATGAGGAAGTTTTCGCCCTGCTCAACTGGCTGGTCGCGCTGATGCTCCTGGGCATCGGCGGCGTGCTGGTTTTCCTCTGCTGGCCGGTGTGAGTGTGTGCTGGCGGGTTTGAGAGTGTGGCGGCCCGTGTGAGTGCGTGGCGGCCGGTGTGAGTGTGTGCTGGCGGGTGTGAGAGTGTGGCGGCCCGTGTGAGTAAGTAATGGCCTGTGTGAGCGTGAGCAATCTGGCGTGAGTCCGCTCCGGCCCCCTCTCCCTCCGGGAGAGGGCTGGGGTGAGGGCCGGTCGTCCTTGTGTGTCCATCTCACCAAATCCGCCGATGCCTCTTGTGCATCCATCTCGCCCTTCGAACCGGTGCTCCTTCTAGTTCCATCACGCAAGTCAAACCGGTAAACCCCTGCAGTTCACGCACTGCACTCGCATGCAGTCCAGCCACCGCAGCCAGGACGCATCAATGGCGTCGCGCGATGAACAGACCGCCACTAGGAATCCTGGAGAGCGAGACTTTCTTAGGAAAGCAGGAAAGAAGGAAAGCAGGAAAAGAACCTGCAATCCAAGCTCCTTTCCTGCTTTCCTCCTTTGCTGCTTTCCTAAGAAACTCCTGAGCCAACGAACTCCCCCGGATCCTTCACTGCGAAATCCATCCATCTGGCACGAGCTTTGTCTTAGGTGAAGCGGACACCGATCCGTCCGCACCACTGAGATGAGGTTTCGCCATGTCACTGCCCACCACGCCCGCCTCGCGCTTTTCCAATCTGTTCGCGCCGCAGCAGCCGAGCGCACCCTCGGGACCGCCGCCGTTGCCCAAGCGGACAAGCGACGCAATCTCAGGCGATGACTTCGACTTGTCCTCTCCCCTTGCCGATGACGTGATGAACGCCGGCGAAGAACCGGTGCGCGACGAGCGCGACAACACAAACCACGACAACTCCAGCCGCTCACCGCTGCTGCGATTCTTCGACGCGTTCCTGCAGGAGAAAAACATCAAGTGGGTGCTGGGCATCGGCACGCTGCTGCTGCTGGGCTCGTCGCTGATGCTCGTCGCGTCGCACTGGCAGAATTACGCGCCGGTGTGGAAGCAGCTCGCCATGCTTGGCTACACCGCCGTCATCGCCGGCGCTTCGTTCTGGACCTACCACCGCCTGGGCCTGCAGAAAACCGGCACCACGCTGATGGCGCTGACCGTGCTGCTGCTGCCCGTGATGTTTCTTGCCTTGCACTGGGTGCAGGGAACGCACACGCCTGAGCTGCTGCTGAATGAGGCGCTGACCCGCGATGGGCCGGGGCTGCTCGCGGTAGCGATGCACATCGCGATTCTCGCCGCGGCCGGACTGCTGGCCTATCTCGCCGCCTCGCGCATCTTCCGCCACTTCCTGCATCAGAGCCAACCGACGTTCCTCGCCTGCTACCTGGCGCTCTGCCTGGCAGGCCCGCTGCTGCCGTTGCTGCCAACCAGCGGGTTCAGTGTCGCCGCCGCCACGCTCGCGCTCTGGGCGATCTTCAGCATCGGCACCGTGAAAGTGAATCGCCACGTGTTCTGGCTCGTCGAGGAGCAACACTCGCCGCGCATCACCGGCTTCTTCCCCATCGCACTCCTGGGCGGGCAGTTCCTCACGCTCTTTGCCCTGCACCTGTATCCGAGCATCGCGCTGCCGTGGGTCGGCCTCGGCTGCGTGATGGTCTCCGCCACCGTGCTGCTCACCGCTGACACCGTGGCCCGTGTCTTTCAGCAGCGCACCGGCGATCTGGTCCGCCCGCTGCCCGTGGCCATCATCGCTCCGCTCGTCGTCGGCCTGATCCTGTGCGCCGCCGGTGTGGTGCTTGCGGCCACCGGCATCGCGCCCGGCGGCAAGCCGTACTCACTCGTCCCCACCGCGGCGATCGCGGCGACGCTCATGCTCGTCGTCGCCCGCCGCACACGACACTCCGCGTTCGTCTGGGCCGGCCTGATCGGCGTGACGATCGCTTACCAGTTCAGCCCAGTTTTCTTTCGCGAGTTGGTGATGCAGCTCATGAGCACGAGCGCCAAGCTCGTGAACGAAGAAAAACTGCCGCCCGCGTTCTACGGCCTGACGTACTTGCCGCTGATCGCCGGCCTGATGATCGCCTCCACCCTCGCCCGCAAGCGCGGCGCCCTCCTTTTCGCCGCGCCCACGCAGAAATACGCCACAGCACTTTCCGTGCTGTTGCTGGCGATTTCCACGACGCATGTGAAAGCAATGGCGCCGGTCGCGGCAGCGATGGTCGTCGTCTTCGCTTTGCAGACGAGCCTGTCGCGCAACCCGCGCGTGGCGATCTTCGCGGTCATCGCGTTCGTCACGGCGGCGTTCGGCGCGGCGCCCTGCATCGAAGCCTACGCCGGCCTCGCGCTGCCGTGGGACATGCAGTTCATCTGCATCTGTTTCGCCGCGGTGGCGCTGATGGTGCCGGGAGGTTGGATTGATCGGCAGTTGACGATCATGTGTGACGAACAGCTCGAGACGCCGGAAGGTGGGGTTCGCGGACTCACCCCACCCTACGAAGTCACACCTTACGCGCCTTGCCGCGTCGGCAGCCTGCTGGTCACGTTTGCTCTGGCGGGCTCGTGCGCCTGGGGCTATGTGCGATTCGCTGCGGATATGCCGGCATTCGCAAGCCTTTCCACCTGGGTGCTGCGCGGCTTGCCGGTGATCGCGCTGCTCGCCATACAGGCTATGCGCTTCGGACGGCAGCCCTTGGCCTACCTCACTCTGGCGTTCGCGTACCTCGTCGCCATCGCCGCTGCCTTCGTGGCCGCGCTGCCCTTCACCACGATCACGTCGCTGCTGGTGTTCGCGCTGATCGCGCAGTGGCTCATCGCCGGCGGTTTGAAGAAGGTGCCGACGCTGCGTGCGTCGCGGGTGTTCGCAGTCCCCGCTTCGCGGATCAGCGAGACAACGCTACTCATCGCCATGTTCCTCTTCACGCTGGGCGCGTCGAGCCTTCAGATCGTCAGCCCGTCATCCGCCACCGTCGTCGCCCCGTGGTGGGTCTGCCGCGCGCTGCTCCTGGTCTGGACCGCCGCTCATGCGATTCGCACCGGCAATCCGCGCGTCATGCTGGCGGCGGCGCTGGGCACGCTGGCCACCAGCGGCGCGCTGCTGGTCACGACGATCGGCGCGAATGCTTACCAGTGGCTGCCCGCGTTGTGGGCCGCGACGGCGGCCGCGACGTTGCCGGTGATCGAAATCGTCCGCCGCACCGGCAGTGAGAGGCTGCGCCGCACCGTCACCCAGCCGTTGGAGCCGCTGGTGCTGGTCGTGCTCGGCGCTGCCGCACTCCTTTCGCTGACGGTGTTCACGCTGCCCTTCCGCGTCGCCGGCGGCATCGCGCTGGCGGGACTGCTCGCGCTCGGCATCCTGCGCAAGAACGTCGCCACTCGCGTCCGCTGCTTCGCCCTGGCGAACTGGCAGATCATCGCCCTCGTCGTGCTGATCACCGGACCTGCGGAGCTCAACTCGGTGCTCGACTTCAGCATCGCGGCAGTGCGCAACGTGTGCATCCCCGTCGCTCTGGCGGCGGCGCTGAGCGTGCTGCCCTGGCAGCGCATCAAGCCCGGCCAAGCGGCGACGTGCCAGATCGCCTCGGCGCATCGCGCCGGCCTGCGCATCGTGGCGTTCCTGGGCGTCGCTCTGGCCGCGCGGTTCACGAACCTGGGCCAGGCGGAGTTTCTCGACGTCGCCGTCATCTTCGCCGTCCTGATCGTGTCCGAGCTGCGCAGCGCCTGCCGCGATCAGAAAGAGCAGCGCGTGTGGAATGCCGAAATCCTCGCCGGCCTCTGCCTCGGCTTCTTCGTCTGGCACGGCGTCATCACCTTTGGCGCCGGCATCAGTCTCTTCGCCACTCTGGCAACCGGCGTGCTGCTGGCCGGGCTGGCCCGCGTGGCGGCTCTCGATGAGCGCAGCAACATCATGGTGCGTCCTTTCCGCCGCACCGCCCTGGCGATGCCGATGCTCACCATCGCCATCGGCCTCGTGCGCCATGTCGCCATGCCGGAGCCGACCTGGCTGGGCATGAACAGCCTCGCGCTGCTGCTGGCCGGCGGGTTCTATTTCTGGCACGGCATCCAGCACAAACAGCGCCGCTTCATCGTGCTGGCCGGCGGCATCCTCAACGTCGCCCTGGCGCTGCTGTGGAACGAACTGGCACTCACCGATCCGCAGTTCTTCCTCATCCCGCTGGGGATGACGATCCTGGGCCTGACCCGCCTGATGAAACGCGAGATTCCGTCGCAACTGCGAGAGCCGCTGAACTACCTGGGTGCCTTGGTGATTCTCGTGTCGCCGACGTTCCACATCCTCGGCCAGAGCTGGCTGCCGATGGTGTCGCTCATGCTGCTCAGCGTGCTGGTGATTCTGGCGGCGATCGGGTTCCGCGTCCGGCCGCTGGTCTACACCGGCACCGCGTTCCTGGTGGCGGACCTCATCGCCATGATCGTGCGCGGCAGCATGCTCAACCCCAGTGTGCTCTGGCTCGTGGGCATCGCGCTGGGTGCAGCCGTGGTCACGCTGGGCGCGTTCGCCGAGAAGCACCGCGAGCAACTACTGGCCCGCATTCGCGCCATGAGCGCCGCGATCGCGGCGTGGGATTAGCGCGCGTGGCCGGATGCTCCGAGCCCCTCTCCCTCACCGGGGGACGGGAGAAGGGACCGGAACGAACCCAAGACACAGAACCCAGAACTCACAACCCAAAACGTCACACTTCGAACTTCACACTTCACACTTTTCAAAAGGAGCCTTGCCATGGGATGGATCAGCAACTTCACGTTCTTCATGCGGTCGAACTTCTCCTCGCTGCGCGAACGATTTGAGAACCCTGAGCGCATGGTGCACCAGCTCATCATCGACATGGAGGAGGAGTTGGAGCGGGTGCGGGCCAGCGTGGCCGGCGCGATCGCCGATGAGATTCAGCTTCGCAAGCGCACCGAAACCGGGCGCGACGAGGTGAAACAGTGGATGGATCGCGCCGCCTCGGCACTGAAGCGCGGCGACGAAGCCTCCGCCAAATCGGCGCTGGAGCAAAAGGTGATGACCGAGCGCCGCGTCGAAGGCCTCGATGTCGAATACCGCAAGCAGAAGGAACAGACCGCCAAGCTCCAGAGCGCGGTGGCGGAGCTCGACGACAAGATTCGCCAGGCGCGGCAGAAGCAGACGCTGCTGCTGGCCCGTCTGATGCGCGCCGAGTCGTCGCGCAAGATCGATGCGGCGATGAACGCGGCGACGAATCGCTCCGCCTTCGCGCAGTTCAACCGCCTGGAGCAGCGCGTCGAGCGGGCTGAAGCGATGGACGAGGCCTATGACCGGCTCGAAGGCAAAGACCCCGACGCGGAAAAGCTGCGCGAACAGTTCGAGTCGCGCGAGCGCGACGAGCAGTTGCAGCGCGAACTGGCGGAACTGAAGAGCCGGGTGGGCGAGGAGAAGGCGTGACGTGGCGCGGCGGATCGTCATAGCCGCGACCGTGAGGGCGCGGTGTCCGGTCCCCTCTCCCCTCCGAGGGGAGAGGGCTAGGGTGAGGGGTGAAACCCACGGAAAGAGTGGAGCATCAGATGAAGCTTGCGTCCGATGAATCGTCTCTGAAAGCTGCGCCGCAGTTGTCGAAGGCCTCGACCCTCACCCCAGCCCTCTCCCTGGAAGGGAGAGGGGGCAGGAACTGTCCACCCAGCTTGCCGGGTGCGTCGGGCTTCCGGGATGTGCCAGGCTTTCGCCGCCTGCGAATGGCGCGGAGGCTGCGCGGCCTCCTGACGCGGCTCGCCAACCTGGTCCGCCTGTTGCCGGCGTGGTGGCAGGCGGACCGGGTGCGGGCTTCGCCGCGCGAAGGACGGTTGCTGCGGATCATGCCGCCTTGCATTGTGCGGATCTCGGGGACTGCACGCCGCGCGCACGCCGGTTCAACGGCGGGTTCGCCTGGCGTCAGCGCGTCACGCCGCGTCGATGCGGCAGGTCGTGACGATGCTCCGCGCTATGTGGAAGTCCTGCGTCGGCGCACGGGGCAGACGCCGCGCGGGCCGTATGTGTGCTACGAATGCGAGACGGAAACGGGCAGCGCGGAGTTGTGGGTCGAGCCTGTGGGCGAGGGCTGCTGCCCGCGCGTGCAATGGCGGGAAGGCGGCGAGCGATTCAAGATCGATGCACAGGATGTGGAGGTATTTGGCTGATCGGCTGCGGTTGGATGGTGTGTCGCAGCGCCATGCGGGGTGTCAAGGGTCATTCGTCCAGACGCCTGTGGCGTTTCCGCTAAACGCGTCAGCACGGCGATTCGCGCTCATCGCTGACGCTCGCACGCATGGCCGTCTCCTGTTCTCATTACCATGTCTCACACCCATGCTTCCCCTGCGCGACGTGCAACTGCTTTGCATTGGCGGCGCCGCGGTGATTGACACCGCGCTGCTGCTGGTGCTGTTCGAGCGCCGCAACTGGCGTCGCGTCGCGCTGCCGGTGGTGCTGCTGATCGTCGGCGCCTGGTGCTATCACACGGGTGCATTCGTGCACACGCTGATTCTTGAGACACCCGGCGCGATTTCATCGTTCGTGCACTGGCTGGCGATGTTCACGATCGCGATGGGGCTCTTGCTGATGCCCAGCGCCATGCTCCACGCCGTGATCCGCCTGCGCGATGCGGAACTCACCGCTAGCCCATCCAGGCAGCCGCGCTATGCGCTTTTCTACGTTCCGCTCCTCGCGCTGGTCCCCATCGGCCTCATGCTCGCCGAAGACGCGCGCGGCACGTTCCTGGCCCTTGTCGCACCGCTCGTTGCGCCTTACATCGCCTGGCTTTCGCTGGTGAACGTGATCGCGGCCATCGGCTTTCACCGCCTGCGACACAAGGTGGACCTCCCCCGTGCCCCCACCTTCTTCTCTCTGCTTTCCGTCGGCCTGCTCGTGCTCACCGCGCTGCACCTCTTCGCTTTGGCCATCGCGATTCCCACCTGGCCTGACACCGAGGCCTATTGGCAACTCGCGATGGTCATGTCGCCGGTGCTGCTGATCGTGCTGCTGGCGTACTTCATCCTCCGCTTTAACTTCATGCAGCTCGTGCTGGAGCGCACGATCGTCTATGGCGTGATCGTCATCGGCATCGTCATCGGCCACCGCTTTCTCTTTCGCCAGTTCCTCACGCAGTGGGACGAGCGGTACCAGTTCGATTTCGCCTTTGTTGAAGCAGCGATCCTCGTTGTCTTCGCGCTGGCTTATCCGCCGCTGCGCCAGCGCACTTCCGAGGGATTGCGCTACCTCATGGGTGAGCGCGTCACCGCCCAGCGCGACAACTCGCGCCGCATGGCGCTGCAGATGGCGGCCCTCACCGGTCAGCCGCCGCTGCAGCTTGTGAGCTGGTTTGATGACTCCGTGCGACGGGCGTTCGACGTGGAGTTCGTGGCGATCTGGCTCTTCGACAGTCAGGCGCGAATCACGTGCGAGTACGCCGGACGCGCGGATAGCGCCCTGGGCAGGAGCGTGCCGCTTGGCGCCGAGGACGCACACCGCCTGCGCGCCCGGCTGAGCGAGCAAGGGCTTGCTGCCTGCCGTCGGCACGATGCCCCCACCGGCTGCATCGAGACGTTGATGCACAAGGCCGGCGCCCAGCTCGCGGTGCCGCTCGATCATCCGAACTTGTCGGGGCTGGTGCTGCTGGGGCCGCGGGCGCGGAACCGCACGCTCAGCGACGAGCAGGTGAGCATGATCGTCATGCTCGTGGAGCAACTTGGCATCACAGTCCACAGCAGCCTGCTGCAGGCGGAACGAATCGCCGCCGAGCGCCGGGCGCTGCAGAACGAGAAGCTTTCGACACTCGGTCTGATCGCCGGCTCCATCGCCCACGAAGTCAAGAACCCGCTTTCATCCATCAAGACGATCGCGTCGGTGCTGGCGGAGGAACTGGCTGGCAGCCCGCAAGAAGAGGATCTTCGGCTGATTCTCGGCGAGATCGATCGTTTGTCGTCCACGGTGAGCCAGCTTCTGCAGTTCGCCCGGCCGCGCGATGACTCCCCCGGAAGTGGTTCGCTGCTGTCGGCGGTATCAGGCACGCTGCGCATCATGCGGCATGTGGCGAAGGAGCGGAGCGTGACGATCCGCGAAGAGTTGCCCACGACATTGCCGGCGGTGAAAGCCGGCGACAGCGTTCTGCGCGAGATCGTGTTCAATCTCATCGGCAACGCCATCGACGCCGCAGGCCCGGGCGGGCAGATTGATGTGCGGCTCAGCGAGGTCGGCTCCACGGTTGAGCTGCAGATCGCCGACAACGGCCCCGGCCTGCCGACGGATGTTCACGATCGGCTCTTCGAGCCGTTTGTGACGACGAAGGAGAACGGCACCGGGCTGGGCCTATACGTGGTAGGCCGCCATGTGCGCGAGGCGAGCGGCGAGATTCATTGTCAGACGGAGCCGGGAAAAGGCACACGGTTCATCGTGAGATTGCCGGCGATCGCATAGGGCTCGCGCGTCATCACCTGCATATGCAGAACAAGCCCGCAAGCTTTCTCCCCTCAGCTTGCGGGCTCTTGATTCGGTTGCGGCAGCGCGGCTCAGTACGCGCGGGTGTCCGCTGAATCGTTGGCGTGGAAGGCGCCGGTGTTCTCGTCATAGAACCAGTCACTGCTTCCTACCGCTCCGTCACCGACGGTGTTCGAACTCGTGTTGGGATTGGGGGGAAGCCGCTGAATGTAGGGACCAAAAGCGCCAAGGGTGCCCTGGGCCACGGTGTTCCCGTCTGCATCGGTAAAGCCGGTGATCTGAACTTCAAAGTTCGCCAGGCTCGGAAAGGCGTTGTGGTGCAACTGGTAGAGTCCCAGTTGCTCGCGGATGCGCTTCAGGTCCATTCGCAGCGAATTGTCGCGCGACTCGGCGGCGGCGCTGGTGAACTGCGGCACAACCAGGGCCGCAAGAATGCCCAGGATCACCACCACAATCAGGATTTCCACCAGCGTGAATCCGCTGATTCTCACTCGCTTGCGTCGCGCCAGACTCGTTTGCGAAATGCTCATGAGTTCGTTCTCCCCGCATGGCCGATCACTCGGCCGAATCTCCGCTGCCACCGAAGCCGATGCCCGGTTCGGTGCCTCTGATCGTTATCGGCAAGACCGCTGCTCATTTGAAGGCTGACCACTCAACTATGCGATTCATCGGCGAGCGAGGCAACTCTCGGCGTCGGGATTTGGGCACGTTGTTAAGATGACGGGATGGCAGGCAAAGGAATGCTCTTTCGCTGGCAGCTTGGACGCCGAAGCGATCCCGCCGCGGACTCTGCCGCCGCGGGTCTTTCGCGCGAGTTGAAGCTGACGCCGCTGGTCGCCAGGCTCCTTTGCCAGCGAGGATTCCACGATCCCGCGCGGGTCAGGCCCTTTCTCGATCCCAAGCTCACCGATCTTCACGACCCTTCGCTCATGCCCGGCATCGACCGCGCCGCACGAAGGCTCGACCAGGCCGTGCGACAGAAGCAACCGATTGTCGTTTATGGCGATTATGACGTCGATGGGGTCTGCGCCAGCGCGATCCTCTGGCACGTCCTGAAACTCGCGGGCGCCACCGTCACCACGTACATCCCCCACCGCGTCGATGAAGGCTACGGCCTGAACACCGACGCCCTGCTGCAACTGGGCAAGAACGGCGGCGGGCCGGCGCCTTTGATCATCTCCGTCGACTGCGGCATCACTGCGATCGAACCCGCCGAGGCCGCAGCCGCGGCGGGGATCGAACTCATCATCACGGATCATCACGAGTTTGACCCGGCGCGACTGCCGCGAGCTTACGCGCTGGTGCATCCGCGATTGCAGAAGGGCCTAGGGAACGAGGGCCTAGGGCCTGGGGCCGAGGGCCAAGGGGCGGAAGTTTCGCCACCCCCTCACCCACACGCTCCCTCACCCTCTCACTCGTACCCTTTCCCCGATCTCTGCGGCGCGGGTGTTGCTTTCAAGCTGGCGTGGCATTTCGCGCGCATTCACACCGGCAGCGATCGCGTACCCAAGGAGTTTCGCGAACTGCTGCTGGACCTGATCAGCTATGCCGCGCTGGCGACCGTGGCGGACATCGTGCCGCTGGTGAGCGAGAATCGGGTGCTGGTTCGCTACGGACTGGGCCAGGTCAAGCGTACGCGTTTCATCGGCCTCAATGCCCTGATCGATTCGGCGAAGCTGCGCGAAGAAAAGATCGATGCCTTTCACGTCGGCTTCGTGCTCGGCCCGCGTCTCAACGCCGCCGGCCGCATGGGCCACGCGAGTGAAGCGCTCAAACTGCTCACCAGCGCCGGACCTGACGAAGCGAAGCAACTCGCCGCCGCACTGACCGACGCCAACGATGAACGGCGCACCACCGAGCATCAGATCGCCGACGAAGCGAAACGCATGGTGCGCGACCTGGGCTTCGACCGACCGGACTGCCGGGCCCTCGTGCTCGGCAGCGAAGGTTGGCATCCCGGCGTGATCGGCATCGTTGCTTCGCGCATCGTCGAGCAGTTTCACCGCCCCACCATCCTGCTGAACTTCGAGAACGGCGAAGCGCACGGATCCTGCCGCAGCATTCCCGGCATCTCCATCCACGAAGGACTGCACGCCTGCGCCAGGCATCTGAACAGTTACGGCGGCCACGCGATGGCGGCGGGCGTCCGGCTGGATCGCGACAAGGTCGAGGCATTTCGTAATGACTTCATCGCATGGGCCAACGAGAAGATCGCGGAGGCGGATCTCTCGCCGGTGCTGATGATCGATGCGGACTGCGCGCTGCCGGAGGTCACGCTGGAGATGATCGACCAGGTGCAGGCGCTGGCGCCGTTCGGGCGCGACAACCCGCCGCCGGTGCTGTGCGTTCGAAATGTGCAACTGGCGGAACCGGCGCGGCGCATCGGCGGCGAAGGCAAGCATCTGCGGCTGATGCTTCGGCATGAACGGATGCTGGTTCAGGCGGTGGGCTGGCGCATCGGCGATCTTGCGGAGAAACTGCCGGGCGGAGCGCGCGTGGATGTGGCGTTCGAGCCGAAGGCGTCGACATGGGAGGGCCGACGCCGCGCGGACCTGCATGTGAAAGATGTGCGGTTGACGCAGAACGTTTAAACGACCGCGGCACGACGTCTATCGATGGTCACATCCGAAGGGGCCTTGAGGACCTGGCCCGACCGATGACTGTTCGCATCGGTCGCCGCATCTCACGGAAACTGCTTCATTCCCCGCTCCTCACGGCGGCGCTGGATGGCGCGGAAATATTCGCCGACCAGAGCGCCGACCTGCGGGTTGCCGTGCTGGAAGCGTTCCTTCATCATTTCGCGTCCCTTGGCTTTGAACTCCTCGCGTTTGGCGGCGGCCTCGGGCGAGTTGTCGGCGCCACTGCCGCCAGGCGAGCCGCCGGGACGATTGCCGAACTGGGCGCGCATCTTTTCCATCTCGTCGATCGACGCATCGAGCACCTGGTTGCGCTGCGCGGGCGGAGCGGCGGCATATTCGAGGGCTCGCTGCACCATCACCTCGCGCTGCATCTCGCCGACCGCCTTGCGCGTGGCTTCATCGGTGCGGGCCTGTTCGAAAAGCAGAACGCGATCGCCGGCGGGCATCGCCTGCACCAGCCGCTGCGCCTGGGCGACGTACTCGCGCTTGCGATAGTCGGGCAGGGCCTCGTATTGGGGCGTGCCGATCACCGCCAGCGCTTCCTCCGCGGTCGTCGGCATCGGCGGCGGCGCATTCAGCCAGGTCTGGTAAATGCCATAGGCAAGCACACCGAGGCCGGTGATCAGCAGAACCGTGACGAGTAGTGCTTTGCGCGACATGGGAATATCTGAGTTAAGGGCCTGGCTGCTCCGCCCCGATCGGATCCGATCCGGTCCGATCCGGTCCGATCCGATCCCCTCTCCCTCCGGGAGAGGGCTAGGGTGAGGGCCAATCAAGCTTGGGCGTCCGTTTCGCAATCGGCAGGTGAAGTTCTCCGCTTCGCACTCCATACTTTTTCGCCATCACTTCAATCCTGTTCGCTTCCAAGTTCACACTTGACCGCCCCTCGCCCCGGCCCATTCCCGCCAGGAGAAGGGGCCGGAGCATCACTCGACATAATCGCCCACGTGTCCATCAGCGAAGAGCAGGTTGCGCTCCGTGTGGAAAGGCGGGACGGTGATCGATCCGCTGGTGAGCGTGAAGGTGTTGCCATCGACGTCGTACGCGACGGGAATCTCCGATTCCTTGAACCCCATGCGGCGGACGAACCAGGTGCTCTCCAGATTCCGGCCCGCCAGCGACGCGTTGTAGGTGTAGCTGATTCCCGTCAGCGGCCAGACGACATTGTCGTCGCCGGGGCAGCGATAAACCTCGCTGTTCTGCGGCAACTGCTGAGCCAGCGCCTTGGTCAGCGGTGGATCCTCAGGCAGGCTGGTGATGAACGGGTCGGGCATGTACCGCGCCAGCGGGAACAGATTCTTGCTCGCCTGGCGATAGCTTTCGACGGCGATGCCCACGTTGCGAAGATTGCTCATGCAGGCTGATCGCACCGCGGAACGGCGCACGGCAGACATGGTCGGCAACAGGATGCCGATGAGAATCGCGATGATGGAAATCACCACGAGCAACTCGATGAGCGTGAAGGCGGAGGGGCGTCGAGCGGAACAGACCACGGGGTTGCTTTCCAATAGGTTGCGACCCGTACGAAAGGGCGCGAGGGCAAAACGCCCAAGCGCGGCCGCCTATTGCCCGAATCCGGCATCGCTGCGCAGCCTCACAGCGCTTTGCCGCGCACCTGCCGGGGTTTCTCCTCGGCGGCTTTGCGGCGGGCGCTGTTGTACTGGACGAGGTACCAGATGCCGCCGGCGATCAGGCCCAGCGAAACGGGCCAGCACGCGAGCATCACGACGGCCATCGTCTTCGAATCCTCGCGACCCGACAGTGGCACATCCGCACCCATCATGATCAGCACCCCGAGCACAGCGGGTATGAGCGTGAGCACGCCGAAAAGAAAAATGATCGGGATGAAGAATCCCATCGCCGCGGTGGAGGATGACTTGGACTTGGGCGGCGCGGCGTGGCGACGACGCGACTGCGCGCCGGCCGGCGCGGCGGGCTCGACCCACTCCTGTGCCGCGGGCTCTGTCGGTTCGATGGACTGCTCCTGCGATGGAACGACAGCGACGTCCCCCTCGACAGGCTCGCTCGCCAGCGCCGCCATGATCTCCTCTTCCGACTTGCCCGCGTTGACCGACGGCGCTTCCGCCTGTGCCGCCAGCGCCAGCGCATCCTCCGGCGAAGGCCCGACCACCTCGCCAGGCAGTTCCACGGCGGCCACGGGTTGCTCTCCGCCGGTCTCGGCGACGGGCGCGGACATCAGCGTCTCGAGCTGCTCCGCCGTCTCCTGATGGGACGATGCGAGCTGACTGAGCATATCTTCCAGGTCGTCATTGGGGCGTTGCGGCATGGGGTAGGTTCCAGAGTCTTCAGCGCATCATACGTTGCGGCCCTGCGATTCGGGCGCTGCGGCGAAACGATAAAACGATTGCCTGCAAATGACACCTCCTGCCCGGCGGCGCAATCATCGCTCGGCCAGCCCGCCTGCCACGTACAATGATTCCAGCCGTCGCCCGGGATCGCATCATGAATCCAATCGGCAACCAACTTCTGAGCTGGTCTGCGCTGGCACTCACGCTCGCACTCGTCATCGCCGCGCCGGCCCAGGATGAAACAGTTGAGAAAGAGCAGCGGAAGCAGGAGCAGGAGCAGAAGGAACTTACCGCCAGGATCGACAAGCTGATTCGCCAGCTCGACGATGACGATTTTCAGATTCGCGAGTCCGCAATGCGGGAGTTGATGCCCCTGGTCGAGGCCGCCCACGACGCGCTGACCAAGGCGGCTCGCAACGAATCCGCCGAAGTGCGCTGGCGGGCGCAGTGGGTGCTGGAGAAATCACAGGAGCAGATGATTCTCGACGCTTTTCGGAAGATTGCGTCGCAGAAGGACGACGCGAAGGTCGACGTTGAAGAAGGCATGTTCCTGCTCAGCCGCATCGTGGATCCGAAAGCCAGCCGCAAGGAGATCAATCGGCAGTTCGACGCGCTGGCGTCCGAGGTGCGGAAGAAACTGGCGGAAGGCCCAGCCGGCAAAGCGGAACCTTCCAAGGCTGATCCGAAGGCTGTCGTCGCCGCGATGCGAAAGGTGCTCTTCAAAGATCACAAGTTCATCGGCAACGAGGACGATTACGACAACCCGGACAACAGCGCGATCCACCGCGTCCTGGAATCGAAGAAGGGCCTGCCCATTCTGCTGTCGCAGGTAATGGTCGCCGTGGGTCGGCGGCTGGATGTGCCGATCGTGGGAATTCCTGTGCCGTCGCGCTACATGGTGAAGTACGACGGCAGGCGGGCACCCGGCGCCAGCGAGGAAAAGCCCGGCGACGACATCTACATCGACGCCTACGCCGGCGGCAACGTGCTGACGATCACGGAGATCGACGAGATCGTGGGCGGCGACCTCGATCCCATGCGCGACCTGGCGCCGGCGGCGAACCGCGCGACACTCCTGCGGATGATGCAGAATCTGGAAACGCACTGCCTGGGGCGGGAGAAGGCGGACCAGGCGAAGCTGGTCGCCGCGTGCAGGCAGATTCTCGCGGCGGCGGAGGCGGAGAACGACCGCCGATAGCCGTTGGCCGTTCGCCGTTGGCCGTTGGCTGTTACCCATCAGCCATTTGTTGCTCACTGTTTAGCGACGGGGCTTGCCCCGCTCCCCAGTTGTTCTCGAAACCGATCCCCAAAAAAACAACCGCCCGCAGTGGACTTGGCGGGCGGTTGGAACTTCTGGCAATGTAGAAACGATTGCGACAGGCTGAGCCTGCCCATGCGATCAACGCTTGGAGAACTGGAAGCGGCGGCGGGCGCCGGGCTGGCCGGGCTTCTTACGTTCAACCTTACGCGAGTCGCGGCTGAGCATGCTGTGCTCGCGGAGAATCGGTTCCAGCGACGGATCGTAACCCATCAGGGCGCGGGCGAGACCGAGCTTCACCGCGCACGCCTGGCCCATGTAGCCGCCGCCGTGGGAGTTGACGTGGACATCGATCTTGCCTTCGAGCTGGGTGGCCTTGAGGGGCGACAGGCAGTCGCCCTGATCGCGCATCTCCAGGAAGTAGGTGGGCATTTCGCGGTCGTTGACCGTGAACTTGCCCGTGCCAGGCTTGACGCGCACACGAGCCACGGCGCGCTTGCGGCGGCCGGTGCCCCATATGAACCCGCCACGGTCAGGCTTCTGCGCTTCGCGCAGCGGCTTGACGGCGGGAACGGGAGCAGCCGCACCGGCGCCAATGGCGACGGGCGGAGTCGATCCAACTTCAATCGTGGTGCTGGGAGCTTGGCTCATGCGTATCGTCCTGGCGATGGCGGTCGAGATTCCGGCTAAGCGTCGAGCAATGCTCGACGGCTAAACAACATGGTTCATCACTTGAATGCGGGGAACGGCTTGGGCTGCTGGGCCTGGTGCGGGTGCTCGGTGCCGCGGTACAGCTTCATGTTCTTGAGCATCTTCGACGCCAGCTTGTTCTTGGGCAGCATGCGGCGAACGGCGCGTTCGAACAGCAGTTCGGGCCGGTTCGCCAGCATCCACTCGTAGGTGAAGTTCTTCTGGCCGCCTGGATAGAACACGTAGGTCTGAAAGTTCTTCTGCGCCGCCTTGCGGCCGGTGAGCTTCACCTTGTCGCAGTTGAGCACGACGACCGCATCGCCGGTCAGGGCGTGCGGCGTGTACTGGGGCTTGTGCTTGCCCATCAGCATCATGGCGATCTTGGAGGAGAGGCGACCGAGGATCAAATCCGTGGCGTCCACCACCCACCAATCCTGCGGAACTTCCTGATTCTTAGCTAAAGTCGTCTGGCGATTCATCGCTGAGCCCAATCGGGTAAGGGGTCAATTTGGAACGCAAAAGTGTAGCGAAATCAGAAGGGGTGTCAAATCGGGAAAGGGCCGTGTCGTGCGAATGACCCATGACGAAAAGCAAATGGGCGTCCTGAATATCCCTTCACTTCTTCACGCCCTAGTGCGTGACAGTCTCCAC
>CAYRPN010000080.1:0-26373 GCA_964426135.1 uncultured Phycisphaeraceae bacterium | reverse complement strand
CTCCCCTAACCCCTCCCTAAGAGGGAGGGGAATTCGACCCGCATAAGGTGTCACGGACCCCGGCGGCCCCGTTTTCTCCCGCGAAGCAAGACGAAGACATGTCAAAGAACAACGCGGCCCCGCAAGCGGGCCGGCGGCAAATGGGTAGCGGTATCCGTCAACCACTACCGAGAATGTCTACCTTACATTGACCGATCGATGCCGAAGGTAACGGCGGGATGGGTTGCAAGTCCTCGTGCCCCGAAGGAGCACAGGCCTGTAGCCGCGAGTGGAGCGTCGGCTCTGCGACGCGCAACCCGTGCAAGGAATCGTCCGTCTTCTGCCCGCCCCGAAGGGGCGAAGGACTGTAGCCACGGGTGGAGCGTCGGCTCTGCGACGCGCAACCCGTGGACGATGTGCTCCCCTCTCCTGCCCCGGCAGGGGCAGAGGAATCCCCCGCTCGCCCTGTGCTCAATCAAACACATACCGCTCGTCGAATTCGATCTCATGCAGGCGCAGCAGTTGCAGCAACTCCGTCTTGAAATCCTCCTTCTTGTGATGCGCCGCCTGCCCCGCGATGTAATTCTTCACCGCCGGCTCCTGCGATTTGCTCACTGCGAAGACCGAGTATCCCTCCTGCCACGCAAATGCCGCCAGGTCGGCAAACGTCTCGTGAATCCACCTGGACGACCGCGCCTTGATCGTGCGCATCAAATCCGAAACCGCCCCGTCCGGTCGCCACCGCAGATACAGATGTACATGATCCTCGACGCCGCCGATCTCATAGAGCACGCCGTTCTCCGCTCGCACGATGCCGCCGATGTAGGGATACAGCCGCGACGCAACATCCGCCGTGATCCACGGCTGGCGGTGCTTCGTGGAGTAAACGACGTGCAGGAGGAGTTGGGAGTAGGTGCCGGGCATGGGGAACTTGCGTGAGCGGGGACGAGAATAAAAACACCCCGAACTTACTTTGGTTTTCGAGTGATCTCAACACCCTCGCCAGCAACTCTCACCTTGGTGATTTGCCCCAATAGTGCCGCCAGATCCTCGGTTGGGTGCTTTACTGCCTCAGAATCAGGCTCAGTGAAAATATTTGCGGCAAAGTTTCGCAGCAAGGCGTCGGGAAATGGTGTTTCCTTCTCCTTCGTCCACTCAAACAATAGTTCAGCCAGCCAACTAGCACGCAACACATCGGCCGCAAAGCGCATATTTCGAAACTCGGCTTGCGCGTGCTGACTAAACCAAGAATTATTCCAACGCAGATAGTAGACAGTTGTTACGACAAACGTGATAAGTGCTGTAGATAATGGAGCGAACAAGTGCCATTCAAATTGTGTTGAAGTTAGGAGTTTTGGGGCGAAAACGGAAATCAAGACGATACACAGTATGGCCGTTGCCAGGCACACACCGTGAATGATCCAACGCTTTCTCCCTGTTTTCTGAGAGAGTGAAATCTCCTTCTGGTCAGCAATCATCCCTTGCATTCGCTCCAGCAGGTCTCGGCGAACGTACTTGCTCTCTCGCGTCTCGAATGCGGCGACTCGATCGGAAAGCACTCTCTCTCTTTCCTTCACTTCTTTTTCTCGGTGATCGAAACGGCTCTGAAGTTCTTGTTCCTTCGCGGTCAGACGAAGATCGATCTCCCGATTCTTCTCTTCAAAGAACTTTGATTGGCGAGCAATCTGTTCGGCGGCAGTCTTTCCTAGGCTAGAAACAGCCGCGTTCAGATCGTTCAGTGCTGTTTCGTAGTATCGCAGATTGTCGCGCCATTCTGTCGGTAAGCTTTCCTTTGCGAGGAGATGGCGGTTAACGATACTAAACCGCTTTGAAATTTCTTCGGCGCACCGAGTGGCTTCAGCGGCATGCGCGTTGTCGTTGAAACTGACGATTACATGTGCCACGACATCTTCTAACGCGGGCTTAAACTCAAGCGTCCCATTGTGTGGAAGGCTGGCGATACGGAGTTTGCGGCACGCGATATAGGTCTTTGATTCGAGTAATTCCAGTGCCTGTTTGAATGGTGGCTCGTTAAGAAGGGATTTGACTCCCATCTCGGCAGAGTCAATATGATTGTCACGTATTGCCGTGTCGAGAATGAGTGAGCACTTACCAGTTGGATATAGTGCCGCCGCGATGTCGGCTAAATGCCGAAGAGCTTCGTGTGGTGGAATTGCCCGGACAGTGAAATTAGAGCTTGCCATTGGACGTTGGTCCCAAGTTAGACCCCGCGAGTATCCTAACAATGTATTTGGATATCACGAACTCATTGCCGCATAATTCTCGGCCACGCTGGGGCCGCGGGGTGTAGCCACGGGTGGAGCGGAGCCGCCGACCGGCGGCGCAGCGCAACCCGTGGAAAGCGGCGGTTGATGTGCCCGCCCCGGCAGGGGCGGAGGCGTGTGTCGGTGACGGTGCGTCGTTCGCGTGATCTTCCGTTGACGGCGCTCTTGATTCTCTCGCGTTCAAGCAACGTCAGCCTCCTTCGCCCCTGCCGGGGCGATCTGCTCCGGGCGCACGCTTTCCACGGGTTTCGCGTCGCCGAGCCGACGCTCCACCCGTGGCTACAGTCCTTCGCCCCGTTCGGGGCGATCTGCTCCGGGCGCACGCTTTCCACGGGTTGCGCGTCGCCGAGCCGACGCTCCACCCGTGGCTACAGTCCTTCGCCCCTGCCGGGGCGAGGAAAAGACGAACGCTTCCTTCCACGGGTTTCGCGTCGCCGAGCCGACGCTCCACCCGTGGCTACAGTCCTTCGCCCCTGCCGGGGCGAGGAAAAGACGAACGCTTCCTTCCACGGGTTTCGCGTCGCAGAGCCGACGCTCCACCCGTGGCTACAGTCCTTCGCCCCGTTCGGGGCGAGAAGACCAGATCAATGAAACGCTCAGGTGGATTCTGTCGTTGGCCAACGAGTTGCGCGCAGGACGGAAAGCCGGCGATACGTTTGTTCACACCAACTCCCGAATCACCTGTCCGCGATCGATCGCCGCCGTGGGCCTTCCGCTGTGGTCGAGGAACGTGGTGGACGGATTGACGCCGAATGGGACCGAACGAAAAGGGGCAGGTTCGGACCTGTCCCTTTCTCATCTTCCTCGTTGCATCGATAAGGTCGACAAAGCTAATCGATCTCGCGCCAGTGTCGAGCTTGGACGAAGCGACTCAGATGTGCGGAATTGGACGTAGCCACCACCAACTCTGGGTGCGGAAATCCCGCTTGGATCGCTTGCGCGACGAGAACGACGTCGCAATCCAGCGCGTGCCTGTCAGCCGTGGGCAATCCCTGCTTGCGGGCATCCGCCCACAACGCCGCAGCCCGCTTCATGGCGGCATCTTCGATTGGAATCCACTCTGCCAATTTGGATGAAACGATGGCATCAAGCCTCGCGATGCTCGAATGCTTTTCCGCGCGAATCAACTCTCGCCGGACCTCAAAATCCGCGATGGCGGGCAACACGACACGATGGCCCGCATCGAGACAACGCGTCAGCCACGCCCGGCACTCATCCGCATCACGCACCCCCGGACGCTGGGTTAGAAGTGACAGCGGACTGGCATCAAGAACGATGGTCAAGGTCACGGGAACAGCTTCCGTCCAGGAGCGCGATTCTCATTCATTCGCCGCTTGAACTCCTCAAACTCCGCTTCCCGGCTGGCAATTTCCGTAGGATCGGACGTGCTGTCTTCCTTGGCCCATTGATCAAAAAGCTCGCGAGCCCGCGCAGCACGGTCGAGGTGAGTGGAACCGCACTGTCCTTCAATGACGCGGCGCGCGAACTCACCGACATCGACACCCTCGCGGGTCGCCATTTCGCGCAGCCGGCGTTCCGTTTCCGCATTGAGTTGAATCGTCAACGTCATGCTTTCATTATATCGGTCAACCCCGCGCTCAAACCAACTCCCGAATCACCTGCCCGCGATCGATCGCCGCCGTGGGCCTTCCGCTGTGATCGAGGAATGGGGTGGACGGGTCGACGCCCAGGACGTGATAGATCGTGGCGTGCAGATCGCTGGGGGTGTAGGGCCGCTCGATGGGCGATTCGCCCAGGCGATCGGTTTTGCCGACGATCTGGCCCATTTTCAAACCACCTCCAGAGACCAGCGCGAACATGGAGTTGCCCCAGTGGTCGCGGCCGGGCGTGCCCTGGCTCATCGGCGGCCCGCCGTTGCCGCCGTCGTTCATGCGCGGCGTCCGGCTGAACTCGCCGCAGACCACCACCAGCACATTCTTCATCAGGCTGCGGTCGTGCAAATCCTGGAACAGCGCGGCCAGGCCCATGTCCACCTTGGGCAGGTAGTTCACATAGCCCTTCTGCAAATCCCAGTGATGATCCCAGCCGCCCAGGTGGACGCTGGTGAAGGTGACGCCCGCCTCGGCGAGGCGGCGGGCGAGCAGCATGCTCTGGCCCCAACTGTTGCGGCCGTAGCGATCGCGCAGCTCTTTGGGTTCCTGCGAAATATCGAAGGCGTTGCGGGCTTCGTCGCTGGTCACCATGCCGTAGGCTTCCTGCTCGAAGCGGTCCATCGATTCCATCATGCCGGTCTTGTCGATGTCCCGGCGGAGCTTGTCGAACTTTTCGCGCAGGCCCCGGCGATCGTCAAGTCGCTGCACGGTCATGCCGCCGGTGAGGTCGAGGTTCTTGACCTTGAATTTGTCGGCGTTCGGATCGCCGTCGGTCTCGAAAGGATTGTGGCGGGCGCCGACGTAGTTGGCGCCGAAGTAGCCGGGGCGCAGGCCGATGCTGCTGGCATAAGGCACGGCCGCATGCGCGGGCAGGCCGGGCCGGCGGCTGCCGGTGACAGCGGTGGCCATGGCGCCGAAGAAGGGGGCCCGCGGCGCGGTGCTGGCGCCCGAAGCGCCGAACTTGCCGGTGAGCATGGCGTGGCCGGCGGCGAAGTGGTCGCCGCTGTTGTGGTAGAGCGAGCGGACGATGGAGAACTTGTCCGCGACTTTCGCCTGCAGCGGGAAGAGCTCGCTGATCTCGATGCCTCTGACGTTCGTCTTGATGGGCGACCAGAGGCCGCGATACTCCGGCGGAGCGTCGGGCTTCATGTCGTACATATCCATGTGGCCCGGGCCGCCGTCCATCCAGACGAGGATGACGCGGGTGTCCTTGCCCGACAGGCCCGGCGCGAAGGTGGATGCGGCACGAGCGCGGAGAACGTCCGGCAACCCCGCCGCCGCCATGCCGGCAACGCCGAGCTTGACGAAGTGGCGACGCGACATGCCATCGCAGTAGCGGCTGCCGCCGGGAGCGGCGCCTGGGCCTCGCACTTTGCCTGCATCCACGTTGAACATGCGGGAACCTTTTGAGCTTTGAGCTTTGAGCTTTGAGCTTTCAGCTATCAGCGATGAGCCGGAGCCGGAGGCCGGCATCGGGTCTCATCGCCCGAATATACACCGGGGCGACAGAAAACCATCTCTGATTTCTATTGTCGGGAATCGCCCGAGGGTTTCTGGGAAAGCGCAGCATTGAAAGCAGGTTGCTTCTGCATCTCGCTGAATCGCCGCGGCACATCGATCCGTTCGTCCGCATTTCTCACCAGCGAAGGAGCCGCGCACGCAGTAAGCGGGTTTTTCGATGATTCGCGCGGCTCATGTATTGATAGGGTGTTGCGATTCATTGCCGCGACCCACATCGTGGGCGCTTCAACAGTTGCCGCCAATCCCGCTTACTTCGTGCGCGGCTCTTTTTGTGTCCGTGAATCATCCGGGCTAACGGTGCGCGGCTCCGCGAAATCCGAGACGCGGGTCGTGCGGGGATTCTCGGCGGGCAAGCCCGCCGGCTAAATGGGCGGCGCGGGTGCGCACGATGTTTCGGCCTCGATCCTTGGAAGTACAATCCCCGCGCATGCACACCTTCACCGTCAGGCACATCGCTTCGCAGGTCGCCGGTCAGGTCATCGGCAACGGAGACGCGCTGATCGCCGGCGTGGCGAACCTCGATGAGGCGACGCCGGGGCAGATCACGTTCATCGGTGACGCGAGCTACGCGAAGCGCTGGCCGCGGAGCCGGGCGTCGGCGGCGCTGGTCACCGCCAGGCTGTCCGATGGGCTCAAGCCCGGCGAAGGCCAGGCGCTCATCCTCGTGCCCAACGCTGATCTGGCGATGGCGATCGTGCTGGAACTGTTCGCGCCGCCGGCGCCGGTGGCGGGGCTGCCGACGAAGGACCTGGAACTGGCTACCGCACACAAAGGCCACGTCGCGATTCATCCCTCGGCGATCGTGGATGCGACGGCCCAGATCGGCAAGGCCGTGCGCATCGGCGCCAACTGCGTCGTCGGGCCGCGCGTCGTCATCGGCGATCGCACCGTGCTGTACAGCGGCGTCACGCTCATGGACGACAGCCGCGTCGGGCACGACGGTGTCATCTGGCCCGGCGTGGTCATCCGCGAGCGCTGCACCGTGGGCGATCGCTGCATCCTGCATGCGAACGTCGTCATCGGAGCCGACGGCTTCGGCTATCGCCCGGCGCCCGGAGGCAAGGGCCTCGTGAAGATTCCGCAGATCGGCCACGTCGAGATCGGCCACGATGTGGAACTGGGAGCCGCCACCACCATCGACCGAGGTAAATTCTCCACCACCGTGCTGGGCGACGGATGCAAGATCGACAACCTCTGCCACATCGCCCACAACTGCAGGCTCGGGCGCGGCGTGGTCATGGCGGCGCAGGTCGGCCTGGCCGGAAGCGTGACCGTCGGCGACGGCGTGATGTTCGGCGGCAAGGCCGGCGTCGGCGATCACGTCACCATCGGAGCCGGCGCACAGATCGGCGCGTTCTGCGGCGTGTTCCAGGACGTCGAACCCGGCGCCCGAGTCATCGGCCAGCCGGCGACGGACACCCGGCAGTTCTTCAGGCAGGTCGCCGCGCTGCAGCGGTTGCCGGAGATGATGAAGCAGTGGAAGGCGGAAGGTAGGGCAGGAAGTGGAGGAGGCAAAGAAGGTCGTGAAGGCAAGGAATGAGGAGACAGGGGAGTTCGGGCAAACAGCCTGACTCGAGGCACAATCGCGCGGTGCGCCCGAGCCTCCCCCGGCCCCGCGCCAGGAGGCTGACCTTCCCCCACATCTTTGCGGCGCTCCGACCCGCGGATCACAGACACGAAGTGGGGAAAGATCAGCCGCAAGAAGGCGGGGAATCGGATGGAATCTTTTTCTAAGGCGCCTGTCGCAAAACGGGCGATCACCCGATCTTCTCCGCCAGGAACGCGCTCACCTTGTCCAGGCCGATGCGTTCCTGCTGCAGCGTGTCGCGGTGGCGCACCGTGACCGTCTGATCCTTCACCGTGTCGCCGTCGATGGTGAAGCAGAACGGCGTGCCCACCTCATCCATGCGGGCGTAACGTTTGCCGATGGTCTGCTTTTCGTCGCACTCCACGGCGTACTTGCCGCGCAGCTCCTTGTAGAGCCTGTCGGCGATCTCCGGCATGCCGTCCTTGGCGACCAAGGGGAAAATCCCCGCCTTGATCGGCGCCATGCGCGGCGTGAACTTCATGTACACACCGCTGGGCCGCGACGGATCGGGCGTGAACGCCTCGCAGAGCAACGCCAGCGTCCCGCGATCGGCGCCGGCGGAAGGCTCGATCACGTGCGGGAAGTACCGGCACTTCTTGTTGATCTCTTCCTTCGGCACGCCCTGGCCTTGCAGCTTCACCTGCAAGTCCTGGTCGAAGTACTTCATCTTGTCGCCCTTGCCGCAGTGCGTCGCGTGGGCTTTCAGGTCGAAGTCCGCGCGGTGGGCGATGCCTTCGAGCTCGCCGAAGCCGGGGGCCGTGAAGGGGAAGCGATACTCGACATCGCACACGCCGGCGCCGTCCTTGGCGTAGTGCGAAAGCTCGTCCTTGTCGTGCTCGCGAAGCTGGAGATTTTCACCCGCCAGGCCGACGCGCTGCCACCACTCGTAGCGCGCTTTCCGCCAGTACTGATACCACTCCACCGGCGACAGATCGCCCGGCTGCAGCGAGTCGGGATGCGGAATGAAGAACTCGATCTCCATCTGTTCGAACTCGCGCGAACGGAACGTGAAGTTTCGCGGCGTGACTTCGTTGCGGAAGGCTTTGCCGACCTGCGCAATGCCGAAGGGCACTTTCACCCGCGAGGTATCGACGACGTTCCAGAACTGCGCGAAGATTCCCTGCGCGGTTTCGGGGCGCAGCCAGGCTTTGTTGTCTTCGTCTTTGATCGCGCCACAATAGGTTTCGAACATCAGGTTGAACTGACGCGGATCTGTTAACGAGTTAGCTTTGGTTGCACTCGGTGCGAATGTGACTAGCCTTTCCTCTGGGGTCAGCATCGCGAACGGCTTGTCGCGGTACGTGTAAGTAGGTCCAACATCTCGACTGCCGAAACGACGCCAAACTTCCATTGCGAGTTGCTGTTTCAAGTGGTTCGGAGGGCGCTTTTGTGACACAAACTCCTCAACTGCAGACAATGCCTCAGCTTCGCTCGCCGCAACAATCGCGAATCCATACAACTTGTCATCAAGGTTGATAATGCGCACCCACAAGTGATCGGCGCGGTATCGAAGTTTCGTTTCGGTGCAATCCACCATCGGATCATTGAACCCCGCCGCATGTCCGCTGGCGATCCAGACTTTCGGATGCATGATGATCGTGCAATCGACGCCGACGACGTCGAGCGTCTTCCCATCCGGCCCGGCCGCGGGGCATTCGACGATGTCCTTCCACCACGCGTTTTTCAGGTTGCGTTTGAGCGCCGCGCCCATCGGGCCGTAATCCCAGAAACCGTTGATGCCTCCATAAATTTCGCTGCTCTGCCAGATGAACGCGCGTCGCCGGCACAGGGCGACGATGTTGTCCATCGTCTTGGTGAGGACGGGAGCGGGGGCGTTTCCGGGGGCGGGGGCGGCGGGCTTGTTGTCGGGTGCGCTTCCTGGGGCGGTCATGGCGATTCCTCGTGTGAAAACTGGGTCGGGTATCGTAGCGATTTGTTCGTGACGCGGTGGGTTCGGACGCGGATCGTGGTGATCCTGGCGGCTCGGGGCGCGGGTGCGGCGGTTAGCGGTCGGGCCGAGTCGGCGAGGCCCATCCGTTCCCTGGTCCCCCACCAAGACACGGGTGGGCCTCGTCCCCCGGCGCACTCGGCCCGACCGCTATTGACGGTCACTTTAGAAAAGGCCGCGGTTCGGTTCCCCTCCCTCCTAGGGAGGGGTTAGGGGAGGGTCGGGCGATCTGCATGATTGTGGCTCCAATCAGGCTGTTTGCCCGACCCTCCCCCTGCCCCTCCCTAAAAGGGAGGGGAGTGCGAAACTCGCGTCTGGCGGCTTTTTCTAAAGTGACCATCAATAAACGTGGTGATCGTCCGTCGACAATGTCTGCCGGGCGCGGTCGAACAGCGCGCGCAGCATTTGCCTCGTGAGCCTGCCGGTGAATGTGTTCTGCTGGCTGGGGTGGTAGCTGCACAGGATGCGCGGCGGTTCGATCTTGCCGCGCTTCGCAGAGACAGGAGCAAACGAGAACGCCGCGCCGTGGCCGAAGCGGTAGGGCGAGAGCTTCTCGATCCAGCCGCGCGACTGGTACAGGCGCAGCGTCGCGTCGAGCGCCAGTTTGCCGAGGCAGACGACGACGCGCAGTTTCGGCAGCAGCAGGTCGAACGTGTCGCTGAGGAACGGCGCGCAGTTTTCCAGTTCCACCGGCGAAGGCTTATTTCCCGGCGGGGCGCAGTGGGCAGCCCCGGTGATCAGCGCGTCGGTCAGTTGCAGCCCGTCGCCATCCGCCACGGATGTCGCCTGATTCGCAAAGCCCGTTTCGTGGAGCGCGCGGTAGAGAAAATCCCCGGAGCGATCGCCGGTGAACATGCGGCCGGTGCGGTTCGCGCCATGCGCTCCGGGCGCCAGGCCGACGATGAGCATTCGCGCAGCCGGAGCGCCGAAGTTGGGCACGGGCTTGCCGTGGTAATTGTGATCGTGGTAGGCAGCACGCTTTTCCCTGGCGACGAGACGGCAATGCGCGACAAGGCGCGGGCACTTGGTGCAGCGCTCGATGCGGGCGTTCAGTTGCGGCAGGGTCAGCGGCATGTGCGGCAGATTAAACAATCTGTGCAACGTGCGAATCCGGCCGTTAGGCGCTGCGCATCAGTCAGTTGAACAGTTCGCGGGACAAGTTGAATCTCGCGCAAAGGCGCAAAGCTCGCAAAGGCAGGAGGAAGTTTGCGAGCTTCGTGCCTTTGCGCGAGGCTTCTGTTTTCAGCGAATGGGCGCTGCGCATCAGTCAGTTGAACAGTTCACGGGACAAGTTGAATCTCGCGCAAAGGCGCAAAGCTCGCAAAGGCGGAAGGAAGTTTGCGAGCTTTGCGCCTTTGCGCGAGGCTTATTTTCTTTTCAGCGAATTCATGCGCGGGCCCTTCATTCCGGGGCCGGAGCCGCTTTCATTCCACGCTACGATGCCGCGATGGAACACCTGGAAGGCAAGGTCTCGATTCTCGCGGCACTGCAGGCGCGGCGGCGCAAGTTCCAGGTGATCCTCGTCAAGTACGGCTCGCGCGATGAGAGCTACCGCGAAGTGCTGACACTGGCGGAGCGGCTGGGCGTGCCGGTGAAGACCGTGGCGGAGGACGAGTTGACGCGCATGTCGCATGGCTCGACGCATGGCGGGATCATCGCGGTGTGTTCGCCTCTGCCGCGCATGTCGCCTGAAGAGTTGCTGCAACTGGTGGATCAGCGGGGCGGGCTGGGCGCTCATCGCGCCAGCGGCGGCGCCGGGGCAGATCTCGCAGAACGAAGCGAAGGCGCAAGTGAACTTCTCGCTGGCGATGAAGGTCGTGCGGGGGATTCGGATGACCAGGCCATCGCGAGTTCGCCCGAAACGGATAGCGCGTGGGCGTCGTCATTCGGGCCCGACGTCACCATCGACGGCCCGACGCCGATCCATGTTCCATCCGCGCCGTCTCCGAGAAAGCCCGAGCCGCCGTTGCTGCTGTTGATCGAAGGCGTGGACGACGCCCGCAATCTCGGCTTCGTGCTGCGCACCGCCGACGCGATGGGTGTGCATGCCGTGCTGATCAAGAAGCATTTGTGGGATTTCGATCCCGTGGAAGTCTCGCGTCCTTCGTCGGGCGCTTACGAGCGATTGCCGCTGGTGCAGTTCGAAGGTGTCGATCTGCTGCATGATCTGAAGCGACGCGGGCTGAAGCTGTATGGCTGCATCGCCGGCGGCAAGCGCACGATCCACGATCTGAATCTGAAGGAGCCTGTGATCCTGGCGATCGGCGGAGAGAAGCGCGGGCTCAGCGGGGCGGTGCGCGATGTGTGCGACCGCTACGCGCGGATTCCAACAGTGGGCGGGCCGACGTCGCTCTCCATGTCGCACGCGGCTGCGATCGTGCTGGCGGAATCGCGTCGTCAGCGCGGGGTTTAGCGCGGGCCATTGCGCGGTGGTGGGGCGTCACGTCGTCGGTGGAACTTTCGCCGACGGTCGCTGCTCCTGTCGTTTCGCTGGTGAGGAGCCGTGCAAGGTGAACCCCGCAGATTCAATTCGCTTCGCTCCCAGCCGGACGACTTGGAAAGTCGTCCCACATGCGATGTTGATCCTGCACGACTTCTTGGCGGCGAAAGAGCATTCTGATTCCTGCCTGGGACAACTGGGCGTTGCCCTGTGCGGCAAGTTCCGCAGTGGAGGGTGAAAGCACCCAGCCTGGCTCCAGTCCGGGTTGAGGTCGTCCCGGGTGATTCGATAGGTAAGTCTAGGTGTTGCCGACGCTTATTCCTCGCTGGCGTTGCAGTGGGCTTGCTCGTTGGAATCTGGCATCTCGTGTGCGTTTCAGGCATCTCAACGCGACGGTGCCGGCAGTGGTTGACGCTGGGCGGCGCGTTGGAGGGTTCACCATGCGAGGCATTCAGAACGACTATCGAACTCCCGCCAGTGTCCGCGACGCCGTGCTGAACCTGGTCCTGGTGCTGGCGGTGCTTCTGGTGGCGTCAAAGATGCTGGGATGACGGGCGGGGTGTGCCAAGTTGCTCGTGGCTTGATTTCCTCTCCCTTCCAGGGAGCCTGAGAGCGAGAGGGGGCCGGAATGCAAGCCCCGGAAAAATTGGCAGCCCCGGAACCTGCTACCGAAAACCGAGGCCGATCAGGAATCCCGCCGGCGGCTACAATGCCCCGCTTTGCGGAGATTCGCTATGGCTGGTCACAGCGCGTGGAAGAACATCAAGCACAAGAAAGCCGCCTCCGACGCCAAGAAGGGCAAGCTCTGGAGCAAGGCTGCCCGCGCCCTGATCGTGGCGGCAAAGAACGGCGGCGGCAATCCCGACAGCAACCTCGCCCTCAAGTGCGCCATCGACGAGGCCCGCGCCTGCAACCTGCCCAAGGACACCATCGAAAAAGCCATCAAAAAAGGCACCGGCGAACTGGGCGCGGAAGACTACGAAGCCGCGACGTATGAAGGCTACGGTCCCGGCGGCGTCGCCATGCTCATCGAAATCCTCACCAACAACCGCAACCGCTCCGCCAGCGACATCCGCCTGATGATGGACAAGGGCGGCGGCAAGCTCGGCGCGGTCGGCTGCGTGTCGTATCTTTTCGCGCCCAGGGGACAGTTGATGGTGAGCAAATCCGCGGCGGGCGAGGACGCGATCATGTCGCTGGCGCTCGAAGCCGGCGCGGAGGATGTTGTCGATGCCGGCGAGTCGTGGCAAATTCTCACCGCCGTGCCCGATTACCTGAAGGTGCGCAAGGCTTTGGACGACGCGAAGATCGCCGTGGAATCCGGCGAGATCACCAAGGTGCCCAGCACGACCGTCACGCTCACCGGCGAGGCGGCTGAGAAGATCCTCAAGCTGATCGAAACGCTGGAAGACAACGACGACGTGCAGAAAGTCCACGCGAACGTCGATATTCCCGCCGAAGAACTGGCGCGGATCGGTTAGGAATGGGGCGCCAATAGCCTCCCGACATGGCCGCCTCCGATTCCCCTCCCTCTTAGGGAGGGGTTAGGGGAGGGTCGGGCGCACTGCGTGATTGTGGCTCCAATGAGGCTGTTTGCTCGACCCTCCCCTGCCCCCTCCCTAAGAGGGAGGGGAATTCGAACCGTGCAAATCAGGAAGTTATTTCGGGCCCATTCCTTGAGGTCCGCCCGCTGCTCCCATGCGAACCCTCGTCATCGGTGATATTCACGGGTGCCTTCGCGCGTTGACCGGCGTCATCGACGCGGCGGGGCCTGCGCGCGGCGATCACCTCATCTTTCTCGGCGATTACGTCGATCGCGGCCCCGACTCGCGCGGCGTCATTGACTATCTGCTGGCCCTGGCACGGCGGCACACGGTGATCGCGCTCGCCGGCAATCACGAAGAACTCATGCTCGCCGCACGCGAAGGACCGCAGATGCTGCGCATGTGGACGCTCAGCGGCGGCGACGCCACGCTGGCCTCCTATCGCGGCGGCGTTTCCTTTTCCGATGCGCTCAAGGCGGTGCCCGATGAGCACTGGCGATTCATCGAGACCTGCGGCGATTACCACGAGACCGCCAGTCACCTCTTCGTGCATGGCTATGTGGATCCGCAGTTGTCCATGGCGCAGCAGGAGCCGACCGTGCTGCGCTGGCAGAAGTTCGTCGATCCGAAGCCGCATTTTTCCGGCAAGACCGTGATCTGCGGCCACACCGCCCAGCGCGACGGCAACCCCGTCAACCGGGGCCACGCCATTTGCATCGATACCTGCGTTTACGGCGGCGGCTGGCTCACGTGCATGGATGTGGACACCGGCCGGCTCTGGCAGGCGAATCAGCAGGGCGCGATGAAGACGGGAAACATCGCGACTTACTGGTGATCGGCAACGCGCCAGAGCATCTGCTCGTGATCACTATTTCAGAAACGTGATGGTAAGCGGATACTTCCACACCACGCCATGACTCGCTTTCACTCCCGCGATGATCGGGAAGATGATTCCCAGCAGCCCTAGAGCGATCAGCAGCGGAATCCCGATCACCACGAAGACAAGCGCGAGCGAAATGACGAGATAGATGATCTCGGAAATGATCCAGTTCACCGCGTTCTTCCCGTGAATGTCGATGTCCGGCAGCTCTTCCTTCTTCCACTGCCAGATGATCACCGGCGTCACGAGTCCAGCCATCGGCACGAGGAAGCCGGCGAGCATGGAGAGGTGCAGGATCATCGCCCACTGCCTGGTTTCCGACTCCAGTTTTTCCGGTGTCAAGGGCGGCCGGGCTGCGCTGGCCGGCGCTGTCGCACTTCGCTTCTGCTCAGCCAGCAGATTCTCCTTGGCGCGGGCGAACTCCTCATCCGTCAGCGCTCCGCTGTCATGGAGTTGCTGCAGCTTCTGAATTTCATCGGCGATGTGGCTCATGTTGCCTCCCTGGGTTGGCCACATCGTAATGCGGAGAGTGGGCCGAAAACAACTTTAATAATCCGCCACCGACCCATCCTCCAGCCGTCCCCTCGTCGGCCACTCCGGCTTCGTCGGCTTCTTCGCCAGTTCCGCCAGCACTGTTTCATCCACCTCGCAGCCCAGCCCCGGGCCCTGCGGCAGGTTCGCGTAACCGTCCTTGTCCACCGTCCAGGTCTTGCGGATCAGGCCCGGCGGCGTGATGCTCGGGTAGTACTCGTGAATGAGAAAGTGCGGGATCGCAGCGCTGACGTGCAGACTCGCGGTGACGCCCAGTTCCGTCGTGACGCAGTGCGGCGCCAGCGGCACGGAGTAGGCTTCGCCGAGGATGGCGATCTTGCGCATCTGCGTGATGCCGCCGGTGTGTGCGCAATCCACTTGCAGAAAATCCGCGACGCCTTCCTGAAGGTACGGGATCACCTCCCAGATCGTGCGTGCCTGTTCGCCGACCGCCAGCGGAATCGAAATCGCCTGCTTGAGCCGCTTGAACACTTCGATGTTGCCGGGCACGGCGGGCTCTTCGATGTAGGCCACGTCATAGGGCTTGATCGCCGCGGCAAGCTGCATGAGAAAAGGCGGGGGCAGCGCGCAGTGGGCGTCGAACATGACGGTGCCGTCGGGCCCGACCTGCTTGCGTGCGTCGGCGATGAGTCTGACGTACCGCTCGATCTGCGGCGGGTTGCCCGCGAAAGGCGCGGGACCGGCGCCGGGCTTCGTCGCCTTCGCCGATGGATAGACGCGAACGCGATCTCGCGCCGGACCGCCCAGCAGTCGATACACCGGAACGCCCCACAGTTTGCCCGCGATATCCCACAGCGCCATGTCGAAGCCGGCAATCGTGTGGCACATGAACGGCCCGCCGCGCATGTCGCGGTGAGCGCGATACGCCTTCTGCCAGAGATGTTCGATGCGGGTAGGATTCTCGCCTTCGTAAAGCTCCCACAGCGACCGGGCAAGAGCCGGTCCGGCCATGATGTCGAGTTGGTCGACTTCGCCGAAACCCGTGACCCCCAGGTTCGTTTCCAGTTTCAGAAAAATCTTGCGGGCGGCGGGGGTGACGGTGAGCTTCGTCAGGGCGATCTTCGAGGAGCGATCCGCCACGGCCGCCGCGGGGTTCTCGTTCGCCGCCTGCGCCAAGGCTCGTTCCGTCGGCGGGTGCAGCGTCATGGCGGCAAGAGTGCCGGCTGCGGCGGCGCCCAGCGTCGTCAGAATGTCGCGGCGATTGGGCATGCTCAACCTGCCGACATTCAGACCAACTCGCGCATCGGCTTCCAGCCGTCCACGAGATACTGCGGCCTGCTTTGCAGGTCTTCGATCGTCGTGGTGTTGGGATCGATGCCCAGGTTGTGATACAGCGTGGCGATCACCTCGCCGAAGTGCGTCGGGCGATCCGCCGGCTCGCCGCCGAGGCGATCCGTCGAGCCGATCACCTGCCCCATCTTCATTCCGCCCCCGGCGAGCAGCCCGCCGCCGACCTGCGGCCAGTGATCGCGGCCGCCGTCCTTGTTGATCGTGGGCGTTCGGCCGAACTCGCCCCATGCGACGAAGCTCACATCCTTGTCCAGCCCGCGCTGGTGCAGATCTTCAATGAGTGCCGTCACGCCCTGATCCCACAGCGGCAGGTAACGCTTGCACTCGGAGTGGTTGCTCGAATGGAAATCCCATCGGCCGAAGTTCAGCGTCACCACCCGGCAGCCGGCTTCGACGAGGCGTCGCGCGAGCAGGAAGTGCTGGAGATTCAACGGCGCGCCGTCGCCGTGCCGCTCGGGAATGCCCTTGCCGTATCTTTCCAGCGTCCTGGGATCTTCCTTGGAAAGATCGAGTGCCTCGGCCACTTTGCTGGAGGTGAGCAGATCGAGCGCCCGCTGCTGCAGGTCGGTCACGCCATCCATCGCGCGGTCGCCATCGACCTTGCGACGGAAGCGATCAAACGCGGCGAGCGTGTTGCGACGATCATTGAGCCGATTCAGGTCGATGCCTTGCAATTGCATGTCCTGCCCGACTTCGCCGGCGGGTCGGAACGCGGCGTGGCTCTGGCCGAGGAATCCGGGCAGGCCGGGCGAGCCGTAGGGCGGATGGCCGGCATCGGGCGCGAGGCCGACGAAAGGCGGGATCGCCGGCTGCGTCGGGCCCAGCACCTTCGACACCGTCGCGCCCACACTCGGCCAGCCGCCGCGAACTTCGCCGGGCTTCTTCCGGCCGGTGTAGCAGATGTACGAATCGTGATCGCCGCTGGGGGAACCGACCACCGCACGCAGCGGCACCAGCTTGTCCATCATCTTCGCCATCCGCGGCAGGTGCTCGCAGATGTCGATGCCCGGCACGTTCGTGCGGATCGGCTGGAACGGCCCGCGAATCTCAGCCGGCGCGTCCATTTTCAGGTCGTACATGTCCTGGTGCGGCGGAGCGCCGGCCATGTAGACCATGATGATCGCTTTGTTCGACTTGCGAATCCCCGCGCGAGCCTCGGCCGCCAGTAGCTGCGGCAGGGAAAGCCCGGCAAAGCCGAGCGCGCCGACGCGAAGCACATCGCGGCGCGACAGGCCGTCGCACAAACGGTAACTGTTCCGGGTGGAGAGGTTCAGCATCGTGGAAGTATTGGCGGAAGCCGGCAGGCGGATAGCGTGGGCAGGGTGTCGAAGACTCCGCCGGGAAGATCGTGTACCATTCGCTCTGTTTCGGTCCCTATCTTTGACGCCAAAGACCGGGTTGGACCGATCTTCAGTGTTTGGGAAACCGCGTGCTGGAAGCCGCGATACACCTGCGGGCTTGGAACGCAGGGCCGACAGGAGGTCGTTCATGAGTCGCACGATGCGCCTGGCCAAAATCACCGCCCAGGGTTTCAAGTCGTTCGCGGACAAAACCGTCATCGCCTTCGACCAGCCGATCACCGGCATCGTCGGGCCCAACGGCTGCGGCAAGAGCAACACGGTCGACGCGATCAAATGGGTGCTCGGCGAACTCTCCGCCAAGAGCCTCCGCGGCGAAGCCATGATGGACATGATTTTCAACGGCTCAGCCACCCGCAAACCCGCGGGCATGGCCAGTGTGTCGTTGACGTTTGATAATCCGGTGGTGGAAGAGGAGACAGGAGACAGGGGACAGGAGACAGGAGACAGGGGACAGGAGACAAACGCCGACATGCAGGTGTCGGCCCTTCAGGGCCGACAAGACACCGAGCCCAAGTCTGAAATCTCAGATCTCAAATCCGAAATCCCAAATCCGAAATCTTCCCCTCATCGCCGTCCGCTGCCTGTCGACGCCGACCAGGTCACCGTCACCCGTCAGCTTTATCGCGACGGCACCAGCGATTACCTGATCAACAAGCAGCGGGCCCGCCTGCGCGATATCCGCGAGCTCTTCATGGACACCGGCATCGGCACCGACGCCTACTCGATCATCGAGCAGGGTCGCGTGTCGCTGCTGCTGGAGGCGAATCCCAAGGAACGCCGCGACATCTTCGAGGAAGCCGCCGGCATTTCCCGCTTCAAGGCCCGCAAGAAAGAAGCGGAGCGAAAACTCGAACGCACCGAGCAGCACCTGGGCCTGATGCGGCAGCGGCTCGACGATTTCGCCCGCAGGCTGCGCAGCGTCAAGATCCAGGCCGGCCGGGCCCGCTCGTTTCAGGAACTCACCGGTCGCCTGCGCGAGCTGCAACTGAACTACGCGCTGGCGGAGTTTCACAAGCTCGAAACCCGCCTGGCGCTGGTGCGAGAGCAGTTGGAGCAGGGCGAAGCGGACCACGCTGTGGCCGCCCGCAAGCTCGGTGAAGAGGAGCAGCGCCTCGCCGACGCCCAGCTTGAAAAGCAAAGCATCGAGCAGCAGCTCAAGCGCACCGAGCACGACCGCCTCAGCGCCCAGTCCCGACGCGAGCAGGCCGACCAGCGCCGCCAGTTTGCGAAGAACGCGCTCGACGACATCGAGCGGCAGCTTTCGCGCGACGCCCGCCGGCTGGAAGAACTCACCGCCCGCGCGACGCAGCTCGAAAGCGAATACGCGGAACACCACGCGGAAACGACGAGGCTTGCCTCTTCGCATCAAGCCGCGCAGCAGACGTTGGACGAAGCGCAGAACGCTCACCGCTCGCTTCAGCACGACCTCAACGAGAAGCGTTCGAGTCTCGAGGATGAGAAAGCCGGCATCATCACCCTGATGCGGCGCACGGCACAGCTGAATAACGAGATTAATTCCATTACCATCTTCGAGAAGAACCTGCAGGGCACGCGCGAGAAGCTCGACCAGCGCAGCACGAAGATCGCCGAGGAACTGGAACGCCTGCTCTCCCTGCGCGACGACGCCACCGGCAAGCTCGCCCAGGTGCAGGCCTTGATTTCGCAGCAGACCGCGAAGCTGGACGAATTGAAAGTGCAGGCATCGCAGCTTTCCGTCGAGCAGCGCTCGCTGACGGAGCACCTCGGTTCGCTGAAAGAGAAGCGCAGCGCGCTCAACAGCCGCCGCGGCGTTCTCCAGGAAATGCAGGACAAACAGGAAGGCATCGCGGATGCGGTCAAGGCGGTGTTGGCGCGAAAGGCGACCGGAAACAGGGGACAGGGGACAGGGGACAGGAGACAAGGGAACGATCGAGCGGACAAATCCGAAATCCCAAATCCGACGGCTTCAACAGCGGCTCCTGCCGCTAAATCCGAAATCTCTTCGAATCCCTTCCACTTCATCCGCGGCCTGCTCGCCGAGATGATCGAGACGGATGTGGAGCACGCCGCCATCGTGGAAGCCGCGCTGGGCGAATATCAGCAGGCGCTGGTGATCGACAGCCTCGACGACATCTGCGCCAACGGCGGCAACGAAGCGATCGCGGCGCTGGCGGGCCGCGTGACGTTTTTGCCGATCGATCAGTGTGTCGTCGGCGCAGGGCCAAGGGCCGAGGGCCAAGGGCCAAGGGATCGGAGCGGCGAAGACACCGGTCGCTCCGCACCCTACACCCTACACCCTACACCCTACACCCTTCCCACCGTCCTCTCCCTCGTCCGCTACTCCGCGGCCATCGGCCCCTTCGCGTGGTCGCTGCTTAGCCGCACGATCGTCGCGCCGGACCTGGCGACGGCGAAGGAATGGCGCAGCGCGCTGCCCGACGGTTACCGCTTCGTCACGCAGCGCGGCGAGTTGCTCGAAGCCGACGGTCGCGTCATCGCCGGCCCCGTCGCCGCCTCGTCGAGCGCCGGCCTGATCACCCGCCGGGCGGAACTGACGCAACTGCACGCCCAACTCGCCGCACTGGATGAGAAGATTGCCGCCGATCAGCAGACGCTGGCGCAGCTGAGCGATCAGGCCCAGCACATCGACAAACTCTCGCAGGAACTGCGACAAAAGCTGTACGAAGCAAACTCGATGCGCGTCGAGCTTTCCAGCCGGCTGGACAATCTCGGCTCGCAGATCGCCGCGCTGGAGCGCGAGCAGCCCGTGCTCTCGTCCGAGATCGAGCACATCCACCGCCAGCTTCACGACGCGGAAGAGAAGAAGGTGCGGCACGAGCGCGAAGCCACGCAGCTTGAACAGGACTCGGCCGCCCGGCAGGATGCGGTCAACTCGATTCAGTCGCAGATCAACGAACTCGCTGCCCAGGCCGAGACTGCCCGTGAGCACGTGACGTCGATTCGCGTCGATCTGGGCAAGCTCGCCGAGCAGTTGTCCGCCGCGCAGCGCCAGGTGCGGCAGATCGAGATCGCCCGCGCCGATGTCGACCGCCAGCGCAAGCTGGTGGATGAGCAACTGAAGCAGCACCATCGCCGCACGGAGGAACTCACCCGCACCGCTGAGGAAGCCCGCGAGCAGTCGCTGGCCGCCGGCAGCGAGCTCGATCAGCTTGAAGCTTCACTGGAAGGCATCCGCCAGCGCGCCGCCGACGCCGAAGCGGCGTTGGTTGCACTGCGGGAGACGATCGAGGAGCAGCGCGACGTGGTGCGCACCGCCGAGCAGCAGATTCACGCCCTGCACATCGAGAAACGCGAGCTCGAAGTGAAGCGCGACGGCGTGGTGCAGCGCGCCCGCGAACAGTTGAATCTCGACGTGGCGGCGAAATATGAGGAAGTGACGCGCGGGCAGGAGACAGGAGACGACACGCAGGTGTCGGCCCTTCAGTGCCGACGCGACGCCGAAGAAAGCGCTGACCCGTCATCAGCGGATTCCGATTCCGAAACCCTACACCCTACACCCGACACCCTAAACCCTTCCCCCATCCGTATCGACTGGGCCGCCGTCGAACAAGAAATCACCGAGCTCAAAGCGAAGGTCGATCGCCTGGGCAACGTCAACCTCGACGCCATCGGCGAACAGGAAGTGCTGGAGAAGGATTACCTCGATCTCGAAAAACAGGTCAACGACATCGACTCGGCCCGCGAAAAGCTGCTGTCGCTGATCAAGCACATCAACGACGAAAGCCGCATCCGTTTCGAGAAGGCGTTCCACCTCATCCGCGAGAACTTCGCCGGCCCCGGCGGATTGTTCCGCAAGCTGTTCGGCGGCGGCCGCGCGGATGTGTTCCTGGAGCCCGATGAGAACGGCAACGTGGACATTCTCGAGAGCGGCATCGAGATCGTCGCCAAGCCGCCGGGCAAGGAACCGCAGTCGATCACGCTGCTCTCCGGCGGCGAAAAGACCATGACCGCCGTGGCGCTCCTGCTCTCCATTTTCCAGGCGAAGCCCAGCCCGTTCGCGATCCTCGACGAAGTGGATGCCGCGCTGGATGAGGCGAACGTGCAGCGTTACGTCGGCATCCTCAAGAGCTTCCTCGATCACAGCCACTTCATCGTCATCACGCACAACAAAGGCACCATGCAGGCGTGCGACGTGCTCTACGGCATCACCATGCAGGAACGCGGCGTGAGCAAGCGCGTGGGCGTGCGGTTCGATCAGATCGGCGCCGGCGGACAGATCGCGCAGGACGCGATCGAAGCGCAGAATCGCGCCGACCGCGAGGCGGCGCCGCAGGCGGAAGAGGTCGACGACATGCTGCCGGACGGCCAATTCGCGGGGCTGTCCCAGGAAGTGTCGCACGTGCCGCAGGACATCGACGACAAGCTCGACGCGCTGGAGGCGGAAGCCGACGCGGCCGCGGCGAGCGTTGCGGCACAGGCGAGCGCCGAAGCGCAGGCGGGCGTCACGGCGCAGGCCGCGCCCGCGCCGGCCGGCGAAACCGGGCCCACCGAAACCGCCGGCCACCCGCACAGCGACGGCAACAGCGACGCCGCCGCCGGCGGTGACGCGGGCAAGCCGAAGCGACTGCGCAAGCGACTGGCGACGATGGTGCAGGAGAAGGCGTCCGTGCCGCAGAACAATTGAGGAACATTTCGCGAATGCGTCCATGTCTTGTCAGAGCCGAAGTCTGTGACTCCGGTGCGCTTCAATGGATCGAATACGGCGAGGCGAAGCTCGACAAAGGTGGACGTACAGTCAACCGAGTAAGCAGGGCGCGAGTTCGATTTGAAGCGGCATTGAGCCGCTTCAAATCGACCGGAGTCACAGACTCCGGCTCTGTTCAATGCTTCGTCGCGCCCTTTCCAACGGCTCGCAAGTACGCGAAAGCCGGATGCCCCGCAATTAGGTTCCAAACGTATCGCGGGCGCCGTGGGATGGGTTCCCACGGCGCCCGCGCTTCTTTCGTATTCGATTTTTCGCGGCCATGCTGACGGGTGAATCAGCGTTGACTGTGTCTTCATCGTCTTGCCGCGGAGGGGTCTTCAATTTTCACGGGCTTCGTCGTTCACGGACTTCGAGTGGCACCGGCGCGTTCACCGGCAGGTTTCCCAGTAGCCGGGGACCAGCACCTTTTCGCAGCGGGTTTCGTACCGGGCGGGCACGAGCACTTTCTCGCAGCGCGTCTCGTAGCGGTCCGGCACCCAGATCCGCTCGCAGCGATTCTCATACCGTTCCGGCACCCAGACGTTCTGGCAACGGTACGCGATCTGATCGGGCACCCACACACGCTCGCAGCGCTGCGGGCTGACGACCACGGTCACGAGCCGGCCGCAGTGATCCCGCACGAGCTTGGTGACGGCGGGGATGTGCTGCATCTCGTAGTGACCGGGCACCGCCACGTAGGCGACTTTCTGCTCTTCCCAGTGGCCGGTCTGCACGAGGACGCGGCTGTGGCGTTCCTCGAAGTGGCCCCGCTCGACGAGCACCTGGGTGTGGCGATCTTCATAGTAAGCGGGCTGGACGAGGACCTGCACGTGGCGCTCTTCGTAGTGGGCGGGCACCCAGCGTCGCTGCTCGCCGAAGTTCACGTTGACGCCGATGCGGTCGCCGCCCCTGCCGTCGCGGTAGCCGACGGACACGCCGAACTCCGGCGTCTGGATGCGGAAGCCGACAGCGGTGGACTTGGAAGATTCGTATCGCACGGGTTCCGGGCGCCGGCCGTTGTCGTTGTAGCGATCCGCATTGGCGCTGGGAGTGGCGGCGAACAGGCTCAGGCTCAGGGTGGTTCCGGTCAACAGTTGGGTCATGCGAGTGGTCATGGCGTGTTCCTTTCCTTGTCAGCCGCACGTTTCGGACCGGGTTCGGTCGATCCTGGCGTGCGTGGCGGTCTTTGCCGCCTGATACCTAGTAATACGTACACACACTATTTTCATTGCATTGCGATGCAGTTTCTGCATGATTTCTATAAGTCTATATCTGATAGATCATTACGGATAGGATTCAGCATACAAAATAGTCCTAAGATAGGCCACAATCGGGCCGTCCCCGCTACGCCGCCGGTCGCCACGAGCCGATATGGGCCAATGGGGAGCCAACCAAGGAGCCTGCCATGACCGGACTCGTCTTTGTCGGACACGCCCAGGGGGAAGCCGTTCGCAACGCCTGGCTGCATGACGCCAAGGATCACGACGCCCGCGCCAAGGCCCTGGCGGGGCTGACCCGGCCCGGCGGGCATCCGCTGACGCCTGAGCAGCAGGCCCTGCTGGCGGACATCGAGCGACAGCTTCGCGATCCGAAACTCCAGCCGGCCACGCGCACCTGTCCGGAGTGTGCCCAGCGGTTTGTGATCGTGCAGGTGGGCAAAGTCGCGGTTGATTACTGCACGCGCTGCAAAGGGTGCTTTTTCGATCCCGGCGAGTTGATGGCGATCACGCATCAGTCGCGCGACATCCCCGCGCTGAACCCCACCCATCGCCACTCGCGCCTGCGCTGCCCGGTGTGTGGTGAAGTCATGTGGGAGACCACGTTCCAGCGGAACCAGAATCTGCTCGTCGACCGCTGTCCCAAAGGCCACGGCATCTTCCTGGGACATGGCGAACTGGAACGGGCGCTGCGGGTGACGTGAGAGAAAGTGGGGAGCGGCGAGCGGGGAGCGGGGAGCCCTTAGCCGTTAGCCATTAGCCATTAGCCTTTAGCCTTTAGCCTTTAGCCTTTAGCCTTTAGCCATCAGGCATCAGTCGTTTAGCGACGGGGCTTGCCCCGCTCTTCACGGTGCGCAATCCGGGCCCAAGACACGAAACCCAGACCCCAGCGCTCAACTGAGCCGCCGTACGCCCATGGCGATCAGGTACTGACACATCGGGGCGAAGCCGGTGTGGACCACTTCGTCATTGGCGCCGAACATGAAAACCTGGTGAAAGTGCCGGCGCATCTCCGCTTCGAGCCGCGTCGCGTCGTAGAGATTCACATGCCCCGCGTTGGTCACCGCCGACGCATACGGAGCGCTGGTGACGTTCGGCGTGCCGATGATCGCAAGGCCGAAGGGCGTGAGCTGGGCCGCGATGCCGCGCAGGAATGCGTCGGCATTGGCGGGCAGGATGTGTTCGATCACGTCAAAGCTCACCGCGGCATCGAACTCGCCGGACCGCATCGTCAGCACATCCTCGCACGTGAACTCCGCCTTTTCGATCGGCCAGTTCTTCTTCGCCACCGCGATCAGGTCCGCGTCAAAGTCCACGCCTTTCGCATAGCCGCACTCGGCCGCCAGAAGCCAGGTGCCGAGTCCTTCACCGCAGCCGATGTCGAGAACACGGGCGGTAGGAGATTGCGGACTGCGGATCGCGGATTGCGGATTGGCTGCGGATTTCGGACTTCGGATTTCGGATTTCGGATTGGGAATTTCAGATCGCAGATCTGAACTTTCAGATGCAGGATTGGCGTCTCTGGATGGTCGGCCCTGAAGGGCCGACGCCGGAAGCTCGGCCTCTTGACCTTCGAACCTTGGCGCCTGGCCCCCGGCCCTTGGCCCTTGGCCCTCGCCTCCTTCATCCCTTGGTCCCTTCGTCCCCTCGTGCCCTCCTCTTCCAATCATTTTCGCCGCGAACTTGTAGTAACTGAGCGTGTACAGCACTCGCCGCGGCGTCCGCGCCATGTGGTACGCGTGCATCGGCCCCAGCGTCACCGGCGCGGCGCCGGCCATCAGGTCCTTCACCGGCTCCCAGCGCGATGTTTCTTCGGTTGCGTTCATGCCTCGTCTCGAACACTCATTTAGCCGGCGGGCTTGCCCGCCGTGGACGTCCAGTGTCACAGCCGATCAACCACAAAGACACGAAGACACAAAGCGAAGAGCAAGACCATGATGCCGTGTTCATCTCAATCTTTGTGTCTCTGTGTCTTTGTGGTTCAGTTTGACGAGACACTGGCTGCAGTTTGTTGCCTATTCGTCGCCGGCGGCTCTCGGCGGGCTTGCCCGCCGCGGACGTCCAGTGTCACAGCCGATCAACCACAAAGACACGAAGACACAAAGCGAAGAGCAAGACCATGATGCCGTGTTCATCTCAATCTTTGTGTCTCTGTGTCTTTGTGGTTCAGTTTGACGAGACACTGGCTGCAGTTTGTTGCCTATTCGTCGCCGGCGGCTCTCGGCGGGCTTGCCCGCCGCGGACGTCCAGTGTCACAGCCGATCAACCACAAAGACACGAAGACACAAAGCGAAGAGCAAGACCATGATGCCGTGTTCATCTCAATCTTTGTGTCTCTGTGTCTTTGTGGTTCAGTTTGACGAGACACTGGCTGCAGTTTGTTGCCTTGTCGTCGCCGGCGGCTCTCGGCGGGCAAGCCCGCCGGCTAAATGGCTTGCTCGCGCTTGTTGCAGCCCACGCACACGAGATAGTGGCACATCGGAGCGTAGCCCGTGTGCACCACTTCATCGTTGATGCCGAAGGGGAACACGTTGTGGAAGATTCGCCGCATCGCCCGCATCAGGTGGGCCGCGTCGAAAAGATTCACGTGGCCCGCTTTGCTCATCGCCGACGCATACTGGTCGGCGGTCTTGTTCGGCGTGCCCACCACCGCGACGCCGGTGTCGGTGATGTTCGCCGCGATGGTGTCGAAGTATTTGTGTTCAAGCTCCGGAACGATGTGCTCGCAGACGTCGAGACTCACCACCGCGTCGAATCGGCCATAGGTCTTGCCGAGGAAATCGTCAGCGATGAAGGTGCGATTCGCCGCGGCGAAGTTCCGCTGCGCCGCCGCCACCGCGTCGGCGTCCAGGTCCACCCCCGTGTAGCTCCGCGCGAACTCCGCCAGGATCGGCGTGCCGATGCCCTCGCTGCAGCCGAGCTCGAGAAGGTCGAAGCCGGGGGGCGGGGCCGAGACGATTTCGGATTTCGGATTTCGGATTTCGGATTGGGGATTGGCCGCGGATGGCGGATGGCGGATGGCGGATTGGTCCGATCCCTTCGTCCCTTCGTCCCTTCGTCCCTCCGTCCCTTCACTCTGGCCCTCGCCTCCTCGCACCATCTTCGCCGCGAACTTGTAGCGCGACAGCACGAACGGCAGCCGCTTCGGATCGTTGCGGATGTTGAACGACCAGTGCCCGCCCAGCGTGACCGAGCGCGTGCCGATGATGTCCTTCACATGGTTCCAGGCGTCGCGTTCTGTGGAAGGCGATTCAGACATGGGAGTAAGGCACGAAGACACCAAGGCACGAAGGAGAAGACGCCAAGTTCGCATCGCGCCGTTTAGCCGCGGAGCAGGAGGGCCGCCGACGCTCCGCGAGGGCGTACAGGTTCGCATCTCGACCATCACGCGGGCCGCCGCCGAGCCTTCGGCCCGCGGCTAAGGAGCCGTGCAAGATTAACTCCGCAGATTCGAATCGCTTCGCTCCCAGC
>CAYRPN010000079.1:0-26437 GCA_964426135.1 uncultured Phycisphaeraceae bacterium | reverse complement strand
TCGCTTCGCTCCCAGCCGGACGACTTGGAAAGTCGTCCCACATGCGATGTTGATCTTGCACGGCTCCTAGAAGAAGAGTTTCCCTCGACGATTCAAGTACGGATCATGGAACCCACCATCGCCACCTTCGCCGCCTTGCTCGTGGCCGGCCTCACCGGCAGCCTGCATTGCATCGGCATGTGCGGGCCGATTCTGATCGGCTTCTCTCAGGCGCTGCGCGGCAAAGCAGAGACCGGCGCGGCAACTGCTTCGATCGCCATGGCGCAGTCCATTGACATGACGCCCGCCGCGGTTGTCGCCGGTCCGATCGCAGTTGCGACAGCGCCGACAGCAAGTCGTTCACTCGCCGGCGATTTTCTCTGGTACCACCTCGGTCGCATCTGGACGTATGGGCTGCTCGGCGCTGTGGCTGGATTCGTCGGCACCGGCGTGCGTGAAGGCTCGGCATGGCTCGGCTGGCAGCAAAGCGCGGGAATCGTGATGGGCGTTGTCACCGTCCTGACGGGCGTCGTGCTGCTGGGTGTGGTGCCGGGCTTCCATCTCGACCGCATCGCCAGCGGCTGCGCATTCAAGCGATTCAAAGGCGCCGGCTGGTTTCAGTCGCTGCTGCGGACCAAGGGCGCCGCGCCGCGTCTGCTGCTGGGCGCGATCATGGGGCTGCTGCCGTGCGGCCTGGTTTATGCGATGCTGATTGTCGTCGCGGCGCTGCCCACGCCCTGGCACAGCGCCCTGGGCATGATGATCTTCGGCATCGGCACGGTGCCGGCGCTGTCGGCGGTGCTGGCGGCATCGCGGATGCTTCCGGCGAAGTGGCGGGCGCACGGCACGCGTTTGGCCGCGCTACTGGTCGTGATTGCCGGCGTGTGGATGACCGCGCGGTCGTGGATGACCCGCGGCGAAACCTGTCCGTGCCATTTGTCGATGTGTGAAACACGCCAGATCGATCCCGTCGCGACGGTCTACTCGAACATGCCGATACATCACTGAATGTCCCGCGAGAACTCCCATCCTGACCCCGGCCCACAGAGCGCGATGCCTCTGCTTGTGCCGCTGACCAAGGAACTGCGCGAGCGAATCGCAGCGCTGTCCGCCCAGGTCGATCCGCAAGCCGCGGCGGAGGTGGCGCGGCTCAGCGCGCTCTGTGAGCAACTCGAATCGGCGCTCCATGCCCGCGACGCTTATGTGCAGCGATTGCGGCAGGCGTTCGACTGGGCCGGCGCGATTCTGGTCGTGCTCAATCGCGAGGGCAGAGTCGAACTGGTGAACGAGCAGGGCTGTCGGCTGCTGGGGTTTCCCGATCATGATCTTTACCAGCGCGACTGGTTCGAGACCTGCGTCCCCGCCGTCGATCGGCAGCGGATGCGTGATATTTTCAACCGGATGATCGCTGGTGAAATCAAGGGGTTCGAGCAACTGAGCAACACGGTGGTGGCCAGGGACAAGGCGCTGCACATCGTCGAGTGGCACAATCGCATCCTCCGCGACGCCACGGGCGCCGTGATCGGCACGCTCAGTTCCGGCAGCGATGTCACGCAGCATCGTCGCACGGAATCGGCTCTGGAAGACAGCGAGAAACGACTGCGTGCGATCATTGAAACCTCCGTGGACGCGATCGTCACCATCGACGAGCACGGGCGGATCGAGGCGTTCAACCGCGCCGCCACGCAAGTGTTCGGTTACTCGGCCGACGAGGCGATGGGGCGGAATGTGTCAATGCTCATGCCGTCGCCTTATCGCGACGAACACGGCGGCTACATTCGGCGCTATCTGACGACGGGGCAGGCGCACATCGTCGGCATCGGCCGCGAGGTGGTGGCGCAGCGCAAGGACGGCTCCACGTTCCCAGCCGACCTGGCGGTGAGCGAGACGATGCTCGGGCATCGGCGCATCTTCACCGGCGTCGTCCGTGACATCACCGAGCGAAAGAAGCTTGAGCAGTCGGTGCTGGAGATCGGCATGCGCGAGCGCGAGCGCATCGGTCGCGACCTGCACGACGGCATCGGACAGGAACTGACCGGCGTGGCGTTCCTCGCGGGTGTGCTGCAACGGGAACTGGCGAGCCGCAACAGGCCCGAGAGCAAGAACGCCGCCGAGATCGTCCGCCTCATCAACACCACCATCGATCACGCCCGCGCGCTGGTGCGCGGCCTGTGCCCGGTCACTTCCGACGAGGAAGGCCTGATGGCGGCATTGAACCGGCTTGCCGACTCGGTCAGCGAAGTGCATGCGATTCCGTGTCGGTTCGATTGTCCGCGCCCGGTGCTGGTTTACGACCACGCGATCTCGACGAATCTTTACTACATCGCGCAGGAAGCCGTGAACAACGCCATCAAGCACTCGCAGGCGAGGCACATCACCATCGGCCTCTACGCCGGCTGGAAGTCGTCGTCGATGATGATCAGTGACGACGGCATCGGGCTGCCTGTGAACATCACCGGCAACGGGCGGGGCATGCACACCATGACTTACCGCGCCCGACTCTTCGGCGCCACGCTGGAGTTCGGCCCCGGCACCACCGGTGGCGCCGTCATCACCTGCACGTTCGACAACCACGCCCGCCTGCAGCAGCAGTGATTCAGGTTTCGCCGTCGATTTCAACAGGAAAGGCAACGCCATGTCACAAGTCGCAAAAAGCCGCAAGAAAGAAGGCGATCCCGCTCCTTCGCCCGCCATTCGCATTGTGATTGTCGACGATCACCCCATTGTTCGCCGCGGGCTGATCGGCATGATTAACCAGGAGCCCGATCTGAAAGTCATCGCCGAGGCGGAGAACTTCCACCAGGCTCTCGATGCCATCAAAGCCGATGTGCCTGATCTGGCGGTGGTCGACCTGACGCTGGAAGGCATCAGCGGGCTGGAACTGATCAAGCAACTCAAGGTGATGTGGCCGCAGTTGCCGGTGCTGGTGCTTTCGATGCACGACGAAATGCTGTACGCCGAACGCGTGCTCCGCGCCGGCGCCAAGGGCTACATCATGAAGCAGGAGGGCACCGAACGCCTGATCCTGGCGATCCGCACGATCATGCGCGGCGAAATCTACGTCAGCGAGCGCATGGCGTCGCGCATGCTCGGCAAGTTCGTCGGCGGCAAGCGCGAGGGCGGCAGTTCGCCGCTCGATCGCCTGAGCGATCGCGAACTGGAAGTCTTCGAACTGCTGGGCAAGGGCATGGGCACGCGGCAGGTCGCCGAGAAACTCTGCGTGAGCATCAAGACGGTGGAATCGCACCGCGAGCACATCAAGCTCAAACTTGGCCTCAAGAGCGCCAACGAACTCATCCAGCACGCGACGCAGTGGGTGATGAACGAAGGCGGGCGAAACGAAGGCGACGAGCCGCCGGCGCCGTGATGCCGGCGCAGGCGCGGGGGCGCGGGGGCGCGGGGGCGCGGGGGCGCGGGGGCGGACTACATCACGAGGCGAGATTGAAGGTCGCCTGTGTGGCCGCGATCGCCCGCAGTTCGCCTTGGGCTTCGGTGATCGGCCCCCAGCGTCCCGGCAATCGCATGATCGATTCCAGATTGCGAAGAGCGGTGCGCAGCCCCGTGTAAGTCCTCAGTCGCCCCGTGAAACTCAGCGGCATTCGCGGCATGTCGGGATCGAACTCCCACGGATGAAAATAGAGTATCGCCGGCCGGTTCTGTTCCACCGCCTGCGCCAGGCCGCGCTTCATGAACCACAGCGGCAGCAGTCGGAAGTAGCCGCCGCCGGCGACGGGCAACTTGCCGCCGCGCGATCGCGCCAGGGGTTTCAGCAAGCCGCCGGGCGACCACGTCAGCGGGGGCACTTCGAGCAATGATGCTCCGCCGGGGCCGCGCACGACAAACGGGCGATCCGGGGCGGCAGGCACGCCGTACCACTGGTGCCGAACGGGGAAGATGGATGCATCGTATTGAAAGCCACACTCCGCCAGGACATCGATGGCCCAGGCGGTGGCGGGGACGACGCTGAACGTCGGAGCCCGATAGCCGATAACCTGCCTGCCGGTCTGATCCTCCAGGAGCTTCTTGCTGGCGGTCAGGTCGTCGCGGAAGGTTTGCGGATTGAGGCGGTGCAAGCGGTCGTGCATGGAGCCGTGGCTGGCGATTTCGTGGCCGGCCTCGGCGATGCGGCGGACCATCGCCGGGTGCCGCTGGGCCGCGTGGCCCAGGATGAAAAAGGTGCCCCGCTGATTGAGCCGATGAAACAGATCGAGCAGCAGGTCGACGTTGCGTTCGACCCTGCTCGGCCAGGCGTCCCATTGTTCGCGCGGGATGCGTCCGTAAGCCGCCTCGATGTGGAAGTACTCCTCGACATCGATACTGACGCAGCGGAACGGCTGATTATCGGAGGTTGCACTCATAAGGTTGTCGCGAGAGAGGCCGCGTCGTCCGCCAGGGACTGCAAAGGCAAATCACGACACTGTGTTCATCGGTTCAGGCGTGTTGAATGCTTGGCAACTCGCTTGGACATCCCATAGCTGAGGACTCAGGACTCTATGTTCCGCCGACTGTTCAAAGATCTGTACGCATACCGTGACCTGTTGTTTGCGATGACCTCGCGCGACATCACGGTGCGCTACAAGCAGGCGGTCATGGGCGTGGCGTGGGCGTTTTTCCTTCCTCTGCTGGCAGTGGTCTCAGGCGTGGTGATCCGCGTGGCGATGGCCAAGTTGCAGGGCCAGACCATGCCGCCGCTGTCGGAGGTGACCGAGGTGATGGTGCGCTCCGTGCTCTGGCTGCTCTTCGCCAGCGCTGTGGGCGGTTGTGCGATCAGCCTGATCTCCAACATTGGACTCGTCACCAAGATCTATTTCCCGCGCGAGATTCTGCCGCTGTCGAACATGCTCGCCCGGTTGTTCGACTTCGCGGTCAGCGTCGTGGGCATGGTGGTCGTGATCGCAATCATGGCGATGCTGCCGACGGACGCAGCCAGCGGCGCAAACCCGGCTCCGCCGATGGTCTTGTCGTGGAGCCTGTTCCTGCTGATCCCGCTGGTGCTCCTGGTCGTCCTGATGACGACGGGGCTGGGCCTGATTCTCGCCACCGCCAATGTCTTCTTCCGCGATGTGAAATACATCGTCGAAGTGCTGCTGCGCTTCGGCATCTTCTTCTCCGGCGTCATCGTCTTCGCCAAAGATCTGCCCGAAACCGCCGCCAAGATTCTCATGCTCAACCCGCTCGTGCCGCTGATGGAAGCGACCAGCAGCGTCGTGGTGCGCGGCGCGATCGAGCCGGCGCTGTGGCCCTGGCTGGCGTACAGCGCGGGCTGGACGGCGCTGCTGTGCCTCGTAGGCCTCGCGAGTTTCCAGAAGGGCGAACACCTGTTCGCGGAGTACGCATAAGACAGAGTTTCAGGTTTCAAGTGTCAGGTTTCAGGTTCCAATGAGTTCATGGCCCTGAGACTTGAAACCTGAAACTTGAAACCTGAAACTTGAAATCCTCATGTCCGACACCGCCATCCAAGTCGACCGCGTGTGGAAGAAGTTTCGCCGGGGCGAATCGTTTGATTCGCTGCGCGAATTGATTCCCGCGATGTTTCGCCGCCTGTTCAAGGGCGCGCCGGATCAGGCGGCTCTGAAAGAGCGCGAGTTCTGGGTGCTCAAGGACATCAGCTTCGAAGTGAAAAAGGGCCAGTCGCTGGGCATCATCGGCCCCAACGGCGCGGGCAAGAGCACGATGTTTAAACTCTTGTCGCGCATCATCAAGCCCACGCAGGGCAACTACATCGTCAACGGCCGGCTCTCCGCGTTGATCGAGGTCGGCGCCGGCTTCCACCAGGACCTGACCGGCCGGGAGAACATCTACCTCAACGGCACGATCCTCGGCATGACCAAGCGCCAGATCAAAGCCAAGGAAGACGCGATCATCGATTTCTCCGGCGTCGACAAGTTCATCGACACGCCCGTGAAACGCTACTCCTCCGGCATGCTCGCCCGCCTCGGCTTTGCCGTCGCCGCCAACATGGAGCCGGAGATTCTGCTGGTGGACGAGGTGCTCAGCGTCGGCGACGCTCGCTTCCGTCAAAAGTGCGTCAAGCACATGCGCTCGCTCAAGGATTCGAACGTCACCGTGCTCTTCGTGTCGCACATCCTCGACCAGGTGCGCACGCTCTGCCCCAACACGCTCGTCCTCGATCGCGGCGAAATGGTGTATCACGGCGCCACCGACGGCGCGATCCGCAAGTACCTCGACATCCTCGCCCTGGCGGACACGACAACGTCGGCCCACGACGAGAAGCCCGACGCCGAGGTGATCAATATCCGCTTCACTGACGAGCAGGGCAACGAAGTGCTCGAATGGCCGGTGCGCAAGACCGGGTTTCTCGAATGCGATCTGGTGCTGCACAAGCGCGTGGACGTGCCGGCGGTACTGATCAACTTCTACACGATCGGCGGCATGTACCTGGGAACGGCCAATACGCTCTACGACGGCTGCCGCATTCCGGAGTCGCCGGGAACCTATCACCTGCGGTTTGCGATGGACCCGATGCCGCTGGGCGATGGAGATTTTACGGTCGAGTTCAAGGTGCATGCGGGCGAAGACCAGATGGACTGCCTGTGGACCCAGCAGCAGCAGCGAACCCTGAGCGTCCGCGGTGGAAAAGCGGTCGGCACACCGATCCTTTGCGAAGGGGTCTGGCAGGTCACGCGGCAGGTGGATTCGCGCGAACGCATGTCCGGCCAGAGTGGTGAGGCCATGAGTGGATTGCCGCGGACAACAGCAGAAGTCACCCATCCCGTTTGAGCGAGACCTTTCGACCCACACCGATGGCTGACGCTTCTCCAATCCGACTCGCCGTCATCGGTTGCGGCGCCATCAGCGAGCGCGGGCATCTTCCCGCCGCGCTTGCGGTGCCGCAGGCGCGCGTGGCGGCGCTCGTGGACAAAGACCGGGCCCGCGCCGAGAAACTGGCGCTGAAGCACCCGGGCGCGGTCGTGACGGACGATTACCGAACAGTGGCGGGCGGCATCGACGCGGCCGTGGTGGCGCTGCCGCCGTCGTTGCACGCGCCGGTGACGATTGATCTGCTCCAGCGCGGCGTGCATGTGCTCGTGGAGAAGCCGATGGCACGGACGGTGACCGAGTGCGATCAGATGATCGCCGCCGCACGGGAGAGCGGGACGGTCCTTGCCGTCGGCCTCGTGCGCCGATTCCGCTGGGCCTATCGCTTCGCTGAGCAGTTGATCGCGTCGGGAGCATTGGGATCGATTGAATCGTTCGACGTGCACGAAGGCGGCGTCTTCGACTGGCCCATCGCCTCGCCGTTTTTTCTGAAGCGCGACGCGGCGGGCGGCGGCGTCTTCGCGGATGCCGGCGTCCATGTCATCGATGCGCTGCTCTGGTGGTTCGGCGATGTCACCGGCTTCGAATATCGCGATGACGCCTTCGGCGGCGTCGAGGCGGATTGCGAGTTGCGACTCGAGATGGCCGGTCCCGTCGCGCGGCAGAACCGTCCCGTGCGCGGCTGCGTGCAGTTGAGCAGGACGCGCAGCATGCGCAACACGACGATCATCCGCGGCACCAGCGCCACGCTGGAGATTCACGCATTCACCAACGAGATTCGCCTGACCACGCACAGCGCCGCTGGCGAGGGATACGCCTTGGCCGGCGACCTGTCACGCCATTGCACGGCGATGCCGCAGGAGCCCGCCGGCGAGAACATCATGGCGGATCAACTCGCCGACTTCGTCGACGCCATCCGCGCCAAGCGTCCAGCGACTGTGACAGGCGAGGAGGGCCGACGCTCCGTCGCCGTGATCGAAGCGTGCTACGCCCAGCGGAAGCCGCTGCATCACGCGTGGGTGTTTGAGGGCGTTCCCAACGACAGCCCGTTTAGCCGCGGGGCCTTGCCCCGCGCGGACACCCAACCCATGATCTCGCTGGCTGCGACGCCCCAAGGAGCTCGCGTTCAAGCCACCGCAAACAGCGCAGCCCCGGCGTCGATCGCCGCACCCAGCGCTCAGACCGTCGGAGGTGCCGCATGAATCTCCGCGGCAAGACAGTGCTGGTCACCGGCGCCACCGGATTCATCGGCGGCAGGCTCGTGGAGAAACTCGTGCTCGAGCACGGCGCGGTTGTCCGCATTTTGGTGCGGGATTTCCGCAAGGCGATTCGCCTTGGCCGCTTCGATGTTGACCTGGTGCTTGGCGATGTCACCGATGCGCAGGTCGTCAGCGCCGCCGCCCGGGACTGCGACGTGATTTTTCACTGTGCTTTTGGTGCTGCGGGGACAGTTCAACAGCAGCGCGCCGCAACCGTCGATGGCACGCGACATCTCGTCGATGCCGCGGTGGCCGCGGGTGTCCGCCGATTCGTGCATGTCAGCACGCTTTCGGTCTACGGCGATCTGACCGGCGATGCGCTCACCGAATCGGCCCCGCGCGTCAGAACCGGCGATGTCTACGGCGACACCAAACTCGATGCGGAAGAGATCGTTCTCAACGCCCACCGCACGCAGAAACTGGCCGCCGTCGTGCTTCAACCGACGGTGGTCTACGGCCCCTTCGGTGGCTGGTGGACGGCGGGGCAGATTGATCGGCTCAAGTCCGGACGCTTCGCGCTGGCCAATGGCGGCGATGGCGTGTGCAATCCCGTGTACGTCGATGATGTCGTGCAGGCGGCGATCCGCGCCGCGTGCGCGGAGCAGGTCGAGGGCCAGACCTTCCTCGTGTCCGGTCCGGCGCCGGTGTCGTGGCGCGACTACTACGAGGCGTTTGAGCGGATGCTGGGCCGGTCCGCGACGGTCGCCCTGAGCGTCGATGAGATTCGACAGCGGCAGAAGCAGCCGCGCAAGCCGCGCACGATCTTCGGCTGGGCATTGCAGGTGCTGCGCGAACGTCCCGACATTCGGCAGCGCTTTGTGAACTCGCCGATCCTCGGCCTGCCGTACCGCATCGCGTCGAAACTGGCGCCGCGCAAACTGCTTAATGCCTTGAAACGCCGCGTGCTCGGCGCGGACGTGGTGCCGCCGGACGCCAAGCCGTCAGCCGCCGGCCACTTGCCACAGGTGATCGACACGCGGCCGATCATCGTGCCCGACGCCGCCAGCCTCGCGCAGTTCACTTCCCGCACGCGCGTCATCATCGACAAGGCGAGAACGATGCTCGGTTACGCCCCGCAGTACGACCTGTCGCGCGGCATGCAGCTCACGGAGCAGTGGGCGCGGTGGGCGGGCCTGCTGAGTTGATCGCGTCGCGCAGCTTCAGCAGCAGCTCGCTCGGATACAACGCAAAGAACCAGTCCCGCCGCTGCGCGATCGCGCGGTTGCTGACCGCGATTTTGAGTTGTGTGATCCGGGCCACCGCATCGTTGATCTCAACCTTCGCCGCTTCCGCGAGCGCGGCATTGATGCGGTGCAGTTCGGTGAATGCGGCAGCGCGACGCACACGGTCGCGGTCGTCATGCATGTGCGACAGGATGTCGAGCTTTCGCGCCACGAGCGCGGTGTCGAGCTTCGCCTGCGAAATGAATCGATCGACGTTGCTGGGAAGGTGATGCGCCATCCAGCGGGCGCGATGAAGGTCGCGTGGGTCGGCCACGGGCGCGCCCATCGGCAGCGCGAGGTCGGCGGTGACGACCGCCATCGGAGCCAAGTCTTCGCCGCGCCAGGCGCGCCACCATGATTCGGTGACGCGGTCGTAGACGCCGCCGCCAAGGCCGTGGATGAAAAGGTCGCAGAAGCAGGATCGCATCAGGGCGGTCAGCAGCAGCGCCTTGGGCGCGAGCACGGCCGCAGCGTTGCCTTGCCGAACGAGCGGCGTGCCATCGTCGGCCACCAGCATAGGCTTGGAATCGGCGAGGTCGGCAAACACGCGCTGCCGCACCTGTCTGCCCCGAACATCCGATGGCGAGAGCCACCAGAGCGGCAGCTCCACGCGATCGAGCTGAACGCTCAGGGGTGCGACGCGGGCGTCAGGGCTCTCGCCGACGGCGCGGTTGTAATGCTCGACGCACGGGCCGGCCTCGCGCAGCATGCGGTCGATCAGGTCCTGCCCGGCGCGCGTCGCCATCAGCATGGTCGACGACATCAGCGGCATCGGGCCGGTGAGCGGCGCCATCAGGTTGCTTAGGAACAGGGCAACCTGGTGGGCTGACGAAACGGCGGACGACGCGGGCCAGGCGGCGCGGATCGCGTGGAAATCAGCCTGCAGTTCTTTGCCCCAGTGTCTCGCGATGCTGTCGATCGCCTGGAGAATCTCAGTTTGTGTTTGAGCATTCTGGCACACCGGCGGGGCGAGAAAGCGGTTGGACGCCAGTTCCACCGATTCGACTCGAAGCCGGTCACCTTCGCGCACGGGAAGTTCGAGCTGGTACGGATGGTATTCGTCGTGATCGACGAACAGGTGCAGCATCTGCGCGCCGAGTCGCTTCGCCGCCGCCGCCATTGCCAGATACTTCGCAAGGATGCCGGGATGCCAGAGGCGGGCCTGATGACCCGTGGCGATGATCGGGCGAGCCGGGTCCAGTTCGCAGGGGGAGAGAGTCGCCGCGGTTCTCGCAAGTGCGCGTCGATGCTCCATCGGTCGCGGTTGCAATCGCCACTGTGACAGGGGTGGTTCGATGTGGACGCGCATGTTGCGGAACGATAGCAGGAGGTGACTCGCCTGTTCTGCGGGTACTGCTGTTCGCTACGGAGCGACATCGTCTCGATGCGTTTGCGTCTATACTTTGGGCGTGGCGTGGCCGAGGCGATCGCTCAGTTTCACCCCCGGCGGATGTCGTCCTGCGACGGCCGCCGCCGGGGGTGGGCTGGGAGGAAAGTCCGAACACGACAGGACACGGTGGTGGGTAACGCCCACCGACGCCGCTGGCGACGGCGGCGTCCGGGACAGCGCCACAGAAAACAAACCGCCGAGGCGAAGCTATGAGCCGTTAGCCGTTAGCCGTTAGCCGAAAGCCCAAGATCGGGAAGCCAGTGTCAATGACTTGGTAGCCCGTCGATGGCCTCGCAGATTCCGACTCCGATTTCTAAAAGCTCACGGCTCATGGCTAGCGGCTCATGGCTTCGCCTCGGTAAGGGTGAAAAGGTGGTGTAAGAGACCACCGCCGCGCTGGTGACAGCGCGGGCATGGCAAGCCCCACCGCGTGCAAGGCCAAGCAGCGCGAGCGACCTCAAGGTCGGGCACTGGTCCGGTGTACTGACGCCTCGGGCAACCGAGGCGTTGGCCGCGCGGGTAGGCTGCTGGAGGCCGTCGGCAACGGCGGTCCTAGAGGAATGGTCGCCCTCACGATCTTCGCAGCGATGCGATACCGTGGGAACAGAATTCGGCTTACGTGCCACGCCACACTAAGCCGCGAACAGGCCGCCGAGCGCAAGTTCGGCGGCCTGTCCTTTTTTTGGAGGGCGCCGCCGCCTGCTCCTTTTGTGGATCGCACGTCGCCGGTTTATTTAATGCCTGGGCCGACATGTCGGGACTGGCGCGACGACCTGATATACTTCTCCTCGTGGACGGACGACAAGCCGCGATCAATGTGCTGCTGGGCGTGTTCATCGGCATCTGTGTGCCGATCGTCGTGACGTGGCTGCTCGTCAGAACGCATCAGCTCGATTGGGCTGAACACAGCTTCACGATCTTCATCTGCTGCATGGTCTGCGGCACAATCGGGCTGGCGGTGAACCTGCCGTGGAGCGAGCGTCCCTCGCGTCGCGCCAGCGCGGCGATCTTCATCGAGCCCGCGGGTACCGGCTTCGCCGACGGCGCCCCATCCGCCGGTTTCGCCGACCGCGCGAGCAGCGATCATGCGGAGGACGCAACGGACGCCGCCGATGTTCAGAGTCCTCGCCACCGGCGCGAAGCCCGCGCCACGCCTCGCCGGTTCAACATCAGCCGGCGCGAGGCGCTGCGGTTGCTTGGACTGGAGTGGCAAGCGAGTGCCGACGATGTGAGGCAGGCGTATCGCAAACTGGCGCGGGAGAATCATCCGGACCAATTCGTGGTGAAGGGAGAAGAGGCGGTCGCCGCGGCGACAGTGCGCTTCAGGCAGATCAAGGAAGCGTACGAGCTATTGGAGACGGAGGCTGACGAAGCGGATGCATCCGGATCGCCGGTTTGATACCACGAGGGTTGACCCGTCCCGCGACGGACAGCCCAATGGGTGTGAACAAATCACTTGACGGGCGTATACGGTAGGCTATCCTTTTCGGAGGCATTCATGCCTAGCGAAGTGAGATTCCCACTCGTTCGGAAAATGCTTGAAGACGCGGGCTGGAAGTTGTCGCGCATCAGCGGCTCCCATCATCATTTCACCAAGCCCGGTTCGGACCTTGTTTCGATCCCAGTACACAAGAACAAAGTGAAACCCGTGTATGTCCAGCAAATCCAAAAGAAAATTGACGAAGCGAAAAAACGCGGCGATTGATCGCCCGTTCGACCCGATCATTCTGGCGAAGGCGGCGCAGATCGTTGGCCGGTATCGGATCATCATCGAAGCCGATTCGCAGGTCGGATACCTGGGGCGCACCGTGGAAATGCCCATGGTCATGGCCGATGCTTCGACACCGCAAGCGTGTTTCGAAGCGGTCCGAGACGCCACGATTGCCGCGGCCGCAACGATGCTGGAAATGGGTCAGGTGCCGCCGGGTGCGGCTTCGGAATGGAAGCGAACGGCTCAGATCAACGTGCGGGTGACCGAAGCCGAGCGGCAGAAGCTAGAGGATGCGGCCCGAAGACATGGGTTTCGCGGCGTCTCCGACTTCCTGCGAACGATCGCATTGTCAAAGTCGGCGTGAGAGCGTTCGCTGTCCGGAGCACCCATCGTCCACATTGTTCTCAGGTCAGCTTGGCCTTGGAATCGCTTTCTTCTCACCAAACAGCACATACTCAATCCCGCCCAGCCGCGCGACGGGGTCGAGTTTCGTCGCATCGATTCTGATGCGGCCGTTCTCCACTTGCCCCGCACTGTCGTCGATCCACAGGCCGCGCAACTGGCCGATCACCAGGCCCTGCGGTTCGTTGCCGAGGTTCACGATGAGGTGGCGCGTACACCAGATCGCCAGGCGCGGCCCCAGTACGCGCGGCAGCGGCCAGCCCTCGACCGTCGCCGTGTGAAGCCCCGCGCTCGCCAGTTCTGATTCGCCGTGCGGCAGCACGCGCGAACTCTCCACCATGGTCGCCGCCAGTTCGCGATGCACGCTGTGTACGACGAACTCGCCGCGCTCCTCGATGTTCACGTGCGTATCTTTGCGAGAGCCGTCAGGCTTGCGGCTGCACGCGATCATGAGCATGGGCGGGTCGCCGCACACGCCGTTGAAGAACGAGAACGGCGCGAGGTTCAGGCCTTTGCTTTGGCCGTCATCACCGGTGCCGTTGTCGCTGAGGACCCAGGCAATGGGGCGCGGCACGATCGCCTGAATCATGGCGGCGTAGGCCTGGTCGGGCGTGAGTTTGGAAAAGTCGAGGAGCAAGAAAATCCCTCCAATTGCGTTTAGCGACGGGGCTTGCCCCGTTCCGACGCTGCGTACATGTGGATCGCAAACGGGGCCAGCCCCGTCGCTAAACGAATAGTTCAATCGATCTACCTCTTCCACGGCAAATCATTGAGATTCACATTGCCGCCACTGAGTATCACGCCGACATGCTCCACTCCAGTCAGCGCTCTGCCCTCCGTTGAGAGCATCGCCGCCAGGGGGACTGCCGCGCTTGGCTCGATCAAGAGCTTGGCGCGTTCCCATGCCAGGCGCATCGCCGCGATAATTTCGTCCTCGCTGACGGTGATGACTCGTTCGACCAGATCGTGAATGACGGCGAAGGTGAGTTCGCCGAGGCTGGTGAGCAAGCCGTCGGCGATCGTGCGCGGGGCGTTCTGAGGCACGATGCGATGCTCCGCCAGTGAACGCGCGGCGTCATCGGCGTTCTTCGGCTCGCCGGCGAAGACGCGCATGCCAGGCTTCAGCGAACGTGCGGCAATCGCGGCGCCGCTGAGCAGCCCGCCGCCGCCCACGGGGGTGATGATCGCATCAAGCTGCGGCAATTCCTCCAGCAGTTCCAGCGCGGCTGTGCCTTGCCCGGCGATCACGTCGGGGTGGTTGTACGGATGAATCAGCGTCGCGCCGGTCTCCTGGCGCACGCGCTCGGCGGTCCCTTCGCGCGATTGCGTGTCCGGCTCGCACAGAATCACGCGGGCGCCATAGCCTTCCACTGCCTGTCGTTTCACGGGCGACGCCGTGCGCGGCATGACGATGTGGGCCGCAATCCCGCGCAGTTTCGCCGCCAGCGCCAGCGCCTGTGCATGGTTGCCGGAACTGTGCGTGACCACGCCGCGGGCCGCGTCTGCGTCACTGAGCTTCATCACGGCGTTGCACGCGCCGCGAAATTTGAATGCCCCGATCTTCTGCAGATGCTCGCACTTGAAATAGAGTCTGCGGCCCGCCCGTTGATCGATCGTCGCACAGGTCATCACCGGCGTGCGATGAGCGAACGGCGCGATGCGCGCCGCGGCAGCGCGAATGGCAGCGAGGTCGGCGGCGTAGGGAGGCTTCGTCACGGCCGGCATCGTACATCGACAGCCGGATGACGGGCGATCGCTGAAAGCCGGTCGTACGGATGGATCAAGGCTTGGATGTGCCCGGTGCGGCGGCGGGCTCGGTGGAGAAGTTCACCATCGTGGTGATGGTTCGCAACACATTGGGCCCGCGATTCTCGGTCTGAATGGATTGAGCGGCGCCGCCGGGAACCTGGTGCGTGAGCAAGTGTTCCCCTGTGCGCTCGATGCGGGCGGTGCCTTTGGCGATGACGTTCCGCGTTGTGACCAGAGCGCAGCTGACGGTCCTGCCGTCGATTCGGAAATCGCGGCGCAGCGACTCGATCTGCTGGCTCATTTCCGCCTTGCCGCCGTTCTTGAAATCCACCGTGACCTGCACCTTCGCCATGTCGGGTTCGACGAGCAACCGCTTCTGCGGCAAATCGATCGAGAGCGTGGGAATGTCGATTTCACCGCTCCGCCAGATGTCGACCGTGACGGTCATGGGGCCGGCCTGTCCTTCGCCTTGCGCGGTATAGGTCGTGCGCCGGCAGCGCAGATTCGCGCCTTCAATTGCAAGCGTCTCGTCCTTCGGTTCACCGCTCGTGAAGCCCAGATCGTCGATGCGCTCCGCCGATTCCGTGGGAATCGGATGGTCCACACGTTTGGTCCATCCATCCGTCAGCAGGTTCTGCAGTTTCAGGCTGGCCTTACCTTGGATCACGCCTTCCCAGGTCGCTCGCCTCCGCTCTGCGTCGGTGATGACGGAAGTGGTTGCCGCAACCATTTCAAACTCGGCGGCGGTGCCGGCGGGAAAGCGCGACCACGTCAGCAGTCGCATCTTCTCCACCGGCAGTGTCGCGTAATCGATCTTCGCAGCCGGAGGAGCGAGCAACGTCTTGGGCCCTTTCGTCGGCTCCGGCGCCACCGGCGGCGGCAGCGGGTCGGGGACGCGAACGATCGGATCGGGCAGTCGCTTCGAGGGTGTCTCGCCAACCGCAGGCGGCGTCGGAGCCTGCTCTTTGCGCTTGAGCGTGAACGGCTTCTCGTCCGTGATGAACCGAAGTGAAGCCCCGTCGAGCGCGATGCTGAAATCGTAGGAGAACGCGTCAAGTGTGAACGCGCCGGTCACCTGCTTGTCCTTGCGTTTGGCCTTGAGCGGAAACGTCTGGCCTGCGCGGCGAATCTCACCTTCGTATCCGTCGGCGGCCGACTTGAGGATCACCGTCATCCCCTCGCCTTCAAACTCGCCGACGAACGGATCATTCAGCAGCGGATTCGGCGGTTTGCGCGTCAGCGGGTTGGGCGGCGCCTTGGTCGCATCCCCGGCGGGCTGCGCTTTGGCCGCGTCGAAAGCGGGGCACGGCGAAGGTGCTGCCAGCGCGGCGATGATCGCCGATGCGAGCATGTAAGTTCGAATGGATCGCATGTCGTGTCCTCCCGTGCCCACGCCGCAGTATAGCCGCCGCTGCTACTTGCCAAGCACGTGCGCCGGCCAGACCCACTTGGACGAACGAACTATCGCCAGGCCCTCGTCAACGGTGAATCCTCGCGAAGCCTTTGCGCGGTTGTCCTCGCAGTACTTGTTCCAGATCTTCTGCTCGGCTTCCGTCGGCACATGCATGTTCTGGTAGGGCACCTGCTGCCCGACCATCAGGGCGGCGTAACCGGCTGCGCCGAACTGACACGTGGGCTCGATCTGAAGCTGTGCCCAGTAGCCGCTGGGGCCGTTCTCATTGTAAAAATCGACGTACGCCTGCGCCGATGCCATGTCGATGGTTTCCCTGCAGTGCATCCAGTAAGGCGTGTTCAGCCGCGTGTTGAACTTGTAGTGGATCGCAATGAACGAGCGCACCGTTTCCCACTGCCGGCGGCACATGTCGCTGTAATAGGCCGCGTGCGTCGGGCGAATCTGTCGGTCGGTATCGATCAGCACACCGACCAGCATGCGGGCTTGCGTGGCGATGACGCCCAGGGCCGTCGATTCCAGCGGCTCAACGAATCCGCTGGCGTTGCCGATCGCCACGACATTCTTCACCCAGTTGCGCTTGTACGCTCCGGTGATGAACTTGATGATGCGCGTATCGCCGATCTTCGGATTCTTGGCGCGGAACTCGCGTTCGGCTTCCTCGTCGCTGATGAAACTGGAGCAGTAGACGTAGCCGCGGTTCACCGTGTCCACATGCTCGATCTGCCAGCACCAGCCGCAGTCCATCGTTTCGCAGGTGGTGTAGGGCTTGATGATCTCGCCCTTGGCGCGATCCCAGCTTCCGACGACGGCGCGATCGTTGAAGAGTGTTTTGCTGAAGGACTCGTACTCGCCGCCGAGTGTCTTGCCGATGAGCAATGACCGGAAGCCGGAGCAATCCACGTAGAGGTCGGCGGTGAGCGTCGGGCCCTCCCTGAGCACGAGCCCGGCGACGCCTGACTCATCCGCGAGGACTCGATCGACATTGCCTTCGACGATCTTGATGCCGATGGCGGTGGCGTAGTTTTCGAGGAATGCGACGTAGCGATGGTTTTCAATGTGGTAGGCAAAGCCCTGGTGCATGTCCATCCCGCCGCTATTGGTGCGCGGGAAGCAGCGATCCTGCGCCATCAGCGCGGATTGCTCCTCGGCATTGTCGATGTCGCCATAGGCGTAGTACGCCAGTCGCTTGGGCAAGGCGGCAATGCGGTTATCCAGTCCGGGCCCAAATGAATACGGGAATGATTGCCGCGGCCCCCAGATGAACTTGATGCCCATCTTCCAGGTGGGCAACACCTGGTCGTAAAATTTCTTCGGCTGGACATTGATGATGCTGTGCAGAAAACGGGGCAGGGCGGTGGTGGAGCTTTCGCCGACGGTGATGATGCCGATCTCCTTGGATCGGATGACGGTGACGTCGACAGCGGGAAGTTTGACCTTCAGGGCCAGGGCGGTCATGAAGCCGGCGCTGCCGCCGCCGAGGACGATGATTCGATTGATCACGACATGCACTCCTGACCGAGCGTTATTCGGCCTCACCAGAGTGGATCTGGCAAGAAAAAAACGCCGCGCTGGATGCGCGGCGTTTCATATTATCGGCTAATTGATGGGGACGAATCAGGCCGTCGTGCGCGATCGGCGACGCAGCAGGCCCAGGCCCGCCAGGCCAACGAGCGTGGCGCTGGCCGGTTCGGGAATCTGAATCTGCTCGAGGGTCAGCGCCTGCCAGATCGGGTTGGCATCGCCACCGCCATTGGGAAGGCCGGTGCCGGCACCGCCGCGACCATCGAAGATGACCGACACGAGCGAGCTCTCGGCCCGGAAGGTGTAGGTCCAGACCACGCTGGCATTGGCGTTGCCGGGCGGAGCGATATCGCCAGCCAGCAACAGGCCGTTGGAGGTCACCGCATCAACGGACAGGTCGTTGGCCGCCAGAGCGCCGTCGAAGAGAATGTCCCATCGGCGGTTCTCGTTCTGGTTGCCGTCCCAGAGCACCTGCAGCTTGTAGGTGGAGCCGGCGTCGACCGCCAGATCCGCACGGAGAATCTGGTTGGCGCCGGAGTTGGCCCAGCGGATGTCCGCCATGATCTGCTCGAGTTCGTTGTCATCGGCCGTTGCGCCGAACTCCGGCGTGACGGCCCAGGGCGTCACTTCATTCGGTCCCGTCAGTGTGGCCCCTGGGATGACTTGGCGATCATGCAGGAACGTCAGCCCGCTGACCGTGCGGTTCGGGTCGTTATTGCTGAAGTTGATCGCGTAGCGGAAGTTGCCGGAAAGGTCGAGACCGGCAGGGCCGGTGAACGTGGACACCGTGCCGTTGTGGACGGTGGTCAGCGCTTCAGCCGACGGCACTGAACCCAGCGCCGCCGCGCCGAAAATCAAACCGACACCAACCAGTTTCTTTGACGTGTGCATGCGAGTTCTCCTAGAAACATGAAGATGAATGCGGGGATGCCAGACGAAATGCCACCGAAAGCTGCCTAGGGGAAAATATCACAGTCCAGGCGCAGGTACAAGATGTATTGTCGCATTTTTTTCAGATTGTCGCAGATTCAAACCGGCGATACGGTTTCCGTGATAGGGCTCAGCAAAGACAACTCACTTGCCCGTTGCGTGGCGTTGGCACGCGATGGGCAGCATCGCCGCCAGGTCGCGCGCGGTCAGGCCGCGATCGCCGTGATCGCGTGCCCACAGATCGGCCGCCAGTCCATGCAGATGGGCGCCCAGCACCGCCGCGTCGAAGGCGGTCATGCCCTGCGCCACCATTGACGCGACGACGCCGGTGAGCACATCGCCGGTGCCGGCCGTGGCCAGTGCGGGGTTGCCCGTCTGGTTCGTGTAGACGCAGGGGCCGTCGGTGACGATCGAGTGCCGGCCCTTCAAAAGCACAACCGCATGCAGCGCGTTGGCCAGTGCGGCGGCGGCGGCGGGGCGCTGCGCCGGATCGGTCGGGCTCGCGGTGATCCGCAAGGCCTGGGCCAATCGCAGGAACTCGCCGGGGTGCGGAGTCAGGATCAGCGGCGCGGGGAGCGACTGTCCGACAGGGATCGCGGCGACGCGCCGGCGCAGCGCGGCCATGGCTTCTTCAGAAGCGGCCAGGAGGTTCAGCCCGTCGGCATCGAGGACGATCGCGCGCGGCCCGGCGAGCAGGGCGGTGACCAGTTCGCGGCTTCGCTCGCTTTGCCCCAGGCCCGGGCCGATGGCGAGCACGGCGCGATGCTCCGGGTCGGCGCGTTCGATCTGATGCAGGGCGGTGGCGATGTCGTCGCCGACGATGATGCCCGTGGCGGAAGGTTCAATGGCGATCGCGGTGGGCAGCGCGGCAGCGATGGTCGCGATCTTCACCAGGCCCGCGCCGGCCCGCAGCGCAGCCGAGGCGGCCAGCGCGGGCGCGCCCATCATGGTTTCGGACCCGCCGACGACGATGACGGTGCCGCAGACGCCCTTGTGGGCATCGGACGGTCGCAGCGGCAGGGGCGGGAGATGGGTGATGGAAATCATATTGGAAAGCAAGCGCGGACTCGATGTTCAACGGTTAGCGGAAACGCCGCAGGCGTCTGCTGGGCCTCCTTGCGGCGCCATGCGCGAGGCGTCCGCCCAGACGCCTGCGGCGTTTCCGCTAAACGGCGGCGCTGTCGCATCGCCGCACGGCGCACTTCGGCCATCGCGGTTCACTTCCCCACCTGCGTGCTGATCACCTTCAGTTCAATCCTTCCGATGATCGGCACCAGGCGGACCATGTCGTTGCTCTTCTCGTCATCGGCCATCGCGCTGACGCCCAGGGTGATATGAGCGGCATCGTAGGGCCAGTCGTCGAGCGTCGCGTCCACGTCCATCCAGTAGCCGCCGTTCACGTCGCTCTTGGCGTCCTTGTCCGGCTCCAGCCAGGCCTGCGCCCACATGTGGTAGGCGAAGATGTTTTTCTTCTCGATGAAGGCGTCGGCGTAGATCAGGCCGCTGGCGGTGCGGCTGGGAATGCCCGCGGCGCGGAGCATGGCGGCCAGCAGGACGCCATGCTCGGTGCAGTCGCCTTGTTTGGTGCGGGCCACTTCGCTGGCGGTGGCGAAACCGACGGACAGGTTTTTCTTGCTGATGAAGCGATGCACGAACTTGCGCAGCAGTTCCGCCTTCTGCTTTGACGTGAGCGATGCCGGCTGGTTCTTCAACGCCTCGGCGACGAGTTCCTTGATCTTCGGATCGTCGCTGTTGAGCGTGGCCGAGGGCGTGAGGTGTTCCTTCCGGGGCAGGTCATCGCCCGGCGGCACGGGCTGCGTGAGATCGACGATCACCTTCGCGGTGCGGTCGTCGCCCCAGATCACGCGCTGGAATCCGGCCTTGGGCAGATCGATCGCATCCTTGCGCGCCTTCGCCGCGCCCGCTCCGTCACCGGCGGGCTTGAACTTCACTTCGTAGACCGCCGACTTCAGCCTGCGTGGCTGATCGATGGGCGTGGGCATCTCGATCAGCGTGGCGGCGAGCATCTCCGGCGGATCGATCTGCGCCTGCGCCAGGTCCTTGTCCGCCAGCAGCATCGTAAAGGTCATGCCGGGGATCGGCGACAACGTGGTGCGGAGGTTGCTGCCGTCCTCGCCGATGTGCATCTTGCTCATCACGCCGGGCAGGCTGGAGATGGTCGATTCGCAGACCAGCGCGGGTACGGTTTTGCCGAGCACCTCGATGTCTTCGCGGCCGATGATGGTCATGGTCACCTTCAGCGGCGCCAGACCGGATGCGGGCTCGAGCGTCGTCATCTCGATGGTCTTGGCGTTTTTCTTGATCTGTGCCTCGGCATGACGCGCGGCGGCGCCGGGCGTCAGCCACGCTTCCTTCGGCGCGGCTGCCTTGTTGTGAAGCTCCTGCCCATTCTGAAGGGTGATGATCTCGATTTCGTCCTTGGTGAAGACGAATGTCTGATCGATTTTCACTTGCCCGAACTGCGCGCTGGTGCGGGCTTCGATGGGTTTGCCGTCGGCGGTTTCGCGGAAGGAGCTCGTCATCGTCATGCTGATGACGGTGGTTCCGCGCTTCATCGAGAGCTTCATCTCATTGCCGGTGGTGATCTCCTTGCCATCGGCGGATTCCGCGTACGTTTCGCGGGCCCAGCCGGCCGGCCTGCCCTCGATCTGCAGGACATACCAGCGTTCCTCCGCTTTGGCCGCCGCGGCAACGGACGGCAGCGCCTGTAACAGCAGTGCCGGTATCAGCAATAGTGCCCGAGCGAACGACGGAAGTGGTTGGGGAGACATGGTGGAATTGTAACTGCCCTGTCGGTCGGCAGTCCGATCGGCGATGAGATAAACTGGTTCGCGGTTCCGTGGCGTGAAGGATTCACCCAAGCCCGGGCTGGAGGCTCGCATGCGTGGTTTTTCAGGATTGATCTTGTTGATGGTCGCGGTCGGCGCGTCGGCGGTCACGCCGGAGGAACGCGCCGCCAAGCTTTCATTTGAACAGCTCTACGGCCCGACGATGCGCAAGGTGATCGCGTCGCGCCCGACGGAAGACGATCTGGCGCTGGCGGGCGAACTGTTGGACGCGGCCAAGGCGGTGACCACGACACCGGAGATGAAGGCGGAACTGTGCGATGCGGTGTTCCTGTTGGCGGCGCGCGAGCCTGCGGGGTACGACGTGGCGATCACCGCGATGGAATTGCTGGCGCAAGCGGTGCCGGATCGTGCGGCCTCTTCGCGCGACAAGGCGATCCAGATGCTGCGCCGCGCGATGGCCAAACCGGCCGAGGCGCAGGCGGCCGCGACCAAGCTGTCGAACTATCTCACCTTGATCGGCCTGCAGCGGGCCGCCGCCAGCGACTACGCCGGCGCCGCGAAACTCTATGCCCAGGCGCTCAAGGCGGCGGAGGACGGCAAGTTGGTCGACACTGCCGGGCTGAAATCCCGGCTGGAAGCGGCCCAGGCGCGCGAGCGACTGGAACTGCGCGTCGAGGCGCTGACGCAGCAGGTTCTTTCCGATCCCAACAACGTCACCGCCAACGCGGACTTGCTTCGCATTTACCTGGTCGACAAAGATGATCCGATCACAGCCGCCCGCTTCGCCAAACCCGGCGTTGACGAAAAGCTGCGGCGAATGGTGATGTTCGCCTCGACAAAACTGGACCTGCTGACCCCCAGCCAGTGCATGGAGGTCGCGGTGTGGTACGAGACGCTCTCTGAGGAAAGCGCCGGCGCCAAACTGGCGATGCTGCGCCGGGCACGCGCCTTCTACGACCAGTTCCTGCTCAGCGAGCAGCCCGACAAGGTGCTCGAAGCCAAGGCTCTGGTCGCCGTGGCGCGGCTGCGCGACACGGTCGGGAAACTGGCGCCCGACGAAGGGAAATCGCTGGCGCCGGTGAATGACGAGGGTTGGGCTGATCTGCTGGCGGGGCTGGAATTGGCTCGGTACCGCGTGTCGGGTTCGTGGAAGAAGGAAGACCCCGGCGTGGTCGTCGCCGCCGGCGATGACGTCGCCCGGTTGATGCTCGCCGCCAGCGCGGAGTGCTACGACCTGGCCGTCACGTTCAACCGGCTGGCGGGCGAAGGGACCGTCGGCGTGATTCTGCCCGTGGGCGATCGGGCGGTGCGGTTGTCGCTGGGCGACCAGGGCGGCAAGAGCGCCGGCCTCTATTCGCTCGCCGGAGAAGACACCGATTCAGCCGGCGGCGTGGTGACCAACAAGACCACGACCCCCATCAGCGAGCTGGTGAGCAGCAAGGAGTACAAGCTCGAAGCGCGGGTCGTGGTGAACGGGGACAAAGCGTCGATCGCGGCGAAGCTCGATGGCCAGGCGTTGTTCACGTGGTCGGGCTCGCGCTCCGATCTGTCCCTGTCGTCGGCGTGGACGCTGCGCGATTCGGCGGCGATCGGGCTGGCGGCGCGGAAGGCGACGGTGCATTTTGCCGCGGCGCAGTTGAGGTCGCTGCGCGGCGACGCCCGCTTCATCGCCAAGCCGCCGACCCTGGCGGAGCGCGGCATCGTGCTGCCGGCCGACGGCGATGTGAATCTGCTCGAAATCTGGTCGGCAGGCAAGGATGTGCTGGCCGGCGCGTGGACGCGCGAGAAGGACTCGCTGCTGCACGAGCCGGGGCGCGAGACGGGGCGGATCCTGCTGCCGATCATGCCCATCGGCGACTACCGCCTGCGGGTGCCGTTCACCGTGGGCGGCGGCGGCGGCGGCAAGGGACGCGGCGCCGGCGGCGTGGTCGTGAATCTGCCGGTGGGCGAACGCGGCGTGTTGCTGATGATCGGCGGCGGCAAGGCGGGCGACTTGTCGGGCTTGTCGCTGGTGGATGACAAGGACTTCACCTCCAACGACAGCACGACCACCACGTCGGCACTGAAGCGCGATCAGCGCTACGTGCTGGAAGCTCGCGTCACCACCAAAGCTGGAAACGTCCGCATTGAAGCCGACCTGGACGGCGCCAAACTGCTGCGCTGGGAAGGCGACGGCAAGCGACTGGCGGCGCCGGCGGCGGCGGGGTTCGGCGACGGCAAGTCGCTGGGGGTCGGGTGCGGCGACGGGATCGACGTGGAATCGCCCCAGCTTGCGATGATCAACGGCAAGGGCGAGTTCACGCACAAGCCCAAAAAGCCGGCCGTGGTGGACAGCACGCCTGTGGATTTCGCCAGGCTCATCGATGCTCGACGCGATGCGGTGGCGGGCCCGTGGACGTTCGTGGATGAGAAACTGGCAACGACCGTTCTAGCCGAAATGGGCACCGCCGCCTTCTCGCTGCCGGTCGTCCCGCAGGGCGATTACGAGTTGAAGTTCAAGTACATCCGCACCGCCGGCCGGCCCGTGACGCGCATCTATCTGCCCGTCGCCGGCGCCGAACTGGCGCTGGGCGCTTCCGACGGCAAATACACCGGGCTGTCCATGGTCGCGGCGCCCAACCCGGCGCTGCTTGCCGGCAGCGGGTCCGGTGCGCTGCGGCTGGTGAACAATGTGCCCTACGCCGTCCGCGTGCTCGTCGAAACCAAAGGCGACGAATCCAAGATCGACATCACCCTCGACGGCAAGAGTTTCGTGAACTGGAAAGGCAGGCGATCGTTGTTCGCCCCATCCAACGCGACGCCCGGCTCCGACGCGAGCCGCATCGGCATCTCCGTTTACAATCCGCAAGCCCGTTCAAGCATTGTCATCACCGATCTCGAACTGAAAATGCTCACGGGAACGGTCAAGAAAATCCAGTAGTGCCGAAGCTCCTGCCTACAATCGTCCGTTGTCGGCCAAGGAGCCTCAAATGATCCGCGTCCTTTCCATCGCCATGTTCGCATTGCTCGCCGGGTGCTCCTATTCCGGCGTCGGCAACGTCTCGATCAGTCCTGTGAACGACGTCGAAGGCGGGGAGCAGCCGGATCCGGTCCTCACCGGCAGGTTCGATTCCATCCTCACTCGCAAGGACGGCGACACCTTCACGTTCACGGCCTACCAGCGCGTGACCAGCCGCAAGGGATTCAGCCAGCACTACCGCAATTACAAGAAGGATTCGCCGTTCGTCAATGCCGAACTGACCGTGCGCGTCCGGCGCGACGGCACCGTGATCGGTCAGCCCCGGCTTCTGCTGCGGCAGGGTGAGAACATTCTGACCGACGGCATGCTGGAGGGGTCGGTCACGCTCACGCCGCAGGACAATCTGTTGACGATCAGCGGCAGCGGCTTGCGCTGGCGCTTCGACGACGCGGGATCGCCGTCAAATCAGGATGTCACTTTCGAATTGCAGGTTTACAATGTGCTCGAGCCCGCCCGCCCCCAGGACCTCGTGGCGCCCGCCGTCACCACGTAGCATCACTGCCATGACAAGCACGTTCCGGTCTCTCTCGGTTTCGCTCGCCGTCCTGGCGTGCTGCTGCGCGTCGGCCCTGGCCGCGCCGCCGGCGCTGCCCGCGGCGGCGCTGGGCGATGACGTCATCGGCATCCTTTGGATCGACGCGCTGACCGCCGACAGCGCGAAGCTGAAGAGCGCGATCGATCGCGGCATGGGCCGCTATTCCCGCGAAGTGCACGACGCGCTGGCGCCCTTCGTGCGCATGCATCCGGACCTGGTTCGCGCCGGCTGCACCTCGATGGCGGCGATCTACTTCGAGCCTTCGATCGGCCGGGAAATCGCCAACCCCGTGTTCCTGTTCTCCATGTCCAAGCCGACGGATCGCGTCGAGATCGAATCGGTGCTCCGCGCCGGCACGGTTGATCGCGAAGGCAAATCACCCGCCAAGTTTGAGAAACTCGGAGACTGGCTGGTCGCCTACGACAAGACCAAAGCCGCGCCCTATTTCGACAAGGGCAAGCCCGAGCGCATGCAGGCATTCCGTAGCGCGCTGTCGCCCATCGCGTCGCATCCGGCCGTGCTGGCGTTCGTGCCCTGCGGCCGGTTCCAGCGCCGGGTCGAGGCGGAACTCCGCTCCGATGTCGGCGAGCAGATGCCGGACAAGGTCGTCGATTTCAACCTGTTGGCCGCCGGGTGCATTTCGGTGGCCGCCGCGGTCACGCTGGGCGATGAACCTTCGCTGGCCGTCACCGTGACGATGGCCGACGGCGAATCGGCGCAGAAGCTGAGCGACCTTCGACCGGCGGTCGTCGCCGCCATCGATCCGTTCATGAAGCGCGCCGACTTCCGAGGCGTCTACGTCGAACTGATCAGCCACCTGGCGCTGCTTCACTCGATCGTCAGCAACCTCTCTCCGCAGGTCACCGGCCCGCAACTCGTCGCCCAGGTGAAAGCCGAAGGCCTGTCGCGCATGGCCAACGGGATCGGTTTCGGCTTCGCCGCGGCACGCGATGAGGCGCTCGTCGTCCGATCGATGAAGCAGATGAAGACCATCATCCTCGCGCTCAACAGCTATGCCGAGGATCACGAAGGGCACTACCCCAAAACCCTGGAAGACCTCGGCAAGGACAAGTACGTCAGCAACCTGAAAGAACTACTGAAGAACCCCATCACCGGCGAGGACTCCGGTTTCATCTATGTGCGGCCGTCGGTGACGATTTACAAGCTGGTGGGGCGCGAAGATCTGCTCAAGTCCAAGCTCAAGATAGACCTGTCGAAGAAGGGGCGCGACCTGAGCGAAACGCTGGCCGCCCGCACGCCGATCCTCTACGAATCCCGCAACGGCCGCATCCACGCCAGCGGGTTGATCGGGTACCCGACCCTCGACGTGTCGCGCGGCGACATCAAGTCGCCGCGGTAAGGCGATCTCATCTATAAGTTGAACAGATCGCGCCATGGGCTGAATCTCGCGCAAAGGCGCAAAGCCCGCAAAGGCGCAGAGCCCGCGAAGCCCCCAATGGCACACGATTTCTTCGCGAGCTTTGCGCCTTTGCGCGAGGCTTCTTTGTTCGGGTTATTCATGCGCACGCCTTAAGTCGTCGTTCGCCTGGAGCGTTCCCAACGCGTTCGTAGCGGGTGCCATGGGTAAGCGAGTCTTCGAGCTTACCCGTGCGAATCAAAGGCGCCGCCACCGCACGGGTAAGCTTCGCAAAGCCTGCGGTTACCCATGACACTATGAAACAAGCCTCCAAGTTGGTATCTGGTGGTTAGCTCGA
>CAYRPN010000078.1:24531-26726 GCA_964426135.1 uncultured Phycisphaeraceae bacterium | reverse complement strand
CCCAGCAGACTGGGGGAGAGGGGACCAAGCCCCCGGAAAATTTGGCACACCCAGCGACATCCAAAAAAACAACCGCACGATGACACCGGTTCGTGGCGACGACCGGGTCGATGGTGCGGTTGAATACGGAATGCAATCTGGATTCTTAACGATCCCGCGATGCTCGGTTCGCGGCGAGGCGCAGGGTGCCACGGCACCGACCAGCAATTACTTGAAGCGGGCGGGATCCTCTTCGACTTTGGAGGTTGCCGCAGGCGTGGGCTTGCGCACCGGATCGACCCGGGTTGCGGCGGCGGGAACCCCGTCGCCGGCATCGGCGACCGGGCCGTCACCCAGCGACACCAGGAAGATCTCCACGCGGCGATTCGCGGCGGCGCCCTTGGGGCCGTTGGCGACGACGGGTTGGAACTCGCCGCGGCCGGCGACTTCCTGCCGCGAAGGCGACACGCCTTGCTTCTGCAGCACGTCCTTCACCGCGATGGAGCGGAAGGCGCTGAGGCCCCAGTTGTCGCGGAACTGGCGCACGTTGGCGACGTTCGTCACCGGCACGTTGTCGGTGTGGCCGACGATCCGCACGCCGTAGCGCTGGGCGATCGGGCTGTTGATGATGTCCGCCAGCTTGGACAGCGCCGCCTGGCCGTTGGCGTTGATCTCGGTGGAGCCCAGCGCGAAGGTCAGGTCGCTGCGGAGCTTGACCATGCCGCGTTTGGAGTCGTACTCCATCAGTTCGGGATTATTCGACGCGAGCTGCCGCAGCGCGCTGTCGAGTTCCGTGGGCAGGGGCAGGTTGTCGATCCGCGCGAGGTGTGTGCCGCCGCGGAGTTCCTCCTCCGCCTTGGCCAGCGCCGCCGCCAGGGCGGCCTTGTCCTTGATCAGTTGTTCGAGCATGGCGCGGGCTTCAGGATCGTTCACTTTCGAAGCGCGGATCGCTTCGATGTTCGCCTCGAGCCCGGAGATTTTCTCCCGCAGCTCGATGATCTGTTCCTGCGCCCGGCGTTCCTTGATCGCCAGCGAATCGTACTGTCCCTGCGACACACAGCCGCCGGCGAGCAGTAGCCCCAGAACCAATAATGTCACCTTGGTTGACGTCCCTGTCATAAGAGTGCTCCTTGCGATAATAGGTTGTCGAGTGCAGGAGACAGATTACCGAATCCGCCGGGAAATGCAAGAGGGAACAGCGTTCAGTACAGGGGTTTTCAATTCCCCGCCGCGCGGGGAGGGTACTGCCGGAAACGAAAGAGCCCATCGCCTTCCGCCGTTTAGCGGAAGCACCGAAGGTGCCTGTGCGAATGACGGGGGACGTTGATCGCGCAGATCCGTTGCCCTTCGTTCAGACGCCTTCGGCGTTACCGCTGAACGCGATTGTCGCATCGCTTCGAGTGTGGCAAACCGGGAGGTTGTCTCGGTCGCGATGCTCAACGGCTGAACGCTGAAGCATCCACGCGCCTGGCGCAACCGTCGATACAATGCCGCCATGTTTCCCGTGCGCCACCTCCTCGCCATCCTGTCCGTGATCGCGATCCCTTTGCTTTGCACCGGCTGCATCGAGCGGCTGATCACCGTCAGTTCCCAGCCGCCCGGCGCGCTGGTTTATCTGAACGACGAAGAAGTCGGCCGCACGCCTGTCACCGTGCCGTTCAGGTTCTACGGCGTCTATGACGTGCGCCTCGAACACGAAGGCGACTGGATGAGCGAGGCCGACGCCGCGACCGCGCTGGGCATCAGCATCGATGAAGTTCGCAAGCGCGTGGAAAACGAAAAGCTCGACGCCCGCACGGAGAACGGGCAGGCCCAGGTGCTTGTCTACTACAAGCCGCTGTGGACGAAGCAGAAGGCCGAGGCGCCGTGGTGGGAAGCGCCGGGGCCGGACCTTGTCGCCGAGACGGTTCAGAACAACCGCGTGGAGCTCAAGTGGGATTTCAAGTTGGAGCCGGTGGGCGATGCGAGCAGTGAGACGCTGCTCGAGCGCGCCAAGGAGATGCGCGGGAAGTTGAGCGAAGCACCGGTCGCCACGCCGCCGCCCGCCTCCAAGTAAGGGTCGATCATTTAGCCGGCGGGCTTGCCCGCCGCGAGGCCACATCTTCTCTTGGTGCACGATTCAACGGCGACGCCCCCGCCGGTTGGCTCCTGCTGGAATTCAACCGCGGATAGCGCGGATGCCGCGACTGAAGAATCCCATCATTCGCGCGATCCGC
>CAYRPN010000078.1:0-24431 GCA_964426135.1 uncultured Phycisphaeraceae bacterium | reverse complement strand
GCTGTCCGCGCTGTCCGCGCTGTCCGCGCTGTCCGCGCTGTCCGCGCTGTCCGCGCTGTCCGCGGTGGGCTGCTCTTGAGGCTGTCGGTTCGCGGCGGGCAAGCCCGCCGGCTAAATGGCGGGCAACTCTCGCTGCGCGATGAGATATTCCTCGACGATCTTCCCGCCGATCAGGTGCTCCTGGATGATGCGTTCGAGCACGTGAGGATCGCACTGGCCGTACCACGCGCCTTCAGGGTAGACGACGGCGATGGGGCCGCCTTCGCAGATGCGCAGGCAGTTGGCCTTGGTGCGGGCGATGCCGCCCTGGTCGCTGAGGCCCAGTTCCTTCAGGCGGGCCTTGAGAAAATCCCACGCCAGCAGCGATCGCACCTTCTCGCAGCACTTGGGTTTCGTCTGATCGCAGCAGAGAAAAATGTGCCGGCGAATCACCGGCACGCCGATGTCGGCGGCGATCTTGCGCTGATTCACCAGAAGCGGGTCGGGATCGGGCATGCGGGCAATGTACCGCAACGGGGATCCCGAGGCTTCTGTTCGGGAGGTGAAAAAAACAGGCTCATCCGGCGAATGCGTACTCGTCTTGTCAGAGCCGGAGTCTGTGACTCCGGTTCGCCGAGCCGGATCGATGCCGGCGAGGCGAAACTCGGCGCGGCGGACGCAAGGTCAACCGGAAACGCAAGGCGCGAATTCGATTTGAAGCGGCATTGAGCCGCTTCCAATCGACCGGAGTCACAGACTCCGGCTCTGTTCAGCACTCCGAAACGCCTATTCCAACCGGTGTCAAGTACGCAAATGCCGGATGAGCCAAAAAACAACCCTCGGGCGATCCCGAGGGTTGCGGCGATTCACAGGTTGTTCCAAGTTCACTCGTCCAGACCGCTCGCTCAGGCGACGCGGCGGCGACGCATCGCCAAGCCGGCCAAGCCCATCAGGCCCAGAGCGGCGGAGGCGGGTTGGGGACGACAGCGCCGATGTTTACGTTGTCGAGATCCAGGAAGATCGTCTCGCCACCGGTGCGGCCGGCGAACTCAGCGCGGAGGGAATACAGGTCGCTGAGGCCGGGGATCGGGGCGATCCACCCGAACCAGATCGTGGAACTCATCCCGCCGCCTTCGCCTCGCGGATCGCTCGCCGCTTGGCCGCCAGGCGCTTGACCAGTTCGTCCGCGATCACGCCCAGCAGAATCACCGCGCCGATGATCGCGAACTCGATGTTCTGGTAGTTCGGGTACACGAGGTTGATCAGGTTGCTCAGCACGACCATCACGGCAGCGCCGATGATGACGCCCAGGATCGAGCCTTCGCCGCCGCGCAGCGAGCAGCCGCCGAGCACCGCGGCGGCGATGGCGTAGAGTTCGTAGAAGTTGCCGAAGTCGCTGGGCTGCGCCGCGTTGATGTCCAGCACGAACAGCATCCCGCCGAAGCCCGCCAGCGCCGAGCAGATCACATACGCCAAGAGCACCATGCGCCCCGTGTTGATGCCGCTGTATCGCGCGGCCTGTTCGTTGCGGCCCAGCGCCAGCAGGTACCGCCCCCAGATCGTCATATTCAGGAAGATCGCCGCGAGAATGGCGACGATGATCATCGCCAGCGTGGTCGAAGGAAGCTGAAAGACATCGACCAGCGTGCTGCGGCCATCCACGGTGTTGACGTAGTCGTCACCGAAGATCGGGATGCGTCCGGTCGCGATGGTGCGCAGGCCTTTGAAACTGAGGCCGAAGCCCTGCGACTGGTCGTCGGTGACGCCGCGGGCGATGCCGCGGTAGAGCAGCAGGCCGCAGAGCGTGACGACGAAGGGCTGCAGCCGCAACTTGGTGATGAGCAGGCCGTGAATCAGCCCGATGGCGACGGACAGGCTCAGCACGAACGTGACGGCACGGACGGGCGACCATTCGCTCTTGACGAGCAGCATGGGCAGGAGCGTGCCGACGATGCAGACCATCGAGCCGATGGACAGGTCGATGCCGCCGGTGATGATGACGAACGCGACGCCGACGCCGAGGATGGCGTAGAGCGCGGTGCGGTGGACGACCTTTTCGAGGTTGCCCGCCTGCAGGAATTTACTGGTGGACAGGTCGTACCACGGGTTGGACGAAGCGAACGCGGTGAAAAGGCACAGCACCACGAGCAGGCCGAGAATGCCCAGGATCTTGCCGCTCATCATGGAGCCGAGCACGTTGACGGTGCGGCGAGCGAGGCTTGGTTCTTGGAGAGTTTCAGTCATGTGTTGATCCGTGGGCCTCGGCCCTCATGCGGAGGCCTGGCGGCGTTGCAGCGTCATTCTCCCGCTCGATGCTCGGCGGCGGAGATTGCAAATTGAAAATTGTAAATTGAAAAATGCAAATTGACGGACTTTGCGAGGTGGGCACGAACTCGGCTCGCTCCGGCAATTTTCAATTTGCAATTGACAATTTTCAATTTGCAATCTGCTCCTTCGCCATCGCCTCTCCTCCCGTCGCCAGGTTCATCACCGCTTCTTCGCTCATCTGTCCCTTGGAAAGTTCGCCGGTGATCCGGCCTTCGTGCATGACCAGCACGCGGTCGCTGAGACTGAGCACTTCTTCCATTTCACTCGACACGAAAAGCACCGCCATGCCTTTGCCGGCAAGGTCGTGCAGCAGCTTGTAGATTTCCTCCTTCGCGCCCACGTCGATGCCGCGCGTCGGCTCGTCCAGCAGCATCACCTTCGGATTCATCGCCAACCACTTGCCCAGCACGATCTTCTGCTGGTTGCCGCCGGAGAGAAACTGCACGATCTGCCGATCGTGCGGCGTCTTGACGCGCATCGCCTGGATCATCCGCTGGCTGATGGATCGCTCGGCCGCGCGGTTGAGGAAGCCGGCACGCTGGTCGCGGCGAACCGAGGGCAGCGACATGTTCTGCCGCACGATCATTTCCAGCAGCAGCCCCTGCCCCTTGCGATCCTCCGGCACCAGCGCCAGGCCCGCGGCGATCGCGGCCTGTGGTGTGCGGATCGGCTGCGATTTCCCGGCGATTTCGATCGTGCCCGACAGCGCCGGCGTGATGCCGAAGAGCGTGGTGAGCATTTCCGTGCGCCCCGCGCCGACCAGGCCCGCCATGCCCACGATCTCGCCGCGCTTCACGGCGAAGCTCAGCGCGTGGCCCGGATGCGCCGGCGTGCGCAGCTCGCGCACGCGCAGCACCTCCTCGCCCGCCTCGTGAGCCACCCGGTGGTAGTACTGGCTCACGTCCCGGCCCACCATGAGCTTCACCATCGCGTCGTGGCTGATCTGGTCGCGCGACAATTCGCCGGCGTTGCGCCCGTCGCGAAACACGACGACGCGGTCCGCCAGCTCCTTCACCTCGCCCAGCCGGTGTGAAATGTAAATCACGCTCACGCCCTTGCTGCGCAGATCCTTCACCACGCGGAAGAGATTCTCCGCCTCGTGCCCGGTCAGCGAACTGGTCGGCTCATCCATGATCAGCACGCGGGCGTTCGTGCTCAAAGCCTTGGCGATCTCCACAAGCTGCTGCCGGCCGATGGTGAGATTACGCACGATCACGCGCGGCGAAACGTCCAGGCCCACCGCATCGAGATATCTTTTCGACTCCGCCGCGATGCGCTGCTTGTCGATCATGCCCAGTTTCCGCGGCTCGCGGCCGAGGAAAATGTTCGCCCCCACATCAAGGTTGTCCGAGAGATTCAACTCCTGATGAATCAGCGAAACGCCTGTATCCAGGGCATCGCGCACGTTGCTGAAGGCGACGGGTTTGCCGTCGATGAGAATCGCGCCCTCGTCCGGCTTCTGCACGCCGGCGAGGATTTTCATCAGCGTGCTCTTGCCCGCTCCGTTCTCGCCAATCAGCGCCAGCACCTCGCCCTTGCCCAGCGACAAACTCACTTCCGTCAAGGCGCGAACGCCGGGGAAGCGCTTGCTGACGGTGCGGACTTCGAGGAGGAGAGGAGGCATTGCAAATTGAAAATTGTCAATTGAAAATTGAAAATTGCGGATTGCGAAACGCTCTGGCAATTGGCAATTGAAAATTTTCAATTTTCAATTTGCAATGCGGCCCGCTCATTTCCCCAGCCGGCCCGCGCGGTCGAGCGCTTCCATGATCAGCGGCGGGTTGTACTCGAACAGGCCCACCATCGCGGCGATGTCGGGGTGGCGGGTGAGCGTGTCCTCGGCATTGGCCTTGGCTTTGGCGCGGTCGAAGTTGTCGGTGAGCGTGCCGAGGATGACGAACTTGCCGTCCTCGCTCTTGATCTCGTTGCCGGGCGGATCGTTGCGGGTGGCGTCCATCTTGCGCTGCAGGATGCCGTCGATGCAGCCCTGCCGGCGGCGCTTGGCGTTGTCCTGGTCGAGGCGTCCGATGAAGATCATCACCTTGCCGCCGGCGGGCAGGGCGTCGCGCACCAGCGTGCCGCAGATGTAGCCCGCCTGGTAGTTGTCCATGCCGATGTACACGAGCCGGTTCGAAGCGGGGGCGTCGGAGTCGTGGGTGATGAGGTTGGTCTTGGCGGCGGCGGCGTTGATGGCTTCGCCCTGGTTCTCCGGGTTGATCGGGCTGATGGCGATGCCGTTGGTGCCGCGGGTGAGCAGGTCCTCGATCTTGCGGGACTGGTCGGTGATGCCTGCGGGCATAATGGTGGTGACGTTCACACCCAGATCGCCGCCGGCCTTGTCGGCGCCGGCTTTGGCGATGGTCCAGAAGTCCGCCACGCCGTTGGTCACGTAGGCGTAGCTCGGCTTGCCTTCGCCGGCCGGGGCGGGGGCCGCGCCCTCGGGCTTCACTTTCTTTTTCAGGTCATCCCAGAACTCGCCGACGGCCACGACCTTGGCGCCGCCGATTTCCTTCTTGGAATCGTCCTTGAGCACGACACGGGCGGGGACATTGATGAACTTGTCCGCCGGCAGCACGCCCTTGTTGCCCTTGTGCAGCTCGTTGAGGACTTCGATGGACTTGTAGCCGTACATGTACGGATTCTGCACGACGGTTCCGACGACGGTGCCGTCCTTGATGCCCTGGAGGACGGATTCGTTCTCGTCGAAGGCGATGACTTTGACGGGGCCGACGGCGCCCTTCTTGCCGCCGTCGCCTGCCTTGTCCTTCGGCGCGCCGTCCTTCTTGTCCTTTTCACCGCCGCCGCAACCGGTCAGGGCGAGGAGGGCTGAGAAACAGAGAACCGAGATAAATCGCAGATGTGACATGGCAAGAACCTCCAAGAACTCGAATTGGGAACCACCAGGATACGCAGGCAGAACCCCGCGACGCGGAGAGGCAATCTAGCAGTAGAGCGAGAGCCTCACAAGGGCTGAAACCGCCGCTTGCGGCGCATCGCGGCCGGCGGCGAGAACCCGTCGGCGGTTTTGTCTACAATGCCGGGCCAATTTAAGGAGCTCACGATGAATCTGTTGTTGATTGCGTTGCTTGGCGTGGCGTTTGTGTTGTCCTCGTATTCCGCCTTTGCCCAGGAAGCCGGTGCCGGCGCCGGCGGTGATGCGGCGGTTGCGGCGATCGATAAGTACATCGCCGATGCCAAGGCGGCAGGCAAGATCGACACCAGCCGGCCCGACTGGAAGACCCGCCTGCCCAAGCCCACGAAACAGGCGTTCGACAAGGACACCGAATATTTCTGGGTCATCGAAACCAACAAGGGCACGGTCAAGGTCAAGCTTCTGCCTTCCGTCGCGCCGATGCACGTGACCAGCACGATCTACCTGACCCGCCTGGGTTTCTACGACGGTTTGATCTTCCACCGAGTCATCAGCGATTTCATGGCGCAGGGCGGTTGCCCGCTCGGCCGCGGCACCGGCGGCCCCGGCTACCAGTACGACGGCGAGTTCGACCCGAAGGTCAAGCACGACAAGCCCGGCCTCCTGAGCATGGCCAACGCCGGCCCGGGCACCGACGGCAGCCAGTTCTTCCTCACCTTCGTCAAGACGAGCTGGCTCGACGGCAAGCACACGATCTTCGGCGAAGTGGTTGAAGGAATGGACGTGGTCAAGGCGCTCGAAGCCGCCGGCAGCGAATCGGGCCGAACGAAGGAAGCGCTGAACATGAAGAAGACGACGATCGAGGTGAAGAAGAAGTGAGGGGAAGAGCCGTGAGCCATGAGCCGTTAGCCATTAGCTCCAGGCGCTTCATTTTCAGCACATGGACTGAAGGCTGAAAGCGCCTGGCTGGTCGGGCTTATTCTTCCAGGAAATCGCGCACGTCGAGTTGGAGCGCTTCGCAGATGGAAGCGAGGACGCCAAGCGTGACGAGCTTGTCGAGATTTTTGAGCGTCGGATAAAAGTAGTGTTCATTGCCGAACTTTCGGTGGTACTTCCAGCCAAGCCGGGTGCTGACGATCTCGACGCCGAACTCCTTGAAGCGTTCGTTCATCTCGCGCCAGGTGATATGGGGAATGCGCATCCCGGTGACTCCCGGATCAACCGATTTTCATCAGGCCGCTTTTTTCAGCCGCTTCACGTGAACTGCATCCGCGCTGGTGGCGTGGATCGCCGTCGCCAGCGCCAGGGCAACTTCGCGTCGAAGCGGGGTCGTGCCCATTTCCGTAAAAACAGGCAACTGATACAGCCCGTGTGACGTCGGGCGGCACAGCCCGACAAACGGCGGCTTTCCCTGTTCAACCGCCAGGTCGTAGTGGGATTCCAGCGCGTGCGCCAACTCCTCCAGGAGCTCCGCATCGTCCGCGCCGGAGACCACGATCCGCAATTCGACCAGCATCGCCTCCAGCAGCCCTTGGGGCGTTTCCTCAACGATGAAATGGAGTTCAAAAGGCTGATTCATGGTCGGTGCTCCCGACACGGGGACAAGTTCAACGCATGAGTATATCCAGGACTCGTGGCGTTGCCATGTTGCTGCGGAACCGGGATGATCTGCCCGCCATGACTCATGGAGCGAACCAACCCCAGCGCTGGACCACGCGTCAACTCCTGGCGTGGACGACGCAGCATTTCGAGAAAAAGGGCATCGACTCGCCGCGTTTGAGCGCGGAGATGCTGCTGGCCCATGTGCTGGGTGTGCAGCGGATCAAGCTTTTCATGGACGCCGACCGACCGGCGAGCGAACTGGAGCGGGCCGCCTTCCGCGATCTGGTCGAGCGCGCGGTCAAGCACGAGCCGGTGGATTACCTCGTGGGCCACGCCCCGTTTTTCTCGATGATGTTCAAGGTGACGCCGGCGGTGCTGGTGCCGCGGCCTTCCACGGAAACCATCGTCGAGCACATCATCCAGCACAGTCGCCGCACGCCCGGCTTCCGCCAGCCCGTGGTTGCCGATGTCTGCACCGGCAGCGGCATCATCGCGATCTCGCTCGCCAGGCATCTGCCCGACTGCACAGTGGCGGCCACCGACATCAGCGAGGCAGCGCTGGCGATTGCGAAGGAGAACGCGGCGACTCTCGGCGCGGCCGACCGCGTCGAGTTCCGCCAGGGCAATCTGCTGGAACCCCTGGCGGGCCGGCGGTTTCGCTACCTCGTGAGCAATCCGCCGTACATCAGCGACGCGGAGTGGAAGGATGTGCCGGCAAACGTGAAGGACTACGAGCCGTCCATCGCCCTGCGCGGCGGCGTGGACGGCCTGGACCTGATCCGTCCCCTGATCGCGCAGGCGGCCCACTTTCTGGAAAAGCCGGGGCAACTGGTGCTGGAGATCGCAGCTTCTCAGAAGGACGCGGCGATCGCACTGGCCACGCAAGCGGAACTGCTGAACCCGCACGTGCTGGCGGATCACGAAGGCCTGCCGCGCGTGCTGGTGGCGGGGGTGGAGTGAGAGGAGGAGTTCTGGGTTCAGAAATCTGTTACGATTTCCGTGAACTGGTGCAGGTTCGGCATGACGGTTTCAACGGGAGATACGCGATGTCCATCCGGGTGACGATAGCCGCGTTGATGTTGCTGGCAGTTGCGATGGGCTGTCAGAGCCAGGCCGATCTTGAACCAATCGCGGCGGCACCGCCACCTGCCCCGGCACCAACGGAAAAGACATCTGGTACGGGGACGTCTCAGGCGATCTATCTCGTCCACGTGACCAAGGACGCGAAAGTTTCGGCGAATCGAGATGTAGTCATGCTCATGCACGTGCCGACCGGGCGCCTGATGGCGTTCGAATTCTTACTCGGTCGTCGGCAATTCGAGTCCATAGCCGTGCGGATCGTCTCGCAGGATTCCAGTTCGGCCAGGCAGAAGCGCACCGCTGACGGGAAGACGCCCGAAGACTGGCCGTTTCAATCCTTGCCGGGCCCGAACCTGACGATGCACGACATCGCTGCGGGTGAAAATGGAGAACGGGTGACAATGCTGCTGGACCACAAGCGTGGCCGCCTGCTCTTCTACAGGCTGGATGCCGCGAAGAAGCGGATAGAACTGGTGGGGGACCAGGATCTGCAAAAGCTATTCGGATTGACCGCCCCGCTCAGTGCCCCGACCGATGCGCCTCATGCCGCTCGATCTTGTGGGTGACCGCGCGCTGCAGCTTGCCGGAGGCATCGGTGATCGCCAGGTACATGTCCGCGTTGATGGCTTCGACCGCGATGGGCTGGTGGCCCGCCAGGCGTGCTTCCATGACGCAGCGTTTGTCCACGCCGCCCTTCTTCGCGTTGGAATCGTGCAGGTGAACTTCGACCCGCGTGACCTGGCGCTCGTTCTTCTGCAGAGCGTGAGCGACGGTCTTGTTGATGTGGTCGTTGATCGCTTCGGTGGACTGGAAGTCGACGGCATGAATCTGAATCAGCACTGGCGTAACCCTTTCTTTGCAGTCTGTGTGGACCGACCCATTCGTAGCCGAGCCATTCTATCGCGAATCCCGGAGTCTGCCAGATCGCGAGGTTTCCAGCACATGGCTTTGATTCACTTCCGCGGGCAGTGCCCTCATGACGCACTGGTGGCGGACTGCGGGTGACATCCTCCGGAACCTTGTCTCGCAACCCGCCTTTGGGGCCGCGCACGAATAACCTGAACGACTCAGTCTCGCGCAAAGGCGCAAAGCCCGCGAAGAAATCCGCTGCCTTGGCGAGCTTTGCGCCTTTGCGCGAGATTCAGATCACGAGTTGCCCCGGCCAACTTATTGATGCGCTGTGCCTTTGCTCACCTTGTCCCATAAGCCGCCGCTATGTCCGAGAAGGCGGCCGGCGGGCGAAGTTGCAGGGGCTGGTCCGATGGGAAAGGGTCAGGCGCGCTTCGCGCCGCTCTCTTTCCACCCTTCCGCAGGACCGACACCATGAGCAAGCACGATCTCATCGACGCCATCCGCAAGCAGAATCAAAGCGCGACCGAGAAGTTCCTCCTGGCATTCGATGAGCAGTCGCTGCAGCAGTACCTGGACCGGCTGGCGCTGACGACCAAGCGCGGCACCCGCGACAGCGTCTGGACCCGGCACGGCGCCAACCGCGCGGTGACAAGGGCGGCATGACGGAGGAGCCGACAGCCGTTAGTATTCAGCCGTCAGCCTTCAATATGGTCAAGCCGTGGGACCTGGTTGGATGGTTGTCTTGGAGCTAACGGCTAACGGCTAACGGCTAACGGCTTTCGCCTTTCGGCTGACGGCTTTCTCGCCCCCTTCCCTTTCTCCGTCCGATAGTAGATGATGTCGCCCGCGGCGACGGTTGGCGGTGGACGCCCCGTGCAAGGATGCCGGCCGCGACGAAGCCAGGGAGTGGCGCATGCGACTGACTCATCTCATCGAAGGCCTGCCCGTGAACCTCGCGGCAGGCGCGGGCTGCCCGCAACTGCCGAACTCGGGTGAAGTCGAGATTCTCGACATCACCGACGATTCCCGAGCCGTGCGTCCCGGTTCGCTGTTCATCGCCCGTGCTCCGGTCCGTACCCCCGGCGATGCGGGCGCCACCGCCGGCGGCGAGCAATACATTCCTGACGCCGTCGCTCGCGGTGCCGCCGCCATTCTCTGCGATGCGGACAGTCCGGCGCTGAAATCAGCGGCGCTAGGCAGCACGCTCGCCGCCGCAGCAGATGCCCCCCGCGCGATCTGGCTCACTGCCAGCGCCGGCTGTGTGGATCAGGCGCTGGCGGGCGCCCTGGCGGAGCGATTCTTCGACTATCCCTCGCGCCGACTCAAAGTCATCGCCATCACAGGCACCAAGGGCAAGACCACCACCGCCTTCATCACGCAGCACCTTCTCAGCGCGGCCGGCGTCAAGAGCGGGCTGATCGGCACCGTCGTCAACGACGATGGCTGCATCCGCAGCGAGGCCACGCTCACCACGCCCGGGGCGATCGATTTCGTCCGCCTGCTGGCCGCAATGGTCGCCAACGGCTGCGATGCCTGCGTCGCCGAAGTCTCCAGCCACGCGCTGCACCAGGGGCGGGTCGCCGCGCTGAAGATCGACGTGGGCGTGTTCACCAATCTGACCGGCGATCACCTCGATTACCACGGCAACATGGAGAACTACGCCGACGCCAAGGCGATCCTGTTTCGCCAGCTTTCCGCCGATGGCTGGGCGGTGACGAATGTGGACGATCCGGCCGCGGCGATCATGCTGATGAATTGCAAGGCTCGCATCGTGCGTTGCCGGGTGAACAATCCGCCGCCGCCGCACTCGAGCGCCGAGACCGATTGCGGGGCGCAGGTTCTTTCTCTGGGCAGCGATCACAGCCGGGTGATGTTCGATGGGCCCTGGGGCAGCCTGGATTTCAGGCTTCCACTGGCGGGCACGCACAATGTCTACAACGCGCTGCAGGCGGCGGCGGCGGCGAATTGCGTCGTCGCCATGTCGCGCGTCCTGCGCGATGCTCTCACCCGCTGCCCCGCGCCGCCGGGAAGGTTGCAGGTGGTGAAATGGGAAGGAGAGGGCCAAGGGCCTAGGGCCAAGGGCCAAGAGGGCCAAGGCACCGGCAACCGAGATTCCGACTCCCTTGGCCCTTGGCCCTCGGCCCTTGGCCCTTCCCACCCCACCGTCCTCGTCGACTACGCCCACACGCACGCCGCGCTGCAAAACGTGCTGACCGCGATGCGGCCGTTCACCGCGGGCAAGCTCGTCGTGCTCTTCGGCTGCGGCGGCGACCGCGATCGCACCAAGCGGCCGAAGATGGCCAGGGTCTGCTGCGATCTGGCGGACCGCGTGATCATCACCAGCGACAACCCGCGCACCGAGGAACCCACGCAGATTTTCAGCGATATTCTCAGCGGCGTGCCCGGTGAGCGGCGACACGTCGTGACCGTGGAGCCGGACCGCGCCCGGGCGATCGAACGGGCGATCCTGGACGCCGACGCCGACGACGTGGTGCTGCTGGCGGGCAAAGGCCACGAGAATTACCAGATCATTGGCAAGGACAAGCGCCACTTCGATGATTGCGAAGAAGCGGTGTTGGCGCTGCGAAAATGGGCGCCGCCGCCTCGCGCGATTGCTTGCTGAAACTCAGGACTGGCATGTATTGCAAACAATGCCATTATCCGCTGTCACTGTTGCGGTCGCCGTCTTGTCCCGAGTGCGGGCGGGGGTTCGACCCCGGTGACGCGCGCACTTTCCGTCGTTACCCGGGACGGCGACGCCTGGGTTTGAAAGTGTGGCTCGTCCTGCTGCTGGCTGTGTATGTCGGGGGCTACAGCGCGGCGCGGTGGCGAAAACTGATGGTGCGCGAAGTGGTGAGAGCCGGCTACAAGGCCGGCGACTATGTTCACCGTATCGTTCCCGGAACTGACTTGCGCAAGCACGGCATCGGCGCCGTGAAGAACGCCATCGCTGAGCCGGTCGCCATGCTGTACGCGCCGCTGCGCATCGTGGAGGCCGGCGTCTGGAACTGGCTGGAGGAAGACCGTGAAGAGCGATGACATTTTTGCTGACCTTTGACACAATGGGAGCGTGAACGGATTCACGCACGTGCCCGCCATGGATACCGGAATGGACTTCTGGATACCGCGACAATTCGCAGCGATCACACGGGGCCGATGGCTTTCGTCGTCATCTTCCGACGTGATTCTGGCCGGCGTGTCCATCGACACCCGCACCCTCCAACCAGGACAGGCGTTCTTTGCCATCAAGGGGGATACGCACGACGGACACGATCACGTGGCGCAAGCGATCGAGAAGGGCGCGGCCATCGTGGTGGTGTCCAAGTCTGAGATTTCAAATCTGAAATCTGAGATTTCAAATCTGATATCTGAAATCCCAAATCCGAAATCCGAAATCCGAAATCCCAAATCTCTTCCCATTCTCCTCGTCCCCGACACCGTCCTCGCTCTGCAGCAACTCGCCCGCGTCTGGCGCGACATCCTGAAACAGCGCGGCGTGAAGGTCATCGCCGTCACCGGGTCCAGCGGCAAGACCACGACACGCAACCTCATCCACACCGCGCTCAGCGCGACCCTGCGCGGCACCCAGAGTCCCAAGAGCTTCAACAATCACCTGGGCGTGCCGCTGACGATCCTGGCGGCGCCGGCGAGCGATGACTTCGTCGTCGCCGAAGTCGGCACGAATCATCGCGGCGAGATCGCGCATCTCGCTTCGATCCTGCGACCGGACATCGCGGTGATCACCAACATCGGCCACGCCCACATCGGGCATTTCGGTTCGCAGGACGCCATCGCGGAGGAAAAAAGCTCTCTGCTGAAATTCCTCCAGCCCGGCGGCGTGGCGGTGGTGAATGGATCGCAGCCGTGGACGCGGGACTGGCTAGGCCTGCTGCCGCCGGCGACGCGAATGGTCACGTTCGGTGCGGTGATGAAGCGGGACAGCGATGGATCGCCGGGCTGCGATCTCACCGCGCGCGACCTTTCCACGGACGCCGCCGGCCTGCACTTCTCCGTGGCATCCACCCGGCATGAACCCTTGCGCATCGATCTGCCGATGCTCGGCGCGCACAACGCGGAGAACGCTCTGGCGGCTGTCGCGGTGGCGCGCGAACTGGGCGTGGCGGACGATGCGGTGGCGCGGGCGCTGGCGCTGACGAAGGGCGTGGAAATGCGGATGGAACTGGTACGAGTGGGCGGCCAAGTCGGCATCACCGTCATCAACGACGCTTACAACGCCAACCCCGACTCGATGGCGGCGGCGATTGCGACGCTGGTGTCGTTGCCTGCCGCACGACGCGTGGCGATCCTGGCGGACATGCTGGAACTGGGCGAGGCGTCGGCTCAGGAACATCGGAAGCTGGGGCAGTTGCTCGCGCAGTTCCTGCGCGGCGGTGAGCCGCGCGTCGGCCTGGTCGTTCTCGTCGGAGAAGCGATGGGAAGCGCGGTCGGCGAGTTATCGACGCCGGCTTCCGGTGATCGCGTCGTGTACGTGCCGCGATTCGGCGACGACCTGCCGTCCCGCGTCGCAACCATGCTGCATGCCGGTGACCTCGTTCTGCTGAAAGGCTCGCGCGGACTGAGGCTGGAACGCCTGCTTCCCGCCATGAAATCGCGCTTCGCCGAGAACGTTCAACCGATCCTGGCGAACGGGAAGTGAATGAAAACACAGCGATTTTGCCGACAATGCTGGTGGATGAGCGGGCGATGGCTGCGCGGCGGTTGATCCGCAACGAGCGAACCGGGCCCTTCGGGCCCGCTCTAAACGACAATCATCGTGATCATGTGCGGCGCGCTCCTGACTGCTGACTTCTAACTCCTAACTCCTGACTCCTGACTCCTGACTCCTCACTCCTCACTCCTCACTCCTCACTCCCGACTCCTCCCCCCCACGCCCCTTGCTCTACAACCTGTACATCACGCTCAAGGACTGGTTGAACGAGCATGGCCTCGGCTTTTTTCGTCTCTTCAACTACATCAGCTTCCGCACCGTTAGTGCCCTGATCTTCAGCTTCTTCGTTGTCATGGTGCTGGGGAAACCCACCATCCGGTATCTGCTGAAATTGAAAGTGGGCGACAACCCGGAGTTCCACCGTGCGGACCTCAACGAACTGATGCGCCGCAAAGGCAACACCCCCACGATGGGCGGCGTGCTCATCTGCGGATCGATCCTGCTCACCACCCTGCTGCTGGCGGACCTGGGCAACTTCTATGTCCACATGTCGCTCTTGTGCCTGGTCTGGCTGACGGCGGTGGGCGGCGCGGATGATCTCCTGAAGCTCACCACCGCCCGGCGAAAGCCCGGCTCGCGCGATGGCCTCAAATCGTGGGAAAAACTCGTCTTTCAACTGGGCCTGGCCGTCATCCTTGGACTGTTCATTCATCACCACGGGCAGACCAACGACGCCGACGCGATGCGCATGGCGTACAGCCTGAACCTGCCGTTCACCAATTCGTGGGAGTTTGACGCGGACGCCCGGCGATGGATTCCTTCGCGAGACCTGATCGTTCTGGCGCCGTGGGCGTTTGTGATGCTGACCGTGCTGGTCATCACCGGCGCGTCGAATGCCGTGAACCTCACCGACGGCATGGACGGCCTGGCCAGCGGGATCATGATCATCTGCGGGCTGGCGTTCATCATTCTCTGCGTCATCGCCGGCAGCGAGACCACCGCCAAGCAATTGCTCGTGCCGTACATCCCCAACACCAGTGAACTGGCGATCGTCGCCGCGTCGATGGTCGGCGCCTGTCTCGGCTTTCTGTGGTTCAACTGCTCACCGGCGCAGGTCTTCATGGGCGACACCGGCTCGCTGCCCCTGGGCGGCCTGCTCGGCTTCATCGCTGTCGTCATCCGCCAGGAGTTCCTGCTCGTGATCATCGGCGGCGTGTTCGTCTTCGAAGCGCTCAGCGTGATCATGCAGGTGACCTATTTCAAGCTCACGAAGGGCAAACGCATCTTCCGCTGCGCCCCCATCCATCACCATTTCCACCTCAGTGGCTGGACGGAACAGCAGGTCGTCGTGCGCTTCTGGCTTATCAGCGCGATGCTCACCGCCGTCGCGCTGGCGCTGATCAAGCTGAGGTGAGGAGCCGCGCAGGATCAACATCCCGTGTGGGACGACTTTCCAAGTCGTCCGGCAGGAAGCAAAGCGATTCGAAACTGCGGAGTTGATCTCGCACAGCTCCTAAGCAAAACCCCTTCACGCGCCTACGCCGGCGGTTCGGCACAGGCTCGATTCTTTCCCGCCTCCGCCATCCCTTCTCCACTTCCGCTCACAATCGGTTCGATAATGGATTCACCGGCCTCACCCGAGGTCAGCGTTGTCGCGCGCCCATGAGTGATCCCCCAGACATCCAGCAAGTCGCCCCGCCGGCCCCGGCCGAGACCGGGGACGCGCGCGAATCCCGCCTGCGGCGATGGTTGACGCGCGTGTCGCGGCCGGCGCTGGCGATCTACTGGCCCACGCTCGTGTACCTCACCCACATGCCCGAGTCGGAAGCGATCAACGCCGTTCTCAAGCCGGTCGAGCGATTCAACCCGGACAAGTTCCTGCACTTCGGCACGTTCGTGCTGCTGACAGTGCTGATCGTCTTCGCCGCCCCGTTGGGACGACGAGCGAGTTACACGAGTAACCTTGCGGTGGGCTGCCTGGTCGCGGTGGTCTACGCGCTGCTCGATGAGATGACGCAGGCGCCCTTCGGCCGCACCGCCAGCGGGGCCGATGTCAGCGCTGACCTGCTGGCGGTCAGCACGGTGTACCTGGTGCTGATGCTCACGCATGCGAGTCGGCGAAGCACGCCTTGGCTGACGCTGATGGCGCGGGTGGTTTTCGCTGCGCTGTTGCCGCTGTCGGGCGTCTTTCTTTTCACGCCCCGCTTCGGTATCGAGAAGATGCCGCTGATCCCGCGCTGGCTGCCGAAAGTGGGCGGCGATCACGTGGCGCACTTCGTCGCGGCGCTCGCGGTCACGCTGCTCATCGCCGCCGCCGCGCCCTGCGGCATCGCCCGCCGCCGCGCCAATGCCTGGCTCACCTTCGGCGGCATGCTCGTCGCAGGCCCGATCATCGAATGGATGCAGGCGACGTTCTTCAAGCGATCCGCCGAGTGGGAAGACCTCATCGGCCACACGCTGGGCGTGCTTGTCGCGGCGGCGGCGTGGCGGTGGATCAGCGGGCGCGGCAAGGCGTCGCCGACGCCCACGATGTGATGCAGACCAAGCAAGGGACACCGCCGAGATTCACGGATGAATCAGGACTCGGACAAATCCTCGAATGTTCCGCAAGCCGTCGCCGCCAGCGAGCCGATCGTCGCGGCGGAGCTTGCCGACGAAGGCGCGCCCGCTGAGGGCGATGCTCATGGCAAACACGTCGTCAAGCATGCCATGGTCGTCGCGGCGATGACGCTGCTCTCGCGCTTCACGGGACTGGTGCGAGACAGCGTGCAGGCCGCGGTGCTCGGGCTCACCGGCGTCGCCGACGCGTTCTCCATCGGCTTCCTCGTGCCCAACCTCTTCCGCAGGCTCTTTGGCGAAGGCGCGCTCACCGCTGCGTTCATCCCCATCTACACCGACCTGGTCAAAAACGACCCCGCGCTGGCTCGCCGCTTCGCCTCGCTGTGCATCGCGCTGATGCTCGTCGTGCTCGGCGGCATCACGATCCTCTGCGAGGCAGCGCTGGCGGGGCTGCTGGCAAGCGTCGAACTGACGCGCGACACCGACCTGGCCATCCGCCTGACGATGATCATGCTGCCGTACATGCCGATGGTCTGCATCGTCGCGATGGTCGGCGGCGTGCTGCAGGTGCATGGAAAGTTCGGCGCGCCCGCGGCGGCGCCGATCTTTCTCAACATCGTCATGATCGTCGGCACCCTCGCCGCCGTGAAAATCGCCGGCGTGCCGATGAATGAAAGCGATGACGTCGGCGGCGAAAAGCTGCGACACGCTGTCGTGCTCATCAGCTACACCGTCCTCATCGCGGGTCTTGTCCAACTGCTCTGGCAGGTCGGCATGATGTGGCGCCATGAGCCGTTGACGATGGCGATGACCGGTGCGGGCCCCGCGATGAAACGCATGGTCCGCATGATGGTGCCGATGTTCATCGGCCTGGGCGTGTTCCAGATCAACACCCTGGCGGATTACCTGATCGCGTTCCTGCTCAGCGCGAAGGAGGGCGGCGCGACGCAACTGGCGGTGCTCGGCTTCACGCTGGATTTTCCAATCAGAACCGGCGACGTGGCAGCGCTGCAATGGGCGCAGCGTCTGTACCAGTTCCCGCTGGGCGTCTTCGGCATTGCCGTGGCGACGGCAACCTTCCCCGCCATGAGCCGGGCCGCCGCGGATGCGGCCGACGTCGAACGAATCCACCTGCGCACCATCCTGCGCCACGGCCTGCGCCTCACCTGCTTCATCGGCTTGCCCGCCAGCGCGGGGCTCATCCTGCTCCGCGTGCCCATCACCCGCCTCATCTATGAACGCGGCACGTTCTCGCTGGAGGATTCGCAGCGCGTCGCCAGCGCGATGATCGGCTACAGCGCCGCCGTGTGGGCGTACTCGATGATGCACGTGCTCACCCGCGCGTTCTATGCCGTGAAGGACGCGCGTACGCCGCTGAAGATCAGCCTGTGGATGGTCGCGCTGAACGTCGCGCTGAACCTGGCGCTGATCTGGCCCATGGGCGTGGCGGGGCTGGCGTGGTCCAGCGGCATCTGCGCGATGGTGCAGGTGGTGTTGCTCCTGAAAGCAGTGCGCAAGTATGTCGCTGATCCGATCGACGCCGAAACCTGGCGCGGCCTGCGCACCACGATCCGGCTCACGCTTGCCATGACCGCCGCGCTGTTGCCGGTGACGATGCTCTGGGACGCAACGGCGATCAGTGGCAAGGAATCCGCGCTGCAGTTGGCGGTACTGCTGCCGGTGGGCATGGCGATCGTGCTGGTCGGCGCGAAGCTGATGCGCGCGGATGAGTTGCGGTGGCTGGTGAAACGGCGAGTGGAGTAGAGGCGGTGTTACAATGGCACCGAACGATCGGGACTTCCGCAGGGAGCAAGGAGTCTCACGGCAAGGCGAAACACTCAGGAGGAAAAGCCTCGATCTTTGCGTGCTTTGCGCCTTGGCGTGATGTTCCACGGGTTTTGGGGTGCATTCCTCGAATCGGCGATTGTGGTCAGTTCGGTGGCCAGAGCGGGGTAAGGCCCCGCTGCTAAACGGCTGACGGCTGACGGCTGACGGCTGATCGCTGGCCTCTGACTCATGACCGACACCGACTTCATGCGACTGGCCATCGACGTCTGCCGGCGCGGCATCGAGCGCGGGCAGAGTCCGTTCGGCGCCGTGATCGTGCGCGATGGCGATGTGATCGCCGCGGCCCACAACCACGTCTGGCTGAATACCGACATCACCGCCCACGCCGAGGTGTGCGCCATTCGCGATGCTTGCAAACGACTGCGCACGATCAAGCTCGCGGGCTGCGACATTTACTCGACGACGGAGCCGTGCCCGATGTGTTTCTCCGCGATTCACTGGGCGGGCATGCGCCGCATCGTCTTCGGCTGCTCCATCGCCGACGCCGCGGGCGCCGGGTTCAGCGAACTGAGCATCGGTAATCAGCAGATGCAATCGCAAGGCGGCTCGCCCGTGCAGATTACCGCGCCGGTGCTGCGCGACGAGTGTGCCGAGTTGTTTCAGTTGTGGCTTGGGAGAGAGGACCGCCGCGGCTACTGATGCTCGCGCTCGTGAAGCCGGTTTCATACGGTTTCCATGTGAAACTCGCGCCGCGTGTGCCACGGGTAAGCGGAGTCCGCGGAGCTTACCCGTGCGAGTGACAGGTGGGCGAACGGACACGGGTAAGCTGCGCCGAGCCTTCGCTTGCCCATGGCACCCGAGGCCCGCGATTCAAACGGAATCTGTATCACTTCGTGCTTGCTCAGGCTTTCAGGATCGCGCGTTCCAGCACTTTCGCCTTCTCCGTCCAGGACTCGCCGAAGAGGCGCTGCCGGGCCGCCAGTTGCGCAGCCGTCGCGCCGCCGGCGACTCGCTCCTTCACCGCGGCCAGCAGGGCGTCGATTGAATCCACCACATCCGCCGCGTCGGCCCACGGTTCCGTCGCCGGCAGCCTGCGCACGATCACCGGCTTGCCTGTGGCGAGATATTCCTTGAACTTCAGCGGCTGCATCGCGCGGGTCACCGGCAGGTCGGCGTACGGCATCACCAGCGCGTCCGCCGCCTGCGCCAGCGCCGGCAGATCGTCGTAAGGCACCGGCCCCGGCAGATGCACGTTCGCCAGTTTCGCCAGCGCGTCATCAGGCGATTGCTGCGGGCCCAATAGCACCAACGAGCCGGCCTGCGCCAGCGCACGGCACCAGTCCAGGTCCAAGCGCGGATCGATCACGCCCCAGAAGAGCAGCAGTGGGCGCGGCAGCCGGGCGAGATGAGATCTCAAATCTGAGACTTCAGACTTGAGATCTGAGATTTCAGATTTCAAATTTGAGATCTCAGATTTGAGATCTGGGATTTCAGATTTCAATTCCGACGAGCGTCCCCAGTGTTCCAGATCGATGCCATGTGTGAGTACTATCGCATCGCGGCCCATCGATTGAATGCGGCGGCGCAGCGTTTCGCTGACGACCAGTACCTCATCGGCGCGGGCGACGAGTTGGCGCTCCATCGCATCCATCACGCTGCCGTCGAGCCCGGGCCAGACGGAGAAATCATCGACGCAGTAGTAGATCCAGCGATCGACATCGAGTCCGCCGGCGGGAATGTGGACGGCCTCGTCGTTGCTGGCGGCTGTGTGGTCGCGCGATGATTTGCTCGCCAGTGTGTCGGCGTGTCTGCCGTTGGCGGGGGGAACGGGGCAAGCCCCGTCGCTAAACGTCGTTGGCCGCTGCGGGGGCAGGTCGGCTGTGATGGGAATCGTGGTGATCACGACGCGCTTCTCGCCGGGCTGGCGCGGGCCCAGCGCTCTGTTGACCGATCGCGCGATGAGCTTCGCATTGAGTCGGCGCTGCCAGTTTCGGCGAAAGCCGGGATACATCCGCGGCGTGACGACGGTGAGATTCTTCAGCGCCGACTCGCCGCTGCCGTCGCGCGGCACGCCGACGCTCGCCGCCGCCGCCTTCTCCGCCGGTCGCAGCCATTGCCAGAGCTTTTTCGCAACTTTGCCTACATCCTCCAGCGACAGGCGCGGCGCTCGCGTGCCGATGGTGTTCACCCAGGTGACGCTGTATCGGGGCAGCAGTCGCGCGATCAGATGTTGGCAGCTCGACGGATGCCGGCCCCAGTCGTCGGAGAACACGATCAGGCGCGTGGAGGATATGGGCGCTCCCGCGGCGCGGGGTTCATCGAGCTCGGAATCGGGAAGCGTGCTGGGCATGGCGTCGGGTGCGGCCTGGGCGAGTGCGTCCGTTGCAGTGATACGTCGCGGTCATGCGCTGGTGTTCGCAGCGGTCGAGCGAGGTTGTCCGCCGGACGCCTGCGGCGTTTCCGCTAAGCGCGAGACATTCCGTCGTCGCGCAGCGTTCCCGGTCTTTATCGGCACTCGCGTCCGTCCGGTGCAGCGCGGCTGCCGGCGTTCACAACTTCTCCTACAATTCCCGCGATGAAATACGTCCTGATCATTCCCGACGGCGGCGCGGATCACGCGCTGGCTCAACTTGGCGGCAAGACCGCGTTCGAGGCGGCGCGCAAGCCGCACACTGATGCACTGGCGCTCGAAGGTCGGCTCGGCACCGCGAGCACGACGCCGCAGGGCATGCCGTGCGGCTCCGATATCTGCTGCATGAGCGTGCTGGGTTACGACCCGAAAAAATATCACAAGGGCCGGGCGCCGCTGGAGGCGGCTGCGCTGGGACTGGACTTGTCGCCGAAGGACTGGATCTTTCGCGTGAACCTGATCACGGTGATCGACGGCACGATGCAGGACCACAGCGCCGGCCACATCAGCAACGAGGAAGGCCGGCAACTGCTCACCGATTTCGCCAAGGGCATCGAGGCGTCCGGCGGGCTGCCGGGCATGACGCTTTATCCGGGCGTGAGCTATCGCAACATCATGGTGGATTCATCCGGGCGCGACGGCTCGGAGATGGCGGGGCGCGACTGGTCGGAACTGGTCACCACGCCGCCGCACGATGTGCCCGGCGAGCCGATGAGGAAGCACCTGCCGGTGGGCGGCGAGCACGCAACGCTCCTGCAGCGCATGATCGCCGAGAGCGAGGTGATCTTCGCGAATCACGAGATCAATCAGACGCGGCGCGAACTGGGCGTGAACCCGGCGACGCACGTCTGGCCCTGGGGCCAGGGGCAGAAGCCGGTGGTGCCGCTGTTCAAGGATCGATTCGGTTTGCGCGGGGCGATGATCACCGCGGTGGACCTGCTGGCGGGGATCAGCGGGTTCATCGGGTTCGACCGGCTCGACGTGCCGGGGCAGACGAGTTACCACGACAACGACTACGCCGCCGCCGGCCGGCACGCGATTGCCGCGCTGGATCATTACGACTTCGTCTGCGTCCACATCGAAGCCCCGGACGAAGCAAGCCACGCGGCTGATCCGAAGACGAAAGTCGCCGCGATCGAGGCGATCGATGAACACGTCGTCGGTCCGATCGTCGCGGCGCTCAAGGCACGCGACGCCAGCGGCGCGAACGGCGGCGCCGGCTCAGCCGGCGGCTGGCGCGTGCTGCTGCTGCCGGATCATTACACGGCGTGCGCGACGCGCAAGCACGACCCGACGCCGGTGCCGTTTCTGCTGGCGGGCAAGGGGATCACGAGCGTCGTGCCGCGCACGTTCACGGAGAAGAATGCAAATGAATCGGACCTGCACATCAAGCACGGGCATGAGCTGATGGAGTATTTCCTGTTCAGCGGGATGAGTTGATTCGGCGTGCATGCGTTGGTTTGCATGTTTGTGTTCGCGTGTCGAACCGTTGGTGCGCACGTTTAGCGACGGGGCTTGCCCCGCTCCGTCGGTGAACAGGTGTTGTCCGTCGGAACGGGGCAAGCCCCGTCGCTTAACGTCGAGATGATGCGGGAATCAGGCATCGGCCTGACGTGCGAATGGGCGACTGGCGTTGCCATCTTATTCCTGCGCCGGTTTCTTCTCCCCGATCTTCGGTTCCGTCCCCTTGAACGTGCGGGCCAGATTCCCGCGGTGGCGGTAGGTCACCAGCGCGGCCAGCGCGCCGGTGATGACGAAGAATGGCACAAGCGACGCGATCTCGCGCTGCCGCGCGACGCCGCCGATCCAGACGAAGAGCGGGAGACTGCACGCGGCAACCACGCTCGCCAGGCCCACGTATCGGAACGCTTTCGCCATCGTCAGCCAGACGATCAGCGCGGCGGCGGCGGCGGTGGTGAGCACCGGGTACACGCCCAGCAGCACGCCGAAGCCGGTCGCCACGCCCTTGCCGCCCTTGAATTTCAGCCAGATCGGGAACATGTGCCCGATCACCGGCGACATGGCGACGCCCAGCCAGCGCCAGGCGTCGAGCGTGTTCATCGCCGCGCTGCCGCCGATCAGCCCCATCGCCAGTCCCGCGACGAAGACCGGCACGAAGCCTTTGAGCACATCCAGCGCGAAGCAGAGCAGACCCCACTTGCGACCGAGCAGCCTGCCCACGTTGGTCGCGCCGACATTGCCGCTGCCGGCTTTGCGCACATCGATGCCGCGCAGCTTGCCGAGGATCAGCGCGAAGGAGATCGAGCCGCTGAGGTAGCCGACGATGCACCAGAGATACCAGTGGTCCGGGGACATGGGGCGTATGGTAGCGGAGTGAAGAACGGGGATTGCGGTGCCTTCCAACGCCCATCTCCTACTCCTACTCCGATTCATATTCCTACTCATACTCATACTCGTACTCGTACTCTTGCCTTGACCTCCCAATCCCAATCCTAATCCCAATCCTAATCCTCCTCGTCCACTCGATCGATCCAAGAACGAGTAGGATTTTGAGCAGGAGAATGAGTATGAGGGAGAAGAGGAGTATGAGTATGAGTAGGAGTAGGAGTAGGAGTAGGAGTAGGAATATCGGAGTTTTTAGAACGTCGCCGCGGTTTTGTCAGGCTCTTCGTTCCGCAGGGGCGAACGGCATGCCGCACTCGGGGCATGAGCCGACACTGGCACGCAGGTCGTAGCCACACTTGACGCAGATCGTCGGCCCCGCCAGAAACGCCGGATGAACCAGGCTGATCTTGTCCGCCAGCTTCGCATTGATCGCGATCGGCAGGCGTGGAAATTTCTCGATGGCGATGATGACCTGTTCGCCGAGCCAGCCGCGCTTGCGCGTGGTCGTGAGTTGTCGCCACGGCAGCAGGATCGCGCGATGTCCGGCACGAAACATCCACGGCACCTCCAGGCGCAGACCTTCTTTTTCGGCGGTGACGCGCACGATGTTGTTGTAGCCGAACCAGCCGCGCAGCGCGATGGATTGGAACGTCCACGACGGCGCCGCCAGCGCGGCCGCGACGGCGGTCATCGATTCAGGCAACGGCGCGGGGAACGCCACCGCCAGTTGGCGCCAGCCGCCGATGCGCGAGATCAGCAGGCACACCCACATCCAGAACAGGATCCACGCCACCACGACGGCAACGACGAGCAGCGCGATGATCCAGGGCGACATGGTGGAACTCCGAAGGTGCATCGATCGTAGCATGGACGCCGCTGCCGGCAGACGGCGCGACATGCGCCAATCGTGGAGATCCAAGGACACCCCGCCAGACGCCTGCGGCGTTTCCGCTAACCGGGGGACGATGACCGAATGATGTTTCTCGACTTCATCCGTGACAACCTGCCGACCTGGTCCATGCTCGCTTGGTCGCCGGTGATGCTGGCGTGGTCGCTTGCGGCGCTGGCGCTGGCGGGCTGGCTGAAACAATCGCGCGGCTGGAAGACCGGCTACACACGCAAGGTTTTCCATTTCATCACGTTCGCCACCGTTGCCGGCCTCCTGTGCGTTCCGCGGGAGCAGGGCGGCGGCATGCCCGCCGTGTGCCTCTTCGGCGTCGTGACTTCGCTCGTCGTTTTCTACGCGATGTTCGCTGGTCATACCAACATTCAAGCAGTCACAACTAAGACCCCTGAACCTCTCCTGAACGCCAACCCCCAACCTCCAACCCCCAGCCCCTCCCTTCTCTACTCCGCGCTGGCCCGAGAAAAGGATGCCCCGCACCAGACCTGGTTCATCTTCGTCTCCTACCTTGCCACGCTCGTCGGCGGGCTGCTTTCGAGCATTTATTTCACCGAACTCGCCATCGTGGGCTTCCTCATCACCGGCGTCGCCGATGCCGTCGCCGAACCCGTCGGCACGCGCTTCGGCAAGCACCGATACCGCGTGCCCTCGCTGAGCAGCACCGTCAGCCACCGCAGCCTCGAAGGGTCCGCGGCCGTGTTCATCGCGAGTCTCGTGTGCCTGGTGATCGCCGCTGCGGTTGCGCCGGCGATCGGCTGGCACTTCGCCGGCATGCGCGCCTTGGCCTTCCTCGGCATCGCCGCGATCGTCACTCTCGCCGAAGCGGTCTCGCCGCATGGCTGGGACAACCTCACCATGCAGGTTCTGCCCACGTGGCTCGCGTGGGCATGGTTGACGTGAAGCCTGCCTGGCTGCGGCTGGACGCAAGCATCTGGAGCCGCCGCGTCGGGCCGGTTCCTTCAGAGTTCAACTCATCGTGCGACGCAAAGGAGCCGTGCAGGATTAACATCGCATGTGGGACGACTTTCCAAGTCGTCCGGCT
>CAYRPN010000077.1:0-26809 GCA_964426135.1 uncultured Phycisphaeraceae bacterium | reverse complement strand
GGGCATGTCAGCGGGCGGCTCGACCGGCGCTTCGTCGACGGGCATGTCAGCGGGCATGTCAGCCGGCGCTTCGTCAGCGGGCATGTCAGCGGGCATTTCAGCCGGCGCTTCGTCAGCGGGCATGTCGACCGGCATGTCGATCGGCGCTTCGTCGACAGGCATCTCTTCGCCAGGCGTCTCTTCGCTCGGCGCTTCTTCGGTTGGAATGGTGTCGCCAGGTTCGGTGGCCGGCCCATCGCCGCCACCGCCGGTGGGACCGGTGGGACCGGTGGGTGGGATAACCAGTGGAGGTGCCGGGAACTTGGCGACGAAGCTACCGCCGCCGTCGCCGCAGCCGGTGAGATAGAGCAGCATCCCCGTGACCAATAAATAGTCTTTCCAATTGCCAGATTTCATGACCATTCCCCTTGATCGCGAACCTCTTGCAGGGCTGATCGAAGCCCGATACGAAGGTTCGCAAGGAGATAAACAAGGCCCGTGCCAGTCGCGTCGGCGGCGGAGGCGTGAAAGAAATGCCGCGAAAACAAGTCGATTTCGAGCAAACGACGGTCTGTGCGGGCAATGCGGCTCTTAGGGGATCGTGATGAAATGCAACGGAGTGTGGCCGGCGGGAACCACTCGTGTCGCGCGTCGCAATGACGGCAATCGTGGAAAGGCGATGGCGGTGATGCGGGCTTGAACCCAAGCGGAACAATCCAAGAAGTGAGTGCAAGACCAAAGCGGGAGTCAGGCAGGGGCCGCGGTTGCCGGAGGCCGTTGCGATTGGCGCTGCCAGCCGAGCAACCGTTGCAGGTCGTCGAAATAGGAATAAGCCACGGGTGTCACCAGCAGCGTCAGGAGCAACGACAGCGACTGTCCGCCGATGATGACGACGGCAATGGTGTAACGCTCCTCCGCGCCGGGGCCGGCGCCCAGCAGCAGCGGCAACATGCCGGCCACGAGCGTCAGAGTCGTCATCAGGATCGGACGCAGGCGGTCGCGGTTGCCCTGGATGATCGCGTCGTAGAGGGGCATGCCCTTGGCGCGGAGCTGGTTCATGTGGTCGATCTGCAGGATCGAGTTCTTCTTCACCACGCCGAAGAGCACGAGAATGCCCAGTGCGGAATAGAGGTTCAGCGTGCCGCCGGTGATCCATAAGGAAAACAGGGCGAACGGAACGGACAGCGGCAGCGAAAGCAGAATGGTGAACGGGTGGATGAAGCTTTCGTACTGGGCCGCCAGGATCATGTACATGAAGATGACGGAGAGCAGGAACGCGTAAAGGAACTCGGTGAACGTGCGTTCCAGTTCGCGTGCCTTGCCGGTGACGGTGGTGGTGTATCCGGGCGGCAGATTCATGTCGACGACCGCCTGCCGCAGGGCTTCGATGCGATCGCTCTGGGCGAATCCCGGCGCGATGCCGGCGCGGAGGCTGACGGATCGCTGGCGGTCGAGGCGATCGATGCGCGATGGGGCCTGCCCTTGTTCCAGCCTCGCCAGGCTGATGAGTTGCACGGGTTCGCCGTTGGTGCGGGGCAGATAAAGATTGCTCAGGAGCGCGGGATCGTTGCGGTCCGGTTCGCTCAGGCGAAGCCGCACGTCGTAGTCCTCATCGAACTTGGGGTCGCGGAAGCGTGAGACCTCCTGGTCGCCGCCGACCATGAGGCGCAGCGACGTGCCCAGGTCGCGGGCATCGACGCCCATATCCGCGGCGCGGTCGCGGTCGATGAACACGCGCACCTCGGGCTTATCCAGCTTCAGCGTGGTGTCGGCGTCGACGATGCCGCCCAGTTCGCGCGACTTGTCGCGCAGCTGCTCGGCGAAGCGCGAGAGGTCGACCAGATCAGGCCCGCGAAAGACGAAGTCGATGTCGAAGTTGCCGCCGCCGCCGACGCGGAAGGATTCAAAGTTGCGCACGCTGGCGCGGACGCCCGCATACTTGCGCATGCGTTTGCGCACTTCCTGCATGATGTCGCGCTGGCTGTAGTTGCCTTCAAACGCGACCTTGGGCTGGCCGTGGAAGGTTTCCATCACCAGCCGTTCGATGGAGAAGACTCGCTTCTCGTGCGGTTCGATGCGGACATACATGCTGCCTGCGTTGGTGTTCCCCAGGAAGCTGCCGCCGACGTTCGCCTGCACCATGGTCACGCCAGGGATGGAGCGGATGTCCTCCTCGATCTTCTTCATCGCGCCATCCATCGCGGCGAGGCTGGCGCCTTCGGGGCCGGTGATGCGGATGTCGAACTCCGCCTCATCGACGTTGCTGGGGATGAACTCCTGCTTCACATTCTGGTAGAGCGGCACAGCCGTCGCGGTGACGGCGATGGCGATGATCGCGATGGCCCAGCGGAAGCGCATCGTGACGCGGAGCATCCAGGTGTAGATGATGTCGATGAAGCGATAGAACCCGCGGCGCGAGGCGGCATCGGCGTGAGCGGCGTCGCCGTCGCCTCTCTGTTTCGCCGGCTTCAGCAGGCGCGAGCACATCATCGGCGTGAGCGTGAACGACACGAGCAAACTGATCATCACCGCCGCCGCCGCAGTGATGCCGAACTGGTAGAGGAACCGGCCTGACACGCTGGACATGAAGGAGACGGGCACGAAGATGACGGCCAGGCTCAGCGTGGTCGCCAGCACCGCCATGCCGATCTCCGCGGTGCCTTCCTTGGCGGCCTCCATGGGGGACAAGCCCTTTTCCTCGACGAATCGGTAGACGTTCTCCAGCACGACGATGGCGTCGTCGATGACGATGCCGACCATCAGCACCAGGGCCAGCATGGTGACACCGTTGAGCGTGAAGCCGAACGCCCACATCACGCCGAAGGTGGCGATCAGCGACGTTGGAATCGCGACCGCCGCGATCACCGTGGATCGCCAGCTTCGCACGAACACCATGACGACCAGGCACGCCAGCACGCTGCCGGCGATCAGGTGCACGTTGATCTCGTGCAGCGCCGAGTAGATGTAATTCGACTGGTCGCGGATGATGTCGACGCGCACGTCCGGCGGAAGCTGGCCGATGATGCGCTGAAGGTTCGCCTTGACCGACGTGATGACGCGGATGGTGTTGGCTCCGCTCTGTCGCTGCACTTCGATCATGACCGTGGGTTCGCCGTTGAGCCGGGCGAGACTGCGCTGCTCCTGCTCGCCGTCCTGCGCGTATCCGACGTTATGCACGTGCACCGGCACGCCGTTGATGCGCGTGATGATCAGGTCGTTGAAATCCTTTTCGTTGTTCAGGCGTGCGACGGTGCGGAGCACCTGCTCCTGCTGGGTGCCGGTGATGTTGCCGGCGGGAACGTTGGCATTCTGCCGGGCGATGGCGTCGCGCACGGCGGTGGGGGGAAGCTTGTAGGCCGCCAGGCGATCCGCGGCGAGCCACACGTTCATCGTGCGCTCCGCGCCGCCGACGATGCGCACTTCGCCGACGCCTTCGCTGCGCTCCAGTTGCCGTTTGACGATGCGCGTCGCCAGCTCAGTCAGCTCGCGCTTGGTGCGCGGGCCCGACAACGCGAAGGTCAGCACCGCCTGTGAATCGTTGTCGAACTTGCTCACCACCGGCGGATCGACATCGTCCGGCAGGTTGCGGATCACCGTGGCGATGCGGTCGCGCACATCCTGCGTCGCCGCGTCGATGTTGCGTTCCAGCTTGAACGTCGCGGTGACGAACGAAGTGCCCGAGCCCGTCACCGAGCGCAGTTCCTCGATGCCCTCGACCGTGTTGACCACTTCCTCGATGCGCTCGGTGACTTCGGTTTCGACTTCCTCCGGCGTGCCGCCGGGCAGGCTGGTGCGCACCGTGACCTGCGGCACGTCGACGGCTGGAAAGCGATCGACGCCCAGGTTCAACAGCGCCGCAATGCCGACCACCACCAGCGCCATGATGAGCATGGTGGCGAAGACCGGACGCTGGATACAGATTTCAGCGAGTTTCTGCATGGGGCATTTCGGCGCGGGATGATTTCCGCATGGCCATCGGCAGCCATCGTAAGATGCATCGGAGCTGGATCGTCACACTGCGTATGATATGGAGAACCGTCCTGTTCGTGGAACTATTTCCGTTCCGTCGATACGAGTCGTGAAAGCGGAGTTTAGTCAACGATGATGCGAAACTATTTCATGGCGGTCGCGCTGGCGGGCGCGGGATTCCTCGGCGCGCTCGCCGGTTGCAACAAGGACGCCGGCCAGGCCAAGGTGCCCGACAAGGCCAAGGCCGCCGAGCCCGTGCGCGTGCAGATCGTTGAGGCCCGCGCTGACTCGGTGCGCGGCAGGATCCGCGTCACCGGGACCCTCTATGCCGACGAGGAAGTGATTGTCTCCGCCAAAGTCGCCGGTCGCATTATCGCGCTTCATCACGACCTGGGCGATCGCATCGGCCCCGGCGCGCCGCTGGCGAATCTCGATCCCGTGGATTTCGAGTTGGCGGAACAGGAGAAAGAACTGGCGGTCAGCGCGACACTGGCGAAACTGGGCCTGACGGCGTTTCCGGAGAAGGAGTTCATCGCGACCGAAGTGCCGACGGTGAAGCGGGCCGCCAAGCAACTGGCGAATGTGCAGGCGAAGTTTGCGCGCGTCGAAACGCTGTTTCAGAAGGTGCCGCCGCTGGTCAGCGAAGAAGAGTTCGCCGACGCGAAGACGGCGGTGGAGGTCGCCCGCAGCGTGCTCGAGGTGGAGACGCTCAACGCCAAGGCGCTGCTCGCCGAGGCGAAGACCCGCCAGGCGGAACTGGAGGTCGCCCGGCAGCACCTGAAAGAGACCATCATCATCGCTCCGGAAACTCCGGCTCGCAGCGCGGCCAGCGCAGCAGCGGGATCACCTGTTTCGGTCGGCACGAGTCGGTCGTATGCCGTGGCGCAGCGCATGGTCGCGGAAGGGGAGTATGTTCGCGAAAGCACGCCGCTGTTTCGGTTGATCGACGACAACCCGGTGAAACTCCGCGCGATGGTGCCGGAGATTCACATCAGTCAGGTCGCGGCGAAGCTGTCGGTGTCCGTCACGTTGCAGTCGTATCCGCAGCCCTTTGCCGGCGTGGTCGGCCGCATCAGCCCGCAGATCGACGCGGCGAGCCGGACATTTCCGGTGGAAGTGCTGATCGCCAATCCCGACGGCAAGATCAAGCCCGGCGCTTTCGCCAATGCGAGCATTCAACTCGCCGAAGCGGTGCCGACGGTCAGCATTCCCGCCAGCGCCGTGGCGTCCTTCGCCGGCGTGAACAAGGTGTTCGTGGTGAAGGACCAGAAAGCAGCGGAGGCGCGGGTGGAACTGGGCGAGCGCAGCGGCGATATCGTGCATGTGCTCAAGGGCCTGGCGGCCGGCACTTCGGTGATCGTCGCGCCGCCGTCGCAACTGGTCACGGGGTCGCCGGTCATCGTGGAACCGGCAGGTGCGAAGGAGGGGGAGGGGACGAAGAAGTGAAGAGACGAAGAGAAAGAGAGAAGAAGAGACGGAGAGGAGAAGAGACGGAGAGACGGAGAGGCAGAGAGACGGAGAGGCAGAGAGACGGAGAGGCAGAGAGACGGAGGGACGGAGAGACTGAGTGACGGAGAGACGGAGGGATGGAGAGACGGAGCGACGAAGAAGCGGAGGAAGGGTGAGTTGATGCGGTCATGGGATTCTTTTGGTCGTTTCTTCCCTCGCTCTGATGGTCATTGAATCCCTGTACGTTTGAACGCCTGATTTCTCGACGTTTCCCATGACGGACTTCTCGCCTCCAAGCATCGGCTGCCCGCACTGTCGCAAGCGGTTCGTCTGGAAACAGGACATGTCCGGCAAGGTGGTGCGATGCGCCTGTGGCAGGACGTTCATGATTCCCGGCGAGGCGGACGCTGCCGCGGCTCCTGACGCCGCAAACGTCGGTGCCGCGATCGGCGGCGGGGTTCAAGCAGGCGATTTCGATGTCCCCGTTCACGAAGAGGTGCCGGACGATTCAGATATCGTCGTTCATTGCCCCTCATGCAATCTTGAAATGAAGGCCAGCGCGCTGGTGTGCCTGAACTGCGGCTTCAATGTGCGCGACGGCGCCAAGGTGAAAACGCGCGTGCTGGAGCCGATGGAGAAGCCGACGCTCAGTCGAGCGTTGACGGGCACGCCGGTGCCGGCCGTCGCCGGCGCGGGGGGAGCCTCAGCCGACGTGCTCAGCCGCCGGCCGACCGGTGTGGCGCAGGCCCTGAGGAGTCGCGAGGACGAGCGGCGCGACTCCGCATTCCTCGACATTTATCTGCCGCTCATCTTCATCGTGGCGGGCATGTTTCTCTACGCCCTGGCCGCGATTCAGAATGAAGTGACGCCCGGCATTGCGGCCCGAGACATCGGACTGTACATCGCCATCGTCGTGCCTTTGCTGCTGGGCACGCTCTTCCTTTGCGCGCGCGTGTTGGGCATCAACTACGGTTCGCTGGGCATCGGGCTGTTGAAGCTCACCGGGCTGGCGATGGGGCCGATGGCTCTGGCGGACTTGCTCGGGGCGTACATTCTCGGCGCCACGCTGGGCGCGGGATTTCTCTTCGTCATGTTCCTGCGCATCGTGATCGTCGGCATTCCGCTGGCGAAGATGTTCGACCTGGGCCTGGGCGAAGCCCTGCTCACCCTCGTTTTCATCATCGCGATTCGTGTGTTCTTCGAACTGGTGGTGATAGGTGTCCTCATGACGATGTTGTGACGCCGTCTGGAGCGTGAGCGTTCTTCCGAGGGGCCGGGGCTGAAGTCCGTGGAGGCCCCGGAGTGAGCGCGCCAAGGCCGCAAGGCTGGCGGGAATGGCGATTCGTGAAAACAAGGTGAGCCGTTCCGGGGCATCCGCCGAACCTCCTGCCCCGGCCACCCAACCGTCCCTTCAGTCCTGGTCGATTCTGGACTCCCGCGATGGTTGCCGGCGAAAACGCCAAAGTCGCTAACGAATGTTCTTCACGAAATCTCCTGACGAGCCGATAACACAAGGGGGACGATCCGCACTATCATCCGCACACCCTTTTCAGAAGGATGGAGCACTTGGCGGACAAGAAAACGAGCGAAAAACCTGGCCGATACGCGGGACGCAAAAGCTTCGTGCTCGACACGAACATTCTCCTGCACAATCCCGACTCGCTGTTCATGTTTGCAGACAACGAAGTCGTGATTCCCTTCACGGTGCTGGGTGAACTGGACCGGTTCAAGAAACAGAACGACGACGTGGGCCGCAACGCCCGCGAGGCGATCCGCCACCTGGACTCGTTGCGCACCCGCGGCCACCTGTCCGACGGCGTGCAGTGGAACGGCCACGGCGGCGCCATTCGCGTCGCGCTCTCCGAGGGCGAACTTCCGCCGGGCTTGCAGGGCGACGCCCCGGACAACCGCATCATCGCCGTCGCATGGAATCTGAAGAAGCAGGGCAAGTACGTCGTCTTCATCAGCAAGGACATCAACTGCCGCATCAAGAGCGACGCGCTGGGCGTCCTCACCGAGGACTTCGAAGCGCAGAAAGTCGACGCCGACCGCCTCTACAGCGGCTACGTGTCGGTGAAGGTGACCGGTGACCTGATCGACCTGCTTTATGAAGAGAAGCAGCTCGAACTCGACCGCCTCAAGGACTTTCTCCACACCAAGGACGAAAGCGGACAAGTCACCAGGATCGAGTTGCAGTCGAATCAGTTCGTGCAGCTTCTGGATATCGCCGACGAATCGCACTCCGGCCTTTCTCGCCGGCTGGCGGACACCGATCACCTGATTCCCGTACACGCGCCGCGCAAACCGACTTATGGCGTGATGCCGCGAAACGTGCAGCAGATCATGGCGTTTGACCTGCTGCTCGATGACGATGTCAAGCTCATCACCATGCTGGGCGGCGCGGGCACGGGCAAGACGCTGCTCGCCCTGGCGGCGGGCATGCACAAATCGTTCAACGAAGAGCGCTACGACAAGCTGCTGGTGGCGCGCCCGATCATGCCCATGGGCCGCGACATCGGATTCCTCCCCGGAACCAAGGACGAAAAACTTTCCGCCTGGATGCAGCCGATCTTCGACAACCTCGCCTACCTGATGTCCACCCGCGGCGTCGGCGGCTCGCAGCATGCCGAAAGCAAGAAACCCGAGCAGCGCGTCGAATCGCTCGTCGCCGCCGGTCGGCTGGTGCTGGAACCGCTCACTTACATCCGCGGACGCAGCATTCCGAACCAGTTCATGATCATCGACGAGGCCCAGAATCTCACGCCGCACGAAGTGAAAACCATCGTCTCCCGCGTCGGCGAAGGCACGAAGATCATCCTCACCGGTGACATCCAGCAGATCGACAATCCTTACCTCGACTCCTCGTCGAACGGCCTGTCGTACATGGTCGAACGCCTCAAGGGCGAATCCATCGTCGGCCACATCACCCTCGCCAAGAGCGAACGCAGCGAGTTGGCGAGCCTGGCGGCGGCGAAGTTGTGAGGTGTGACGGGGGTGCCGGACGAAGTTGCCATGACCCTTCAGACCCAAGCCATCATCGCCGCGGTACTGTTGGGGATTTATGTGCTGGGCATCGCGTACGCCTTGATCGTTCCGCCTAAGCATCGCGATCCGCACGACGGCATGGCTCGCGGCTGCCTCATGTTCGTTGTCATCGGCCTGCTGGGGCTGGGGGCCATGCTCGCCATCGGCGCGCTCAATGACATCGCCTGGCTCGTGACGGTTCCGTATTACATCGCGGTGTTCCCCGCGATTCTCGTGGCGATTCACGCCGTGCGATATGTGTTCATGAAGATGTCCGGCCGGTGACGGGCGCAACAGCGCCTTCGCGTGCGGCGATGGTGCCTCGGCGTTTAGCGACGGGGCTTGCCCCGTTCCGCCTCTATTTTGACTTCTCGTCTTTCTTGCGCGGCTCCGCCGTCAGTCGCGCCAGCGTTTCCGGTGTCACGTCAAACCACGCTTCGCCATGATTCGCCAGCGCGGGCTTGTCTTTGAAACCGAGCTTCACCACGTGCTTCTGCCGGTCGCGCGTGAGCAGTTCGAATGTCCACTGCGGCTCCGTTGGCGCCGTTCCCGGCGCGCTCCAGTATCGCTGCACGCGCAAGGGCGCCAGAGCGTCAAAGAGCGATGCCGCCGCCTGCGGGGAGACTTTCATGGTGGTGATGGGCTGGCCATCGGGCCCGAGCACCTCGAAGCGGCCCGCCTCGTCGCGGCCGATGATCAGCGGCTGGGCGCCGGCCTTGGCCACGGTGATCTGCGACACCTCGTGAACCGCCAGCGGCAGCACCGCGCGCGGGCGATACTCCGCATCGAGAAACGCCAGGGTTCCCGGTGCGAGCACGAACGCGTCGTCGCTGCCGTTGAGATTCGCATGCCGCGTGACCGGATCGACGGTGAGCACGATCGGCGTGCCGCCGCGCAGCGTGAGCGTCAACTCGATGGGCATTTCGATCTTTGCCGGCTCATTCAGCCACGCCTCCGCCCGCAGCGGCGCCAACTGCCGGAGCAGTTCTTCGAACGCGAGTCGCTCGAACTTCCCGGTCCCGTTCATCTCCCACACGCCTTCGCCCACGGCATCGACCAGGTTCTTCCGCCGTGCGAAGCTGTATGTCGTGCCGCTGGGGTGCTTCAGCGCGACGCTCTCGATCAGTTTGATTTCCGGCGGACTGAGCCTGACGACAATGCGATCCTTCAGGGCGGACGTGGGCACGAGCACCGGCGCGAGCCTTTCTTCCGGCACAAGGTAGCCCACCTGTTCGCTGTTGCGAACGATCATGAGGAGCTTTGTCGTTTCGCCCTGCGGGATCGCGGCCGCCGGGGCGGGCAGGATGGTCAGCCTTTCGGTGGGTTTGCCGGCGGCGCTGAGTTCGATCACCGCGATCGGCTTTTCGTTCGACGCGCCGCTGTGAAAGTAGCGTGCGCTGGCCGTCGTCAACGCCTCGACAAAACGCGACACGGATTCCTGGTCAGGCTCGAACGGCGGCTTGGTCGTGGCGGGCGCGGTGATGGCGAATCCCCAGCCGCGGCCCGATTCGCGCTCCAGGTGCGCGCTTGGCGAACCGGCCCTGTCGATGAGAATGTCGCGCACCTGCTTGGCGTCCAGCGGCGTGACGCGCGGCTCGCGCAGATCGTCGAGCTTCGCCGCCAGCCGGGCCTTCGCCTCGCGCACCACCGTGAACACCACGGGGCTCACTTCGTTGTCGAACGACCACGTCGCGTGATACGTCGCGCCCTCCGGGTCGGCCGGCCCGCCGATGCGAAGCGTGCGGACCTTCGGCGTCACCGCCTCGCTGTGCACCGTGACCACCACCGCGGGCTTGTCCAGTCCGAACGATGCGGGATCCTTCATCTCCTCCGCCACGAACCGGTTCACGCCCGTCCGGTTGATGATGTTCAGCACGTCGCGCAGGCGTACATCGGAGATGCGCCCGCTGTGCGGCGCGGCCACGACCCAGTCGCCGGCGGTCTTGATCAGGTCGTAACGTTCATCGGCGACGGTGAAGCTCACCGCATTCGCCTGAGCATCACTGGGCGAGTTGAGCGCGACGATGCGCCACTGATTCGGTCGTTCGCCCAGCAGAATCTGATGCACCGAGTCATTCACCACGTACACCGTTGGATCGTCGTTCTTCTGCAGATATGCGCGTGCGCCGACCGTGCGTCCCAGTTTCAAAGTCTGCTTGAAGGGCTTGCCCTGATCCACCGGTTGGCCCGCCTTGCGAAGCATGCCTTCGAAGGTGATCGTCGCCGGCGGACCGGCAAGGGCGAGTTCTTCCACAGTCGGCTTCTTGTCCACGCCGGGCGTGAATTGCTCGGTGTAATTCAGCGTCGCCGCCAGCGCCGGGAGGCCGTACTCGAGTCGAACCGAGTTGAGCGGGAAGCGCACGGGTTTGACCTGCATCCATTCGCCGGTCTCGACGCCGTCCTTGCGCACGACCTGCCGCGCCAGCACCGCGCTTTGGCCATCCTGCCATTTGATGGTGACCGTGGTGATGCCGGTGTGGTCGAAGTCGACGCTGCTGAAAAGGTTCTTGGTGACTGTGTCATCCTCGCCGGGCTTGAGAATGGGCGATTGACGGTTGCGCTCGACGACGACGAAATAAGCGCCGACACCGATCAGCAGGAGCAGCAGGATGAGCGTGGTTTTGATGTTCATGGAGAAGAGCCGTTAGCCGTTAGCCGTTAGCCGTTAGCGGGGAGCCGGCAAGCCATGAGCCGTTAGCGATTAGCCTTTAGCTTTAAGACACAATGCCTTGGGCTAACGGCTAACGGCTATTGGCTAACCGCTCTTCCCTCACCCGCGCCGCGTGAACCACACGGCCACGCCGATGATCAGGGTGCCCAGCGGCATGCCGAGCATGAGTGTCCATTGCAGTGATTTCACTTCGCCTGTCGACATCGCGCCGACGCGGCGCACATCCTGTGTGCGTGCGCCGGCGGCGATGAGTTCATCCAGGCCCGTGAGCCAGTAAACGCTGTTGATGAAGAGCTCGTGATTCGCCGGGAAGCGCGTGATCTGCACGGAACGCTTGGTCACGGGATCGGCGAACTCCTCGGACCCGAAGCGGTCCGTGGCGAAGAGCCGGTCGGCGAAGACCACGATGCGCTGCGGCGCCTTCTCGGCGGAACTGCCGGCGCGCTCGCCGGAAACCGCGATGGTGAACCTGTCGCCCGGTTTGTCGCCCGCTTTGTCCAACTTGGGCGGGCCACTGTTGGATTCATCGCCGGTGTTGAAGTTCGCCCACATGTTTTTCGCGGTCAGTTCCACGAGCGGTTTGTAGGCGGCGCGTTCCGTGGTTGCCGGACTGCGAATCGGGCTGCACCAGGAGAAGACGCCGATCATGCCCGCTTCCGCGACCGCCCGGCTGACAGGCGATTGCTCCGGCCAGGCGCGGACGTCGTGATAGTTGTAAGGCTGGTTCTGCCCGTAGCGATCCACGATCTCCCGCAGCACGACGTACTGGAAATCGACCTCGATTCGCCAGTCTTCGAGAATCTGCTTCTGCACCTGTGGCGCGTCGATCTCCGGCGACATGATCGCCAGCACGCCGTCGCTGTGGCTGATCATGCGATCGCGGATGACGCCGATGTTCGCCTTGGCGGTGCTCTGGCTCAGGGGATTGTTCGGATCGACGGGATCGCCGGGCAGGATGACCCAGACAACGCGCTGGTTGTCCTTCGGCTTGGGCGGCGCGAGGTTGATGCCGCGCGGGTCGGCGAAGGGAGAACTCTTAATCGGCTCCCACACTTCCACCTGAATCCCCATGCTGGTCAGGCGATCGAGCACCTGCTTGTAGTCGCGATTCGGCTTTGTCCCCGGCAGCGTGCCTGTGGAAACGAATACCACCATCGGCGGCGGATCGAGTTGCGTCACCGTCATCCGCGCCAGTGCGCCGGTGAGGCGCTCTTCGCCCAGAAACTGCTTCTCCACCAGATGCTCCGTCGATTCGCGCTGCTCCGGGTTGGCGGCCTGCGTGGGCGAGCGGAAAAGTTCCGTCAGATTCAGCGCCCAGACATCCTTGGGCGCCACGATCACGATCGGGTTCGGCTGCTTCAGCTTGGCGATCAAGGCTTCATACGAAGGCACCGGCTGCACGCGCACCAGGTCGGCGATCACCGCCTTGCGCGATTCCGTGCCGCGCGTGATCAAGTTGTTGATCGCCAGCATCGCCTCTTCCACGTCGCCGGCGGTGCGCGGGAACTGTGCCTTGGGATATTCCCTGGCGGCGAGTTCGATGACCGGCGTGATGCGGGTCTTCTGAATCTGCGGATAAAAGCCGTTGTCGAGCGCTTCGAAAAGATCCTTCAGTTGCCCACGCACCGTTCCGTACGGCGGCAGCGGCATCGCCTTGTAATCCGAGACGACCTTGATCGCTTTGCCCACGCCCTCGCTCTGCGCTTCGAGGAAACGTTCCGTCTCGCGCAGGCGAAGCAGCGTGTCGCCGGGCTTGAGCGCCTTGTTCTTCAGAAGATCGCGAAGGATGTTCAGTTGCTCGATCAGTTCGCCGCGGGCGGCGGACATCGCCTCGATGCCGCGCTTGTTGATGCGATCCAGGTCATCGAACTTGCCGGCGAACTTCTGATGCAGCGATTTTTCAAACGCCTCGCGGCGGGTCAGCTCCGTCGCGGGGTTGATGTGCTCGACGCGGAGGTTCCTGCCGATGCGGGCGTATTCCTCGACCAGGTCGCGGGCACGCTGCGTGTCTTCGCGGGCGTTCTCACTGGGATCGAGCAGCGTGACGATCTGGTAGTCGCTCTCGAATCGGTCGAGCACCTTGCGTGTCAGCGGCGAAAGGCTGTACTGCCGAGTGGAGGTAAGGTCCCAGCGCACCGCGCCGGCGCGGAAATTGCGATAGCTGATCCAGTTGATCATCACGGCAATCGCGGCGGCGGCGATGACTGCGACGAAGACATTCAGGCCGTACTTCACGCGCCGCTGGCTCTGGGTTTCGTGCGTGGATTTCGTGGTGGTCATGGGTTTGCCGTTTCCATCCTTGCCGTAGGGTGCGTCAAGTCCGCGCGGACGCACCGTACTGGACCCGCGTTCTGCTTCGTGGTGCGTCCGCGCGGACTTGACGCACCCTACGGTCTGATTCCCCTCCCTTTCAGGGAGGGGTTAGGGGAGGGTCGGGCGCACAGCCTCATTGGGGCCACAATCATGCAGTGCGTCCGACCCTCCCCCAGCCCCTCCCTAGTAGGGAGGGGAGTCCGATCCTGGCTTCCCGGCCAACCTCATCTTCTCTCCCATCACTCCACACTCGCCACTCCTCACTCGTACCGTCCTACCGCCATCGCCGGCTCTCGAGCACTTTCACTGCCATGAAAAGAAACAGCGCCGTGCCGGTGCCGAAGAACACGAGATTGCTCAGCGTCAGCACGCCTTTGGCAAAATCCTCGAACTGGCCGAAGACGTTGATGAACTTCAGGGCCCGCTTCATGTCGTTGGTCCAGAACTCCGCCTCCGCGACAAAGTGCAGTGCGACGGTGAACAGGCTGATGATGAAGACGGTGAGCAGGAAGGAGATGATCTGATCCTTGGTCGCGGCCGAGGCGAACGTGCCGATCGCCAGATAAAGCCCACCGACCAGGATCAAGCCGAGCATGCCGGTGAAGATCGGGCCGTAGTCCGGGTCGGCGGAAAACTCCATGACCGCGACGAGCACCCCCACCGGTGCGATCAGGAGCACGCAGAAGAACCCGAACGCTCCGAGCCACTTGCCCAGCACGACGTGCATTTCGCTGACGGGAGCGGTGAGCAGCGGCTCGATGGTGCCGGCGCGGAACTCTTCGCTGATCAGGCGCATGCTGACCGCCGGCGCGAGGAAGATGAGCAGCCACACGATCCACTCGAAGGTGGGGCGCATGGTGGCCTGTTCACCGGGGCCGAAGTAAATGAAAAAGATGCCCGTGGCGCCCAAGGCGAAGAGCCCGAGCACGACGTAGGCGATGGGCGAGAAGAACAGGCTCGTCAGTTCCCGCTGCGCGATGGTGAGGGTGCGGTTCATATCTGTATTTGCATGCGCTCAGTTGTCTTGCGGCCGTGATCTAACACGAAGGACACAGAGGCACGAAGAACACAAAGTTGAGGGAGACAATCCTGGACGTCATGCAAGTCGCGGCGTGTTTCATGGTGCCGACTGATTCAAGGAACCCAATCCCGCCACTCATCCATGATCTTCTTCGTGTTCTTTGTGCCTTTGTGTCCTTTGTGATTCAGTTCTTCCCTGCGATTCATCCCGCGTCCTTCACCGTCTCCGCCACGCGGCCGGCCTGCGAGGCGGTAATCTGAACGAAGAACTGCTCCAGCGTCGCGCCTTCGTGGCGCATCTCGCGGATCAGCCAGTTGTTGCTCGCAACCGCTCTGCCTAAGGGTTCACGCAGATCCTGCGAATCACTGCCTTGAATGATCGCTCGCGTCCAGCCATCGGGCAGGGGCTGCGCTTTCACGGTGGATACGCCGGGCATCGCCGTGATCAGTCGCGACACTGCCTCGCTGGCCGCCTTCACTTCCAGCACGACCGCGCCCTTGGCGCCCACGTTTTGCCGAAGCGCGGAGGGCTCGCCCTGGGCCACGATCTTGCCGCCGGCGATGATGATCACTTCGTCGGCGATCTGCTCCACCTCCGGGAGAATATGCGTCGAGAGCAGAATCGTGTGCCGGCCTTTCAATTCCTGAATCAGTTTGCGCACCTGCGTGACCTGCGTGGGGTCGAAGCCGGCGGTCGGCTCGTCGAGGATCAGGACCTTCGGGTCGTGCAGGATCGCCTGCGCCAGGCCCACGCGCTGGCGGTTGCCGCGCGAGAGGTGGCCGATGACGCGCTTGCGGATTTTCTCCAGGCCGCAGCGTTCGGTTACGTCATCGATGCGGGAAGCGCGGAGCTTGCGCGGCATCCCGTGCAGCCGGCCGCGGTAATGCAGATATTCATCGACGCGCATCTCCAGGTAGAGCGGCGCGGTTTCGGGCAGATAGCCGATGTTCTTGCGTGCTTCGTCGGGCTGTTTGATGACATCGAACCCCGCGACCGCGGCCCTGCCGCCGGTGGGCGGGAGGTAGCCGGTGAGTATCCGGATGGTGGTCGTCTTGCCCGCGCCGTTGGGGCCGAGGAAGCCGACGATCCTGCCCGGACTGATCGCGAAGTTCAGATGGTCGACGGCCAAAACGGGACCGTACCATTTGACCAGGTCCTGAACCTCAATCATGCGCGGATCCTCATAGCGGCGCCGTGGCCGGCGCGAAGGTGGGGAAGGGTGAAGGATTGAAGCATGTTCCGCGCGAATTGTCCAGCGACGCGCGGTAAGTTTTCGATCGCATGCGGTCGAGCAACATCGTTTAGCGGAAACGCCGCAGGCGTCTGGACGGAAGCGGAACGACGGTCCAATCATTTTGGGACACCGTCGGAAGCGGGAACAGGCACCTGCGGTGCATCCGCTAATCCGCGTTCTCCGCATGTTGATGCGCACGACACCCCGCGCGCCTTCATGAAATCTTGTCGCACGCGTCCTCGTTGGTTGAACACGCCCATGCACACCGATATCATCTTCTCTCCCCGTGGGATTGGCCGCAGTCCTGCCCCGTCGCTCTGTGTCCAACACAGGCGACGCCTCAACCACCCGCGTGCAATCGGAAGTGTCCGATGCGTTTGACAGACGTACTTCAGGCTGACTGCGTGAAAGCCCCTCTCAAGGCGGAAACGAAAGAGGCGGCGATCTACGAACTCATCGACCTTCTGGCCGATCGCGTCGGCATCACCGACCGCGAGGCGCTCAAGAAGGCCGTCTGGTCGCGCGAGCAGACCCGCACCACCGGCATCGGCCACGGCATCGGCATCCCGCACGGCAAATGCGCGGGCATCGCACGCCTCGCCATGGCCATCGGCAAAACCGCCCGGCCCATCGAGTACGGCTCCATCGACCGCAAGCCCGTCGATCTCATCTTCCTCCTCGTCAGCCCGCAGGACCAGACCGGCCCGCACATCCAGGCGCTGGCCACCATCAGTCGCATGCTCACCGAGACCACCTTCCGCAGCGCCATCCGCGCCGCGACCGATGGCGCCGGCATGTACCGCGTCATCACCGATCACGAGGCGAAGGAAGTCGTGGGGTGATGGGGGTCCGCCGTTAGCGCCCGCTCGAAAGGCGGAACACTTCTGACCTCGACGCCTCCGACCGATCAATATCCGCCGCACGCGACGTATGATGGTTCCCGGCATCGTCGCGCCCTGAACTCGGAGAAACCCATGCGAGCTCTGCTCTTGTTGTCGTGCATCGCCGTGCTGTCGCCGGGCATCGCCGCCGCCGATGACGCCGTCACGGTTACCGTCGCCGGCATCCATGAAACGCGCGGTCGGTCCTTCGAGAAGCGCAGCGAGGATGAAATCGTCTTCGATGAGCAGCCGTCGCTCCGAGTCACCGCGCTTCTTTCCGGCCAGGTCGTGGCCGATGCCGTGCGCTACCGCGATCTGAAGATTAAAGCCGTCGACGACAAGAGCAACGTTCTGCAGCAGCAGCGCACCGATTTCGGCCCTGATCTGAAGGATTCACAGCCGCTGGATCGCAGCCAGATGTGGTTCGGCGTGAAGAACCCTCCGCGCGACAAGATCAAACTCGCGATCACCCTCGACACGCCGCCGCGCAGCGCCACGAAGATCGCGACTCTCGAAGGCTCCGTGAAACTGCTGGCCGGCAAGAGCACGGATGTCCTCATCAAGGATCCAGGCCGCCACGTCGGCAAGACGCTCGACGCGGCGGAGTTGAAGTCGGCCGAGGTGAATCTGAAACTCACTGAGTTCAATCCGAAGGGCGGCCCGCTGGTCGTGTACGCGAAGATCAAAGCCACCGGCAAACTCGACGCCATCAGCCGCATCGACATCGTCGACGACAAGGACAACCCGCTCTCCACCGGCAGCAGCGTCGTCACCGGCCTGGTCGGCGCGACGACGTACGAAATCCTCGGCGAAGATCCGCTGCCGGAAACGGCGCGGCTGAAAATCACGCTCATCACCGACGTGAAGGAAATCGAAGTGCCGATTAAGCTGCGCGACGTGGAGTTGCCGTGAGAACGGAAGCGTGCCAACGGTTCGATGGTTAGCGGTCGGGCCGAGTCTTCGAGGCCCACCCGTGCCTTCGCCGCGGAAGCAGGTGGGCCTCGCGGACTCGGCCCGACCGCTATTGACGGTCACTTTAGAAAAGGCCGCGGTTCGATTCCCCTCCCTCCTAGGGAGGGGTTAGGGGAGGGTCGGGCGATCTGCATGATTGTGGCTCCAATCAGGCTGTTTGCCCGACCCTCCCCCTGCCCCTCCCTAAAAGGGAGGGGAGTGCGAAACTCGCGTCTGGCGGCTTTTTCTAAAGTGACCATCAATAGACGATTACCTCGTCCCGATTCCTGTTTCATAGCTTCCTCTGACTTGTCTGCTCTCTGCGCCCTCTGTGTCTCGGTGGTCAATGGTTTCAAAATGAAAATGGAGCTCCCCATGTCCCTGTTCCGTTACTGCATTGCTTTCATCGTGTTCGTCGCCGCCAGTGTCAGCGCCGTCGCCGAACCTGCCTCGCAGGACGGCGCGCTTTCACCCGCGCTGATCGATGAACTGCGCATCGGCTTCCGCTTCGACGCCGAGACGCGCGTGCGGCACAACGCCGTGACCAATGCGAGCATCAACGATCTGTCGCTCAACCGCGCCATCGTCGCCGGCGAGGACGGCCATTTCAGCCACCGCATCAAGACCAAGGGCGTCACCAACCAGAAGGCCAGCGGGCGGTGCTGGATGTTCGCCGGCCTGAACACCATGCGGCCTAAGGTCATCGACGCGAAGAAGCTCGATAGCTTTGAGTTCTCCACCGCGTACCTGCAGTTCTGGGACAAGATGGAGAAGGCCAATCTCTTCCTCGAATACATGATCGAGATGCGCGACACCGACTACCTCGACCGCGAGTGGGAACTCGTCCACAAATGGACCCTCGGCGACGGCGGATGGTGGAACTTTGTCGTCGACCTCATCGAGAAATACGGCGTCGTCCCCAAGAGCGTCATGCCCGAAACCAAGAGCAGCGAGAACACGAACGAGATGAACACCGTGCTGGAGCGAATGCTCAACACGCACGCGGTCAAGCTTCACGCGATGCACAAAGGCGGCAAGAGCGTGGCGGAACTGCGCGAATTCAAGAAGAAGGCGCTGGCAGAGGTGTATCGGTTCCTGGTGATCAACCTCGGCGAGCCGCCGCAAGAGTTTGAATGGCGCTATGTCGCCCCCGGAAGCGATAAAGAGGATGAAAGCAAGGAGAAGATCGCCAAGGCCGGCGATAAACCGCAGCCCGCCGCGACCATCGCCGTGAAGCCCGGCGACACCAGCAGCCTGAGGCAATTCGAAGTTCGCCCTGCCGATGACGTGCGTGAAGCCGCGGTGTTGCCCGCTGCGTCGACTGCTCCCGCCACCAGCGCGGTGAAGGGGCTGACGCCGCTGCGCAAGTACACGCCGCAGGAGTTTTACAAGGAGTACGTCGGCGTGCCGCTGCGCGATTATGTTTGCCTCTACAACGATCCGACGAATGCGTACCGCAAGCACCTGCGGTTCAGCCGGGCCCGCAACATGGCGGGCTCGCCGGACATGGATTTCGTCAACCTCGAATCGGACGCGCTCAAGTCCATCGCCGCGGCGTCGGTGATCGCCAACGAGCCGGTCTGGTTCGCCGCCGACGTGGGCAAGGACCAGTCCAGCACGCTGGGCCTGATGGCGGACCGGCTCTACGACTACGGCCCGCTCTTCGGCGTGGACCTCGCCATGACCAAGGCCGACCGCATCCGCTATCGCGCGGAAGCTTCCAACCACGCGATGGTGTTCATGGGCGTGGACATGCGGCCGACGCAACCTCTCGCCCCGGGCGCGGCAGCCGACGCGATCCCCAAGGCCACGCCCGTGAAGTGGCTCGTCGAAAACAGTTGGGGCGACGCGAAAGGCCAGAAGGGAACCTGGACGCTCTACGACGGCTGGTTCAACGAACACGTCTTCGTCATCATCGTGAACAAGAAGCACGTGCCGGCGGATGTGCTGAAGATTTTCGACGAGCCGGCGAAAGTGCTGCCCGCGTGGTATCCGGGGGCGATGGGGGTGGAGTAATTCCACCGATCCGTGACGATTCGTCGGCTACAATGACACCGAATGCTGGAGACCTCCCATGAGCCTCGCCAAAACTGAAGCCATCCGCTTGATCGAATCACTTCCCGACGATTGCACCGCTGAGGACATCCAATATCATCTCTACGTCCGCGACAAAGTGCGGCGCGGTCTCGATGCGATTGAACGTGGGGATGTCGCGTCTCACGAACAAGTCAAGCAGATGGTGAGGCAATGGCCCGGATCATCTGGACCAATCCCGCGCTGAGCGATCTGAACGAGATCATGGAATACATCGGCCGCGATTCCAATCACTACGCGCGTTTGTTTGGCGAACGACTGGTTGATTCCCTTGACAGGCTGGAAATGTATCCTCGGTGTGGCCGAGTCGCGCCCGAGTTTGAAAGTGCGACGGACCTTGAGATTCGTCAGGTCATTTACGGGGCCTATCGCATCCTCTACATCGTTCGGGACGACAACTGTTACATCTGTGCGATCGTCCACGGCAGCCGCGATCTGTTGCGCCATGTCGATCCGGACACATGGGAATTGCCGCGATAGCGTGGACGTTTTTGCCCGTTATCATGCCAGCATGTCAACATCCTTCGTCCCCGCCAACCTCGATTGTTCCAACTGGTCCGCCCTCGAACCGCTCTACCGCGCCTTGCTCGATCGGCCGCTCAAGAGCGCCGCCGGCGTCAAGGCCTGGCTCAGCGATTTCTCCGCGCTCGACGAGACCGTCGACGAGTTCGGCTCATGGAAGTACATCAACAACACGTGCCACACGGATGACGAGAAGATCGAGAAGGCGTACCTGCACTTCGTCGAGGAGATCGAGCCGAAGATCAAGCCGGTCTATTTCGAGCTGCAGAAGAAGTTCCTCGCCGCCCGCGCCGCCACCGGGTTGAATGAGCAGCCCTTTCCGCACCTGGCCAAGCGCTGGCAGGCGGATGTGGATGTCTACCGCGTGGAGAACATCGCGCTGCAGGTCGAGGACACCAAGCTCTCCACCGAGTACGGCAAAATCTGCGGCGCCATGATGGTGGACTTCCGCGGCCAGCAGCGCACGCTTCAGCAGATGTCGCGCTTCCTCGAAGAGACCGACCGCACCACCCGGCAGGAGGCGTGGGAACTCATCACCAAGCGCCGGCTTCAGGACCGCGAGAAGATCGACGGCATCTTCGACAAGCTCGTGGCCCTGCGCGATCAGATGGGCCGCAACGCGGGGCACAGCGACTATCGCAGTTTCATCTGGGTGGTGAAGAAGCGGTTCGACTACACACCGCAGATGTGCCTGCAATTCGGCGACACGGTGGAGCGATTGGTGGTGCCGCTGATCGAGGAACTTGATCGGCAGGACGCCGCCGACATGGGCCTCACTAAACTTCGCCCGTGGGACACGGCGGTCGATCCGAAGAACCGTCCGCCGCTGCGCCCGTTCGATCAGGCGGACATCGCCGACTTTGTCGAGAAGACGCGGCGGATGTTCGACCGGCTTTCGCCTTACTGGGGCAAACAGTTCGCCACGATGAAACTCGGCGACACCCTGGACCTCGACAGTCGCAAGGGCAAGCGGCCCGGCGGGTATCAGTGCTCGCTGGAGAAAAGCAAGAAGCCTTTCATCTTCATGAACGCCGCGGGATTGCAGGGCGATGTGGAGACGCTGCTGCACGAGGGCGGCCACGCGTTCCATCACCTGGAGGCGGCCCGCGATGTGCCGCTGGTGTTCCTGCGGCAGGCGCCGATGGAGTTCTGCGAAGTGGCGAGCATGGCGATGGAGATTCTTCCGGCGGATCATTACAACGAGTTTTATCCGCACGGCGACGAAGCCGGCCGCGCCAAGCGCAAGGCACTGGAGCGCGCCATCCGCCTGCTGCCGTGGGTCGCGACGATCGACGGCATCCAGCACTGGATGTACACGAATCCGAAGCACACGCAGCAGGAACGCACCGCCGCGTGGCTCAAGACGATCAACCGCTTCGGCAGCAAGGCCGTCGATTGGACTGGCCTGGAAGACGCCCGCGCGTCCATGTGGCAGCGGCAGTCGCATTTCTTTGGCGTGCCGTTCTACTACATCGAGTACGGCATCGCGCAGCTCGGCGCCCTGCAACTGTGGCTGCAGTTCAAGCAGCAGCCGGCGCAGGCGCTGGAGAATTACCGCAAGGCCCTGTCACTGGGCGGCACGCGCCCGTTGCCCGAACTATTCATCGCTGCGGGCATCCGCTTCGACTTCTCCGCCGCGACGATCGGCCCGCTCGTCGAAGCGGTGCGCGAGGAACTGGCGGCGATCCCGGCGTGATGGTCCGAGAATTCCTCACACGATTCGACAGCCCGGGATTACAATGATTCAGATCATCAACCCGAGGGACTTTCCATGCGGAACGCGCTTTCACTCTTGTTCGCCGTTCTCTTGAACTGCTCGGCCGCGCTGGCCGCCGACGACGCGGAACAGGCGTTCCAATCACTTTTCGGCGCGAGGCTGAAGCAGGTCCAGGCGACGGCCGGGCCCGGCGATGATGTGGAACTCGCCAAGGCGATGCTCGCGGCGGCGAAGGATGTGGCCGACGTGCCGACGCTGGTGTTGCTGTGCGATCACATCGTCGCGCTGGGGCAGAAGGCGCCGGACGGGTACGCCGCCGCGGCCGAGGCGCTGCGGATGCTCATCGAGCGAGCGCCTGCTTCGAAAGAGAAATCGCTGGAGACCCTCGCGAACCTGCTGACGCGGCAACTGTCGGCGGCGAAGCCGGCGGACAAGGCGGCGGTGGGGGAGGACCTGGTCGCGGCGCTGATGTCGCTGGGACAACTGAAGTTGGACGCAGGCGCGCATGCGGAGGCCGCCGCTGCTTATCAACGGGCAGTGCTGGCCGCGACAAGCGCAAAGTCCTCGCGATTGGGTGAAGCGAAGTCTGCGGCGGATTTCGCTCGCGGCCTTCAGCAGGCACATGCGAAGCTCGCGCAGTTGCAGGAGCGCCTGTTGAAGAGCGCGACCGATGCGGATACTGCCCTGGCGATCGTCCGCATTTATGTAGTCGATCTCGACAAGCCCGCGGACGCCAGGCCGTTTCTAGACCGCGTGAAGGACGCAACGTGGCTGGCGGCGGTGCCGCTGGCGGTGAAGGAAGGAGGTACCCTCACCGAGCAGGAAGCGATGGTGATCGCGGATTTCTACGCGGCGCGCGGCAAAGACGCGCCGGCCATCGCTCGCGCTGCGATGCTGGAGAAGGCGAAGCGACATTACGAACGGTTCCTCGCGCTGCATCCTGGCAAGGACTTGTCGCGCGCCAAAGCTGAATTGGCATTGAAGGACATCGAGGCGGCTTTGAAACTGGCGAGCCCCGCAGGCCTCCCGAGCACTGTGGCCGGAAAAGACGAGGTGGATTGCCTGCGGTTGATCGATGTCCGCAAGAACGTGCTCGATGGCAAAGTGACCGTCGAACGTGGAGGCCTGATGCTTAAGGCTGGTTCGCCCGGCTGGGCGCGGGTGGCCGCTCCGGTGGAGATGAGCGGCGCGTATGAGGTGCAACTCGCATTCGCGCGTGTCGCGGGTAACGATGATTTCACAGTCGCGCTGCCCGCAGGCGGCCGGCACGTGTTGCTGGTCATTGATGGCTGGGGTGGAGGTCGGACAGCCCTGCATCGCGGCGGTGAAGACCTGATCGTCGGATCAACGGCCCAACTGCTCGCCAACGGAAGACGATACACTCTGCAAATCGCCGTCACGCCGGACGACTCCCAGCAACAGGTGGAAATCCAAGCCAAACTCGATGGAAAGCCCATCATCAAGTGGTCCGGTCCCGCCACTTCCTTGGGCGTGCCGGGCACCGATCAGATGGGCCATCCGGGCAACATTGGATTGCGAACCTCTTCATGTTCCCACGTCATTCACGAGTTCAAGGTCAAGGCGATCACCGGGACGGTTCAGCGAACGGAGAATCTGGCGATCACCCATCGCGCCGGCAGCCCCGGCGGCGGGCCGTTCCGTCATCTGGGGCCGCCTGGCTCGTTCCTCGTGGGCCTAGTCGCCACCACGGGAGAATACGTCGGCAACACTGTGATTCGCTCGGTTAAGCCGATCTATCTCCAGGATGGCAAGAAAGTGGAAGGGCCTCGTTGTGGTCTGGATGGCGCTGGGGCCATCGAGGTCATGGCCAAGGACGGCTACGCGATCGGCGCCATCCGTTCCCTCACCGGCCAGCGGTACGATGGATTCGAGGTCACATTCATGAAGATCAAGGGCGATCGGCTGGATCCCAAAGCCAGTTACAAATCCCAGTGGGTCGGCGGCAAGAGCGGCAACGAAGCGATTTTTGACGGCAAAGGCGATCCCGTCGTCGGCATTCACGGCGGTGCCGGCGCTGACTTCGACGGCCTCGGCGTTATCTTCCGGCGGTGACGTCACTCCCCCGGCCTCGGCTCTTCCATCGGCTCCGGCTCGCAGCGCAGCGTCAGGCACGCGATCTCCGCCGGGCAGTTGACTCGCCACGGGAACCAACTGCCCACGCCGCTGTTCACATAGAGATACGCCGGCCCGCGGCGGTACAAGCCGCGCGGGTAGCGATGCGCCAGGCTGCCTAACCCGATGGAACCTTTCTTGCCGTGGTTGTTGGAGAGCACGAGCTGCCCGCCATGCGTGTGGCCGGCGAGCGTGAGATCCACGTGGTGATTCACCGCGGTGTCGAATGCGTTGGGATGATGCGAAAGCAGAATGCGCAGGTCGTCCTGCCTGTGCCTGCCCGCGCCGTGCATCGCCTTGCGCACGTACTGACGCATGTCGCTCGCCTTGTGGGCCCAGTCGATGCCGCAGACGACCACGCGGTGTCCTTCGTAATCCAGCAGAGCCGACTCGTTCATCAGCATGCGCAGGCCGGCCTCCTGGAACGCCCGGATGAGGCGCGGGCCGTTGTCGAGGTAATCGTGATTGCCCGGCACGAAGTAAACGCCCAGCGGCGCCGACAGCGCTTTCATCCCTTCGATCACCGCGTCCAGCACGTTCAGGGAAAGATCGACGAAATCGCCAGTCACCGCGATCATGTCGCCGCCCACGGCGTTGGTCTGATCGACGATGGCTTGCAGGCGGGAAGGCTCCACCAGCGCGCCGATGTGCAGATCGGTCAGGTGCGCGATGCGCAGGCCGTCGAGCGCGTCGGGCAGATCGCCCAGGCCGATGGTTCGCTCGACGATCTGGATGCGACTGACAGAGTTCGTTCTCCGCAGTCGCCCGCGCGAGAGCCAGATCGGCATGCGGGTGAAGGCGGCGTTCCGGAACTTCGCCTTCATGCGTCGCAGGGTTTGTCGGAAGCGGCTGGACACGTGCGATTCCTTGTGAGCGAGAGTCGATGTTCCGGTAACCGCGCCCGCATCCTGCACCAGAGCGCCTGGAACCCCATCGATCTTATCCAGTTTGTCGTCCTCTCCGAAAGGTCTGCAATATCAGGAAATAGCTGAACGGTTGTGCTAGAATGCTCGTAACGATCTCGGTCAGGGCAACGGGTGCAGCCGGGATTCACTATGAAAAAACTCCGTAAAAGCTTCGATGTGGACGGCCGGGAACTGCAGAAGGGCGATCTCGTCGCCACCTTGTCCGGCAACATGACCGCCAAGGTGTGCGACGTGGCTGACGAAGGCGGCACCCAGTTCGTCTGCCTTCGCGCGGTCCAGCATCCCTTCAGCAAGGGCATCTGGCACCCGTCGGACCAGGTCCAGCGGATCAAGGCCGCCAAGCGCATTCCGGCGACGACCTGAGGGGCCACGCAACCCAATTCAACCGATGGTTCCCGTTTAGCGCCCGCTCGCAGAGCGGACCTTGTTCTCCTGCGCCACCATCGCACGTCGATGGTTGCCTCGCCCCGGCCCCTCAAGAGTGGCCGGCCACGGCACCCCACCCCCTTTATTTTGGCATCAACTCTCTGTCAACACAGTGCTTATGAATTGACTGCCAAAAAGGTAGGACACTTTCCGGCCACTTCTGACGAACCCCATCCCGCCGAAGTCGATACAAGTCATGTCAAAGAACAGCAACGCACCGGTCGGTGCGTCAGTTGGGATTAACACCTAACATTGTCCAATCCGCAGGCTGGGTTACGCGCCTGCCTCAGCGTCTTGCTTTTTCTGGAGCCATCATGCCGGTCTACGCGAGAGTCATGTTGATCTGCTGCTTTGCAGCCATGCTGCTCGCGAGTGGCTTGTGGGCCGCCTCATACGCCTGGCCGATTTATCCAGCGAACGCCACCTTCGAGAATGGGTCGGTCAAGGCGGACGCTACCAGCGTTCGCGGTCAGGCAGGGGTCCGTGTCTATATCGGAGAACTCCCCTTCATGGCAGCGTTTGATCCGTGCAACGATGAAGTATGGCGCGAATATCGATTGCTTCCTGTTAGTTTCGCGATCTATCCGGGACGAAAGTTGGATTTCGGTATGGAGGAAGAAATCGGACGGTACGCCGTCGTTGCCGTCTCATATTGGTTCCTCTTTGCGGCGTCGGCGCTCTCCGCGTTCCTGATCTGGAAGCTGGTTCCGCGTCGTCCCGCCAAGGGTGCCTGCTCACGCTGCGGCTACGATCTTCGGGCCAGCAAGAACACTTGCCCCGAGTGCGGAAACGCGTTTGAATTATCCGATCAATCAAGTGGGCAATATTGCCTGGAACTCAAGCGATCATGACTTGCATGCGAACCATCCTTATTCTCGTCGTTGTCCTGGCAACAACTGCCTGCCAGTCCGCCAACCGGACCATCACGTCGCACCAGCAGGCGATCGCGCTCATCCAGGCTTACGAGCGCGAGTACATTCGGTCCGTGCATGGAACCGATGCGAACATCCCGCTCGCCAGCGCGCAACCCCCGTACCGCGTGCTGGAGACGGAAGACACGTACAAGTTCGAGTTTCGCGGCCCCGACAACACGCCTGCGGGCATTTACGTCAAGGTGTTCCACGTCAATCAGTACACGGGCAAGGTCACGCGCGGGATGTGGACGACGCCCAAGTGACGGACGACTAAATCGCGTGCGGCGGCTTTCATTTAGCCGGCGGGCTTGCCCGCCGTGAATCTTCAGCGCTCGGTACACGCGCCGTCTGTCCCATCGCATCCAGCAACTGTCACGGGATATCGTCACCGTTGGGTGTCCGGTGGTTCGCGGCGGGCTTGCCCGCCGTGAATCTTCAGCGCTCGGTACACGCGCCGTCTGTCCCATCGCATCCAGCAACTGTCACGGGATATCGTCACCGTTGGGTGTCCGGTGGTTCGCGGCGGGCAAGCCCGCCGTGAATCTTCAGCGCACGTCATGCGCGCCGTTTGTCCCATCGCGTCAT
>CAYRPN010000076.1:0-27366 GCA_964426135.1 uncultured Phycisphaeraceae bacterium | reverse complement strand
TGGAGACGACCGCTTCGTTGTCGGCAATCGCCACGGTCGCCGTGCGGTCGGCGGCGTCGGGGTCGAGCGTGTACGTCGTGCCCGTCGCCAGGTTCAGCGTGACGTTCTCCGTCACTTCCGCCAGCGTGTCGTCGACGGGCACGACGGTCACATCCACGAACGCGGCGCCATTGGGAATCGTGACCGTGTTGCCGGTGACGACAACCCCGTTGACTCGCAGGGTGTAATCGGTGGCCCGCGTCGCATTCGGGGCGGGCGCGGCGGCGACGGTGAAGTTGACGTTCAGGTCGCCCGCCGTTGTGGTTCGGCTGATGCGGAACGTGCCGGTGTTCGTCGCCGGCGTGCCGCTTTCAGCCGCGACGCTGTCGATTGAGGAAGTGATGCTGACGACCGGCTCAGTGTCGGCAATCGCGATGGTGCCCGTGCGGTCGGCCGCGTCGGGGTCCAGCGTGTAATTCGCGCTCGCCGCCAGGTTGATCGTGGCGTGTTCCGTGCCTTCCGGCAGGTTGTCGTCGGCGGTGCCCAGGACGATGTCGACAAACGACTGGCCCGCGGGGATCACCACGGAGTTGGTCGTGAAGAAGGTGCCGTTGACGAAGTAGCCGTAGTCCGTGTTGCGCGTGCCCAGGGGCGTGGGCGTGGTGCCCACCGTGAAATTCACGGTCAGCGCCGCGGTCGTCGCGCCGGTGCGATGAATGCGGAAGAGGCCCGTATCGCCGTCTTCGCTGGCGGCGGCGTCGAGAGTTTGGATGCGGATGACCGGCTCATTGTCCGCGAGCGTCGAGGTCGCCGTGCGGTCGGCGACGACCGGCGGCAGCGCGTAGCCCGCGCCGGCCGCCAAGGTCATGGTGAACTGCTCGGCAACTTCAGGAAGGGCATCGTCCGTGGCGACGGAGGTGATGTCCACGAACGCGGCGCCGGCGGGGATCGTGACCACCGTGCCGGCGAGATTGGCGGCCCCGACGCGCTGGGTGTAATCGTTGGTCGCCAGCGGCCCGAACGTCGCCGCGCCGCCGCGGGTGATGTTCACGTTGAGCGCCGCGGCGGTCGAACCGGTGCGGGAGATGCGGATCGTGCCCGTGTCCGTCGCCGGCGTTCCCTCGGCCAGGGCCGCGTCCGTCGCGGCGATGGTGACCAGCACCGGATCGTTGTCCACGATCGTCGCCTCAGCCGAACCGGAGCCGGCGATCACGTAGTCGACATCGGAGTCGAGGGTGACGATGGCGGTTTCCGCCAACTCGCTGATCGCGTCGTCAGTGACACTGAGGGTGATGTCGACGAAGCTCTGGCCGGCGGGGATTTCCGCGGTCAGCGGAATCGACGCGTAGTCCGTGCCGTTGACCGCGGTGCCGGTGATCGTCAGCCCCACCGACAGCGGCGAACCCGTCGAGCCGGAGCGAGTGATGCGGAAGGTCGCGGGATTGGCGGCCTGCCCCGCCGCGACTTCGGCGGCGGCGGCGTCGAGGGCGGTGATCTCGATGATCGGCTTGTCGTCGATGATGTCCAGCGACGCCTCGCCCGTCCCGGTGATCGTGTACGTCGCGAACGGACTGAGCGTCAGCGTCACGTTCTCCGCGCCTTCACCCGAGGCGTCGGCCAGCGGCGTGATGACCACGTCGACGAAGCTCGCGCCCGCCGGGATCACGGCGGAAAGATTCACCGCCGCGTAGTCCGTGCCGTTGACCGCGCTGCCGGTCAGCGCGAAATCCACCGTCAACGGATCCGTCGTCGGACCCGTGCGGGTGATGCGGAACGTGCCCGGATTGGCGGGCTGGCTGTCGGCGGGTTCGCCGGCCTGCGTGTCGATGGCGGCGACGCTGACGCCCACGGAGCTGACCGTGAACGTCTCGGTCATCTGTCGACCCGTGGCGTCGGTGACGCGCACGGTCACATCGCTGGAGCCGATGATGCCGCCGTTCACCGTGACGCCCAGCGTGGTGCCGTTCAGGGCCGTCGCGACCAGCGCGGGATTGGTGTTGCCGATGACTTCGAAGGTGAGCTTGGGAATCACCGCGATGCTGCTGATGATGACGTAGTTGTCGTTGGTGGGGGTGCCGCCGCTGAAATTGCGGAGCGGAATGTTGCTGAAGCCCGCGCCGCTGAAGACGGGCACGGCGGCGATGGCGTCGACGACGGTCATGCCGGTGCCGATCACTTCACCGAACACGGTGAAGCCGTTGTTCTGGTTGTCGAGGTTGTTGGCGTTGTCGACGAGGTTGAAGAACCACTCGCTGGTGGCCGAGTCGGGCAGGTTGCCGACCTTGGCCATGGCGATGGTGCCGCGCTGGCTGGAGTTCTTGAACTCGTTGACGACGGCGGGATCCGTGGCGATATGCGTCGCCGGAAGCTGCGGCAGGAAGCCGCCCGCCTGCGCGACAAAGCCCGCCACCACGCGGTGGAACACGGTGTTGTTGAAATCGCCGCCGTTGGAGTAATTCAGGAAATTGGCGACCGTGGCGGGCGTCAGCGGATCGAACAGATGCACGTCGATGTTGCCCAGCGATGTGGTCATCCGCACGATGGTGCCGAGGATGTCCGGATCGCTGAAGACGGTGGCGAGGCTGATGTTCTGCTGGGCCGCGCCGCCGACGGTGATGTCGTTGATCGTGCCGACCGCGGCTTCTTCGACCGGCGTGACTTCGATGCGGATGGGCAGCGCGTCGCCGATGGCGTTCACGCCGTCGAAGAACTTGACGGTGAACGCCGCGATGGTGCGGTTGCCGTTGGCGGGCGGCTGCCAGACGAGCGATTCGCCGGTGGAGAGCGTGGTGACGCCGGGAACCACCGGCACGTTGTTCTTCAGCAGCACGCCGGACTGCACGGACTCGATGCGGAAGTTGTTCGTGCCCGTCTCGTGCGTCGCCGTGTTCAGGAGCGCGTGCGTGACGGTGAAGTTCGTGTCTTCCGTCGCGCCGGGCACACGGTTGGCGATGCCCGTGCCCTGCACGGCGAAGGTGAACGTGCCTTCATCCGGATCGTCGCTCTGGATCGTGACGGTGGCGGTGTGCAGCCCGACGCGCGAGGGATTGAAACTGATGGTGAAATCGCTCGTGTTTCCCGGCAGCGCGGCGGCGGGCGTGACGGGATTGGTCGCCACGAGCGAGAAGGCCGCGGCGTCCGGCCCGGAGAAGGCGACGCGCGGGCTGCCGGTCAGGTTGATCGCGCCGGTGGCGCTGATGCGGAAGGTCCACGAGGTGGTGCCGCCGCCGAGCGTGGTGTTGCCGAAGTCCGTGTGGTCGGTCAGCGCGGGCGTGACGTCGCCGTTGGCGATGTTGACGACCGTGGAACCCTGCGGCGAACCGATGGCGATATCGCCCGGCGCCAGGCGCTCCACCTCGAAGATGAGCACCGCGTTCTGCGGGATGCCGCTGCCCGCCGGCGGGTTGTTGCCATAAGCCAGCGCAGGCGGGATCACCAGCGTGCGCTTCTCGCCCACCTTCATGCCGACCAGGCCCGTGTCCCATCCGCTGATCACGGAGCCGGCGCCGAGCGTGAAGTTGAACGGATTGCCGCCGACGTTGCTGTCGAACTGTTCGCCGGTGGTGAGGTAGCCGGTGTACGTGACGCTGATCGCCTGGCCGGTGGCGACGGCGGTGCCCGTGCCTGCTTCCAGCGTGGCGGACTGCAGGCTGTTGGCGGCGGTGGTCGTGGTGATGCCGGTGCCCTGGATGTCGAAGTTGTACGAAGCCTCGTCCGCGTCGTTGCTGGTGACGGTGACGGTGGCCGTGCGCAGTCCCGCGGCCGAGGGATTGAACGTGAGGGTGAACGTCGTGCTGCCCCCGCCGGCCACGGTCGCGGCGGGCGCCGCGGTCACGGTGAAGTCCGCCGCGTTGGCGCCGGCGATCTGCACGCCGGCGACGGTCAGTTCCGTGGCGTTCGTGTTTCGGATGGTAAACGTGCGGGTCACCGCGCTGGTCGCCGCGCTGCTCACGCCGATCTGCCTGAAGTCGGTGAAGTCCGTCACCGCCGGCGTGGTGTCGCCGTCGCTGATGACGACGTTGTTGCCGCGCACTTCGATTTCAGGATCGACGCCGGTGCCGCTCACGTCGAACGTGTACAGCGCTTCGTCCGCGTCGTTGCTTTCGATGTTGATCGTGGCGGTGCGCGTGCCGGTGGCGCCGGGATCGAACGTCACCTGGAATGTGGTGCTGCCGCCGGCGACGACCGGGCCGGCGGGCAACTGCGTCACGGTGAAATCGCCCGCGTTCGCGCCGGTGACCGACACCAGCGGATTGCCCGTCAGGTCCAGATTCGACGAGCCGAGGTTGTGGATCGTGAACGTGCGCGTCACCGTGGCGCTGTTGATGTTCACATTGCCGAAAGCCGTGTGATCGGCGCTGGCGGGTGTGGTGTCGCCGTCGGCGATGCTGGCGCCGTTGCCGCGCACGTCGATTTCAGGCTCCGCCGCGCCTTCGCCCTGCACCGCGAAGGTGTACAGGCCTTCGTCCGTGTCGTTGTTGGAGACTTCGATCACGGCATTGCGCGTGCCCGCCGCCGAGGGATTGAACGTGATCGTGAACGTGGTCGTGCCGTTGACCGCCACGGTGCTTGCCGGCGCGGCGGTCAGCGTGAAGTCCGCGGCATTGGCGCCGCTGACGCGCACGCGCGGATTGGTCGTCAGGTTCAGCACGGCGTTGCCGGTGTTGCGGATGGTGAACGTGCGCTGGCCCGTGCCGCCGTTGATGTCGACCCCGCCGAAGTTCGTGTGATCGCCGGCGCTGGGCGTGGCGTCGCCGTCGGCGATGACGAGGCTGTTGCCCTCGATGCCGATGTCGGAGAAGACGTTGTCGATCTTCACGTTGTCGCCGCCGACGACGATGTTGTTTCGCACCACGGGCTGCGCCAGCCCGCCGCCGGAGAACGTGATGTTGTACGTGCCGGCCGGCACCGCCTGCTGCCAGCCGCCGGTGACGAAACTGGTCGTGCTGAAGCTGCCGGGCGTGCCGCCGGTGCCCACGACATCGACGGTGACGCCGCCCAGGCCTTCGTTGACATCGTAGAACGCGTCGGCGTCGAGGTCGTTGATGACCACGCCGACGAGGATCGCCAGCGGCACCGGCGAGGAGACGCCGCCGAAGTCCTGCGACACGACCAGCGGGCCGACGTTGTCGGTGGCGGCGCTGGCTTCGGGCGTGATGGCGATGCCGACCTCGCGAAAGAGCGGGTTCATGATGCTGTTGCGGTGCCCTGCCGGACTCTGGATGCCGCCGGGACCGAAGCCCCAGTCGATCGCCAGGCCGGCGTGACCTTCCAGAACGGTGTTCACTGCCGCGAAGATATTCTCGCCGATGGTCGAGAACGGACTGTAGCCCTGGTTGTTGAAGCGGGTGCGGAACAGCGCCGGATCGCCGTGGGACTGCTCGTTGTTGGCGATCATCGTCTGGTTCTGCGTGATCGCGACATTGATCAGCGATTCGTTCCACGCCAAGGGCGCGGCCGGCACCAGCGCGGACCACTGGCTTTGAAGCTCGATGCCGTTGACGTTGAAAAAATCGAGCGCCGAGTTGATGTTCGGATCAGCCGAAGTGGCCTGCGTGCCCAGGCCGTTGGTCAGGCGGAACAATTCGCCCTGCGGGTCGGAGCGCATGCGATTGACGAATTCGAACATCAGTTGTTCGTCGGCAGTGGGACTGATGCTCATCAGCAGCCGGTCTTCGAACTGCTCCAGCGAGCTGCCGCGGAAAGCGGAGGCGGAAGTGGCCAGCATCCGGCGCGCGGACTTCCCACTGGCAGCCGCGACGCCCCCAGCCGAGGCCGGCGCGGTGATCGCCGGGGTGCTATCGTCCTTGCGCTGCCGAGTTAAAGCACGCAGCTTCCGCCACAGTCCCTTCGCCATTGAAATATCTCCACATTCCCACTGTCAATCGCAGCCAGGTCCACCACCAAAGCCGACGGTTCAATCATCCTCCCAAATCGGGAGAAATACAAGGACAATCTTGGTTGGCCTCGAATGTCGCCACCCCCCTGCCGTCACCGCCGCCACGACCGTAGGTCGGTGTCGTTACACCGGTTACAGCCAACAGGTGCTACGCACCGTCCCTGGACGTTGTTCGCGTTATGACCGGAACAGCCGGACGCAGCATCCGTGCACGCAAAGCGTCGGGAGCGACAGGTCGGTGTCCGGTAATAGAAAATGCCAAACAAAAGGCGAAAAACCGCCCGCGTAACTGTTCGGAGCCAGAGGTGGCGGTCGAATCGCGCATGACGATCGTCGAAATGCAGAGTGTTGCCCTGGGTTTCGCCTCGCTCATTTCGCCCATCCTCCACCGGCCGAGCCCGGGAACTCACGGCTTAGGAACGGGATCGAAATAACTTCTCGGATTCAGACGCCAGAATTTTCATTAGGAAAGCAGGAAAAGAGGAAATGAGGAACAGAAACAGAGGGCGTCAATCGCCTGAATTGTGTCTGTTCCTGCTTTCCTCGTTTCCTCATTTCCTTAGAAATTCTGACTCGGTCAGTTGAACCAGAATCGGGAGGTTATTTCGGTCGCATTCCTTACCAAGTCTCATGCTCATCGATTCGATTGCCGGCGATGGCTCAGATCCTCGCAACTCCCTGTATCGCACCGGCCATTAGGCCGGCGGTTTTGACCGCCGCTTCCCCCCCCCCGGACGCCACGCAGGTCCACATGAAGCACCCCCCTGTCTGGCATGTGAAGTGTTCCACGTGGAACATCACTTCTCGAATACGCTTAGCCACAACCGGCCAGCCGTGATCATCCGCGCAATGCCGGAGGGCAATAGTGGAGCGGACGCCAACTGGTCCACGGGAAGCCAGTCGAAATCAATGTGATCCTCCTGGCTTCGCAAATTCTGTGGCTCGAAACCAGCCGGTGGAAGCAGCCTGAAGACCAGGTTGATCTCGTGGTGGCGACGGGTTCCTCGGCTCTTCACTTCGTCGAACGAAGCCTCGCAAGCCCCAAGGAACTCCCCTGCCACAAGTTCAACCCCAAGCTCCTCCATCGCCTCCCGCCGCAAGGCTTCCGTCGCTGGTTCATTGAAATCGACATGTCCGCCTGGCAGGAAGATGTGTCCATGTTTGCGGTTGCGACAAACCAGCAGCTTGCCCGCATGGAGAAGAACGCCGCGCACGATGACTTCGACCTGGTCGCTCATGCCGGAAGGTTAAGGGCCGGTGGGGGATTGGGCAAATGATGTTCCACGTGGAACCTGGATCGCATCGCATTTGGCCGGCGAACCATCCAAGTGCGCACACCAGACGGTCTCTTCGCAGCGGCCGGAGGCGAATTGGCCACACGGCTCTGCGCCCCAACCGGACGTTCGCGGCGGGCAAGCCCGCCGGCTAAATGGGGAGCAGCAGATCAACCAGGTTTACGAACGACTGTTCCACGTGGAACACTTCTGGTACACTGTCCATCGTCAGCTACATCCGATCACCCCGAACATGGAGGTTCGACATGTCCAGCGACAAACGCCCTGCTCGTCTCGGCCGCGGCCTTACCAGTTTGATGTCTGCACCCACTTCGGTTCAACCGCCAGCTCCGCTGGCACCAAATCCCACCGTCCCGCGCGCCAGGCTTGCTTCTGTCGACGAATTGCAGGAGCCGACGCCATCGCCAGCGTCGTCGACCGCCCAGGCCGACTCTGCCACGCTCCAGGATCAAACGGGGATTTCCGCGCCACCGGCGATCACACCTGTTGCCGACCAGGCGCCCATCCCGGAATCTGACCGCCCTGCCGCTGGCCATACGATTGTTTCGGTACACCTGTCCCAGATCTCGCCTAACCCGAATCAGCCTCGCAAGCTGTTCGACAGTGCCTCCCTGCAACAACTGGCGGCCTCGATCCTCAGCGACGGCCTGATCCAGCCCATCGTCGTCCGCCGCAAAGGCGTGGCAGGGGGTGCCGGGGGTGCTGGGGGAGCCGGGGGATACGAGTTGGTCGCCGGTGAGCGCCGGTTCCGGGCCGCCCAGATCGCCCGGCTCGAAACCATCCCGGCGATTGTCCGCGAGCTGACCGATCGGCAGTCCACCGAGTGGGCGTTGATCGAGAACCTGCAGCGCGAAGACTTGAACCCCATCGACCGGGCCGAGGCGTTTCAGCAACTGGCCGACCGATACCAAATGAATCACGAATCGATTGCCGCGCGGGTTGGACAGGATCGGTCAACCGTTTCCAATTTCATGCGCCTGCTGACCCTGCACCGCGATGTGCAGGACCTGGTGCGGAACGGGCTGCTTTCCTTTGGCAAGGCGCGGGCCTTGTTGGGGTTACCGGACTTTGAAGCGCAGCGGGCCCTGGCGATCCGCGCGGTGCGGGAGAATCTTTCCGCCCGGCAGGTCGAGGCGGCTGTTCGAGCGGCAGCGCCGGCCCAGCCCGATGGGGCGGCGGCGGCGGGGCGGTCGCCCAGCCCGCGGGCGGCCCACCTGGCGGACCTGCAGGATCAGATCGGCCGGCAACTGGGCACGAAGGTCAGCATCAGCCAGGCCAAGAAGAAGGGCGCCGGCATGCTGGCGATCGCGTTCTACTCCAACGAGCAATTCGAAGATCTCCTGGGCAAACTCGGCGTGCGATTGGAGGGGTAGGGGGCAGGCGGGCAGGTGCAAAGTGAGAAGTGAAAATTGCAAAGTGAAGAATGTAAAAACCTGAGTTTCGGATAAGGCGCGGCGGCACGACACCGCGGCATATCCGAAACTGAGGTGAGGAGGTAGTTCGCGCCACGGCGGACAGCGGTGCGATGAATGGTGTTCACTCATGATGAACGGCGTTCGCGCGGTCGCGTCAAGCAGGGCGGCGCAGTGAGCCCGGACTATTCGAGGCTTCAAAAGGAGCCGCGCACGAAGTAAGCGGAGTTCGCAGCGTTTCTGACGACCTCGACCTTCTCTCGCGGCCGGACAGGATGCTCGGGGCGTCCGTGTGAAAATGACGCGCGTGGAATCTGAAGAACCGCTTACTTCGTGCGCGGCTCCTGTGCAAGCTCATGAATAATCCGGGTGAACACAGTTCATCCCGGCCGGCGCAACCAAAAGAAAAACGACCGCGCTGCGTGCGCGGTCGTTTCGCTTCTTGTCTGCGTGAGCGAACCGGCGGGGGGCCGGTCATTCCTCAGGCCTTTTCATTCAGCTTTCCCGCTCACACATTCGGTGTCGGCAGGGTCCAGCCCTTGCGGTATTCGTGGTGGACGTAGCTGTTGGCCTTGTCGCTGTTGGGCGACTTCATCGCCGGGCCGTCCCACTTGATCTCGGTGTTGGGCACGCGCATGGCGAGATTGCCCAGCAGGATGATCTCGGTGAAGTAGGCGGCAAACTCGAAGTTGCTCATGGCGTGGCTGGGCTTGCTGGCGCGGATCGCGGCGAGCCATTCCTTGGTCTGGTTCGAGTCCATGTCTCCGCCGGCGTGGCGCGGGAGCCAGGAGGTGGGGGCGTGCTTCTTGTAATCGCCGGGGAATTTTTCCTTGGGCAGGAGGGTGATTCGGTCGGCGTAGTCGCCGCTGGCGAGCATGACGCCCTTGCTGCCGATGAACAGGGCGCCGCTGCTGCCGTCGCCGATGGTCGCGCCGTGCTCCTTGGCGATGGCTTTGAACTTCGCCTCTTCCGCGGGCAGGCCGATGGACTTGCCGTCGAGTTTGCGGGCGTTGTGGCCGTCGTACCAGTACATGGTGACGGGGGCGAGCGTGATGTCGCCATCGGCCTTCTTCACCTTGCGTTCCGGGAAGTCGTAACGAATCACCGACCAGTCCGGCGGCGTGACCTCAAACAGGCCCTGCACCTTGGCGTTGACGGCGGTGGGGTATTCGAGGTTCAGCGCCCAGAAGGGCAGGTTCATGGTGTGGCACGCCATGTCACCGAGGGCGCCGGTGCCGAAGTCCCAGAAACCGCGCCAGATGAAGTGGCCGTACGCGCCGTTGAAGGGCCGCTCGCTAGCGGGGCCGAGCCAAACGTCGTAGTTCCAGCTCTTGGGCGTGGCAGCGCCCTTGCCGGCGGCGAACTTGCGGGTCATTTCCTCGCCCTGCGGCCACACGGGCCGGTTGCTCCAGCAATGCAGTTCCTTGACATCGCCGATGACGCCGGACTGCACGATCTCCACGCCGGTGCGCAGGGTGTCGAGCGTGGTGCCCTGGTTGCCCATCTGCGTGCAGACCTTCTTCTCGCGGGCCAGTTTCCGCAGCACGCGGGCTTCGTAGACGGTGTGGGTCAGCGGCTTCTGCACGTACACGTGCTTGCCCAGGCTCATCGCCATGGCGGCGGCGACGGCGTGGCTGTGGTCGGGGGTGGAAATGGTCACCGCATCGATGTTCTTCGCTTCCTTCTCGAGCATCACGCGCCAATCGTCGTAGGTGGCGCAGGGCAGGCCGGTCTTCTTTGAAGCCTTGTCCGCCAGGGCCTTGACGCGATCGGAGTCGATGTCGGCGCCGGCGACGATGTTCTCGCCGAGGTTGGCGCATTTCATGATGTCGCTTTCGCCCTTGCCGCCGCAGCCGATGCCGGCCACGTTGAGCTTTTCATTCGCGCCCAGCACGTTGCGGGTCATATTGGGCAGCAGCACCAGGCCGCCGGTGGCCAGGGCGCTGCCGTAAACGAAACGTCGACGAGTGAACCGGTTTGACATGGATGTCTCCTAAGCGGGGTGTCGGGACAGCGAAAGCGTATCCCTTGATTGAACGGAACCGGAAAATGTTACGGGTGGCTGTCGCGGCGCGTTCGCACGCGCCCCACCTTTGCAGCCGGTTGCATCATAACAGGTGGTGGTTGCGGCGAGGGGGTTGAGCGTGTGAGGTTCGCGGAACTCTTCCTTGCAGTTTGCATCCATCCGCCCCCGGCTCCGCTGGGGTCGGTTGACGCTCGGATAAAAGCCATCGAGTGCGTATCCCGTAGCGTGGGCACCGCCCACCGCAGTGAACCCCGCGCATCCAGACGCGCGTGTTGCTTCCCCATTCTCTGCGCCGCTGCCGGGTTGCCGTTCGTTCTTTGCGGCTCCGCGCCCATGGAGGGCGGTGCCCACCCTACGGAACTGCGGGACTACGGGACTCAACCCTCACTCGCCGCCCATCCGAAACAGCGTCACCAGCCGCACCAGCTCGACCAGACTGTTGGCCTCCATTTTGAACATGACCTTGGAACGGTGCGATTCCACCGTTTTCTCGCTCACGCCCAGGTCGGCTGCGATCTCCTTGTTCAGCCGGCCCGACACGACGAGATCCAGCACTTCACGCTCGCGCGGCGACAGGCGATCCAGTCGCTCGGCAATCGCCCGCATCTGGCCATTGGTCTGCCGGCGGTGACCGTCGTGCTCGATCGCGCGGTTGATGCGGTCGAGCAGCGCCTGGTCGTTGAACGGCTTCTCGAAAAAATCGAAAGCCCCCGCCTTCATCGCCCGCACCGCCATCGGCACGTCGCCGTGGCCCGTCAGGATCAGCACGGGCAGGGTGATGCCGTGATCGCCCAGCCGCGCCTGCAGTTCCAGCCCGCTCATGCCGGGCATGCGCACATCCAGCAGCAGGCAGCCGTGAGCGTCGGGGGCAATGCCGGTGAGAAAATCGTCCGCCGATTCAAACGTGCGCACCTGCAATCCCACCGATTCAATGAGAAACGCCAGCGACTCGCGCAATGCCGCGTCGTCATCCACCACGTAAACCGTCGGCTGATGCTCCATGAGACCCCACAAGAGAAACCAATCTGCTTCGAGGATTCTACTGGATTCGCGGCGGGGATGGCGAGGGTTGGCCTGCCTCGCTCACTTCGCCGGCAGCATGAGCCACCCGCACTCAGGACACCGGCCCGTCGTGATGCCTTGCAGGTCGTACTCGCACACCGGACACCGTCCCGGATGAGCGAGCCAGATGCGCTGCGTCATTCCAGGCGGCAGCGTGCCGGAGAACGCGATCCAGCCGACCACGAGCATGAACGATCCCCAGATCAGGCTTACGCCCAGCACCACGATGAACCAGTCGTGGCTCGTCATCTGCAGATGCCATTCCGCCAGAGCGATGACCGCAGGCCCGACGGGGAAGAGCAGCGTGAACAGCCACAAATAGGTTCGGCGCCAGCGATGGACGGAGAAGGGGGTGCCGTCGGCGTCGAGCTTGAAAAGCCGGCGGGCGACGGCGAAGCCACACTTGCCGGACTGGCGGACGAGGATGAAGCCGCTGACGCCCGCCGCCGCGATCGCCAGCAGGAAGCCGATCACGAAGCATGCGGAGATGAGTCCGTCCATTCGTCCCCTCGCGCGGTTCGCCGCGCTCGCCACCAGAGTGACCAAGTCCCGCGCGCCTTGCGCGGCTTCATTTCGCAAATCATCCTACATCACAGCGCCGCCAGCCGCTGCGTCCGATCCTGCGCCGGCAGGCGGGCCGGGTCGTTCAGCGTTTCAGACGGCCTTGCGGGTTGGCGCGCTCTTTCGCCGTGCGTCCGTGATGCGGATGCGCAGGTCCACGCCGATCGCCTGTGCGTAGCGAAGAATGGTTTCGATGGTGGGGTTCGCGGCCGGGTCGGTTTCCAGATTCGACAGGTTGCCCTTGGCGATGCCTGTGCGTTTCTGGAGTTCCGCCAGGCTGATGCCACGCTCGACGCGTGCTTCCTTGAGAAGGCGGAGAACTTCGCGCATGTGCCGGTCGCGCGCGAAGCCGGCCCGGGCCCAACTCTCGAGCTGTGGACGATCCGCTTCGACCTTCGCCAGCAGCCGGCCGTAGGCGCGGGACTCAGTTGCGTTGAGCGTCTTGAAGGTCCGCCTGATTGTTCGCTGCCGGGCCATGTCACACCTCGTAAGCGGTGATCGGTTCGATGGTCACGCCGTCGTCGTGCGCGCGGTAAACGACGAATATTTCCCGGCCCGCGGCTGTACGTCCGCGCGCAGCCGGGAGTCCGCTTGATCGGCTGACCGTTGCCTCGACCGGGTGAAACAGCACATGCTCGACTTCCTGGGGTGCGATCCCATGCTCGTCGATCTTCTGGAGCGCGCGATCTGTCCAGAGGATGTGCCACCAGGGCATGCGTGGAGTTCCGCAAGGTTATTTTTTAGTATAACCATGCCGCGCGCAGCAATCAAGCCGGTTTCCGCCTCACAGCGCCGCCAGCCGCTGCGTCCGATCCTGCGTGATCAGGCCTTCGACCGCTTCATCCAGTTCGCCCGCCAGCAGTTTTGACAAATTGAATGACTGGTTCAGGCGGTGATCCACCGCGATGTTTTCCTTGTAGCGATAGGTGCGGATGCGTTCGCTGCGTTCGCCGGATCCGATCATGGTCGCGCGTTTTTCCAAACGCTCGGCATCCTTGATGCGCTGGTAGTGATCGTAGACGCGGGTGCGCATGAGTTGCCAGGCCTTGGCGCGGTTCTGCTGCTGGCTCTTGCTTTCCTGCATGCGCACTTCGATGCCGGTGGGGATGTGCACCATCTTCACCGCGGTGGCGACCTTGTTCACGTTCTGCCCGCCGGGACCCTGCGCGGTGGTGATGTCCATCTTCACGTCGCTTTCGGGGATGACGAGATCGACTTTCTCCGGCTCGGGCATCACGGCGACGGTGCAGGTCGAGGTATGTACCCGGCCCTGCGTTTCCGTGGCGGGGACGCGCTTGACGCAGTGGACGCCGCCCTCGTAGCCCAGGCGTTGCCAGACGCCCGGGCCGCGCACGTTGATGGTGGCGCTGCGGATGCCGCCGGCATCGCCGGGCGTGAGGTCGAGGGCGTCGAAGGACCATCCGCGGACGATGGCGTACTTGCGATACATATCCAGCACATCGCCGGCCCAGAGTCCCGCCTCGTCGCCGCCGGACGCGGCGCGGACTTCGAGCATGACCGAGCCGATGGAAAGATCGTCGGCGGTGACCAGTTCGCTGGCGATCGCATCGAGCATCGCCGCCGCCTGCTTGCGCAGGGCGGGCAGTTCCTCCGCCGCCATCTCAGCCAGTTCCCGGTCCGCGCCCGCTTCGGCGATCATCGCTTCGTTGTCCCTGATCTGCCGGGCCAGCGCTTGATAGTTGCGATAGCGCCCCACCATGCCCGCCAGCGCCGCCCGCTTGATGGACAGATCGCGCATGCGCTCGTGGTCGGCGAAGTGGGCCGGGTCGGCGATCAGATGGTCCAGCTCATCGAACTGGGCCGCCACCACGTCCAGCTTGGCGATCAGGTTGGCGGTGAGGTCGGGCATGGGGGAGGGTTTAGGGTTTAGGGTGTAGGGTTTAGGGGAGGCGCGGATCGGATTGAACATTCGACTGGAAACTCGACATGAGACATTCTCTATCGAAGGTCCGGTTACAGCGATCGTGCAACCAATCGCAAGCGGGGAAATGTCTAGTGTCTAGTGTCGAGTGTCGAGTGTCGAGTGTCGAATCTCTATTGAACTTGAATTGGCGGGTTCGCGCGGCGGCGCCCAGACCACAAGCCCTACACCCTACACCCTAAACCCTAAACCCTAAACCCTAAACCCTATTCCTCGCCCCGCGCAATGAAAAACCGCGGCGCCAATGACGCCGCGGTTTCAGGTATGTCACACAACTAGGCTTTCGCTTCGGCGCCCTTGGCGGCCTTGTCCTTGCCGAAGTAGCTGCCCTGGAACTTGCGCTGGAACCGTTCGACGCGGCCGGCGGTGTCGACGAACTTCTGCTTGCCCGTGAAGAACGGGTGCGAAGTCGAGGAAATATCCACCTTCACCAGCGGATATTCCTTGCCGTCTTCCCACTTCACTTTGTCGTGGGTCTTGATGCTGGAACGCGTGATGAACGACGTGCCTGCGGACACGTCCTGGAACACCACCAGGCGATACTCGGGATGAATGCCTTTTTTCATAGCGCTGTCCTTCGTTTAGCGACGGGGCTTGCCCCGTTCCGGGTGCCTTTCGCCCACCATCAGGCGAGCCGAGTATCATAGCGATTCCTCCCCGGATCGCAACTGATGGATGTTTACCTCAACGGTTCCATGGTCCCCCGTCAGCAGGCCAGCGTCTCCATCGACGACGCGGGCTTCCAGCACGGCGTAGGCATTTTCGAAACGATGGCCGCCTACCACGGGCAGGTCTTCCGCCTGTCCAACCACCTTTCCCGCCTCGCCGAGAGCGCCAAAACGCTGGGGCTGACGCCCAAGCTCGATACCAACGCGCTGGCGAAAGCCGTGGAACAGGTCATCGCGCACAACAGCATCGACCGCGCCCGCATCCGCCTGACGCTGACGGCTGGGCCGATCTCGTTGCTGCCGCGTCGCGCCAACCGTGAGGGCGAGGCTCCCGCTGAGCCGCGAACGACCCTGGACCCCGGCTCGACAGGAGCCTCGCCCTCCCAGGCGCCCCCTGCCGCGCCGCTGCCCACGCTGCTGATCGTGCCCAGTGAGCCGACGGTGTACGACCCGCAATATTTCGAACGTGGCATCACCGTGCTCATCGCACCCGCCGGCGCCAATCCTTTCGACGTGAACGCCGGTCACAAGACGCTCAACTACTGGCCGCGGTTGCGCACGCTGCGCCAGGCCGCCAGCGCCGGCGCAGGCGAAGCAATCTGGCTGAACGTCACCAATCACCTGGCCAGCGGCGCGATCAGCAATCTCTTCCTCGTGAAAAACGGCGAACTCTTCACCCCCATCGCCCGCGGCGAGGAAGTCCAGGGCGCCCTGCCCGCCCCGGTGCTCCCCGGCATCACCCGCGAGGCCGTGATCGAACTGGCTGCGAGCATGGGCATCGCGGTGCATCGGCAGATGCTCAGCGTCGAAGACATGCTCGAAGCGGACGAAGCATTCCTCACCAACTCAAGCTGGCACGTCCTGCCGGTGAGCAAGGTGGAAAAGGAAACCATCGGCAAAGGCAAGGCGGGCGAGCTGACGACGAAGCTGCGCGAGAGGTTGTTGGAGGTGATCGAGGAGGAGACGGGGGATGATTGATCGAAGTGATGTCCGATATCGTGAAAGCTAAACCGACTCATCTTCCCCCGTTGAATAAACGACTTCGATTCCTATTGGCTCACCGTGTTCATTCAGGTCAAGGCATAGACGCGGCCCATTGTACCCTTCGACCAACAAGTGAATGTCAATAGAACGCTTGACCAAGCCCGGTGTTAGGACATGAGGATGGGCATGCAATTCCAAGTATGCAGCACCTGGTTCTGACTCTTCCTGACGAAGTTTCATTTCCTTCTTGTGTTTCATAGCTCAAGCCTCCAACTTATTTGGATGCCAGATTGAGATCGTGAGCTGAACAACAAGCAGGAGTTTACCTCGGCGGCTCAAACCGCAGCACCGGATCGTACATCTCGCCGCCAAGGCTCTTGGCCACGCTCGGATCCTTCAATAGCGCGATCTTCATCACATCACATTTGAACGGCACGTGCAGGTTGCTTTCCACCGCACGCCCCATGCCTTCGAGGATGACCAGATCAACGCCTCGGCGATTCACCGCCTCCACCAACTCGCGCGAGCAGAGCGAAAGATCGATCAGCGGCGTGCCGCAGCCGGTGGCGACGACTTCGAGCGTTCCGCCGCGTGCAGCATCGCGCTTCGTTCCAACGCTAGCGTCTTCGCATCCCGCCCCGCCACTTGCGTCATCGCACACTCCGCCGCGCCACGCCTCACCGATCGTCGCGTCCCACCCGGCGATGCGGGTGACCAGTTCGCGCAGCTCCTTCGCCGTGATGTCGTTGAGCGACGGCGTGGTGTTGGCGGCGAGAATCACCTGCGTGCCGCGGCGCAGCAGCTCCCGCGCCAGCGGGATCATGCCCAGCACCACATCGCAGCCGGCGTTGTCGACGAAAAGCACAGCCGCGCGATGCGGCCGGCGCGTTGCCATCACTCCGCCGCGCGCCGTTAGCCCCGGGCTCCGCCCGGGGGCGGCAGCGCGCACACCCATCCGCTGCATCCACGCATCCAGATCGTCAATGCACCACGGCCGCCGCTTCAGCGTCGCGCGGGTCGCATGAAAATCCATTTGCCCGCTCTTGAAAAGTGCCAGCGTGGCATTGGCGCCGACATCGAAAATATTGCCCGCGAAGCAGCCTTCGATCAGCGCGAGCATCCTCGTCTCCACCGGCATCGCGTCGAGATCCGCCAGCAGCTTGGGCAGCAATTTCATCGCCGCCTCATTCTCGCGCCGTTTCACAAGCAGGTAGGGATCCGCGAAACCATGCGCCCGCAGGATGCGCTCGCGCTGAAGTCCCATGGTGAGGATGTCCAGCCGGCCCGTGGTCGGCGGGTTCGTCTCCAGGTCATGCAGATACCGCTCGAACTCAGCGCGGCAGGCGTGACCGCGCGCGGCGGCCTCGGCTGGTGAATGCCCCAGCGAAACTTCAACCTCGACCGCTTCCGCCAGCAGCCCCGGAAAATGCCCACGGTAATGACGAATCCAGTAAGCACGCTTCTCCGCATCCTGGATCAAATCCCAGTGGCATGCGCGATACGTCGCAGGCTCGGCGAGCAGCGGGAAAACGTGCGTGTCAGGTTGACTGGCAGTGGTCATGGCGCGGGGCATCATAGCGGTGGCGGAACGGAGGATTGACCACCGAGACACCGAGAGCACCGAGGTCGGAACAAGGCAGAGACGAGGCAGCGGCAACGCAGAGCGAGGCAGAACCACAAAGACACGAAGGCACAGAGAAAAGGATTTGGAACTGAACATTGAACACTTGAAATTTGAAATTTCAGATTTCATATTTCCAATCCTCTGGGTCTCCCTTCGTGTCCTTCGTGCCTTCGTGTCCTTTGTGATTCTCTGATCTTCTCTTCCTCTGTCTTGCTCCGACCTCAGTGCTCTCGGTGTCTCGGTGGTCAATCCTCTTCTCTGCGCCTTCGCGTCCTTTGTGGTTCTCTTAATCTTCTCTTCCTCTGCCTTGCTCCGACCTCAGTGCTCTCGGTGTCTCGGTGGTCAATCTTCTGCCTTGGTGTCATTGTGATAATGCCTCATCTGCCTCGGTAACTCACCCGCCCGCTCCTACAATGATTCCACAGGAAGCCGGGTCCAGGGGGCAGGTCCGTTCCATCCGGAGCACGCGCCATGTTGCGACTCTTCGATTCCTCCCACAGTCGGCGTGATTTTTTGTCCATCGGCAGCCTCGCGCTGGGCGGATTGACATTGCCCGGCCTGCTCGCGAAACAGGCGGCTGCGGGTGGCGCCGGAGCGGCAACCGGGGGCGGCAACTTCCTGCGCGACAAGTCCGTCGTCTTTCTCTTCATGCACGGCGGACCTTCGCAGACCGAAACCTTCGATCCGAAGATGACCGCGCCCAGCGGCATCCGCAGCGCCACCGGCGAAATCAAGACCTCCATCCCCGGCGTCACCTTCGGCTCCACCTTCGAAAAGCTCGCCAAAATCGCCCACAAGTTTTCCGTTGTCCGCTCCTTCAAAACCGGCGACGGCAACCACGACATCAAACCCATCGTCGGCAAAGGTTCGCTCAACGCGAATGTCGGCTCGATTTACTCACGCATCGCAGGCGTCACCGATCCACGCACCGGCATGCCGCGGAATGTGATGCTCTTTCCGCGTGCCGTCGACAGCGCGACGCAGCCGGGCACGCGCGCGTTCGGCAAGTTCGAATCCGCCGGCCCGCTTGGCGCCGCGTATGGCCCGTTCGCGCCCGGCGACAGCGATGCCGGCGGCGGAGGCAACCTGCAGAAGGACATGAAGCTTCAGATTCCGCGCGATCGCCTCGACGACCGCAAGCGGTTGCTCGCCCAGATCGATTCACTGCGCAAGCAGCTCGACCGGACCGGCAGCCTCGACGGCGTCGATCGCTTTCAGCAGCAGGCGTTCGACACGATCGTCGGCGGCGTGGCGGATGCGTTTGATCTTTCCAAGGAAGACCCGCGCACCATCGCCCGCTACGACACCGCCGGCCTGATCAATCCCGGCTCCATCAGCAAGGCGTGGAACAACCACAAGAACTATGCCGACCATGTGAGCTCGCTCGGCAAGCTGATGCTGCTGTCGCGGCGGCTGTGCGAGGCGGGCGCGGGGTTTGTCACCGTGACCACCAATTTCGTCTGGGACATGCATGCGGATCAGAACAACGCCACGATGACCGAAGGCATGCAGTACTGCGGCGTGCCGTTCGATCACGCGGTGTCGGCGTTCATCGAGGATCTGGAGCAGCGCGGGCTGAGCGAAAAGATTCTGCTCGTCTGCTGCGGCGAAATGGGCCGGACGCCCAAGATCAACGCCAAGGGCGGGCGCGACCACTGGGGCGAGATCGCGCCGCTGATGGTCTACGGCGGCGGCTTGAAAATGGGACAGGTGATCGGCGAATCGACGAAAGACGCCGGCCAGCCGCACACCGAGCCGATCACCATCTCCAACCTGCTCGCCACGATCATGCACACGCTTTTCGACGTGGGGCAACTCCGCATCAACCGCAACGTGCCCAGCGACCTGATGCGCTGGATCGGCGACGCGGAGCCGATCAAAGAACTGGTGTGAGCAGGTGAGCAGGATTGTGGGGGAACCAGAGCGTTGCCGCGGCTATCATTGTGTAAGAGGATTCACCATGACTTATCGCGGCCGCATCGAGAATGGCGTGGTTGTACTGGAGGGCGCAATCCGTCCGCCTGAAGGCGCGGAGGTTGAAGTCGAGGTGCGCGCGGTTCCCGGCGAAACGTCCAGTGCCGCATCATCGTTGAAACCCGCCGGCGATTCGCTCGATCAGTTGATTGGCCAGGTGCAGGGGCTGCCTGGCGACGCTTCGCGGCAGAAGCGACATTACCTCTATGGCCATCCCAAGACTTCATGACTGCCTTTGCGGACACTTCGTACTACATCGCTTTGCTCAATCCGCACGATAACGACCACCTTCGCGCGGCGCAGTTGCACCGCGAGTTCAAAGGCAATTTTCTTACCACTGAGTTCGTCATCCTCGAACTGGGCAACTGGCTCTGCGATGACCGGAACCGCGGGGTATTTGTCATGCTGGTCGACTCACTTCGCTCCGACGCACGAACGGAGATTGTTCCCGCGACGACCGACCTCATTCAGCGGGGCCTGGATCTGTATCGCAGCCGCCGTGACAAGACCTGGTCACTGACCGACTGTATTTCGTTCGTCGTCATGGCCGAACATCGCGTCACCGACGTGCTGACGGGAGATCGGCACTTCGTCCAAGCCGGATTTCGCACGATGTTCGCCGAGTGAAGCGCCGATGGAAAGGGCGAACGGATGCTCATATCAGTGTCGATCCGGTGATCCGGTGGCCATTCCGTCTGGTGCCGCATCGTTATCATGTCGCGCGATGCTGAATGCTCCATTCCCCATCGTGCAGCTCGCCTTGGATTACGCGACGATCGACGACGCCCTGAAAATGGCCGCCATCGGCGTGCGCGCCGGCGTGGATATCCTCGAAGCCGGCACGCCGCTCATCGTCGCCGAGGGTTTCAAGTGCGTCGGCGCCCTGGCTCGCGCGTATCCGAACTACACCATCCTCGCCGACTACAAGACGATGGACTCCGGCTTCAAGAACGTGCAGATCACGCAGGCACAGAAGGGCCACATCATGACCGTCTGCGGCAACGCGACGGATGAGACCGTGCGCAGCGCGATCAACGAAGGCAAGAAGACCGGCATCAAAGTCGTCGTCGACACCATCGGCTGCAAGGATCAGCCCGGGCGGGCCGCGCTCTGCGCCAAGTGGGGCGCGGATTTGATTTATCTGCACTACGCCGCCGACCAGTGGCGGGCCGATGCAAGCAAGGACAGCACGCAGTGGCTCAGCGCGGTGCTGCCCGTCGTCGGCGACACGCCGGTGGGCGTCGGCACGTTCGGCATTGAGGACGGTGTGAAGGCGGCGTCGATGGGCGCCAAACTCGTCGCGATCGGGCACCCGTTGATCTCGGGGCCGGATGCGGAAGCGAAGTTGACGGAGTACGTGAAGAACGTGAAGGCGGCGTATCAGCCTCAAGGACAATGACGAATGCCGGCTGTCGGCAGGCGCGCGAGCGACGACTCAAACATGTCCGATACCGCAATCAACACGAGCTTCTTCCATCGCGCGTGGCGACGCTTCACGCAGGTCGCCGTCACCGTATTCGTGATCTGGCATTTGATTTTTCTTTTCGTCACCAACGCGGGCATCAAGGGGCCTTGGGTGACCGCGGTCATCAAGCCCTATGAAAAGCGGCTGGGCCTCGACCAGTACTGGGGCATGTTTTCCTCGCCGCTGTGGCGCACGTCGCCGTTCCCCGCGGTGCGGGTGCATTTTGCGGACGGCAGCAGCGTGGACATTCTCTCGCCGAATGAACCGAAGGACGTGACGCACTATTTCCGTTTCGGCGGCGGACGGCAGCGCAAGTACGAGCATCACCTGATCGAAGGTTCACTCATCGGCACGCAGGAAGAACCGGCGCTTCGCCGACTGACCGTGGAGTACCTCCGCCGCTGGCGCGGCGAGAATCCCGGCGATGCGCGGGTGGCGCAGCGCGTCACGCTGCTGCGGCGCACTTACGAGTTGCCCCCGCCGGGCGAACTGCTGCCGGCCGACGTGAAACCCACGGTGAAAGAACTCGGCTCGTTCACACTGACGGAGGAGGAGGCGAAGCAGTGAGCGGTGAGGAGCCGTCCAAGAAAAACACCGCATTTTCGGCGTAGGGTGCGTCCAGTCCGCGCGGACGCACCAACTTGGCCTCCAGTTGACGGTGGTGCGTCCGCGCCAGGCCTTGCCGCACGCTACGGCGAGCCGCGGGATCGCTTCCGCCTCGGTTCGAATGAGCAGCGCCATCACACCATGACCGCTCCCGCGCCCCAACTCGATGACGACGAATCGCCGCTTGAGCTTGCATGGCGAATCGTTGCCGATTTCTGGATCAAGCCGGTGCGCGCCGAGCCGGTGGCGCTGATGCGCATTCTCACGGGACTGTGCGTGCTGGCGTCGGCGCTGACGACGGTGCTGCCGAACCTGCGACAGTTCTGGTTCGACGACGGCTGGATCCCCACCGCGGTCGCCGACGGCACCATGCAATGGAACGATCGCTTCAGCGTGCTGGCCGGCGTGACCTCGCCCGCCGCCGTCGTCGCTTGGTTCGTCGTCTGGATCGTTGCGCTCGTGTGCGTCATCGTCGGCTGCTTCACGCGCGTCGCCTGTTTTGTCGCCTGGCTGATGACGCTCTCGTTCAACATGCGCGCCTATTTCACGCTCAACGGCGGCGACGATGTGGCGGTCATGTTGCTTTTCTACCTCATGCTCGCGCCGGCCGGCGCAGCGTGGTCCGTCGATTCGCTGCGCCGGCACGCGAAGCGATTCCGCCAGCCCGCGTCAGGCTTCGAGTCCCCCGCGCCGCGGCAGCCGCCGCCGCCGGCCATGATCGCGCCGTGGGCCGTTCGCCTCATGCAGATTCAGCTCGTGCTCGTCTATTTTCTCAACGGCATCAACAAGCTGAACATGGTCGAGGCCGACGGCCGATGGAGCAACGATTACATCGACGGCGTCGCGGTCTACTGGGCGATGAATGACCTCACGCTCACCCGCTGGTCGTTCGCCCAGTTTCCGATGCCGCTGATCGCGAGCAAACTCCTCTCCTGGGCCACGCTCGTTTTCGAAATCGGGTTCCCGCTGTTTGTGCTGGTGCGCCGGCTGCGGCCGGTGCTGCTGATCGGCGGCGTGCTGTTTCATCTGGGCATCTTCGTGACCATGGAGATCGCCTGGTTCGGACAGATGACGCTGTGCTACTACCCGGTCTTCTTCAGTGCCGCGCTGGTGTCCCGCCTGCCCGCATGGCTGGCGGGGGCGAAGCGCGGCGTGAAGTACCGCGTTTGTTACGACACGTTCTGTCCGATCTGCCGCCAATCGCGCTGGCTGCTCGAAGGGCTCGACGCGGGGCGGAGGCTGGCGTTCCGCGACATCCACGATCGGCAGGCGATGGCGCGGGAAGCGCCGGGCGTCGGCTACGCACGGGCGCTGGCTGAGATGATCGTGATCGCACCCGATGGTCGAACCGCCGGCGGATTCGACGCGTTCCGCATGATCGCCCGCGTGCTGCCGGCACTTTGGCCGGTGCTGCCGCTGCTGTACGTGCCGGGCGTGGCGCAGGTGGGCAGGCGGGTTTACAAGTGGGTCGCCCGCAACCGCTACCGGCTGGTGAAATGCGACGGCATCTGCTCACTGCACCTGATGGCGCTGTCCCGGCCGAACCTGTCGGAAGAGGACATCGCCAAGGTCGTGCAGCAGGCGCGGGCGGCGGCCGGCGTCCTTGCGAGCGACGGCCCATTGCCAGGATGATGTGGATTATCGCGCGCTGCTCGCCAGGACCTTGCGCGGCGCCTTGGCGCGTGCCTTCGATTGCTTCGGTGCGCGGGCTTTCGCCGCCTTCTTCGCCTGCGGACGAACACGGCGCGTCGCCTTCGCAGGTGTGGAGACGACGACGACCGGCTGCGGCGGCGCGGGTGTCGCCGGCGTTTCGGCCGGACTGGCTCCTTCGTCCATCTCGATGCCGAACACGTCCGCCAGATCGCTGCCCGCCACGGTCTTGCGAGCCGGGGCGCCGCCCGACAGATCCTCGATGTGCGCCGCCTTGGCGATCAGCTCCAGGTGATCGACCCTGCGCAGGGCGAACAGCAGCTCGGGCTGCTGATCGAGCCGGCTGCCCACGCCGTAGAGCACCGCCGCCACGTGCTTGCACATGTCCGCCCAGTCGGGGCAGGAGCAGGATTTTTTGATCTCGATCGGCGCGGGGAACAAGCCGCTTTCGCGATCGGTGATGATGCGCATCACCTGATCCGACAGCTTGCCCTGCAGCAATTCGATCATCGAGCCGATCTGCCCGGCGCAATGCTGCTTGATGGAATTCCAACGCTTGTCGGCCAGCTTGTTGATCGAGATCTCCACGTCGTACAGGCTCGACCCGCTGACGACCGCGGTGATCGCGCCAGGCTTGATTTGAAGATCGACCACCGAGCCGTTGCGGACGTAGGTTCGCCCGCGCGGCAGGCGATTGCTGTAATCGCTGTACGACTCCAGGTGCTGGCACCACGCCTTGCCCCAGAAAGTGCGGGCGATGGTCTTGCCCTGCAAAACCACCGGCGAGATCGCGCGCCCCTTCTTCGCGAGCTTCGCCATTTCCTTCGCGGCATTGGCGCGGCGCTGAGCCACGCTGACATACGGTCGAAATTCGTACCAGCCCATGAGAGTCCTTTCACATTGAGGCTTGCGGAGCAAATCGGCCAGACGGTCGTGCAGGAGTTGTGCGCGTTCAACTGCGATGCTTCAACGCAGCGTGCGTCAAGTCCGCGCGGACGCACCAGATTGCGTTTCCATTCATGCCGGTGCGTCCGCGCCGAGCCTTGACGCACCGGGCGGGGTGATTATCTCACAGTTCCACCGCCTTGTTCAAGTCCAGGGATACCAGTTTCAGCAGATCCTCATCGTTCATCTCGGTGAGCAGGCGCTCGCCCCCGCCGCCGTCGTCGAGCATTTCCTTCGACAGGGCGGTTTTCTCGGCGATCATGGCGTCGATCTTCTCCTCGACGGTGCCGGAGCAGATGAACTTGTGGACCAGCACGTTTCGCTTCTGCCCGATGCGGAAAGCGCGGTCGGTGGCCTGGTTCTCGACCGCCGGATTCCACCAGCGGTCGAAGTGAATGACGTGGCTGGCGGCCGTCAGGTTCAGCCCGGTGCCGCCGGCCTTGAGCGAGAGCACGAAGAACGGCGGGCCGTCGTCGCGCTGAAACGATTCGACCATCTGCCGGCGGCGGGGGACAGCGGTGCCTCCGTGCAGCACCAGCCCGTCGCGCCCATAGATCGTGCGCAGGTGCTCGGCCAGCGGGTCGGCGATCTCCCGGAACTGCGTGAACACCAGGGCCCGCTCCTGCCGCTGCGCCAGTTCCTCGCACAGTTCCGTCAGTCGCAGAAACTTGCCGCTGTGAGCCGGGCCGTAATCGCCGTCGCCGCGCGCCTGTGCCGGGTGGTTGCAGATCTGCTTGAAGCGCATGAGGAACGCGAGCACGACGCCGCGGCGTTGGATGCCGTCGACGGTCTTGAGAATCTCCGCCAGCTCGCGCACCGACTGCTCGTACAGCGCGGCCTGCTGCTTTGACAGGCCGCAGTACGTCTTGACTTCTGTCTTCTCCGGAAGGTCGGCGATGACGCGCTTGTCGGTCTTGAGCCGGCGCAGAATGTAGGGCCGCACCAGCGATCGCAGCGGCGCGTACGGCTGGCCATCGCGCTGCGCGAGCTCCTTGACGTAGCGGCCGAACGACTTGGCGTCGCCGAGCAGGCCCGGGTTCAGAAAATCGAACAGCGACCAGAGATCGGACAGGCGGTTCTCCACGGGCGTGCCGGTCAGGGCGATGCGGGCGCCGGCCTTCAGTTCCTTCACCGCCCGGGTCTGCCGGCTCGATGCGTTCTTGATCGCCTGCGCCTCGTCGAGAATCGCCAGCCGCCACTGCCGATTCCGCAGCGGATCGAGCCGCGCGAGCATGCCGTAGGTCGTGATCGCCAGGTCACATTCGCGCAGCGCCTGGTCCAGGGTTTTCTCGCTGGACAGGTCGAACGTCGCGTCCGACGGATGCGCGATCCGAAAGCGCAGCGACGGTGCGAAGCGTTCGATTTCCGCTTTCCAGTTGGCGATCAGCGATGCGGGCGCCACGAGCAGGCTGGGCATGGAAGCGTCGCACGCCTTGGCTGCCGCGTCGCTTTTCTTTCCCTTGTCGGACCGCTCGCGCTCGCTCAGCAGCAGGGCGATCACCTGAATCGTCTTGCCCAGCCCCATGTCGTCAGCGAGGCAGGCGCCCAGGCCCAATCGCGTGGTGAACTGGAGCCAGCGGTAGCCGGCAACCTGATAGGGCCGCAGCTCGGCGCGCAATGACTGGGGCGCGGCGCCGGCGCTGCCCGCCGCCGGCTCGCGCAGCTCCGCCAGCGTCGTTCGCAGCCATTCACCCGCCTCGATGCCCGTCCACTGCCGCAACGGCTCGGCGAAACTGGCGACCGAATCACTCGCGATTCCCGCGCCGGCCAGGAGCCGCATGCCTTCGATGAAGGACACACCGCCATCCGCCGAACGTTCCACCTTCTTCCAATGCGCCAATGCTTCGGTCAGCTTCGCGCCGTCCACTTCGACCCACTGTCCGCGCAAGCGCACCAGCCCGCTGCCCCCGGCCATCGCGGCGATCTCCTCCTCCGACAGCGCCGCGCCGTCCAGCGTCACGCCCACGGAGAAATCGAGCAGCGCGTCAACGCCCACGCGAGTCAACAGGCCTTCGCCGACCTTCACCGAGACCTGCGGCTTCGCCGGGCGCTGCGCCTTCCACCAGTCGGGCACGCGCACGATCAGGCCGCTCTGCTCCAGCGCCGGCACCGCCCGAAGAAACTCGAACGCTTCACGCGGCGTCCACGCCAGCGGCTGATACAGCCCCCGCGAATCCACCAACTCCTTCACCCAACCCACGCACTCGGCGGCGCGATGGATCGGCGTCAGAAGCGACAGCAGCGCTGCCCGGTTCCCGGCGCCCGCGTAATCCTGCAGCGCGCGCGACAACGGCAGGTGCTGGACCCGACCCTGCGTCGACAACCGGCTGGCATACGTCGCCAGGAACGCGAACGGGTGCTGCTCGTCCCGCTTGTTCTCCGCCAGGTGAAACGTGACCTGCCCCACCGTCCGCCACAGCGGGTTCTTCTGACGAAGGTACTCGCGCACGCCTCCGGGACAGGCCTGAATCTCCTGCCGCACGTGGGCATCCAACTGCCGCCACCACGCCTCGAGCACATCCGCGTTCAGGTATTCGAGACCCCGCATCGGCGGGGCGCGCAGCGCCAAAGATTCGAGCTCGCAGCGCGAAGGCGGCGGAACCGAAGCGATTGCCGTCGCCTCCGCTGTTCCCGTCGCCGGCGCGGCTCCGGGTTCCACCGATCCCGCCTGTTCTCCCGGAGCCTGGCAAAGCCGGGTCAGATAGGCACTCGCCAGCTCGCGCGCAAACATCGCGGGCGCCGGCAGCCGGGCAGTCAACTCGGTTGTCGCAAGGTGAAAAAGCCCGACCGCGGTGCCTGATTCGAATGCTTCCGCCGCGCGCTTCGACAGCCCTGAAGTGTCGGTCGAAGTCGGTTCGTCCGCCTGATCGAATACGCCCAGTCGTCCTTGCGGCGAGATTAACAATGACTGCGCCATGCGCCTCGTAGGGGGATGCGAACGAAACCGACTTATGCGGATACCAGTCGAATCTCGCGCTGCAACAACCAGAACACTGACGGGGATATCGTGCAAGATCTCGGCGTGCGATTCAAGTGGAATCCGTTTTAATTGCGTTTGAGAAGTCGGCCCTGGCCACCTCTCGCCGCTGTGGGGGAGAGGGCTGGGGGTCAGGGGTTCTTGGCCGCGCCAGGAAAACCCCTCACGCTGCTCCCTTTCCTGTTGGGGCGGGAGAGAGGGGGCTTCTCGTACACGCTCCTAGAAAAAAGGCCGCCCAAGGGCGGCCTTCAATCGGGCTGGAGAGATTTGAACTCTCGACCTCTTGACCCCCAGTCA
>CAYRPN010000075.1:0-27497 GCA_964426135.1 uncultured Phycisphaeraceae bacterium | reverse complement strand
GGGGGTCGATCGTAACCAGTTGTCGTTATTCGACTAATGACCGGACACTACTGTTTTCACTCTGCAATTTTCACTTCCCGTCTCGCGCTGCACTTTCCGCCTCCCTCCGCCTCGTTCCGGGATATCATGCGCTCATGACCGATCCGTCCACGATGAAACCGGTTCCAACCGACTCGCCCGCTCCGCCGCCCGCCGCGCCCGAGCCTCGCCCGCACACGCTGGACATTGTGCCCTGCGCCCAGCCTTGGATGGGGCTGGACATCCGCGACGCCGATGTCGCCTGCGAGCTATTCGATCGCGCCGCCGAGCAGAACCTGCGCTCGCCGCTGCGCAAAGGTTCGACCATTCACCTGCCTGCCCGCGGTCGCCTCATCATGACCGGGGATCTGCATGATCACGGCCCGAACCTCTCGAAGATCGTCCGCTTCGCCGACCTGGAAGCCAGCCCGAACAACCACGTGATCCTGCACGAAGTCGTCCACGGCGATTCGCTGATCAACGGCTGCGACATGTCGGTGCGCATGCTCGCCAAGATCGCGGCGTTGAAGGTGGCGTTTCCGAATCAGGTGCATTTGCTGCAATCGAACCACGAACTGGCGCAGTACCGCGGCGACGGCATACTCAAGGACAGCATCAACGTCGTGCAGGCATTCAACCAGGGAGTGGATTACATCTACGGCCCGCGCTCGCCGGAGGTGACGGAATCCGTCCGGCGGTTCGTGCGCAGCTATCCGCTGGCGATCCGTTCGCAGCGCGGCCTTTTCTTTGCGCACAGCCTGCCCAGCGACAACAAGCTGGACAAGTTCGACGTGGCGGTGCTGGACCGCGAGCCGACGGACGCGGACCTGGAGCCGGGCGGCGCGGGATATGTGCTGGTCTGGGGCCGATACCAGACACAGACGCTTTGTGAAACACTGGCGCAGAAGCTGGGCGTGGAATTGTTCGTCGTCGGCCATCAGCCGGCGGAGATGGGATACGAGCTGATCAATCGCTCGCTGCTGGTCTTGGCATCGAATCACGAGCACGGCATGGTGCTCGACCTGGACCTGGGGCTTCGTTACGACATGGACAAACTGGTGGACGCACTGGTGCCGCTGGCGGGGCTGGCGGGATAAGTGCGCTGGCGTTTGGCGGACACGTTGCCGGATCGGCGTAGGGTGCGTCAAGTCCGCGCGGACGCACCATCTTGAGTCTCTCGATGACTTTGGTGATCTCTGATTAACCCCGCGATCATCAATACGATCAAAAGCCAGGAAAGCAGAAAAGTAGAAAAAGAGCTGGACAACACAGCGTTTTCTTTCCTCCGTTCCTGCTTTCCTGCTTTCCTGATTCAATCGGATTGGGTTTTTCAGAGGTCCCTTTGGTGCGTCCGCGCCGAGCCTTGACGCACCCTACCCGATGGCCCGTGCCCTTTGCACCCCATCTCTTTGACGCCGCGCAGCGATGCCCCGTATGCTAACGTGGCTCGCGATGCCTTTGATTTTCTGTGCCGCCCATGCCCATCGATTCCCACCAATCCGACGAGTCATTCCGGCAGAATTTCCGGCGCTTCTTTCTTCGCGGCATGGCGATCGTCATGCCCAGCGTGCTGACGATCTGGGTCATCATCGCCGGTTACAACTTTCTCAACGACACGGTGGCTGAGCCGATCAACCAGGGCATCCGCAACGCGGTGCTGCGGGTGACGAGCTATCCCAGCGCGAACATTGAGGAGCAACTGCAATACCTCAACAGCCTCGATGCCCGCAACCGCAAGAACCTGATGGACCGGATGTCGTTCGACACCGTGATCAGCCGGCTGCCGCACGACGAGCGGCTGCGCGAGATCAACAGCATGACGCCCGAAGCGCGGGCATCGTGGATCGAACGCTGGGACCAGGGCGGCTATCTGCACTATCAGACCCGCAAGGACAAGCTGCTCACCCTCTGGCGGCAAAGCAGCTACCCGCTCGACCTGATCGGCGTCGTCGTCGCGATCGTGATCATCTACCTGGCGGGCGGCATCCTCGGCAGCTACGTCGGGCACAAGCTCTACCAGCGCGGCGAAAGCATGCTGGCGCGCGTGCCCTTCATCCGCAGCCTGTACCCGGCGATGAAGCAGCTCACCGATTTTTTCTTCGGGCCCAAAGACAAAAAGATCCACTTCAAACGCGTCGTGGCGGTGGAATATCCGCGCAAGGGCATGTGGTCGCTGGCGCTGGTGACGGGCGGCTCGTTCCCGGCGATCGACAAGGCGGCGGGCAAGCCCTGCCTGACGGTCTATCTGCCCAGCACGCCGATGGGAACGGGCTACGCCATCGTGGTGCCGGCGGACGAAATCATCGACCTGCCGCTGTCCATCGACGAGGCGCTCAAACGCGTGGTCAGCGGCGGCGTGGTCAGCCCGGCGGAACTCGAGCAGAAGCCTGTTGCGACGGACGACGCCATCGATGTTGTGGTGAAAGTGGTGGAACCGATTGAAGTTCGCACCAGTGCGGCGGGCCGAGGCGGGAGACGATGAGGCGGCGATGTTTCGACGGGTTGCGGGCGCGGACGAAGTGCCTTGACCGAAATGAGGAGAGATTGGGATTAGGATTTGGATTGGGATTGGGATTAGGATTAGGAATCCGAATGCGGAATGAGTATGAGTAGGAGTATGAGTAGGAGTGGGAATAGGAAATGACTCAGAATGGCTCGTTAGTTCCTACTCATACTCGTACTCCTACTCATACTCGATCCCCTCCTACTCGTGCTCCTAACTCCTACTCATCCTCGCTCCCCTCTTGTTCGTGCTCCTAACTCCTACTCATCCTCGCTCCCCCTCCTTCTCGTGCTCCTAACTCCTACTCATCCTCGCTCCCCTCTTGTTCATGCTCCTTCGACTCGATCCCTCCGTCCCCTCCGTCACGTTGACATTCCCCTCATGATCCTGTCTGATATCCCCGACCGCTCCGCCCGCCTTCGAGACCGCCCATGAAACTGAGTGATTTCATCAACGCCAAAGCCATTGTTCCCCAGTTGCGCAATACCGAACGCGACGAAGTGATCCACGAGATGATCGACGCCCTGATCGCCGCCGGCTGCTGCGATGCGGCCATCCGCGAGGAACTGATCAAGCTGATCCTCGACCGCGAAAAGAAAGGGTCGACCGGTTTCGGCAAGGGCGTGGCGGTGCCGCACGTCAAGCACGCGAAGATCCGCAAGATGGCGGCGGGCATCGGCGTCAGCCAGAAAGGCGTGGATTTCAACGCCTTGGACAAGGCGCCGGTCTATTCCATCGTGCTGCTCTTAAGCCCCATCAACAAGCCCGACGATCATCTGCAGGCGATGGAGAATATTTTCTCCAACCTCCAGAAGGACACCTTCCGCCGCTTCCTCCGCCAAGCCACCACGGTCGAGGAAGTGAAGGAACTGCTCCACGAAGCCGATAACCAGCAGTTGGCCAGTTGATCGGACGAAGTCGCCGGCGCGGCAGTGACGATCGCCCGAAACCAGCGCGGAGGCGAAGCGAAAGCGATCCCCATCGCTCTTTTTTTCTCGCCCCACTCAAACCGAACTGCAAGGGAGCCGACAACGTATATCGCGTTCGTGTTGGCGGGTGGCAATCCGGGGATTGCTCAAACGAGCACCGGCACACCATCATCGCCGACTCCCCACGCCTGACTTCTGACTTTTGTCCCCTGTCCCCTGTCCCCTGTCCCTTGTCCCCCTCCTCCGAGCTCCGCTGTGGAATCCAACGTCGACTGGCTTCAATCTCCGATCACCATTCAGAACCGGCTGGGACTCCACGCCCGGCCTGCGATGGCGTTTGTCGATGTCGCCAACGGCTTCGGAGCCGACGTCCGCGTCCTCAAAGGCAATCAGGAAGTCGACGGCAAATCCATCATGCAGATGATGATGCTCGCCGCCACGCAGGGCACCCAACTGCTCGTCCGCGCCAAGGGCGACGATGCCCAGAAAGCACTCGACGCCCTGCGCGAGCTTGTCGAACGCAAGTTTGACGAAGAGTAAAAGTGCGCGCTTAGGAACGGGGCCGGAATAACTTGGCGAATTGGCGGTCCCCCATTTAGCCGGCGGGCTTGCCCGCCGAGGGCGTCTGGGCGGGCAAGCCCGCCGGCTAAATCAGGAACTCATTTCGGTCCCGTTCGTTAGGAGCCGTGCAAGATCAAAGCCGCATCTGAGTAGGGTGCGTCAAGTCCGCGCGGACGCACCGGTTGGGCTTCCGATGACCGATGGTGCGTCCGCGCCGAGCCTTGACGCACCCTACGCAAGCTGCGGAGTAGTTCCTGCACAACTCCTTAGCGAGCGAAGCGTAGGCCACTGGGACCAGGCGGCACGCAGTCCATCCCATCTCCTTCGATCAAGCTATTCCACACGGGCGGACAAATTGCTACCTTGTGGTTCTCTACGCAAGCGTATGGTCTGCCCAGCGATGCTGCGCGGCTTCGCGAGACTGCTTGCCCAAGGAACCCACCTCATGCATGGCTTCGACGAACTGAAAACGGAAAAACCGGCGCTCGCCTCCAAGGGACCGTGGTGGAGTTCGATGACGCGGTACCACTGGTTCGTGCTCACCGTCGCCGCGCTGGGCTGGCTGTTTGACTGCCTCGATCAGCAGCTTTTCACCCTGGCCAGGCCGACCGCCATGCGCGATCTGCTCGGCGTGCCCGCCGGTGATCCCAAAGTGGCTGAATGGGGCGGCTACTCCACCAGTGTGTTCATCCTCGGCTGGGCCACCGGCGGCCTGCTCTTCGGTGCCCTGGGCGACCGCATCGGCCGCGCGAAGACGATGATGATCACCATCCTCGTCTACTCGGTCTGCACCGGACTCAGTGCCCTGTCCGTGTCGGTTTGGGACTTCATGGCCTATCGGTTCCTGACGGGCCTGGGCGTCGGCGGTGAATTCGCGGTGGGCGTCGCCCTGGTCGCGGAAGTGATGCCCGAGGCCGCCAGAGCCAGGGCACTGAGCCTGCTTCAGGCGCTTTCGGCGATCGGCAATATCTCAGCAGCGCTGATCGGCTGGGGCCTGGCACCCCTGGAAGCGCAAGGCATCAGCGCATGGCGCATCATGTTTGTGATCGGTGCCCTGCCGGCACTGCTCGCACTGGTCATCCGTCGCAAACTCAAGGAGCCTGAGCGCTGGCAGCAGACGGCCGGCGGCGAGGTCCAGAAAAAGCGAGGCTCCTACCGCGTGCTCTTCGCCGACCCGCGCTGGCGACGGGCGGCGATCGTCGGGCTGTTCCTGGCGATTCCCGGTGTCGTCGGCCTGTGGGGCATCGGATTCTTCAGCGGCGACCTGACTCGCGTGGTCTTCCGACAAGGCGTCGCCAAGGATTTCTTCGACGCCGAACTGGCCACGACCACCGACGCCGGTCGCAAGGCAACGCTCGAGCAACTTTTCACCTGGGAAAAGGAACTGACGCCCAAAGAGAATCGCACCAAGCTTACGGAAGATCAGGAAGTCATCGCCAAGGAGATGGAGGGCAAAATCAGCGGCAAACTCACCTTCTGGCAGAGCATGACGCTCCTGCTTCAGCAGGTCGGAGCCGCGGCGGGCATGTATTCCTTCGGATGGCTCGCGCAGAAGTTTGGCCGCAAGCCGGCGTTCCTGCTGGCGTACCTGATGGCGATGGTGACAACGTTCCTCGTGTTCTGGAAACTCAGTGGGCCGTCGGATTTCTGGATGCTGCCGCTGATGGGATTCTTCCAGCTAGCACTCTTTGCGCTTTACGCCATTTACTTCCCGGAACTGTTCCCCACCTATCTGCGCAGCACCGGCACTTCCTTCTGTTACAACGTCGGTCGCTACGTCGCGGCGTTCGGCCCCACCATCTTCGGCCTGCTGACCCGGTACGTGTTCACCGGCAAGGACTACCCCGCGCCGCTGAACTGGCGCTACGCGGGCATGTCGATGTCAGCCGTATTCCTCATCGGCGTCGTCACGCTGCTGTTCGCGCGGGAGACAAAAGATCAGCCGCTGCCGGAGTGACGCGATGGTGATTGCTGCGCGACCTCATCAGTACCTCACCGCACCAGCGTCTGATCCCGGCTTGGCCCCACGCTGATGATCCGCACCGGCACGCCGACGAATTCCTCGATGAGTTTGACGTAATCGCGGGCGCTCTTGGGCAGGTCGTCGAAGCGGCGACAGTCGCGGATGCTTTCGCTGAAGCCGGGGACTTCGTGGTAGACAGGCTCCACCTCGGCGAGTGTACTGGCCTCGGCGGGGAAATACTTGAGCGTCTGTCCGTTCTTGCCGCGATAGCCCACGCAGACTTTCAGCTTGTCCAAGCCGGCCAGGACGTCGAAGAGCATCAGGCCGATGGCGGTGACGCCGCTGATCATGGCGGTGTATTTCACGCTCATCAAGTCCAGCCAGCCGCAGCGCCTTGGCCGGCCGGTGGTGGTGCCATACTCCCGACCGACTTCGCGGATGCGCTGGCCGGTCTCGTCGAAAAGTTCCGTCGGCATGGGCCCGCCGCCGACGCGGGTCTGGTATGCCTTCATGATGCCGATCGTGTTGGTAATCCGCGCGCCGGGCACGGCGGTGCCGGGGGCGACGCCCAGACTGGAGCAGTTGCTGCTGGTGACATACGGATAGGTGCCGTGATCGATGTCGAGCAGCGCGGCGTTGGCGCCTTCAAAAAGAATCTGCCTGCCGGCGGCCATCGATTCGTGCAGTAACTGCGTGGTGTCGCAGACATGATCGTGCAGCGTGTGGCCGAAGGCGAGGAATTCGTCGGCCAGTTTCTTCGCATCGAAAGGCGTGAACGCTTCGCCGCAACTTGCCGCGATGCCGCCGAGCATGGCGTTCTTCACGGTGACAATCGTCGCCAGGCGATCGCGGAAGCGGTCGGCATCGAGAAGTTCCCCCATGCGGATGCCGGTGGTGCGCGTGGCTTTGTCGGCGTAGCAGGGGCCGATGCCGCGCCCGGTCGTGCCGATCTTGCCGGCGCTGCCCTGCGCTTTGGCGATGGCGGCCTCGAAAAGATTGTCCTGAATCTTGTGATAGGGGAACACGACGTGGGCGCGATCGCTGATGCGCAGGTTGCTGCCGATGACGACGCCGCGGGCGCGGAGCTTGGTCACTTCGTCGATGACTTTTTCCGGATCGACGACGACACCGTTGCCGATCACGTTGATCTTGGTGGCGTAGAGGATGCCCGAGGGAATCAGGTGCAGGGCGAAGCGCTCGTCGCCCACCTGCACGCTGTGGCCGGCGTTGGCGCCGCCGTTGTAGCGGACGATGATGTCGTACCGGCGAGCGAGCAGGTCGACGATCTTGCCCTTGCCTTCATCGCCCCACTGCAGGCCGGCAACGATGGTGTGGCCCTTCAGCGCGAGGCGTTCGAGCGGATCGGCCGGCGCGGAGGAGGCGCCGGGAGCGGGTTGGACGGTCATGGACATCGTGATTTCCTTCGAGCGGGGGCAAACCGAAAGAGTGTAGCAGAACGCCGCGAAACGTGGTCCGCGTCACGAAGCGTCCCCGCCGCTGGGTCGTGGGCGCTCTTGAAATCCTGGTGGCTGGGGTCGAGGCTTTGCGAGACCCCGGCAGAGGCGACTGACAACGTGATGGCGGTTTCGCTCGGTCAACATCTTTGTCATCGTGCCGGGGTCTCGCGGACTCGACCCCAGCCACCCGGAAAATAAATTCAGAATCACCCACGACCCGCCGCTGGAAAAGTCCCCTCTGCGGAGCGCGGCTTCTTTCGCCGACTCGAATTGCGGGCTAGAATCCCCGACCCATGAGTCACACCAGCGATATCGAAAAAGTCGTCATCGTCGGCTCCGGCCCCGCGGGCTGGACCGCCGCCATCTACGCCGCCCGCGCCAACCTGAATCCGCTTATTTTTCCCGGCCGATCCACCGGCGCCCTGCTTCCAGGCGGGCAGCTCATGCTCACCACCGAGGTCGAAAATTACCCCGGATTCCATCACGGCATCAAGGGCCCCGACATGATGCAGGAGTTCGCCAAGCAGGCGCTGCGATTTGAAACCCGCGTGGTCTGCGAGGACGGCATCAAGACGGGCAAAGACCTCAATGCGGATTTCCCGCTCTACTCGGCGTTTCAGAATGTCGAGTCCGTCGACCTTTCCAAGCGGCCCTTCACCATCAAGGGCGATGCCGGCACCACGGCCAAAGCGCACAGCGTCATCATCGCCACGGGCGCCAAGGCCAACTGGCTGGGCCTGCCGAATGAAATGCGACTCGCCACCACCGGCGGCGGCGTCAGCGCGTGTGCCGTGTGCGACGGCGCGCTGCCCCCCTTCCGCAACAAGGAGCTGGGCGTCGTCGGCGGCGGAGACACCGCCGTTGAGGAAGCGTCGTACCTCACCAAGTTCGCCAGCAAGGTGCATCTGTATGTGCGCCGCGATCAACTCCGCGCCAGCAAGATCATGGCGGAACGAGCGGCGAGCAATCCCAAAATCAACATCGTGTGGAACACCGTCGTCACCGACGTGCTGGGCGACAAGTTCATCACCGGTGTCCGCCTCAAGGACACCAAGACCGGCGCTCAGCGCGAGCAGGCGCTCTGCGGCCTGTTCATGGCGATCGGGCACACGCCGATCACCGGCTTTCTCAACGGCCAGCTCGATCTGGATGAGAACGGCTACATCAAGCTCAAAGACCCCTACCGCTCCACGACGAATATCGAAGGCGTCTTCGCCGCCGGCGACGTGGCGGATCACGTCTACCGCCAGGCCGTCACCGCGGCGGGCATGGGCTGCAAGGCCGCGATCGACGCCGAGCGATGGCTCGGAGCGCAGGGGATTCACTGATTGCGGTCATGCCAATGCGTTGACTGGGGTATCCCCATTTAGCCGGCGGGCTTGCCCGCCGTGAACGGGCGGCCACTGCAATCTCCATTTTCACCCTTGGCAACCGGCCGGCCTGAAGATTCGGCGCGGCAGATACACGGTCACCCCGAAATGCAGGGCGCAAATGCGATTTGAAGCGGCATTGAGCCGCTTCAAATCGACCGGAGTCACAGACTCCGGCTCTGAGCAGTACTTCGACGCTGCGATTTCAACCGTTGTGAAGTACGCATTCGCCGGAGGAACTAGAAAACAACGCGGCCCACCTGGGCCGCGTTGTCGTTGTGATCCTTGAATGATCCGCGTGGTCACACCTTCGGCGTGGCTTCCGCTCCGGGGACTTCTTCGCCCAGGAGCTGCGCCACCAGCCTCGACTGGCCGATGGTGGTCTTGATCTCGCCGGGGGCGACGGCTCCGCCGGCCTCGGCCATGGCGCGGGCGTCCTCGAACTCCTCTTCGCGGGTCGGCGCGTCCTGCGCCGGCGGCTCGGCCAGCTTGATGACCGTGAGGTTCGAGTACGGCTTGAAGCCCGTGCCCGCCGGGATCAGGTGACCCAGCAGCACGTTCTCCTTGAGCCCCTGCAGCGTGTCGATGCGGGCGGCCAGGGCGGCCTCGGTGAGCACCTTGGTCGTTTCCTGGAACGACGCACCGGACAGGAACGATTCGCTCTGCAGCGACGCCTTGGTGATGCCCAGCAGGAGCGTCTTGGCGGTGGCCGGCTTGGCCTTGACCGCCTTGGCGGATTCCTTGCCGTTGGCCTCGGCCTTGGCGTTGGCTTCCTTCATCTCGGACTTGGTGACGAGCGAACCGACGGGCAGCCCGGTGTCTCCGGATTCCTTGATCCGGCCCATGCGGGCGATCTTCTTGTTCGCAAGGCGGAAGCGGAACTTGTCCACCACTTCGTTGGGCAGCAGGTCCGTGTCGCCGGGGTTCTCCAGGCGAACCTTACGCAACATCTGCGACAGCATGATCTCGATGTGCTTGTCGTTGATGACCACGCCCTGAGCACGGTAGACCGCCTGCACTTCGTCGAGCAGGTAGTTGAAGAGCGCCTCTTCGCCCTTGATGCGGAGGATGTCGTGCGGGATGAGCGGACCGTCGATCAACGGATCGCCTGCCGTCACGTAGTCGCCCGTGTGGACGAGCAGGTGGCGGTCCTGCGGCACGTGGTGCTCGACCTCCATGCCCGACTCGCTCTTGATGATGATGGTCATCTTGCCGCGGCGGCGATCGGAGCGAAGCTCGATGGTGCCGGAGATTTCCGCCATGACGGCGGCATCCTTGGGCTTGCGGGCTTCGAAGATTTCCGTGACGCGGGGCAGACCACCGACGATGTCGCTGGAGCGCGTCATCTCACGGGGCTGACGGGCGAGCATGTGGCCGGCCTCGATGCGTTCGTTTTCCTTGACTTCGATGCGGGCCTTGGCAGGCAGGTAGTGGAAGTCGAGAATCTTGCCGCTTTCGTCCTCGATGACGACCTGCGGATGCTTCTCGCCCTTGTGCTCGATGACCACGAGGGCTTCGCCCTTGGCCTTGTCGGAGCGTTTGCCCTTGAGGCCGGCGGCCGCGGCGCCTTCGCCTTCGGGGCGGACCGTTTCGCCAAGGACTATGTCCTTGAACTTCACGATGCCCGCCTTCTCGGCAAGGATCGGGGTGCGGTGCGGATCCCACTGGACGAGCACCTGGCCCTTGCGGATGGCGTCGCCGGACTTGACCATGATGTACGAGCCGTACTGCACCTTGAACTTTTCGAGTTCGCGGCCCTTGGCGTCGTTGATGATGATTTCGCCGTTGCGCTTCAGAGCGACGAGGCAGGGCGTGCCGTCGTCCATCTGTCCCTTGACTTCGCTGGCGTCGCGGATTTCCACGACACCGGCGTGGTTGGCGAGCACCTTGTTCTCGATGGGGCCGCCGCCTGCGACACCACCCGTGTGGAACGTGCGCATGGTCAACTGCGTGCCCGGCTCGCCGATGGATTGCGCGGCGATGATGCCGACGGCGAGGCCGAGCTCCACCGAGTAACCGGTGGACATGTCCTGGCCGTAGCAGCGATTGCACACGCCGTGGCCCGCCTCGCAGACGAGGGGGCTGCGGACCATCACGCTGTCGATGCCCAGCGCCTCGATCTTGGCGGCGGACTCGGGCGTGATCATCTGGTTTTCGGAAACGATGACCTCGTCCGTGATCGGGTTGGCGATGGTCTCGCGGGCGGTGCGGCCGATGATGGACGCACGCAGCGGGACGTCGATTTCCTCGCCCTTGTAAGTGGCGCGCTTGGTGATGCCGAGTTTGGTGCCGCAATCTTCCATCGCGACGAACACGTTCTGGGCCACGTCGGCGAGCTTGCGGGTGAGGTAGCCCGAGTCGGCGGTCTTCAGCGCGGTATCGGCCAGACCCTTGCGGGCGCCGTGGCTGGAGGAGAAGTATTCGAGAACGCTCAGGCCCTCGCGGGCGTTGGAGCGGATGGGCGTCTCGATGATTTCGCCGCTGGGCTTGGACATCAGGCCGCGCATGCCGGCGAGCTGCTGAATCTGACTGACGTTACCGCGGGCGCCCGAGTCGCTCATGAGCCACACGGGGTTGAGGTACGGCTTGCCCTCCTTGCCGTCGATGGGGACGGGGTTGCCGCCTTCGTCGCGGCGGTCGCTCTTCAGTTCGGCGAGCAGTTCGTTCTTCACCGCTTCGCGGCAGTGCGTCCAGAGGTCGAGCAACTGGTTGTACCGTTCGCGATCGGTGATGGCGCCAGCGTGGAACGCCTTCTCGACGCGATCGACCTTCTTCTGCGTGTCGTCGATGATCTGGATCTTCTTCGCGGGGATGCGCAGGTCGGTGATGGCGAAGGAGAGGCCGGCAAGCGTGGATCGCTTGAAGCCGATTTCCTTCAGCCGGTCGAGCAGTTCGATCGTATCGGGTCGGCCGCGGCGGGCGTACGTGTCGTCGATGACGCGGGCGCAGCCCTTCTTGCCCAGCGAGCAGTTGTAGTACGGCATGCCGTCGCCGAGGATGTCGTTGAACAACAGGCGGCCGATCGTGGTGACGATGCGATGATTCGTCGGCAGCGGCTTGGGATCTTTCTTCTGATCGGAGACGACGTCCTTGAACCGGCCGACGGGCAGGCGGACGATGATCGGCGTGTGGATGCCGATTTTCTTCTGGTCGTAGGCGAGCAGCGCCTCGACCGGATCCTTGAAGCGCGGGCACTTGGTGGGATCGACGTCGGCTTCGCCGGGCATGACCGTGATGTAGTACACGCCCAGCACGATGTCCTGCGACGGCGAAATGATCGGGTTGCCGTTGGCGGGGCTGAAGATGTTGTGCGTGGACAGCATCAGCACGTGCGCTTCCGCCTGCGCTTCGATGGACAGCGGCAGATGGACGGCCATCTGGTCACCGTCGAAGTCGGCGTTGAAGCCGGTGCAGACGAGCGGGTGAATCTTGATCGCGTTGCCTTCGACCAGCACGGGTTCAAACGCCTGGATGCCCATGCGGTGCAGGGTGGGCGCGCGGTTGAGGAGCACGGGATGCTGGTAGATGACTTCTTCGAGCACGTCCCAGACTTCCGGATCGCGGCGCTCGAGCATTTTCTTGGCGCTCTTGATCGTGTCAGCGAGGCCATGCTCTTTGAGCTTGCGGATGATGAAGGGCTGGTAGAGTTCGAGCGCGATTTTCTTCGGAAGGCCGCACTGCCACAGGCGCAGTTCGGGACCGACGACGATGACGGAACGGGCCGAGTAGTCGACGCGCTTGCCCAGCAGGTTTTCGCGGAAGCGGCCCTGCTTGCCCTTGATCATGTCGGTGAGCGACTTGAGCGGGCGGTTGCTCGATCCCAGCACGGGCCGGCGGCACCGGCCGTTGTCGAAGAGCGCATCGACCGACTGCTGGAGCATGCGCTTCTCGTTGCGCACGATGACCTCGGGCGCGTTGAGGTCCATCAGCTTCTTCAGGCGGTTGTTGCGGTTGATGATGCGGCGATAGAGATCGTTCAGGTCGCTGGTGGCGAAGTTGCCGCTTTCCAGCAGGACCAGCGGGCGCAGGTCGGGCGGGATCACGGGGATCACGTCCATGACCATCCACTCGGGGCGGTTGCCCGAGCCGCGAATCTGCTCCACGATCTTGAGGCGCTTGGAGAGGTCCTTGATCTTCTGCTTGCTGCGCGTGTTGCCCATGTCCTCGCGCAGTTGCTTGGCGAGGGCGTCGAGGTCGAGGCGCTGGAGCAGTTCCTTGATGGACTCGGCGCCCATCATGGACTTGAAGCGGTTGCCGTGCTCCTCAAGCGCCTTGCGGTGCTCGTCCTCGGTGAGGATCTGGTAGGGCTGCAGCGGGGTGTCGCCGCCGTCGATGACGACGTAGTCCTGGAAGTAGATGACCTTTTCCAGGTCGGTGGTCTTCATGCCCATGAGGTTGCCGAGGCGCGACGGCATCGCCTTGAAGAACCAGATGTGCACGATGGGCGCAGCCAGATTGATGTGGCCCATGCGCTTGCGACGGACGCGGCTGTGCGTGACCTTGACGCCGCAGCGGTCGCAGATGATGCCTTTGAACTTCGTGCCTTTGTACTTGCCGCAGGCGCATTCGTAGTCGCGCTCCGGGCCGAAGATGCGCTCGCAGAACAGACCGTCCTTCTCAGGGCGGTAGGTTCGGTAGTTGATGGTCTCCGGCTTCTTGACTTCGCCGAAGCTCCACGAACGGATGTCGTTGGGGCTTGCCAGCGAAATCTTGACGGCGGCGTAGTCGTTGACACGGTCGTAAATCGCTTCGTTGTTCATAAGGTGAGTCTCAACTCTTGCTCAAGCGACGTCGGGCGATTGCTGCACCTGACATTTCAACTCGAACCCAAACCAATGCTCTCAACGGCAATCGTCCGGCTCTCACAGTCTCGGGAGCATTGAAGTCAGATAAACGGTACGTTTGTGCTTCTTGCTGATTTCCTCTTCAACCTTTGACAGAATTTTCAAATACTCTTCATGCCTCGAATCCGCGATATGAGCGGGTTTGGGCCTCACGACGACGTACCACCGGCTGTGTTGCGGATGGAGTCCGTCGCTGACGTACATCACTTCATTCTCCGGCAGCTCGAACGAATAACCGGACGGCGCCAACTTCTTCAGGTAATGAGCGACCAGCTTCTGCGTTTGCTTGCTCTGACTTTTCACAGGTTCAAGGCTCGTCATAGTTCGACTCCTAAGGAACCCAGCACAAAAGATGCAAGACTGACGGAGTCCCTGGCAGTATCCTTTCCGACGTGCCAGGCGGAGCGATAGTCCGCATCGAGTCGACTCTCATAAAGACGATTCAAGGCCGCCTTCACTTTCGCCTTCTTCGCCTTCGATAAACCGGACACATTATTCACGATCATTGGTTGAACGCTGGCATGGGAAGGTCCAACTCGGTCTTCTGCAAAGTCCACCCCTTGCTTGACGAGAACCCAAGATACGGCGGCATATGCCGCGTAGTAAGAGCGGCTTACGCTGCTGCGGTGTCGGCCGTTTCGCATCAGCTCTCCGGCAGCGGCCAAATTGTCTCGGCTTAAGTCAACCCACGTTGGCACGCGTCACCCCCGGTTCACAAAATCCCACCGCCCTCCACCGCCGCCTTCTCGAGCGTGATGTTCAGGCCCAGGCCCTTGATCTCGTTGCAGAGCACGTCGAACGCCACGGGCATGCCGGCTTCGAGCCGGTTCGTGCCCTTGACCATGCTCTCGTAGATCTTGGTGCGGCCTTCCACGTCGTCGCTCTTGACGGTGAGCAGTTCCTGGAGGATGTACGCGGCGCCGTAGCCTTCGAGCGCCCAGACTTCCATCTCGCCGAAGCGCTGGCCGCCCGTGCGGGCCTTGCCGCCCAGGGGTTGCTGGGTGATGAGGCTGTAAGGGCCCGTGGCGCGGGCGTGAATCTTGTCGTCCACGAGGTGGTGCAGCTTCATGAGGTACATGTAGCCCACCGCGGTCTTCTGGTCGAACGGTTCGCCGGTGCGTCCGTCGTGCAGTTGGACCTTGCCGCCGGGCGGCATCTTGACCAGGATTTCGTCCTTGCCTGGTGCCTGCTTCTTCGCAGCCAGTTCCTTGGTCCGCGTGTCAACGTACCGGTTGGCTTCTTCGATCACATCGTGAATCTCCGCTTCCGTCGCGCCGTCGAACACCGGCGTGATGGCCTGGAAACCGAGCACACCGCAGGCCCAGCCCAGGTGCAGTTCGAGAATCTGCCCGACGTTCATGCGCGAGGGCACGCCCAGCGGGTTCAGGAGGATGTCCACCGGGGTGCCGTCGTCGAGGAACGGCATTTCCTCCACGGGAACGATACGGGCGATGACACCCTTGTTGCCGTGGCGGCCGGCCATCTTGTCGCCGACGGACAGGTGCCGCTTGATCGCGACGTACACCTTCACCATTTCCAGCACACCCGAAGGCAGCTCGTCGCCGCGCTTCATGTGCGCGAGTTTGCGCTGCTTTTCCTTGAGAACCGCCTGAATACGCGGCCAGAACGCGGAGTACAGACCTTCCGCGGCTTCCTTGTTGTCCTTGCCGCCCTTGATCCACTTGGCGGTGAAGTTGTCGATCTGCTCCATCACGACTTCCGTGATGTCGCTGGCGGCCACCTTCTGCTTGGTGCCGGGGTCAACCATCGGAGTGCCCGTGGCTTCGTTGATCTGATCCACCATCTGGCGGAACAGGTCGCAGGCGCGGGCATCCATTTCCTGCTCGTACTGACGCATCTCCTTCTTGAGCTGCTTCTTCTGATCCTCGTTCATGTGCATGCGGCGGCTGAACCGCTTGGCGCCGATGACGATGCCTTCCGTGCCGGCGGGCACTTCCAGCGAATCGTTCTTCACGTCCTCGCCGGCGCGACCGAAGATCGCGTGCAGCAGTTTTTCTTCCGGCGTCAACTCGCTCTTGCTCTTGGGGCTGACCTTGCCGACGAGAATATCGCCGGGGCGGACATACGCACCGATGCGGATGGTGCCGGCTTCGTCGAGCTGCGCCAGCATCTTTTCACTGACATTGGGGATGTCGCGAGTGAATTCCTCGCGGCCGAGCTTGGTCTCGCGAATCTCGACGTCGAACTCCTCGATGTGGATCGAGGTGAAAACGTCTTCCTTCACAAGCCGCTCGTTGATGACGATGGCGTCTTCGAAGTTGTAACCGTCGAAGGTGTTGAACGCGATGAGCACGTTCTTGCCCAGCGCCAGTTCACCCTTGAAGGTGGCGGCGCCGTCGGCGATGATCTGATCCTTCTTGACGCGGTCGCCAAGCTTGATGATCGGCCGCTGGTTCTGGCACGTGCGCTCATTCAGGCCGCTGAACTTGCGGAGGTGGTATTCGTCGGCGTTGTCGACGACGATCATCTTCGAGTCGCAGTAAGTCACGGTGCCCGCGTTCTTGGCGCGGACCACCATGCCCGAATACTTGGGCACTTCCTTTTCCATGCCCGTGCCCACGCACGGAGGCTGCGTCTTGATGAGCGGCACCGCCTGGCGCTGCATGTTCGATCCCATCAGCGCGCGGTTGGCGTCGTCGTGTTCGAGGAATGGAATCATCGCCGCCGACACGCCAACGACCTGCTTGGGGCTGATGTCGACGTAGTGGATGTCCTTCGTCGGCGCCTGCGCCAGTTCACCGTCGACGCGAGCCAGGAGCAGGCCGTCCTGAAGACGCCCATCCTTGTCCAAGGCGTCGGTCGGGGCGATGGTGATTTTCATTTCCTCATCGGCGCGGAGGTAGATCACCTCGCCGGTGAGTTTGCCGTTCTTGCTGACGCGGTACGGCGTCTGGAGGAAGCCGTAGTCATCGATCCGGCTGTAAATGCCCAGCGACGCGATCAGGCCGATGTTCGTGCCTTCAGGCGTTTCGATGGGGCAGATGCGTCCGTAGTGGGAAATATGAACGTCGCGCACCTCGAAGCCGGCGCGCTTGCGGTTCAAGCCGCCGGGGCCCATCGCGCTGAGCGTGCGCTCGTGCTTGAGCATCGACAGCGGGTTGGTCTGGTCGACGACCTGCGACAGTTCGCTGCGGCCGAAAAAGTGCTCAATGGCGCTGCTGATCGACTTGCTGTTGATCAGGTCAGCCACCTTCGCCAGTTCGTCGGGGTCCTTCACACTCATGCGCTCCTGCACGGTCCGGCGGAGCTTCAGGAAGCCCTTGCGCAGTTCCTCGCACGCCAGTTCATCCAGCGTGCGCAGGCGGCGATTGCCCAAGTGGTCGATGTCGTCCGTGTGCGCCTTGTTGCGGTTGTTGCGCATGTCCAGGATGTACTTGATGACATGCAGGAAGTCCTCGGCCCGCAGAGCCATCTCGCTCTCGGGCACGTTCAGGTCAAACTTGCGGTTGATGCGGAACCGGCCGACCTTGCCCAGGCGGTAACGGTTGTCGTCGAAGAATTTTTCCTTGAAGAGCGCACGGGCCTTGTCCACCTGGGGCGGATTGCCCGGACGCAGGCGGGCGTAAATTTGCAGGAGCGCGGCTTCGTGCTCGCTGACCTGCAGGCCTTCCACCAGCACCTGCTTCTCTTCGGAAATCGTGTTGAGAATCAACTCGTCGCTGACATCCGCAATGACGTCGACGGTCTTGAGATTCGACGCCTGAATCTTGCCGATCGCTTCACCGACCTGCTTGCCGGCGCCGACCAGTTCCTCGCCGGTTTCCGTGTCGATGATCGCCGCGGCGGCGAAATGTTCGGCGCGGAGGTCCAGCGTGCGGATCGTCACCACTTCGTGGAACGCGCGGATGATCTGCTCGGTCGTGGAGAATTTCTCCTCGATCGCCCGCAGGAACGTGGAGGCGGGAATCTTCGTGCTCTGGTCGATGCGCATGACCAGCACGTCTTTTTTCGTAACTTCCAGCTCGATCCACGAGCCGCGCTCGGGAATGATGCGGGCCGAATGCAGCGGACGGTCCGCCTCGGACGACGCGATGGAGAAGTCCACGCCCGGCGAGCGGTGAAGCTGGTTGACAATGACGCGCTCGGCGCCGTTGATGATGTACTCGCCGCCGCCCATCATGACGGGGATTTCGCCGAGGTAGATTTCCTCCTCGGGGATTTCGGCGACGTCCTTGCGGACGAGGCGCACACCGATGCGGAACGGCATGCCGAACGTCAGGCGCAGCTCCTTGCACTCCTGCGGCGTGTAGCGCGGCTCATCCAGCTTGTAGTAGAGGTACTGAAGCTGCATTGTCTCGTCGTAAGAGACAATGGGGAAGACCTCGCGCAGGAGCGCTTCCAGTCCGATGTTGGCATCGCGTTTATCGAACGGCTTGCCCTGCTGCAAGAAGCGTTCGTACGCCGCCAACTGGACCTGGATGAGGTTGGGGATGGGGAGTCCATCCCCGTGCTTGGAGAAATCGCGCACGGTGTTCATTAACATCGATTTACCTCAGTCAATACAGCATCAACCCTGTCGCGAACAAGGTTTTATTGGGGTTCTCGTGGTATTGGGGCACCAGCCGCAAGCCGGGGAGTATAGACAAACGATTTGGACCCCGCAAGGCCGGTAAGCCGGGGATGTGGAAAATTTTGAAGAATCATCACAATTGGATGCGGACGCGGAACGGACTTTGCATCGCAAGTGGCGGGAACAGCGGGAAATACGCGATGAAATTGACCCGGTTCGCGGAAACGCCGCAGGCGTCTGGACGACGCGAGGCAGTTACATGATGGGCGGTTCAGATGCGGCGCGGCAGGTCATTCGCCAAGACGCCTGCGGCGTTTCCGCTAATCGCGCCAAGTCACACCTGGTGATCCCATGCATTCTGAAACGCCTGACGGTGCCGCTGCTCGATCCCGCCGCCAACCTCGAGCCGCACTCGCCGCGATCCGGGGAAAGCTCTCACCGTGCCGCGCGAGATGGACCAGAGCTTGCAGATCGCTTCGACATCCTTGAAATACTCCTGGGGGATCGGCCCTCGCCAGCGCACCGCCTGACCGTTCTCGATGTCAATGCAAAAAAGTGCCGCTCTGCGCCGCTGCCAGACAGCGAACAACACCGTGGCGATTGCAATCACCAACAAGATCACGATCACGTCGGTCATGGCGATGACCTGTCGCGCGCATGGCGGATCAGCGTCAGAAAGTCCAGGATGGTCTGTGCTACGAAACGTCCAGGCCAGGTTGCGACAAGCAGGGACTGAATGTCCTGCCGATCCACCCGATGGGGCCGCAAGACCGAATGGTCATCGTAAGCGTCAGGATCGGGACGGAAGTGGTAGCACAGGAAGCAATACAACGGAATGGCCAGGCAAACCAGCACGATCTGCCATGTTTCCAGCGCGTTCGCAAAGCGAAAGCACAGGAACCAGTAGATCGCGCCGAGCACTGCGGCCGCGACCACGATCTTTACCAACACGAGCAGGCGTGGCTGGGCATCGGGGCCCATCAGCGCTGGCGAGGTGGGATTCACTTTGTCACTGAGCCAGGACATATTGATTAATCGCGGCACCTGTGCGCTGGGTTGCTCAACTCCACACCTTCCGCAAGTACTCCATGCTCTTCTGCGCAATCGTCTCCGGCCCAGGCGAATAATCGAACACCTCCACCGACACCCACCCATCGTAACCCGCGCGCTTGAGTGCCGCGGTGATCGGCACAAAATCCACGCTGCCCATGCCCGGCCCCAGCAGGTTCGGATCGTTGGCATGGAAGTGAATCGTGTGGACCTTGTTCTCTTCAATGATCTGTGGGATCGGCTTGCTCTCGCCGCCGGACATCGCTTTCACATCCAGGTGCAACTGGCACGCGGGGTGATTCACGGCCTTGATGAACTTCACCGTCTCCTCCGCGGTGACGAGAAAGTTCGTTTCCTTCGGCGTCAGCGGTTCCATCGCGATACGGACGCCGTGATGTCCCGCCGTTTCCGCCACGGCTCGCACGACTTCCACTGCCCGCTGAAAGCCTTCTTCGTAAGGCGTGCCCTGCGGAATGCTGCGCTGCTTCGGGCTGCCCCAGACCATGATCGTCCCGCCCATGGCGGCGCACAGTCGGGCGAGGTGCCGACCGAAATTGGCTGTCGCCTTGCGCACCGCGCTGTCGTGCGTGGTGATGTGCAGGCCATCGGGTTTCACCAGTAGCCAATGCAGGCCGACGACAGTCAAGCCGAAGGATCGCACCGTGTCGCCGATTGCTTTTGCATCGGCCTCGGTGAGTGTGCGCGGGTCCGGCGCCAAGGTGAATGGCGCGATCTCCAGCCCGGTGTAGCCGACGGAAGCCGCATGCTCGCAGAGGCGAGGCAGTTCCCAGTTCTGGTACGTCTCGTTGCAGATGGCGAAGTTCATGCGGCAACATTGAACCACAAAGACACAGAGACACAAAGCAGAGCCCGACAATAAAACAATGCAAGCGAGATCTCGATCATCGCTCATGGAGCGCATTCAATCTCTTTGTGTCTTTGTGTCTCTGTGTCTCTGTGTCTCTGTGTCTTCGTGACTCTGTGCCATTGTGGTGATTCGGCATCTGATTCCAAAGTGCACCGCAAGACGGGAACAAACCGATGATTACGCCGCCGCCGACTCAATGTGATCCATCAGCCACTGCGCAATCACCGTCGCGCCGTCATTAGGCCGGTTCTGTGTCAATGCGTCGATGATGGCTTGCCTCTTCGCGGGGTGGCGGATCAGCGCCTGAATCTGCCCCGCGAGTTGGGCGGCATTCGCCTTCGGATCGATCAGATCGCGCACCAGAATCGCACCGCCAAGCTGCGTCAGCGCCAGCGCATTGAGACGCTGGTGATCGTCCTTGTGATGCGGATACGGCAGAAACACCGTGGGCACCGCGTTGGCCCACGCCTCGGCTACCGCCCCCGCCCCGCTGCGGCTGACCGCCACCGTCGCCGCCCGCCACGCCAGCCCCATCGTGTCGCAGAACGCCAGCACCGCCGCGGGCATGCCCATCCGGGCATAAGCATCAGCCACTTCGTGTTCCTTGCCAGGCCCGGTGATGTGCAGGACCTGCCAGTTCTCCATCGCCCGGCGAACGTCGGGCCTGCTGATGAGTTCGATGACCGTTCGGTTGACCGACTCAGCGCCCTGGCTTCCGCCGGTGACCATGAGCGTGTCGCGCTCGCCGTCGAGGCCAAGCTGCGTGCGGGCCTCGCGCGGATCGTCAGGCCCAAGCGCACAGTAGCGAAGAGGCAGGCCCACGAGCGTCGCCCCCGGCAGCGCTTCAGTGTCGTAAGCGGTGAACACCGTCGTGGCCAACGACGCGAGTTTGCGGTTCGCCTTGCCCGGCACCGCGTCCAGATTCACCAGCGCCACAGGCACGCCGCGACGGTGGGCCGCCATCACCGCGGGGCCGGAGACGTAGCCTCCGGTGGCAACGACTGCCGAGACGCCGTATTTCTCGATGATCTCCTCCACCTGCCTTCGCCCCGCCATCAGCGATGCGATGAACCCCGGCCAGTGCCACGGCTTACTCGACCAAGGCTTGGCGGCGACGCCGACGTATGGCACCCCCGCCTTGTCGCAAATCTCCGCATCGAGACTGCGCGAAGACACGGCAAACAGCGGCGAAGGCGCGTCCGTTCCGCCATCGGTGGAGCCTTGGCTGACGGACGCGGGAACACTTGCCAGCATGCGCTCGCAGATCGCCAGGTTCGGGAAGATGTGACCACCGGTGCCGCCACCGGCGAAGAGAATCGTGCTCATTGCATGTCGTCCTTGACGGAGCGGGGGAGCCGTTAGCCGTTAGCCGTTAGCCGTTAGCCGTTAGCCTTGAGCCGTTAGCCTTGAGCCGTTAGCCGTTAGCCGGCAAGGCATGTTGCTGTTTGGCTAACGGCTGTCGGCTGTCGGCTAACGGCTGTCGGCTGTCGGCTCGCTCCTATTTTCTCGCCTTACTCATCGCATTCAGCATTGCCGCAGCGTACTCACCCACGGCCTCGGCGGAAATCTTAGCTTCGCCGCCACCACTGCGCAGCGCATGATACGCGATCGCAAGCGCCGTTGCTTCCACGCTTTGGCTCGGCTGGATCGCGCCGGCCTGCGTGACCAGCATCCGGGGCAGCGTCGGGTCGGCGATGACTTTCGGCTGCGCGGGCTGACCAGGCTGGGCCGGCTCCTTCGCATCCTTCGCCTGCCCCGCCAGCAGACCCGCGGTCATCGTCAGCGCTAACGCCAGCGTCGCCCAGCGCCACCGGCGGTTGGATCGTGTCAGGTTCGCTTGCAGTTCATTCGTCATCGTCAGTCCCTTTCGATCAAGATCGGTTGCTTGCACCCGGCAGGCTGAAAAGCTCATGCACGTCGAAGTCCGCTCGTCAGATCGCTGCCGACTGTCATTCATAGGACGCACCAGTCGATCATCTGATCCAAGGTTCATCACGCCAACCGCTGAAGAGCGCCCCCCTGCGGGGTGCCCTTCCGGGGCCACCCCGGCCTCCACAAAAGTGGCCGGCCACGTGCCCCCCGGCCCCCCATTCTTGCCCTTAACTCCTGTCAATTCATAGCCTTATCAATTTGACTGCCAAAAGGGTAGGACACTTTGCGGCCACTTCTCGTGGCCGGCGGGTGGGACGCCTCTGCCTCAAAACATGTCAAAGAACAACGCGGCGACCAAGCGAGGCCGCCTGGCATCACTACCTTACATTGACAGATCCAATTGAAAGGTGACGGCCTGAACCCCAGTGCCCCCCCAGCGCCCAAGGTGGAGGCCGCCAAATAATGGCTCATCCGGCGAATGCGTACCGGTCTTGTCAGAGCCGGAGTCTGTGACTCCGGTTCGCCGAGCCGGATCGATACCGGCGAGGCGAAACTCGGCGCGGCGGACGCACGGCCAGCCGGAAGCGCAGGGCGCGAATTCGATTTGAAGCGGCGTTGAGCCGCTTCAAATCGACCGGAGTCACAGACTCCGGCTCTGTTCAGCACTCCGAGACGCCTATTCCAACCGGTGCCAAGTACGCAAATGCCGGACGAGCCCGAATAATCACGATCCCCCGGCGGGCTCATTCAATCCGAACCCGCCGATGCGTCGATACATCTGATCGCATTCAAGCAGGCGGGACGTCCATCGGTGGGGATGGACGTCCCCCTCTTTTTTTCGCTACGCGACTGAATGAATCTGGAAACTCACCTGCCGGATATAATGCACTCACCGGTCCCAGCCACACTGGTGCCGTTACGGACGATCAGGGAACCCACTCACTTGAAAGGGGAATCATGCCTTTGCAACGAACACTCACCCTCTGGACGATGGCGGTCGCGATGCTGCTCAGCTTCGCCGGCGCGGCCAAAGCGCAGCCGTTGAGCGAGGTCGTGCCGGACGACGCGCTGATCTACATCGCCTGGCGCGGCGCGAAGAACCTGGGGCCGGGCTACGAAGGCTCGCACCTCAAGGCGGTGCTCGAATCGTCGAACATTCCCGCGCTCTTCGAGGAGTTCCTTCCCAAGGCGCTGGCGAAACTGGGGCAAGACGGCCCCCGCGATTTCCAGGGCATGGAAGTGCTCACCCCGATGCTCAAGGCGGCGTGGAAATATCCCACGGCGTTCTACTTCGGCGGCGTGGACTTCCCGGCCAATGAAGAACCGGCGCCGCGCGTGGGCCTGTACTGTCAGGCCGGCGCCGATGCTCCCGCGCTGGCGAACGACCTGAACAAGCTGCTGGACGAATCCGGCGCTCCCTTCCGCGCAAATGCGAAGGACGGCCTCGTCTCCATGACCCACGGCCAGCTTCCCAAAGGCGCGATCGGCCAGAGCGACCGCTTCAAGAAGGCGATGGCGCACGCGGGCAAGGATCCCGTTGTAGTCGCCTATGTCGACGCCGAGGGCCTGATGAAGACCATCGACATCGGCATCAAGCAAGGCGGCTCGCAGCGCGAACAGCAGGAATGGGCCAAGGCCCGCGTCGCGCTGGGGCTCGACGGCATCAAGAGTGCCGTGCTCACCGCCGGCTTCGAGGGCAAGGACTGGTCCACCCGTCTGTTCATCGAAGCGCCCGGCGCGGTCGGCATGCGCCGCGGCCTCCTGGCGATGCTCGACAACAAACCCGTCAGCGACGCACTGCTGAAACTCGTGCCCAAGAACGCGGCCTGGGCCATGGCGTTTCGTTTCGATGCGGACAAGTTTCTCGATGACGTGATGCAGATCGTCACCGTCTTCGAACCGCGGGCCGCGCAGGATCTGGAAGAAGGCCTGGCGGAGATCAAGGAAAACCTCGGCTTCGACCTGCGCAAGGATTTCCTCGCGGCGCTGGGCGACGAGTGGGCCGTGTACGCCGACAACCAGCTCGCCGGCAACGGTTTGCTGGGCCTGACTGTGGTCAACCGCCTGCGCGATGCGAAGAAGTTCAACGATTCCGTGCTGAAGGTGCAGGCCTTCGCCACGGCGATGTTCAAGCAGGAACTGGGCGGCGAGCGCGGCCCGCAGATCAACATGCGCAGCGTCAAAGCGGGCGGCAACACCATTCACTACCTGGCGGTTCCAGCCGTGGCGCCGGCTTGGACGATTCAGGGCGACACCTGGATCGCCGGTCTCTACCCGCAGGTGGTCATCGCAGCCGCGGACCAGATCAAAGCCGGCGGCCCGTCCATCCTGGAGAATCCCGGCTTCAAGGATCTGCACGGCCGACTGAACAAGGCCGCGCCGAGCAACTTCATCGCCTACGCCGACCTGCCGCAGACCGCCGTCGAGGGATACCAGACGACGCTGATGCTGTCGCAGTTGCTGCTGGGCATGGGCGATCTGTTCGGGGTGGAGTCGCCGGCGCTGGTGATTCCGACGCTGCCGAAGCTGCGTCCGCACCTGTCCCCCGCCGGCGCGGCGTCGTGGATGGACAAGGACGGCTGGCACTTCGTGTCGCAGACGCCGTTCCCCGGCGCGGAGATTCTGGCGGGCCAGGGCAACATGATGATTTCGCAGCAGGCGATGCTGCTGGGGATGATGATGCCCATGTACGGTGCCGCGAGGGCGGAGGCATTTGAAGGCCGGGCCGTGCCGCAGCCGCAGGTGATTGAAGAGGAGAAGAAATAGGGTTTAGGGTGTAGGGTGTAGGGTGTAGGGTGTAGGGTGTAGGGTGAAGATTCTGATCGTGCAACTACTACGCGCGGCGCACAGAAGTTCGTATCCCTCTACCCTTGGCCCTCTACCCTTGGCCCTTCCGGCTTAGGGTGTCGATTCTGGTGGTTGTAGAAAACAACAAAGGCCGGCGATCCTGGATCGCCGGCCTTTTCATTTGAAGGAACGGTGCGCGAGAAGCAAGGATATTCTGGTTCACACCTTGATCGTCAGGAAGAAGCCGCTCTTCTTCGCGGGCTGGCTGTTGATGACGTTGCTGAAACTGAAGCTGAACACGGGCTGGGTGTTCATGACGGAAAGCTGCAGGTTGCTGCCGATCGAGGCTATGACCTGCTTGTTCGGCACGGGCACGGGCTTGAGGAAATTCTTGAAAGCGTTGTCGGCGATCTTGTTGCCGGCCTTCACGCCCTCGACGCAGTCGGGGCCCCAGTGAACGCCCAGATACAGCCGGCTTTCCGCGTTCTCCATCGACGCCTCGCTGAAGCCGCTGAAGCTGCGGACGGTGCCTGAATCCTCGGAGAAAAGGGCGAAGGGAATGTTGTCGCGCTGGTAGAAATTGGCGAGCGTCCTGAATGCCGCGCCGCCGAAGGTGGCGTGGCCGCTGGTGTAGGCGGGGAACGGCGGCGTGAAGTCGGGGCCGCCGACGGGATCGGGGTCGGCATCGGGACCGACGCCGCCGGCAAAGCCCGCCGGATCGCCGTTGTTGGCCGGCGCGCCCAGCGGAACCCACATCGGGTCGGCAACCGTGTTCGGATTGCCGTCCGTGTCCGCGTTGCGGATGCCCACGATCGGACGCCAGATGTCGCGCGTGGTGCCGTACTTGGCGGCCCAGGCGTTGATACCCGCGTCGGCCATGGAAAGATTCATCAGCGCGAACAGGCGGGCATTATCGCCCACCTGGTTGCCCATCTGCACCGCGACGTTGCGCGCGGCCTGGTTGTAAAAGCGCACCGGGGTGCCCAGGCGATGGTCGTAGCCCCAGAAAAGGCCGATCTCAGTTTCATCGTCAGTGCGGTCGGGCTCGCCGTCGTTGTTGCGGTCGGAGATTTCCGCGTCGATGGCGCCCTTCACCCGCACCTCCTCGAACGCGCTGGTGTACTGGGCGCTGGTGAGCTGCGGGAACTGCGGCGGCGCGAACTGCGTGCCGCTCTTCATCGTGAACGGCAGCACCTTGCCCCACAGCGGCGTGAGGAATCCCTGGCCGGGATTCAACGGATCGACCTGGTGATCGCCGGGCCGGGCGCCGGGCGTGTAGGTCATCGTCGCCTGCGAGCCGTCGTTCCTGCGCTTGTTCAGAATGAACTGGGCGACGGCCTTGCCGTGCTGGATGCCCTTGTTCTCCGCCTGTCCGTTCTTGATGTCATCGAGCACATTGTCGAGATGAATATCCAGCGTTGCCGCCTGCATCGGATAGAGCGACACCAGCGTATCGTGCGCCGCCTGGGCGACGGCGGCATCGATGGAAGCGCCCGGCGCGCGGCGCTGCGAGAGGAACGGCGTGAATTGCCAGGCGATGCCGTTGTAGGCATCGAACATCGCGCCGTGAACGATCGCCATCGCCCGGCTCGTATTCGTCGGGCCCGGCTGCGACGACACCGCCGCCCGCGTGTCCGCCAGCGCCGTGTCGATGGCGATCTGGTTCCAGAGCAGGATGGGATCGCCGCTCATCAGCGTGCGCGGCTCGAGCGACTGCAGGCCGACGAAGGAATCGTGACGACAGGTGGAATCCGACATGGGTCTCTCCTCAATCCGAATCTGATGGGGAAGGGTGCCGAGGCGTTCACCAACTGAAACGCCCCAGCCGCATGCTGAGGATACCGCAAGGTCGTCGTCAATACCAGAGAAATCCCGCAACGCCCGCCAAACATGGGTGAGTGGCGCGGGGGAGTTTCACCCCCGCGCTCTCTCAGAACCGGACGTGAGCCTCTCGACTCATCCGGCTCCCGTCATCCCGTTGCCGTTTGTCTTCCGTCATGAGTTCCTCCCGCTGGCGCGGTTGACCCGTTGGCCGAAGACTGGATGACACGACCCCTTCGCTCCAGGCGCATTACACGCCCTTCATCGCTACTACGGGCCGTTCCGCCCCTGTGCCCCGCATCGGTACTCTCACCCTCGCGATCACCTCGCTTGGGCTTCTCCCTTGACATCGGGACGACAGGTTCCAAGGTTCCGTGCATGAGCCTGATCCGCGCTCGCGCCGCCTCAAGGCCGGATGTCGTGCCGGTCGCAGACAGGGCATCGCCGGCACTGATCCCAGAGCACAGACCAAAGCCCTGGTTTCGACATCGTCTGTCATTGTTACGACCCTTCATCAGCGGTTCACTTGCGTTCGCCTTCACGGATCTCATCTGACGCGGTACGCCCGCGCCTTTTCACTCGACGTTCACCACGACGGCTCTTGACCGACGCAGCTCGACCTGATTTGCAGCCTGGTCCTGTCCCTCGACTGCGAGAGGCCCACTCTCATCTCATGCACAGCTTCTCCTTGCACACGGTGTGCCAAATTTTCCGGGGCTTGCATTCCGGCCCCCTCTCCCTCTCAGGGAGAGGGCTGGGGTGAGGGTCGGGACGCACAAGATTGCAATCGCCACCATCGCGTGACGGACGCGGAAACCGTCTGTTCGTCCCGACCCTCACCCGGCCTCGTCCCCCGGGGACTCGGCCACCCTCTCCCTGGAAGGGAGAGGGAAACAAGCCCCGAACCATCTGGCAACGCCCGC
>CAYRPN010000074.1:0-27510 GCA_964426135.1 uncultured Phycisphaeraceae bacterium | reverse complement strand
TTGAGCCGCTTCAAATCGACCGGAGTCACAGACTCCGGCTCTGTTCAAGACTCCGGCTCTGTTCAAGACTCCGACTCTGTTCAAGACTCCACGAGTCCATGTCAACCGTTGTCAAGTAGGGAAGTGCCGGATGATCCAAAATTTTCGTGAGGAACACGTGCGATATGCGGCGGATGAAGCGATGTTCAATGTATCATGCTCCCGGTAGCAGTACGGTCGGCCTGCTGCATTCAAAACGTCGGCAACGCGACTTGCGCTGATGTGATAGGGACGCGTGTCTGCGAATTGACGCCCGTCAAGGCAGATCATCTGGACGCTGGTCGCCATCGAGCATCCTGGCATGCTGAAACGCTTCACTCGCCGCTCCTTTCTGGTTGCTTCGACGGTTGGCTTCGCCGGACTGGGATTCGCTGCGCCGCGGTGCCTGGGCGCGCCGTCGGTTGCGCCGCCCGGCTCGACGCGCAAGCACGCGCGCAGCACGATCCTGTTTTTCCTTTGCGGCGGGGCTTCGCACATCGACACGTGGGACATGAAGCCCGACGCTCCGATGGAATATCGGGGGGCGTTCGAGCCGATCCGCACGTCCGCGCCGGGAGTGCGCCTCTGCGAGCACCTGCCTCTGCTGGCGAAGCAGGCGCACCATCTGGCGGTGGTGCAGGGCGTCACCGACGGCGGACAGGCGACCGGCGATCACCACGCGGGCTACTACTACAACCTGACGGGCCACGTGCCTGACGAGACGTTTCGCACGCAGGGCAACGACCGCCGGCCGCTGCCGACGGACTGGCCCCACATGGGGTGCGTGGTGGGCAAGTTTCGCCCGCCGCACGCGAAGCTGCCGCAGGTCATCACGCTGCCCTACGCGCCCAGCAAAGCGCCGTACACGCGGCCGGGGCAGTTCGCCGGCCGGCTGGGGCTGGAGCACGATCCGTTCTATCTGCACGGCACGCTCGAACAGCCGCTGAAGTTCGCCGCGCCGACGCTCACCCTGGACGCCGCCATGCCTGCCGGGCGATTCGCCGACCGACGGCGGTTGCTCGATGCGGTCAACTCTGCGCGGAAACAATTCGACGGCGACGCGGGGGCGGCGAACTACACGAAGCAGCAGGAAAAAGCGTTCGCGCTGCTTTCCTCCAGCGCCGCCGCCGGAGCCTTCGACATTGCCAGTGAACCCGAAGCGATCCGCGATCGCTATGGTCCGACGCTCAACGGCGCCAGCCTGCTCATGGCCCGGCGGCTGGTCGAGGCCGGCGTGCCGTTCATCACCGTGTTCTGGATGGATGACGAAGCGCAGAACGAAAAATGCAAAAGCGGCGGCGGATGGGACACGCACGGCAACAACTTCAACTGCCTGCGCGAGAATCTCCTGCCCCCGTTCGATCGCGGGATCTCCGCCCTGATCGAGGACTTGTCGCAACGAGGATTGCTGGACAGCACGCTCGTGATGGTGACCAGCGAAATGGGCCGCAAGCCCCGCATCGGCGATCCGCGCTCCGGCGGCATCAACGGCGCCGGCCGCGATCACTGGACCGCGTGCATGAGCGTGCTCCTGGCAGGCGGCGGCGTCCGCGGCGGGCAGGTCTATGGCCGTACCGACCCCCGCGCGGAGTATCCGGCCGAGAATCCCGTCACCCCCCAGGACATCACCGCCACGGTCTACCACGCCATGGGCATCGACGACCTGCGCACGGAAATCGCAGGCCGACCGGTCAACCTCTTGGAGGACGGCAAGGTTCTGACGAAGTTGTTTTGATCCGAGAGTTCGGATGTCCGCGAGTGGTTCAGGGCGGTACATCACTGGATGCCATGAACCAATCGCAGCACGCACTTGCTTCCCCGGCCAAACCCCCGCCCCACACAACGGCCATCCTCGTGGAATCCGATTTCCGATCCGCGAATCACCGCCATACGCCGATATACTCGACTGCGAAGGCGAGGAACCCGTTCGCATGAGCGCCGCTTCTTCACAAGGCCGATCGATTCACGGGCGATGCGCGTCGCTGCTGGGTTTCATTGTCGCGCTGGCGATTCAATCACCCCTGCGGGGCGAAGAGTCGATCGATTACCTCAAGCAGATCAAGCCCATCTTCGCCGCCCGGTGCTTCGCCTGTCACGGCGCGCTCAAGCAGAAGTCCGGTCTGCGGCTGGATACCGCAGCGCTGGCGATCAAGGGCGGCAAGGAAGGCGGGACGATCAAGCCCGGCGACCCGGCGGGCAGCGCCCTGATCGCAAGGATCGCTTCGCAAGACGAACTGGACCGCATGCCGCCCGAGGGCGAACCGCTCAAGGCCGCGGAAATCGCGGTGATCCGCGCCTGGATCGCGCAGGGCGCCAAGGCCCCGGCGGACGAGCAGCCGGAGCGTGACCCGCGCGATCACTGGGCTTTTGTGCCTCCCGTGCGACCCGCGCTGCCGCGCGTGACGGACCCGGCATGGGCGAAGAATCCGATCGATGCTTTCATCGCCTCCGAGCGCGAGCAGCGCGGCCTGACGCCCCAGCCCGCCGCGGACAAGCGCCTCTGGCTCCGCCGCGTGACGCTTGATCTCATCGGTCTGCCGCCGACGCGCGAGGAGCTTGACGCCTTCATCAGCGACGTCTCCGACGAGGCATACGACAGAGTTGTTGATCGCCTCCTCGCCACTCCGCAGTACGGCGAGCGCTGGGGCCGGCATTGGATGGATATCTGGCGCTACAGCGACTGGTGGGGCCTGGGCTCGGAGGTCCGCAATTCGCAGAAGCACATCTGGCACTGGCGCGACTGGATTGTCGAGTCGTTGAGCGCCGACAAGGGCTACGACCAGATGCTGCGCGAGATGCTCGCCGCCGATGAGCTGTATCCGAGCGACATGGACAAGCTCCGCGCCGGTGGATTCCTCGCCCGCCAGTATTTCAAATTCAACCGCACCACCTGGCTCGATGAAACCGTCGAGCACACCAGCAAGGCGATGCTCGGCCTGACCGTCAACTGCGCCAAGTGCCACGACCACAAGTACGATCCGATCACGCACGCCGACTACTATCGGCTCCGCGCGTTCTTCGAGCCTTATCAGGTGCGCACGGATTTCGTCGGCGGCGAACTCGACCCGGAGAAGGACGGCATCCCGCGCCCGTTCGACTGCAACCTGGAGGCGGCGACGTATCTGCACCTGCGCGGCGACGACCGCAACCCGGATAAGAGCCGGGCGCTGTCGCCGAACGTGCCGGCGTTTCTTTCGCGCGGCGAGCTGAAGGTCGCGGCGATCGACCTGCCCGCCGAGGCGCAGCAACCGGGCTTGCGCGAGCATGTGGTGCAGGCGCACCTGAAGATCGCCGAACAGCGCATCGCGCAGTTGAAAGCGGCGCTGGACGGTGCGAAGAAAAAACTCGCGGAGACGGAGCAGGCCGCGAAGCTCGCCGTTGAGCAGCCAACAAAGAAGGAAGCGGACACGACGAAGGACGATGTCTCAAAGCAGAGGAAGAGTGAGCCAGTGTTCCGCGACGACTTCTCCGCCGCGAAGCCCGATGCGTGGGAGATGCGCGGCGGCGCATGGGCCTACGAAGGCGGCAGGCTCGTGCAGTCGCAGACCGGCGCGACCCGCGCGACTCTCCGATACAAGTCCGCGCCGCCCGCGGATTTCGAGGCGAAACTGAAATACATCCCCACCGGCGGCGAGACGTGGAAATCCGTCGGCATCGCCTTCGACGTCACCGAGCAGGGCGGCGGTGTGATCGCCTACCTCAGTTCCTACGCCGGCGGCCCCAAGTCGCAGATCAGCTACAAAAAGGACGGCAACGACGTCTATCCCCCGGAAGCGGCGCAGCCCCGCATAGTCGACCTGAATCAGACGCACGAACTCACCCTGCGCGTGCGCGGCTCGCTTATCAACGTACATGTTGGCGGAGAACTGTCGCTCGCCTTCAAGCTCCCGATCGAGCGCAAGAGGGGATCCCTGGAGGTCATCACGTTCGACGCGAAAGCGGAGTTGCTCGCGTTCGAGTTGAGCGAACTTGCCGCTGACATCGCGATGGCCGAACCGGGGGCGAAGAGCAAACCGAAGGACGGCCCGCTGTCGGTCGAGGAGGCGAAGCTCCTGGTGGCCATCGCCGAGAAGGCGCTGGCGACGGCGGAAGCGCAGCCCGCGTCGATCACCGCGCGGGTTGCGGCAGACCGCGCCCGGCGACAAAAGCCGGCGCCGGAGAATCTGGCGGCGCTCGTGACCGAAGCGGTGCGGCGCGAGCGAACCGTCGCGTCGATCAAGGCGGAGGAAGATGTCGCCCGCACGGACCTTGAACTCTTCAAGGCCACGACGGCACAGAAGGCAGAGGCGCAAAAGAAGCTTGCCGCCGTGCAGGCGGCGCGGGAGAAGCTCCGTAAGGAAGTCGATTCGCCGGGCGATTCGTTCAGCACGCTGACCGGCTCGCTGAAGATGTTCGAGTCGAACCTGGAGAGCGAAGACTCGCGGCGAAAGCCCTTCCCCGCGACCAGCACCGGCCGGCGCACGGCGCTGGCGGCGTGGATCACCGATGCCAAGAACCCGCTGGCCGCACGCGTCGCGGTGAATCACATCTGGGCCCGTCACATGGGCAAGCCGCTCGTCGCGACCGTCTTCGACTTCGGTCGCAAGGGCGCGGCCCCGACACATCCGCAGCTTCTGGATTGGCTCGCCGTCGAACTCGTCGAGCACCGCTGGAGCATGAAGCACATCCACCGGCTCATCGTCACGTCGCAGACGTATCGTCTTTCCTCCTCGAACCTGAACGCCGCGACCGCGACGATCGCCGCCGACGCGGACAACCGCCATTACTGGCGGATGAATCCCGCGCGGATGGAAGCCCAGGCCGTGCGCGACAGCCTGCTGCACCTGGCGGGCGAACTGGACCCGGCGCGCGGCGGGCCCTCAATTCCGGTTAAAGACGAGTCATCTCGCCGCCGCAGCCTTTACTTCGTACACTCGCACAACGAGCATCAGAAGTTTCTCGCCACGTTCGACGATGCGAGCGTGCTGGACTGCTACCGCCGCAGCGAGAGCATCGTTCCGCAGCAAGCTCTCGCTCTGGAGAACAGCCCGCTGGCGGCGGCGATGGCGAAGAAGATTGCGCAGCGGATCACTGCTTCGCAGCCCGATGCGAGCGATGTCCAGTTCATCCGCGAAGCGTTTATCTTCGTGCTCTGCGCGGAGCCGACGAACGCAGAACAAGCGGCGATGCTCGAGGCGATGACGCAGTTGACCGAAATCGCGAGAAGGAACATGCATGCTGATCCGAAGAGTTCCGCGCGAGCGAATCTGGTCCACGCGCTACTGAATCACAACGATTTCCTCGCCATCCGCTGAGGACTCCGCCATGCCCCACCTCATCAACCCCCATTACCGATGCTCGCCGCAGGGCGTCCACCGCCGGCAGTTTCTCGCGGATGTCGGCATGGGTTTCACCGGCCTGGCGCTGGGCGCGATGCTCGCGCGCGACGGCGTGGTCTGCGCGGACGCCGCGGCCCCCGCCCCTCATTGGCAGCCGCCCGACGGCAAGCCGCACTTCGCACCCAAGGCCAGAAGCGTCATCTGGCTCTTCATGAACGGCGGCGTGTCGCACATGGAGTCGTTCGACCCCAAGCCGGAGCTCACGAAGTACGCAGGCAAGTCGATCGGCGACACCCCGCACAAAGATGCGCAGAACCCCGACAAGCTCAAGCTCGCGCGGGTCACGGTCATCAACGACGCCAACGGTCAGCAGCGCAACAGGCTTTACCCGCTCCAGGTTGGCTTCCGCAAGTACGGGCAGAGCGGCATCGAGATGAGCGACTGGGTCCCGCACCTGGGCAGCTGCGCGGACGACATCGCGGTGATCCGCTCCATGTACACCACCGACGACAACCACGGGGCGCAGACGCAGTTTCACTCCGGCCGGCACATGCTCGACGGCGAGTTCCCCACGCTCGGCGCCTGGGTTCACTACGGCCTGGGGTCGCTTAACGACAATCTGCCGCAGTTCATCTCGATGGGCAGCCGCGAATACTGGAACGCGAAGGACGGCCACTACCTCGGCCCCGCGCACGACGCCGTGCCCATCCGCGTCGACCCCAGCAACCCGCTCGACTTCGGCAAGCCCGCCGCGGGCCTCAGCGCCGCGGAGCAGAAGATCAACTTCGATCTTGTCGGCAAACTGAATCAATTGAAGTCGGCGGAATACCCGGACGATCCCGCGCTGGCGGCGCGGATCAAAGCGTACGAACTCGCGTTCCGCATGCAGACTTCCGTGCCGCAGACGCTTGACCTGAACAGCGAGAGCAAAGCGACGCACGCGCTCTACGGCCTGGATGACCCGGCGACGCGCGAGTTCGGCACGCAGATGCTCGCCGCCCGCCGCTTCGTCGAGCGCGGTGTGCGCTTTATCCAGGTGCAGCATGGCGCGGGCGGCGCCGGCGCGTGGGACGCGCACGGCGGACTCAAGGCGAATCACGAGAAGAACTTCAGGGCGGTCGACAAACCCGTCGCCGGACTCATCAAGGATCTGAAACAGCGCGGCCTCCTCGATTCGACGATCGTCATCTTCGCCAGCGAGTTCGGCCGAACGCCAGGCTCACAAGGCGCCGACGGCCGCGATCATCACATCTACGGCTTCTCGGTGCTGATGGCCGGGGGCGGGATCAAGGGCGGCGTCGTTCATGGCGCGACGGATGCGATCGGATTCCACGCCGTCGAAGACCGGCACTACGTCACGGACATTCACGCGACGATCCTGCGGCAGATGGGGCTGGATTCACGCAGGCTCGAGGTGCCCGGACGCAAGCGGCTGGATATCGATCACGGCAAGGCGATCGCGGCAATCCTGGCGTGAACCGCGAGTGTAGAGAGATACGGAAGCGCCGGACGATTCGTTGCCCCAATACTGCGATGGTCCACCCGCGGCGAGGGGCCACAATGTCGGGCGCCGCCTTCGTCCGCATGTATGGGGTCGGCTCGGCGGGAGCCTCGCCTCCCATATGCAACTGCCCTGAGGGGTGGATGAGGCCCCCGACAGAAGTCGCGGATGGAGTTGGTAGACTTGAACCGGTTTTTGTCAGGCGGCTGATCAGCGGAAGATTCTCCCATGGCTATCCAGCACTTTCTTTTCTGCGTTTTGCTTTTCTTTCACCTGCCTTGCTTCTCCTGGGCGGAGGCTCCGTCGCGGTGGTGGTCGGACGCCGCCGAGTCTCGACTGGCAAAAGCCGGCGGCAATCGCACCGAGCTGGAGAAGGCGCTTCGCGCCGTTCCCGCCGAGCAGCGGAAAGGCATGGAGTTTCTGATCACGCATATGCCTGACTCGGATTTGTCGGCGCTTTCGGCCGATTTTCTGATTGCCAATCACGAGCTTGCCTACAAGGCGCGCAGCGAAACGCCGTGGGGCAAGGACATTCCCGAGGAGATATTTTTCGACCATGTGCTGCCTTACGCGAACATCGACGAGAAGCGCGATCCCTGGCGGAAGGAGTTTTACGAACTGGCGATGCCCATCATCAAGGATTGCAAGACACCCGCGGAAGCGGCGCAGAAGCTCAACGCGGAGCTCTTTCACAAGATCAAGGTGAAATATTTGCCGCAGAATCGCCCTCCCAATTTGAGTCCGAAGGAATCGATCGCCCAGGGCAACGCTTCCTGCACCGGGCTTTCGATCCTGATCAGCGACGCCTGCCGGTCGGTGTGCATTCCCGCCCGGCTGGTGGGCACTCCCAACTGGTGGAACAAGCGCGGCAATCACACCTGGATCGAAATCTGGGACAAGGACTGGCACTTCACCGGCGCCTGCGAGCAGGATGCGCAGGGTCTCAATCGCGGCTGGTTCGTAGGCGACGCCGCCAAGGCGCAGAAGGATTCGCCCGAGCACGCCATCTACGCGGCGAGCTTTCGCCGGACGAATGTTCACTTTCCGCTGGTGTGGGACCGCCGGAACACAACCGTGCCCGGCGAGAACGTGACGGATCGTTACGCCAAGGCGCCAGCCCCTTCGCGGACGGCGCGGGTGGCGATTCGCGTGCTGAACGCCGGTCGTAAACGCGTGGCGGCGAATGTGGCGGTTGCGTCTGCGGGCGAGCCGAATGCGACGCTGGAGGGCAAGTCGCGCGATGAGTCGGCGGATCTCAATGACTACCTGGCTTTCGAACTGCAGCCGGGGAAGGGATACATTGTTCGCGTCGGGCGGCATGAGCAGACGATCACAGCCGGCAAAGCGGGGGAGTTTCAGATCGTCGATGTGATCCAGCCGGTTATCCCGTCGGCTGATGCACTGGCGGCGCTCAAGGCGGCGCTGGATGAGAAGCCCGATTCGCCGGCGGCGCTGGCGGAGCGCGATTTCGCCGAGGCCGCCCTGACGAAATCCGATGCCGCCGCCGCCCGCAAGCTGATCTGGGACGCCCACGCGGCGATGATCCAGTCGCAGCGCGCCAAGGAAATCGCCGACCGCCTGCTCAGGGATGACAAGCTGGAGATGGCGTTCGATTTCACCGTTTCCGGCGACAAGCCCAAAGACGGGCGAAGCCTTTGGATTTCCCTTCACGGCGGCGGCGGCGCGCCCAAGCACGTCAACGATCAGCAGTGGAAGAATCAGTTGAAGCTCTATGCCGTGAAAGAGGGCATCTACCTCGCGCCCAGGGCGCCGACCGATACCTGGAACCTGTGGCATCAACCTCACATCGATCGACTTTTCGCGCGGCTGATCGAAGACCTGATCGTGTTGGAAGGGGTGAATCCCGATCGCGTGTATGTGATGGGTTACTCGGCGGGCGGTGACGGCGTGTACCAGCTCGCCCCCCGCATGGCCGACCGCTGGGCCGCCGCCGCCATGATGGCGGGGCATCCCAACGGCGTGTCGATGCTCTCCGTGCGCAACGTGCCCTTCGCGCTTCAGGTCGGCGGCAACGACGCGGCCTACAGCCGCAACAAGGTCGGGCGCGAGTATGGCGAGTTGCTGGCGAAACTTCAGAAGGACGATCCACAGGGGTATCGCCACTTCGTCAGAATTCACGAAGGCAAAGGCCACTGGATGGACATGGAGGACAAGGCCGCGTTGCCGTGGATGGCGGGATTCAGCCGCGATCCCGTGCCGACGCGCGTCGTGTGGAAGCAGACAGGAACGCCGCACGATCGCTCCTACTGGCTGGCGACTCCGACGAAGGAGGCGGTGAGTGATTCGATGGTGATCGCTCAGCGCGAGGGTCAGTGCATCGATGTGACGGCGGCGGAGAAGGTGTCGACGCTGCTGGTCAGGCTCGACGATCGCATGGTTGATTTCGAAAAACCTGTCGTCGTGACGCACGCGGGCAAGGAGCTCTTCAGCGGCAAGCCTGTGCGCACCATCGGCACGATGCTGCGCACGCTTGAGGGGCGCGGCGATCCGAAGCTGATGTTCGATGCGGAGTTGACGGTAAAGCTGCCGGTCGCGGCGCCCGTCGTCGCCCCGGTCTCCTCGACGCCGGTTGTCCCCGAGCCTCCGCATCACGCAGCGCTTCCTGCGCCGCGCGGATATGTCTGCCTGAAAGCCGCCGCCGCCCCGGTCATCGACGGCAAGCTCGACGACGATGCGTGGAATGCAGCGACTTGGAGCGATGATTTCGTCGATATCGAAGGCGATCGCAAGCCCAAGCCCGCACACCGGACGCGCATGAAAATGCTCTGGGATGACAAGGCGCTGTATATCGCGGCGGAACTGGAGGAGCCGCACATCTGGGCCACGCTGACCGAACACGATGCGGTGATCTTCCACGACCCCGATTTTGAAGTCTTCATCGATCCCGACGGTGACAACCATCTCTACGGCGAACTCGAGCTCAATGCGAAGAACACGACATGGGACCTGCTGCTGTCGAAGCCTTACAGGGACGGCGGGCGGGCGCTCAATGGCTGGGAGATCATCGGGCTCAAAACCGCGGTGCAGGTCAACGGCACGCTCGACGATCCCGCCGACACGGACAAGAGTTGGACGGTCGAAATCGCCTGGCCTTGGAAGGGGCTGGCGGAACTGAGCCCCGTGCCCGTGCCGCCGAAGGATGGCCAGCAGTGGCGCATCAACTTCTCGCGCGTTCAATGGGACACCGCCATCGAGGACGGCAAGTACGTGAAGGTGAAAGGCAAGCCCGAGCACAACTGGGTCTGGTCACCGCAGGGCGCGATCGACATGCACCGTCCTGAACGCTGGGGTTATCTGCAGTTCAGTGAGAAGTCGCAAGGCCCCGTCGAGTACCGCGCTGATCCGGCGCAGGACGTCAAGGATTTGCTGCACGAAATCTATTACGCGCAGCAGGCTTATCACAAGAAGCACGGACGCTACGCGGAAAGCGCCCAGGAGTTGTCGGTGAAGCACCCGAATCTCAGCGTGCCTGTGATCAAGACCACGCAGCGCGGGTTTGACGCCACGCTTGAGGCTGCGGAGCCGGCGAGGAAAGTATGGGGCATCTCAAATGACAGCCGGTTGTGGAGCAGATAAAGCGACTGGAGACGAGTGACTCCCTCTTCTTTTTCTTTGCATCACCGGCTCTCTCACGGGCACTGGTACAAAGATGCGGAGGGGATCACCTTGTGACCCCTTCCTGAGAACCTGATCCAGAGTTGGTGAGAGAATCCACCCGGCCGTTGGCCGGAAAGGATTCCCAATGAAGACTCGACACAGCGCCGAGCAGATCGTCTCCGCGCTGCGCCGGGCGGTCATTGCACTGGGCAAAGGTCTGAAGGGTCCTGTAGCCCCACCTCACCCAACGACCATCCCGCGCGGAGTCCCAATTCCTATCCATGCAATATCGTTTGCCGCGGCAGCGTTAGGCGGAGGGATGGTGGCCCAACGGCACGAAGACGTTCTCGAAAGTCGTCCCGGCTTCGTCCGGGCGTCGTTCCCTGACGGACACACGAACTGAGACCAGAATAGGAAAGTAGATGCGTACGTGGAACGTGGGGATCGTCGGTGGCGGGCCAGGGGGCCTGATGACTGCCTACACCCTTCAGAAAATGGTCGATGGTCCCGTCCGCATCACGCTGTTTGAAGCGAGTCCGCGCCTCGGGGGAAAGATCGCCACGCCACGCTTCGGCAAAGCGCCCGTGCAGTATGAGGCGGGGGCTGCGGAGTTCTACGACTATTCCAACTTCGACGAGGATCCGCTGAAGGAGCTGGTCGCTGAGCTTGGGCTGCCCATCCGCACGATGGGCGGGCCGGCGGTGATCATGGATGATCAGGTGCTTGCGAATCTGGATGACATCCAGGACCGACTCGGGCCCAACGCCTGCCGCGCGCTGGCGGCGTTTGATCGATTCGCCAAGGACCGCATGACGCCGCAGGAGTTCTGGCATTCGGACTTTCCCGAAGGTTTGGAGGGTCCGATGGACCCGCGCCGGTTTGATGCACTCCTTGCCGAGATCGCTGCACCGGAGGCGCGACAATACGTGCGCCACCTGATTCACAGCGACCTGGCGACCGAGCCGGACCAGACCAGCCCGACCTACGGCCTCCAGAACTACCTGATGAACGATCCGGCTTACATGCAATTGTACGGCATTGAAGGGGGCAATGAGCGGTTGCCGCACGAGCTTGCTGCCCGGATCGATGCCACGGTCCTGCTGGAGCATCAGGTCAGCGGTATCGCCCGAAACGGCGACAGTCGCCTGCGCATCTGCTCGACCCATCAGGGACAGGCACGTGAAGACGAGTTTGACTTCGTTGTCATCGCGCTGCCGCACAACCGGATCTCATCGATCTCCTTCGGCGGCCCGCGCCTGGCCGAGGCGATGAAGCAGCATCACGACTATTACAACCACCCAGCTCACTACCTGCGGATCACCATCCTTTTCGACCAGACCTTCCGGCGCAGCAGCTTCACGGACTCCTATTGGATGCTCGACCACTTCGGCGGCTGCTGCCTCTACGATGAATCCTCGCGCGATCCGGGCGCGACGCATGGCGTACTCGGCTGGCTGCTGGGTGGCAAGGCCGCCGTGGAGATGAGCGAGCGAACGGACGAGCAGTTGATCGCCGAGGCGCTGGACTCGTTGCCGCCGTTCCTGGCGCACGGGCGGGCGCACTTCATGGAAGGCAGGGTTCATCGCTGGGTGGGCGCGGTCAATGCCATGCCGGGCGGCGTCGTGCCGCGCAGGCTCGACCAGCGTCATCAGCCGGAACCGGCCGAACATGCCAACCTCTTCGTGGTGGGCGACTATCTTTTCGATTCCACGCTCAACGGCGTGCTCGACTCGGCTGAGTATGTGGCTGCATGGCTAGCCGCGCTCATGACCGACAACTCCAAGGGAAATTCATGACCGATTCAAGTGATCACGACGCGAATGAGACGCACGCAGAAGATCTGGAATTGCCCGCAGGCCTGCCGGAAGGAGCGGCGATCTGTCCGATCGCTTTTGTAAGCGAGCCTGGTCATGACCATGAGGTGCTGCTGAAGTTTCCCGCGGCCATCGGTCGCTGTGCGGTGCGCGTGAGCACCGATGGGAGTGCGTCGCCGGACGCCGTGGCACTTTCGATTCTCAGGATTCCGGCCGCTCCGAAGGAGGAAGGCGAGTGGTTGACGGCGGCACGCGCCTGGGTCGAGGCGGCGGCGACCGGCGGCGAGCCGAGAAGCCACATGATGACGCTGCAGGGCGCGCAGATCATCTGGTCCCAAGATCGGATGGCGGTCCTCGCGCTGGCTGAGCGCCTGGACGCGATCCTCGCTGCCCTGATCGAAGTCGCCTACTACGACGCGGAGCTGCGTGGCATCGAGCGGACCCTGGGCGAAACCTGGCCGCAACTGGAAGCGGACATGCCGCTGGCGTTCGAATTTCAGGGGCAATCGATCAGCAAACGCCAGCAGCTTCACCAGCGCTTCGGGCAGGTCCTTCTGATTCGCGCCTGCCTGGCGCGGATCGGCCCACACATCCACTGTCCGCATTTGCATCCGCCCACGCTCGCCAGCCAGGTCGCCGAGCGGCTGCGCGAGCGGAACAGGATGATGCACCGGCACGAGTTTCTCGGCGCGCAGATCGAAGTCTTCGAGCGGGTCTACGAACTGTGCGGCCAGCGCGTGAGCGATTTCATGCTCACGCGATCCAGCAACACGCTGGAGTGGGTGATCATCATTCTGCTGCTGACGCAGATCCTGTTCATGATGTTCGAATACCTGACGAGCCTGGGGCAGTGATTCAATGCGTTATCCGTCGATCGATATTCTCCGGACGATCGCCATCTTCGTGATGGTCTTCGTTCACTTCGGCGAGAATCTCTCGGGCTATTCGCTGCCCGTGGCCGGGTTGGGCGCGCCGCTTTTCGCCTTTCTTTCCGGCGTCAGTTACCGCCTGTGGGTGATCGGGCAGGAGTCGCGGGGCAAGAGCGATCTGGACATTTCGAAAGTGTCGGCCCGGCGCGGGTTGTTTGTGATCGGCGTCGGCTTCGCGTTCAACATTTTCGTCTGGCTTCCGGAAGACACCTTCAACTGGGATGTGCTCACGTTCGTCGGCGCGGCGCTGCTCGTCCTCAATTTCGCACGGCGATTGCCGCCGTCCCTCTCCGTCCTGGTCAGCGTCATCGCGCTGCTCATCAGCCCGATCCTACGCGCTATGGCGGATTACGACGCATACTGGGTGAACGGCTACTTCGAAGCGGATCTGACGCTGTCGGACGTCTGGATCGGATTCCTGGCCACCGGATACTTCCCGATCTTTCCCTGGATTGCCTACTCGCTCACGGGCCTGGTGACGGCATCGCTCGTGTTCCGCGAGTCGCCCGAGGACCGGCCAGCGAAGTGGTCGCCGGCCATTCTCGGCGGCGCGCTCATGGCAATTTCAGGCATCGCCCTGGCGGCTCGACGCTATCTATCCAATACGATGTCGACGCATGTGCTGAGAGGCTGGACGATGTTTCCACCCACCATTGAGTATGTCCTGGCGACTGCGGGCATGGCCCTGTTTCTCTTTGGGGTGCTGCACCTGTGGGTGGACCAGAATCCGAATCGCAGGCGATTCGAGGGAGTGTTGAACATCACGAAATCGTTCAGCCGGTATTCGCTGACGATTTACGTGCTCCATCATGTCGTCCACCTGTGGCCGCTCTGGATCTACGGACTGGCGACCGGGAACGAACCGACGCACTTCTGGCGGATCGCCATGCCGACGTCGATCTCGTTGCCGCTGGCGTTCCTGTTCTTGCTGTGCTGCTACTTGTGGTTCTGCTGGCGAGGTCCGGACGAACGGCGCGGGATTGAATCCTGGATGCGCTGGCTTTGCGATTGAGCAGTGATGGTCGCGATGTGGCCGGCGCCTTGTACATGCCGATGCTCAACACCCTGGCCGCCGCGCCGGCGTCGGAGCGATACTCCGCCAGGTCATCACGGTACATCTGGCGAATCACCGCCAGCTCAAGATCGCTCGGCTCGCGCGAGAACGCCTGCTTCCACGCCCACCTGATCCGCGCGTCCTCATCGCCGGCCTGTTGCATCATGCGCTTGTCCTGGTCGGCGGTGACGAGTCGTTTGTAAAGCTCGCTCTCCAGAAGTTTGCCCGGCACCAATGCCGCATACTGCTATACACGTGAGGAGGTTTCTGCGATGAACCATCACTGTGCGGTGATTGAATCGTTGAAGTGGCTAGCCGACGCTATTCTCGCTCTAGCGACCACCGGCATGCGCATCGGCGAGTTGATTGCGATGCGGTGGACCGACATCGATCTGGCGTCGGGCGCCATCACTGTGCCCGACAACCGCCACGGCGGCTTGCGTCGCAAGAGGGGCAAGACCGTCCGGACGACCAAGGGTGGCCGGTCTCGGCGCATCCCCATCCATCCCAACTTCGCCCCATCTTGGAGGACATGATCCGCCAGCCGGACGGCCGTGTCTTCCACGGCCCGCGCGGCGGCCTGCTGACGGTCGACACTGTCAGGAACATTCTGATCCGTGACGTGCTCAAGCCCCTGTCTAGCAAGTTCCCCACGCCGCCTGACGAAATCGGCTTCGTCGACGGCAGGGTCCACTCATTCCGGCATTTCTTCGTCAGCCAGGCGTTCCTCGGCGGCGCCTCGGAAGGCGAGATCTGCGAATGGATCGGCCACGCCGACTCGCGGATCATCGAACGCTACCGGCATCTGGCCGACGAGGACGCCCAGCGGAAGATGAGTCAGATTCGATTCTTCAATAGCGATGCTCTGCCGACGACTGAACTCTCTCCGTCTGCCGGCATCGAAGGCTCGAACGAGAGCGCGCAGGAATTATTCAACCTACGATTCACAAGAACCGTCGCACCGGGTGTTCCGGCAATCGAGTGGTTCCATCACACAAGAGGTGCTTGCAACGACAATGGTAACGGCATCGAGAATCAAAGCTGAGAGTGCTAGTTTGCACTCTTGCGACCCCGCTGTTTGTCCCAGTTCATGTCCCAGTGACTGTGACAAAAGAAAACGCCCTCCGCAAGGCACTATGAATGTGCGATTTGCGAAGGGCGTTTCCAGAAATACGGAGAGGGCGGGATTCGAACCCGCGATACAGGGTTATACCCCGTATAACGGTTTAGCAAACGGCTTCCCAATCGTTGCAACCGGCTGATTGGCCACAAGTTGCGCGAGCGCGCCACCTGTTTGTCCGCCGTTGTGTCCGGCTGCCCGGCGGTTGTCCACGGACAACGCTGGACGAACCGCCCGCGTGTCCGTCGGCGTTCCCCTGTTCGGCGTTGCGGTCGCGCCCGCCGTGCCCGTGCCCAGGGCCGCGCAAGCCGTCGCCATCGCCAGGTCGGGCAACACGGCCAGCGCCGCCACTTCCCTGTCCCGCAGCGTGTGCGAGTAGCGATCCATCGTGAGCGTGATGCTGCTGTGGCGGGCCAAGGTCTGCGCCGTCTTGGAGTGAACGCCGCCGTTAGCCAGGTTGGTGATGAACGTATGGCGGAGGGCGTGGAAGTCAGCCACGCGGTTCGCGTCGTCACGGTAGCGAAGGAACGTGGACGCCTCACGTTCCTTGTGGGCTTCCACGTCGGTGCCAGCCTCGGCGATCCACGCATCGCGGGCGGCCCGCAGGTCGGCTTTCAGCATCATGGCCAGCCGCTCGCGCGACGGCATCGCAAGGGCGGGCGCAGCCGGGGCCTTATTCACCAGGTACACCCGCAGCAACTTCACCGTGTCCGCCCGCAGGGGCAGCGTGTCATCGCGGCGACGCTTGGAGTAGGCGGCGGCCACGGTCACGGTCGGCGTATCGGCATCCAAGTTGAAACTCGCGCGCGTCAGGCTCCGCAGCTCGCCGGCCCGCAGCCCGGTTTCGACGGCGACGCGGTAAAGCATCGCCCGGTCGGGGCCGCCGATGCCAAACCGATCGACAGGGCCGGCGGGCTTGCCATCATCCCCAACAGTGCCGCGTTCGGCGGCGTCCAACAGCCGGCGAAGTTCATCGACCGCAAGCGCCCGCCGATCATGCCGACGGTCGGTGCGAACATTCAGCATGTCCAGGTGCTCCACCGGCGACTCGCTGGCTCGCCCGTCCTTCACCATCCACTTGCAAAACTGCTTGATAGCTTGAAGGTAGAAATTGAACGTCTGCGCGCTGATGCCCGGCTTGCCCTGCGTTTCCTTGCGCCAGTCGGCGAGCCGCGATTGCACCTTGCTGGCCGTAATGTCCGACCAGCGGGCCAGCTTGCATTCGTCGATGATCCGCTGCACTCGGTTGACAACTTGCTCCGCGTGTTTCGCCGTGCAGCCCTTGGCGTCCAGGGCGGCCCGGTAGTCGGTGACGTGCTCGGCCAGCGGCTTCGCCTCGGCGTCGCGCTGGGCGTCCAGCATCCGCCACGCCAGCAGGTTGGCGCGGATGCGAGGCGGCAGCGTCTTAATCCAAAGCATCAGCGCCTTGTCAGGGCGATCGTTGTGCTCACAGCAGCGCAGGAGCCGTTCAACTTGCTTCGCCAATTCGTTGCTCGCCTGCTTTTCGGTGTAAGCGGCCAACCGGCGTTCAATGCCATTGTGGTCGCGGAAGTCCACGTACCACTTCTCGGTGCGATCGCCCTTCACGATGCGGCGGAAAACTCGGATGTTCATGGATTCACCCTTTCGGACGTGATGCTTTGATCGAAGCATCATAGGCCAATCGTTGCGTTTTGTCAACGCTTCTCACCTTGGCGCTTTCGCGCCTTCGGACGCTTCACCGGCTTAGCCGGCGCAGCGTCCAGCGTGATCTGCAAACCCAGCGCCGCCGCGATCCGCTCCGCCGTATCCAGGCGTGGCGCGACGGAACCTTGCATCAGCCGCGTAAGCTGGGCACGTTCAATCTGACCACGCTGGGCAATGGCATACTTCGAGTCGCCGACGGCCTCGGCCTTGTTGATTGCGGAACGAAGTTGCTCAACGATCGGGGCGTTACGCTTGCTCACGGATCATTCCTCACTTTCAGCGTACAGGCGGACACAGCGGCGGACATAACGAACGGCCAACGCCGCAACCGATGGTAACGGCGGGCGTTGCGGCGTGTGGGGAACGGTGTTCGCAACCGTTCCCGCACGGCGGCCTTGAAAGCCCCGACATAGTGTTTGACTGTGCCGGGACGAAAGCCGCCGCCCCGTCGTGAGCCAGGGCGGGCGGCTGCACGGACTCCGCCCGGCCACGAGCCGGGCGGGTTGGACAAACTCATTCAGCGATGCCGAACAGCTCCGCGTGCTGCCGCCGCAGCTCGCGCAGCCGGTCGGCGGCCCGCAGGTAGCGACGGGCCAGCGAGTCCAGGCGGTTGACCTCCAGGGCCATCGCGTTCGCCTGCTCGTTGCGGGTCTGGAGAAGCCGCTGCGTTTCCTCCCCGTGCTCAAGCGCCTTCTCAAGCGCCGCGTTGTGCGCCTTCTCCGCGTCGGCCAGCCGGCCCGCCTCGACCTCCAAGGCGACGGCCTCGGCCAGTGCCGCCTCATCGCGGCGGATGTCCGCCGGCGTCTTGTTGAGAACCTTGGACAACGCTTTCACCAGCTCCGGCGCGTTGTTCTTCCGCCTGCCGGTCAACAGGTCGCGGTACTCGCTCATCGCCTTGGAGCGCTCATCGGTCAGCAGTCCTTCCGCCATGCTTGCAACACTGGTCATGGTTCGATCCTTGAATCAGGAGTGAATGGTCAATCGTCCACGTTGGCCGATTGTTCAACGCCGGCGGGCCAGGCCGAGAGGGAATATCGGATCAGTCCCGCGCGTGAACGCCGGCGGCTTGCAGCATCGCTTCATCCACCGCAGCGAGCACGGGCGGGCGGCGCTTGTCCTGCTCACCCGCGTCGGCGCGGATGCCAGCGGCGACGCGCATGTTGCGCGTCATCGCGTCGGCCTTGGCGGGCGTCGCCGGCAATCCGGCGGCCTGCCTCATCGTCGCGTCGATCGTCGCTTCGCGCTCCGTCATCGACGTGGCCGGCAGACCGCACGCCTCACGAAACTCGGATACTTCGTCACTTCGCATCGTTGATCCTTTCGGTGATGGCCTGCCGCACACGCGCGACAAGCCGGGGGTTTTCGATCCACGCATTCAACTTTTCGTACTCCGCCGGCGTCAGGTGCGGGGTGAGCCGGCGCTTGAGCGAATCCAGGTGTTGGCGCACCGCCGCATCCGTCGCATTGGCCGTTTGGCTATCAGTCGCTTTCATCGTCGGGGCCTCCGCTGGGCGTCGTGTCGTCACGCAAGCCGATGTCCGGCAGTTCGATGATGATCGGCGCGGTGATAGCGAGCGCGTTGTTATCCGACGGCTTCCCTTCGAGCCGCACGAAGATGAGTTCGATCGCGCGAAGGTCGCCGTCAAGCCCCAAACTCCACAGCTTCCGCGCCATTGCCTCGGCACGAGGCGGCTGCCCGACCTCGTGCGGCTCGTCGGCCATGTGACGCAGCCACTCGCTCAACGTGCGCCCCGGCTTGCGGCCCTTGGGGTTGGGCGACGGCCCGCCGCCGATCCAGCGGCCGCGCGCGTCGCGTTTGGGCTTCCTGTTCTGGCCGTGCTTATCACGCGATCCGTCGGCGGCGTCGGAGTCCAGGCCTGCGATCGCCGATTCCGCACGGGCCTTGGCGTCGGCGGCCACAGCGTCGATGTTCACCGGGGCGAGCGGGATGTCATGCAGGTCGGCCATAACTACTCCATGATTGGCGCGCGCGCTTTTTTTCTTCCACAGGTAATTCAATCAACGCGCGGGCGCACGCACATAGGCGAAAAAAAAGCGCGCGCCTATCCGTGGTCACGCTGGCCCAGCAGAATGGCGCGACTGGTCGGCTCATTTAGCACCAGCAGCCGCAGGACGCCCGTGGGCGAGCCGTATTCGCCCTTGGGAGCCCTTGGCTTCATCAGCAGTCGAAAGCCCGTAGCGGGCGGCCAAGGCCACCAAGTCAACGTCATCGCGGGTATTAGGCAACTCCAAGCGACTCCGGGTGATGCACGAGACCTGCCGGATGAGCCGATGGGTCATCGCCAGCCAGACGTGGAGCGTTTCGCCCGGATCAACGAAAAGCCAGGCATCGACCTTACCAACAGTCAGGACAGGAACCCAGCCAGACGGTCCCGGCCCGGTTCGCAACTCGGCGGCGCGGCGCTCGGCAAGCGCCGCCAGGCTGGTCGTACCGATCGTGTTTTGCCCGGTAAGGCTCGTGGTCGAATACCATTGGCCCGACGACGCCCAGACTTCCGACAGCTTCGCAAGATAGCGCTGCGCCGCTTTGCTGGCCGGCCCCACATGGTTGGCATCCACTTCGCGCGGCAACGTGCGGACAAGCTCACCCCACGCAACGGCGACGTACTGCTTAATGCGCCATACAGAGGCGGAAGGTTCATCGTCGGGGTAATCAGTCGCCTGCCGAACCGCTTGGATTAGGGCCGGCGTCACGCTGCTGTCCCGAAAGTCAGGAAACGGAATCGGCCTTCCTTGCGACTCCGACCAGAGCCGGCCATCATCTTCACGAAAGGTGAATGCGAACGGGGCGGCGCACTGGGCAATAGTGATGGACTCGATGGTGCGCGTGGACGCCGCTGTTACGGCTGTTGCGGCGACTCGCCGCCGGCGGCCATCGGCGATGACTTCCACCAGCACTTTCCGGTTCATCGCCGTCGCAAGCAATTCGCGGACGGCGACGCGATCGGCATCGGATACATCGTGATCGACCGCCAGGAGCGCGACTAGGTGCCGGGCCTCGTCGGTGATCGACCGGGGCGCGCTCGTAACGGTAAGCGGGGCCTTGTCCGCGTCACCGACACGGACGGCGAAAGTTGCTTTGATCCGGCCTTGCGTGCCGTACTCTGATGCTTCTGTGACCGTGAGGCGAATGCCGTGCGGGCCGACGAACGTCGGCGCGGCGGGCTGGGGCTGCGCCTGTCGGTGATGCCCATTGCCTTTCGTCAACGCCTTGTTGATCGTCAGAAACCCGTAGGTCGTGTCGCGGCGCTTCTCATCCCACTTGCCGCGCATGAGTTTGGACTGTCGGAACAGCCGATCCATCGCCGTCATGCTTCCGCCTGTCAGCTTCGCCAGGATGTTACACAGGGCCAGGTCAGCGCTCGAATCATCGCCGTCGAAGTCGGCGGTGTCGCCGGCCCACAGCCGCGCGAACCGGGCGTCGCAGTCGAGAGCCGCACGGATGATCGCTTCATCGTCAAGCTGGCCGGCGTTGTCGGGGTTCACGTTGGCGTCGTGGTGAGTGTCCTGCATTTCGGCAGTAGCCTCGGGAGCGCCATCCTCCACCGGCAGCTTCAATTCGGCATTGGTCAACTGGCTGATGGTGTACCGGCGGCTCGGATCGCAGACCAGCATCCGCACGAGAAGCGGCGGTGTGTGCTCCGGCTTGTGATTGAAACTGCCCGGCACTCGCATCACGCGGGTCAGGTCGAAGGCACTGTCCAGCTTGTAACCAAGCGCGTCGGCGGCAGCGAACACGCGGGCCTTCCAGGTGGCGAGCAACTTCTTGACACCATCGCGGTCATCCTCACAGCGGATATGAATGACCTCGTTGAGCAACCAGAAGACTTGCAATCCGCCGCCCGTGGCGGTGATGATCGACGGGGCAATGCCAATCACGTCCAGGATGCGGTGGGCTTCCTCAATGGTCGGCGGGTATTTCTTCTTGTTGTGAGTGTCACCGAGACCACGTCGGCCCACAGGCAAACGAGCTCCGTGGCGTCCTCGATCGTGCCCCGGCCCTCCGTTAGCCGTTCGTCCATCAGGGCCATTCCGCAGTAGACGTTGGCCTCACCGCGATCGACCACGTACCTCGCGGCGGTATTCGCGTCGCCGGAACGGAACCACTTCGTTGCTCTGTCGGAAAGCGTCCAGATGACCAGCCGCCCGGCGGCCTCATCGCCCATGTGCCCGAAGAGCGCGTCAAGGAACCGGCGCGCGTCGGATTCACGCGCGTCGCGGCCCGCGTTGGCCGGCGGACAAGTCAGCGAATTGTCGTCGATGCTGGCGGTCACTCTGATACCCCTTTGTGATCGCCGATGCCGAAGGTGCCAGGAGGGTCGAACGGACACGAAGGCGGACACGCGGGCCGTGATGAAACCACAACCGGCGACGATCAATGCGTTTAGGTGCGAGTTGTCAACGGTTCACCGAACCGATGCGCCTGCCAGGCGATCCGATCGGGACAGCCGGCGGCGGCCCAGGCACGAAGCTCCGCCAGCGACCAGCGCCGGCATCGGCCCAGCGTCAGGCCTCGCGGCACAAGCCCGCGCCGATCCAGGGCACGAAGATGCGCCCGGCTGATACCCAGCGCTACGGCGGCCTCGGCGTCAGTGAGCAGCAGCCGCTCGATCGGGGCGACGCCTAATCCGGCGACATTGCAATTGGCTTCATCGTCGGCCAGGTCATCCATCACGGGGGTTTCAATGCCGATCATTCTCGCCCCCTTCCGCTTCACCCGGCGTTCGCGCCAGCAACGCAACTTCCACAGCCTCGACGTTGAAGAGCAGCCGGCGGCCAACCCTCAACACGGGAACGCGGCCAGCCCCCGCCTCACGGCGGAGCCACGCCATCGGCAACCCCAACTTGCGGGCGGCGTTGATAAGGGACACATACTTTGCGGCGACTGTGGCCATGCGGTCACTTTCGCCGCTTGGCCGCGAGAAACAAGGGAGTTTGGAAGGGTTTCCGCTTTCGTCCGGTTTCCGTCCGCTTCTGTCCGGGCCGATGGGCGGCATTCAGTCCTGCACATCGTCGGGCCACAGGTTCTCGACTTCGGCGACGGAGTAGTACCAGCGCCCACCGTTACCCGGCATGTTCGACCGTTTCAATGCCCCCCGCTTGCGGGCCTTCCGCAGCCGGTCGGCGGTGATGCCCCATCGTTTGCCAAAGTATTCCGCCGGCTGCATGTCAAGTTGCGAATTGTCAACGCCAGTCGTATCCCGCGTCGCTTCGATGCACCACGCCGCCAGCACTTGCAGGTCGGCCAAGCCGTCATCTACGCGGGGCGGCAGCGCCGGCAGCTCCGCATCGCCCGCCGCCAGGTCGATCGCCACGCGCCGGGCCTCATCGCACTTCACCCGCAGCATCGCTTGGTAGCGGTAGGGCATCGTCGCCGCGTACATCGTGGCCGTCGTGCGGTCGATCGACTGGCGAATCTCGGCCAGCAGCGCCGACGGCGTGTCCAGCGCATCGCCGACGATGCGCACGCCGTGGCGGGCCAGCACACCGTCACGGATTGCTTTGAGCCTTGCGGCCCGTTCGTCATCGGGCACGTCGGCAGCTTGCGTCGCCAGCCAGCGCGCGCCGGCTTTGTCCGCTTCGGACATGATCGCCGCCATCGAAGGCGGCGCAGACTTCGCGGTTGGTTTGTTCATTGCTACCCCTTGTGCAAGTCGGGCCGGCCAGCCGACGACGTGCGAAGGGGTAGGACGCGCGCCGTCGGCTGGGCCGCTCGCGGCGTATCAGGCCGCTCACCCATAGATTCACTCTACGTTCCGCTACTCCGCCAGCGACACGGGGCCAGGCTCGAAAACGCCAGCATTCACGTCACGAATGAAACGCCACGCCAGGGCGACTATCGCCGGATCGGACGTGAACGCTTCCAACGTCAGCGGCTCCCGTCGCCCTTCGTCGGGCGCTGCCGGCAAGGTAATTGCGAAGTCCTCCCACCGCAGCGGCGGCCCCAAGGCGACCGCAGCTACACCGTGGCGACCGTCCAGCAACTTCTGCTCCAAGCCGATGATCGCTTCGCCCCGGTCAGTTGTGACGTGGCACTGCGGGTAGCCGGCGTTGTGGGCGTAGCGAATTGCTTTCACTGTCATGCGCACAGACTATTCTGACCTTTCTTTCGACACGCTCATCACAGAACAATTCTCGACTTCAACTATCCCGCCGCTTAGGTTCGGTGACACTTTCAGTATCACTCCGCGCACGGTGACGCGACCCCCGCGCTGAAGGCTCGACAGTTGCTCACGGTGGGATTCAGCAAAGCGAAATTGCAGTTTCCACGCCGTCTCTCCCACAGCATGAGTGATGCTGTAGAGGGGTTTGTCGAACACCAGCTTGAATTGAGCATCCGCATCAGATGACCCATCCTTTGAGCCAGGAAAGCGCTCAAGTCCGCGAAGCGGCGTGTGTCGCGTGACGCTGGAATCGAGTGCAAACGCGACCTCTACATTGCCCCCTTGTAGTCGCGCCGATGCCACGTCCAGCATGGCCTCATTCGTTCCATTGTCCGGAAGCGCGACTATCAACTCGTCAATCGACTGGAATGATGGAGGTGCCTCGTGCCGGGGCTTCGTGTCACGGGCCGACGGTGGCGCTACTACCTTCGCCGGCCCAAGTGTTTCGCCGTTAAGCCGTCCCTTTCCTGTAACCGCAATCACGACGCCCACAGCGACCGCCGCCACGACAACCATTCCGACGATCCAGGGCCACGGGGATGTAGGCCGATGCCTTTGTCGATAGGCCATGACAACCTCCACACTGCGGATGCGCGATAATCGACTCACTCCAACATTCTAGCATCCATATCGTTTTGTATATGGTGAATCACGACAGAAAACCGGATCGTTTGAGCCGTGGCAGACACCGGCTTCAAGTTGCGATTCGGCCAGCGCGTACGGAAAGCCCGTAAGAAATGCGCCATGTCCCAGGAAGCGCTGGCCGCCGCCGCCGGCCTTCACCAGCACCACGTCAGCTTGATCGAGCGGGGCTTGCGAGCGGTTCAGCTCGACACGCTGGAAGCGCTGGCCCGCGCCCTTCGCGTCCAGCCGGCGCAGCTCATGCCCACGATCGACATGCCTTCAACGGCGATTGCCCGGCCCGCTCGCGGTCGGGGCCGGGTTGACCGGCGATAACGCCCGTTCCAACTTGTCCCAATCCCGATCGACCACGCGCACGAACAGGCAGCGCCCGCCGGATCGCCCCTCCCACAACTTGCCCACAACTTCCTTGTGCATTTCCTCCGGTCGGTGGGCCAGGTATCCGCCCTTGTATTCGACGATGGCGATGCGCCCGTCCACCAGCTCCACGATGAAGTCGGGGAAGAATCGCCCCGGCGACAGCGGCAGGCTGAATCCCCCGGCGCTTTCGTGTGTCAGGTTCCGAAGCCATCGCTTCACGTTCGGATGGTCGTCCATCTTCTTCGCGCACTCGCTCTCGGCCTCCCCCATGTCGCCGATCAACTCGAAAGCGTGCTTGGCAAAGTTGAACGGCCCGTGATACCGGCGATACGCGCAGTACGCGACTTCCGCCAGCGTGAAGGCGTGATCCGGCAGCGTTTCCAGCCGCCGCGTCGATCGCTGGGCGATCAGCATTTCAGCGGCGGCGCGAACCTGCTGCCGTCCGTGCGCCGTGATCCGGCGAGTCACCACGTCCGCAAGCTCATGGCGCTTCCTGACCAGGATCGGCAGGCTCCCGCCACGCTGCTGTAGCAAGCCGTCGATGATACGCTGAATCCACGGTTGACTGAGCGCCATCGGCAGGCCGGTGAATTGCCCGTTGCGGTGAAGTTCCCGATCAAGCCAGCGCACCAACTCGGCCGCGCTCCAATCGTCGCCCTCTGTCACCAGCGACAACTGGCGCACCACCACGCCTTGCACGCTGCCGACGCGCACCGCCCCGGTATCCGTCACCGACACGGCCACACGATCGCCGATGTTCAATTCGATGGAAAAGTCCGCGTCCGCAATCACCGCGTCGCACCGATCCAAGCTCCAATCAAACTCGTCCAGTTCTTCCGGCTCGAACAGATACGATCGCTGTCCGTCGCGCACCGCCAGTTGCGGCACGCGCACCGGCTCGGCGTATTCGTCCAGCCGTCGCGCCGCCGTGCCAATCTCCCGCTCGCGCTGCCAGTATTCTTCCACCGCAGCTTGATCCGTCAGCGTGGTCATCGTGTCGCGCAGCGCCACGGCATCATCCCGCGTCAGCGGGGCGCGCAGCAGCACGTTGCCCGATTCACGGTCATACTCGACATGCTCGCGCAGCGCCGGCGTCAACGTCGCCAGGTTCGGCGGGGCGGAAACGGGTATCGCCGCGATCGGCAGCCGGCCTTGTGGATCGACGCGCCGGCGCACTCGGAAAGCATCGTTGACCGAATCCGTATCGAATCCGCAACGCTTCACCAGGCTGTCGCACAGCCGCGCCGCCGTCGCCGCCACGTCTTCGCTCTGCACGATCGCGTAGGCGCGATCCAGTTCGGGAATCTGCGTCGGCACGGCGTCGGGCATGCGCATCACCCGGCCCAGCAGTTGCTCCACCGCCGTCTCCGTCGCCACGTTGCCCACCGATCCGAGCACGTAGGCGAACGAGCAATCCCACCCCTCGCGCAGCTTGTCCACAGTGATGATGTATTCGACCTTGCAATCGGGATGCTTCAAGTCTTCGTTGCCAAGCTCATCGTTGTCGCCGGTTGCGATGCGGATGCGCTCGGCAGGTACGTGCAACTGCTGAATCAGCGCCTCGCGGATCGCGTCGGCGGTATGCGTCTCGCGCGCCTGTCGGCGGGGCTGCGCTTGAATCAGCGCGATCGGACGGATAAACCGGCCCGACTCGCGCCCGAACGCGACGGCCCGCGCTTCCAACTGCGCCCGACGATCCACCGTCGCCGTCAGCACGTCCATCCAGTTGTCGCGCGATTCCAGTTCGATCGGCAGCTTTATCATCCCCTCGCGCTTCAGTTGCAGCGCCGACACGGCATGAAGCACGTTGCTGCCGTACTCTTCCCGCGTCGGGTCGTGATCCTGCTGCGGCGTGGCGGTCATTTCCATCACGGCCATCGGGCCGAACCGCGCCAGCGACTCGAATGAGATTCGCGTCTGCGCGTTGTGCGCCTCGTCCATGATGACGATGGGCCGGCGCATCCTCATCGCGTTCGCCAGCGTCAGGTAGCCGCCGTCGCCGGCGCTCGCCTGTAGCTGCTGTTTCACTTCGCTGGGCAGGTCATCGAAAAGCGCCATCAGGTAGCCGTTGTCCTGATAAATCCGGCGGTTCGCTTCGTTGTCGATGCGATAGGATTGGATCGTGGTGACGATGATGACCGCGCTGGACAGCACCGTGGCCCGGTTCAGCTCAAGCGCCTGTTCGATCGTCAGCACTTCCACGGGCACGCCCAGGCTGTCGCGCAGCGCCGTGTGATAAGGATGCCCGCGCTGCTTCAAGGCGTTCAAGGTTTGATCGCGGATCGTGGTCGATGGCGTCACCCACAGACAGAGCGGGTAATCCTGATGGCCCAGCCGCCGCGCGATCGTGCCCACCGCGTGCGCCGCGATCAGCGTTTTGCCGCCGCCCGTCGGCACGCGCAGGCAGATATACGGCGTGTCGGGGAACAACGGATGCGTGTTGAAGTCCCGGCCTTCCGTCGCTTCGGCGTAGGCGTCGTGGATCGGGCGCACCGCGCTGCGGCTGCGGTGATGGCGCACCAGGTCGCAATAGTGGCCCAGCCTGTCCAGGCATTCCCGCTGATACTCTTTCAAGTCCAGGGCCATAGGTCAGTCCACCCGTAGCTCAAAGGGAACCTGTCGAAACGTGATGCCGTAGTGCGCCAGGGCCTTGGCCCCCAGCCGGCACGCTTCGCCGTACACGACGCGCGGCCCCCCGGCGCTGCCGCCCGGATGCGGCGGCAGCAGGTCGGCGACGGCGTGGGTCAGCACGTTGCCGCCGACGGGCCGGCGATCGCCCAGCACGCCGTTGAACAGCAGATAAACCGCCTTGCCCTGATGCACGCCCAGCAGCGGTGAATCGCCCGAAGCGCGGCGCGGGATCGGCACGCCCGTCTCTGTGAAGAAAACGTGCGCGGCAAGGTCGGGGAACGTCACTTCGCTGTCGATGTTGCCATGAGCATCGAACAGCGGCTTGCCCAGCTTGCAGAATCGGAAGCCGCTGCCCAACGCTGGCAGTTTGTCGCCATCACCAGCGATGACTTTCCCCAGCCGCGCAGCCGTCACGTTCGCGGCGATTCCGTCGTCTACCTCCACGACGATGAATCGGCGGTTGCCGGCGTCCGCCTTGTTGAGTTTCAGAACCGCATGACCTGTCGTGCCACTTCCCGCAAATGAGTATAGGGAATCCTGAAAAACCCCATCCTTCCCGCGCCCCATTTTTCAAAATCCGCGGAACCCTTGTGGATAACCCCTGATTTCTTGCGTTCCCGTCCGCCCGACATTA
>CAYRPN010000073.1:0-28099 GCA_964426135.1 uncultured Phycisphaeraceae bacterium | reverse complement strand
GGGCGGGCAAGGGTGTGGGGGGAGGGGGGGGGGGGGGGGTGGGAGGGGGGGGGGGGGGGGGGGCGGGGGGGGGTGTGGGGGGGGGGGGGGGGGGGGGGGGGGGGCAGGAAACATGAGTCGCTCCTCCTAAACTAGTTTGAAGAAAGTCTATCAGATTCGGGGCATAACACAAGAAAAAGTACAATGAACGTCCGGCGGCGGGTGCGTCTATTTGCAACAACAAACAAGGGTGTTCCCGACAAATGGTTAGGAACTCATGCGCCCCGGTTCTGGTCGAGTGTCATGACGTGCTCGGTAGACATCCTCAATGAATTGGTCGACTTGCTCCGCTTCCTCGGCCCACGAACCTGCCGACTGGCGAATTCCGTCGCCGAACTTATGCGCGCCGTTGCCACCAGTGGTTTGGATTCGGACAGTCACATCCGCCCCATCGCGCAAACCGGGATCACTATCGAGTTCGACGTTCCGGCCATGGACCTTTCCCTTGATGACGGATGCGGGTTGAGGCATAGCGTTGGCTCCAAGACGTCCATATTGTAGCCGCGAAACGGACACGCGCCCGTATACTGACATCGCACGCATCAAGGAGCCCACGATGCCCACTCGCCGCCATTTCCTCGCCACCGCTGCCGCTGTCACCTTCCTCCCCAGCATCCGTTCCGCCTTCGCCGCCGATGATTCCCCCGGCGAAACCATCACCGTCGGCGTCATGGGCCTCAGCCGCGGCGCGTCGCTGGCGGCGGGGTTTGAGAAGCAGCCGAACTGTCACGTGAAGTATGTCTGCGATGTGGACTCGAACCGCGCCAACACCATTGCTGGTTCGATCGAGAAGATCAAGCAGCGCAAGCCGCAGGTCGTGGGCGATTTCCGCAAGATGCTCGATGATCCGAAGCTCGATGTGCTGGTCTGTGCCGCGCCGAACCACTGGCACGCGCCGGCGACGATCCTCGGCTGCAAGGCGGGCAAGCACGTGTATGTCGAGAAGCCGTGCAGCCAGACGCCGCAGGAAGGCGAGTGGCAGGTGGAGGCGGCCCGCAAGTACAAGCGCGTGGTGCAGATGGGCAACCAGCGGCGAAGCTGGCCCAAGATCATCGAAGGCATTGAGTTGGTGCGCGGCGGCGAATTGGGGCGCGTGTACTACAGCCGTGCCTGGTATGCGGCGACGCGCGGCACCATCGGCCGCGGCACTGAAGTGCCGCCACCGGCGCACCTCGATTACGATCTCTGGCAAGGTCCCGCGCCGCGCCGGCCGTATCGCAGCAACATCATTCCCTACAACTGGCACTGGTTCTGGCACTACGGCGGCGGCGAACTGGCGAACAACGGCATCCACGCGCTGGACCTCGCACGCTGGGGCATGGGCGTCGACTATCCCACCCGCGTCACTGCCGCCGGCGGACGCTACGGTTTCCAGGACGACCAGGAAACGCCTGACACGCTCGTCTGCACCTATGACTTCCCCGATCGCAAGTCGATCCTCTGGGAAGGCCTCAGTTGCAACCGCCACGGCATCGACGGCAATCCCGGCAAGATCCCAGGCTCCTGGGATCGCGGCTTCGGCGCCAGCTTCCACGGCGAAAAAGGCACGCTCGTACTCGATTCCTCCGGCTACACCCTCTTCAGCGGCGCCGACAACGAAAAGAAAAGAGTCCCCGGCCCCGGCGACGACGGCCTGCACTTCGCCAACTTCCTCGACTGCATCCGCAGCGTCGGCCCCGATGGCCCGACCAAGCTGCCCAACTCCGACATCGAAGGCGGGCACAAGTCCACGCTCCTGTGCCACCTTGGCAACATCGCGTATCGCACCGGCCGGGCGCTCAAGTGCGATGCGAAGAATGGCCACATCGTCGGCGATGACGACGCGATGAAACTCTGGACGCGCGAGTACGAGAAGGGATGGGAGCCGAAGGTGTGATTGCCGCCGTGATGAGAGGTCGGGCATCCGCGGCGAAACGCTCAACCGCATCGAGAGAGCAAAGGTCACTGCCGACACCGCGACGGTGGCGAAGATTGTGCGAGTGCTGGAGAAGGCGGAGCGCCAGACGACTGAGCGGCGAAATGAGCCGCGCACGCAGTAAGCGGCATATGGAAACAGGATGACGAACAACGCCCTCCGCGCAACGTCGGCTAATCCTTAAACAAAAACTCCGGCGAATTGATCATCGCCCACAGCACATCCTCGCACACCGCCCGGCGATTCGCATTTTTTTCCGCGAGCAGGCCCACGATGAACGCTGTCTCGTTCGCGCTGGGCCGGCGACTGTAGACCGTCAGGTACAGCGCCTCGGCAATCTCCGCCGGTGTCGCTTTGCTCGCGGCGAGTTTGGACGCCAGGCTGCCATCGCTGACCACCTTGGCGTGAAGCTCCGGCGACATCATCAGGTGCAGCGCCTGCGTCACCGTGGAATCGGGCAGGCGTTCGCAGGGCGGGTCGAGGTTTTCGTCGGGCCGGCCGAAGGTGTCGAGCGTGATCGAGTTGATGCGCGTGGTCCAGGTCTGCATCGCCCGGCTGCCCGGCGGCGTGGCGGAGAAGCTTTCGCGGATGCCGGTGATGTCGCTGACCGCGTCGAGCAGCACCTCGGCGCGCATCCGCGTGCGGTAGTGCCGCGAGTGGTAGCGGGTGTCGGCGCGGTTCCTTCCGCCGGGCTCGGGCACGGAACTGAGTGAATAGACGTGCGAGAGCATGATCGTGCGGATGAGCTTTCTCTGATCGAACTTCACCTGACGGAAATGGGCCGCCAGGGCACGGAGCAGCGGCTCATTCGTGGGCGGGTTGGTGGTGCGTAGATCATCGATGGGATCAACGAGCGGCCTGCCCATCAGGTCCGCCCAGATGCGGTTGACCTGCACCATGGCGAAAAAATCGTTGCCGGGATCGGTGATCCACGCGGCGAGTTCGGCGCGCGGCTCGCGGCGGTCAGCGTCATCGTGGGACGACTTTCCAAGTCGTCCGTCCGAGCTGGCTTCGTTGTGGGCCGACTTCCCAAGTCGTCCGTCCGAGCTGGCTTCGTTGTGGGACGACTTTCCAAGTCGTCCGTCCGGGCCTGCCTCTGCCGACGCTGAGTCGGACGACTTGGAAAGTCGTCCCACTTCGAACAGCGGCCTTGGCGGCAGCACTTTGCCGGTGATGGGATGTTTCACTTCGCCGGTGGTGCCGTTGAAAATGATTTCCTCGCCGCCGGAGATGGGCGGAGAGAGCCCGGTGCCTTTGTGTTTCAGCTTGGCGAAGTACGCGGCGAAGCTGTAGTAATCCTCCTGGCTCCATTTCTCGAACGGGTGATGGTGGCACTTGGCGCATTCGAGGCGGATGCCCAGGAAAAGCTGGCTCACCATCGTGGTGATCTCGTCCGGCTCGCGGCGATCACGGAAGAGCACGGCGGCGCCGTTCTCCCAGGTGCTGCCCTGGGCGGTGACCAGCTCGCGCACAAATCGGTCGTAAGGCCAGTTCTCGCGGAAGCTCTGGCGAATCCAGTGGTCGTAGTTGAAAACCGCCTTGATGCCCACGCGGTAGGGATTCGGCCGCAGCAGGTCAGCCCATTTGTTGGCCCAGTGATCGACGTACTCGGGGCGATCGAGCAATGCGTCGATGAGGCCGGCACGCTTGGTGTGCGACGCAGCGAATGCATGTTCCGAACTCCCCTCCCTCTTAGGGAGAGGTTGGGGGAGGGTTGGGCGTGCAGTGTCACTGAGCGCTCCCTTTTTCGGTGCGTCCAACCCTCCCCCGGCCCCTCCCTGGGAGGGAGGGGAGTTCAATGCGGCCTTGTCGGAAGCATCATCCAGAAACGCCCGCGTTTCCTCCGCCGTCGGCAGTCGGCCGAGGATGTCGAGATACGCCCGGCGAAGAAACTTCGCATCGTCGATCGATTCCGAAGGCACGATGCCCAGCGATTTCAGCTTCGCCCACACGTGCTCATCGATGAAATTATTCCGCGGCAGCTTCGCGTAAGTCTCATCCGGCACCGTGCCGGGCAAAGGGACGGTGGCGGTGAAGGTGTCGATGTGGTGCATGAAGCGGGCCATCACCACGGACTCGCCGGGCACGACGCCGGCTTTCACGAGACCGGCTTTGTCGACGCTGGCGACGGCGGTGTCGCTGGATTGAAACGCGGTCTGGCGGGTGACGTCGCGCGTCGAGCCATCGCTGTAGTGCGCGGTGATCGTGAGCGCTTGCGCCTGCTGCGGCGACATCGACTGTTGTTTCGGCGCCAGTGAAACGCGCGTGAGCTTGGGCTCATTCTCCAATCGTCGCGGCATGCCCTGGGTGATCCAGCGGCGGAGCGTTTCGTAATCGGCGTCGCTGGGCTTCATCTTCTCGCCGCCGCCGTGAGGCAATTGCGCGGTGGCTTTGAGGAGGAGCAGGCTGTTGCTGGGCGAGGCGGGAAAAACGCGCCGGCCACGGGCATCCTTGGCGAGCGCGGCGAAATCGAAGTCGGGATCGAACGCCAGGAGCGAAAGCGCGAAGCCGTTCTGCCCGCGCGCCTTGCCGTGGCACGCGCCGGCGTTGCAACCCAGCGAGGTGAAAATCGGCTGGATTTCAAGCTCAAAACTCACCGGCGCATCCGCCCAAGCGGCAGCCGGCAATCCGAGAACGCACGCAAGCAATACGATCAGTCGCATGTGGTTATCGTATCGGCACGGACCGCAAGACGAAACGAAATTGCAGGCCGTCGTCAGCCCCCGGCTCCGAGCCTGAGAACTTTTCGGGTGGCTGGGGCTGAAGGCACTGCGCAAGCCCCGGCCGAGTGAACCTTGCTCTTACGAATCACCATTTCCGCGTTCTTTCAACGTCCGCGCGCCCAGCCGGGGATTCCGCCCCAGCCACCCGAAATAAGTTCCCGCTCTCTCCACAGGGCACCAACGGCAATCCCGGAGTTTGTCCCCATGCGAATCCTGCCCACCCTCGCGTTCGTTCTCGCCATCGCCGCCGCGCCGCTTTCGTTCGCCTGGCATCACGAGGGGCATCACCTGATCGCGATGAAGGCGGTGCGCGTGCTGCCCGACAGCGTACCGGCTTTTTTCCGAGACGGAGCAGCGACCATCGCCCACGTGAGCATCGATCCGGACATGATGCGGAACCCCGCGGCGCCCCGGCTCAGCAACACCATCGCGCCGGAGCATTTCATCGACATGGAACTGCTGCAGGGCCGCAAGCCGCCGAAGCTGCGCTCGCAGTATGTGCTGATGCTGGCGGAGCTCAAGCAATCGCCGGAGAAGGTGGGCCTGCTGCCGTACTCGCTGACGGAATGGACGGAAGCGTTGACGATCGCCTTCGCCGAACATCGCAAGTGGCCCGACAATCCGCACGTGAAGATCAAGTGCCTGGTTTATGCCGGCTATCTCGCGCACTACGCATCGGACCTGCATCAGCCCTTGCACACGACGATTCATTTCAACGGCCGCGCGGTCGACGGCAAATCGAGCAACACCGGCATTCACGCCAAGGTCGATGACCTGCTCTTCCGTTTCAAGCCGGACGACATCGCGGTCGAAGCGAAGGACGTGCGTGCGTTTGATGACGCTTTCGCCGCGGTGCTGGCGGAGATCGATGCGTCGCACGCGCTGGTCGACAAGGTTTACGAGATGGAGCAACGGCTGCCAGCCGTCAAGCAGAAAGGCGAACTGGACGCGAAGGTGCGTCAGTTCGCGCTGGAGCGTGCCGCCGCTTCGACGAAGCTCACCGCGTCGCTGATGCTGACGGCGTGGGAGCAATCGAAGAAGGTCGTGATCCCCGCGTACGTGGATCGGGCGGCGCAGGATGATGACGGGAAAAAGTGATCGTGCACTACAATCGCCCTTCGTAGGGTGGGCAATGCCCACCACGTTGCAGGCGCTGCGCATGCATCAGTTGTGACAGTTCAAGTCATGGAGTGAATCTCGCGTAAAGGGGCAAAGCTCGCGAAGGCAGCGGGATTCATTGCGAGCTTTGCGCCTTGGCGCGAGGCTCATTCGTTTCGGCCGCTCATGCGCGGGCCCTTCAGTGGAACAGACAATCATTCCTGGACACTCACCATGCGCACCCTCGCTTGTTTCGCCCTTCTTCTCGTGGCTGTTCCGACATCCGCCCAGCCGATCGCGCTGCCGCAGGTCAACGACGAGCGCCTGAAGATCGAACTCGTCGCCCAGCACCCGGACATCAGCACGCCCATCGCCATCGACATGGACGACGCGGGCAAGCTTTACGTCATCGAATCGCACACGCATTTTCCGCCGGGCAACTACACCGGCCCCAGCGGCGACCGCGTTCGTGTCTACGAAGACCTCAACGGCGATCACAAGGCCGACCGCATCACCAACTTTCATGTCGGCGAACGCCACCTGATGAGCATTCGGCTCTCGCGCCACGATGCCCCCGGTGACGCCGGCAAAACCGCGCCGCTCTACGCCGCCACGCGCCGTGAAATCTTCCGCCTGCGCGACACCAACAACGACGGCGTCGCCGACGAGCGCACCACGATTGTGAAGCTCGACACGAAGGGCGATTACCCGCACAACGGCCTTGCGGGCATCACGTTCGATTTCAAAGGCGACATGTACTTCGGCTTCGGTGAAAACCTCGGCGAACCCTACAAGCTCATCGGCGCCGACGGCGTCACGCTCGAAGGCGGCGGCGAGGGCGGCAACATTTACTCCTGCGACAAGGACGGCAACAAACTCCGCCGCGTCGCCACCGGTTTCTGGAATCCATTCGACATCACCTTCGACGCCTTCGGCCGGTGCTTCGCCGTGGACAACGATCCCGACTCGCGGCCGCCCTGCCGGCTGCTGCACATCGTCGAAGGCGGCGACTACGGCTATCGCTTCAAGTACGGTCGCAAGGGCCTGCATCCCTTCACCAGTTGGAACGGCGAGATTCCCGGCACGCTCCCGATGGTCGCCGGCACCGGCGAAGCGCCCAGCGGCATGCTTGCGTACGAGTCAGACAATCTGCCCGACGATTACCTGGGCACGCTGCTGGTCACGAGTTGGGGCGATCACCGCATCGAACGCTATCGCCTCAAGCCGCACGGCGCGAGCTTCACGAGCAAGATGGAGCCGATCGTCACCGGCGGCGACAACTTCCGCCCCGTCGGCATCACGCTCGCGCCTGATGGCTCGATCTATTTCAGCGACTGGGTCGACAAGTCGTACAACGTCCACGGCAAAGGCCGCATCTGGCGATTGAGCGCGAAGGAGGAGAAGAAGACGGACAGGCCCGATCCGGTGAAGGAGCCGGAGAAGGCGATTCTGTCGAGGCATCGGGCGACGCGGGAGAAGGCGGCACGGGAACTTGTAAAGTCGCCGATGGGACAAGCCTCGCTCCAAGCAGTCTTGAGCGCCGCCGCGGAATCTGCTCGAACACTTGCCGTTGCCGCGGTTAGCCTCGCCACCGCAGGCAAGATGAACGATGCGTTGGTCGGCAGGCTTTTCACGAAAGACTCCGCTGACCTGCGCGTTCTCGTCGCGGGCATGGTTGCTGACCAGGCGCCACCCGAAATGACCGAGATGCTCGCCAGATCTGATCTTGCGATTCTTGGCGCGACGCTTCAGCATGGAAAACAGGAGGCGTCCAAGCAGGAGTGGTTCATCAATCTTTCGGACCCTTTCGCACAACACGCCGCGATCCAGCGACTTTTTCGAGCTTCGTGGATCAACGACCTGCTGGTTCGCACTCCCAATCTGGAATCCACCCTGCTCGATGTGCACACTAATCCGCTCATCAACAAATGGGGCGGCGTGGTCGCGTTCATCCGAATGCAACAGGCCAGTGGACAGGAGGCTTCGCAGGCTAGCATCCCCGACTATTTGAAAGCTCGCCACGCTGATATTCGATTTGCGGCAATTCAATGGATCGCCGAGGCAAGACTCGAAAAGTATCGCCAGGCTCTGCTTGATTCTCTCTCCCGCCCCGACACCACCCCGCGCCTTTTCGCCGCGACGCTTGCTGCTTTGGACATGCTCGACGGCGGCAAGCCGCAGTCGGCGGATCACGTCGGCGGGCGGTGGTATCTCGAACGCCTCGTCTTCGGCGACAAGACGCCGGCGGCCACCCGTGCGGCGGCGCTGCGCATGCTGCCGGCGAATAATCCCGCGCTGAAGTTCGACGCATTGCAGAAGCTTGTGGAACAGGAGGACGCCCGCCTTCGCCTCGAAGCGGTGCGCACGCTGCGCGATGCGGGCTGGACCGGCGGTGAGAAGGAACTGAAAGGCGAAGACTCGAAAAAACGCGCCGCCGCACTGTCGGCCCTGGCGAAGGATGACAAGCAACCCATCGACGTGCGCACCGAGGCGATCGCAGGCTTGAACGGGGAGAGCGCCGAGGACGCCGCGCTGCTCGTGCAACTGGCGGCGACGCCCGCCTTGCGCGGCGACGCGCTGCGGAATCTGCGCGGCATCGCGATCAAGGAAGCGCACAAGGCCGCGCTGACCGCCATCGGCAAGGACGCGGCGTGGACGGAGGCGGTGGACAAGGCGCTCGATCCCGCCAAAGTCGCGGCACGTCCGCCGGCGACTGATGTGGCCGCGTGGTTGAAGCTGCTCGATGCGTTGCCGAAGGAGAAGGAGGACGCACCTGCGACGGATGTGAAGGAGCAGAGGAAGGAAGGGGATGATGCGAAGGCGCAGGAAAAAACGCAGGAGAATGAGGCAAAGGCGCAAGCGTTTGCAAGTTCCCCCGGTGAGCGCGTGTTCTTCAGCCTGAAGGCGGGCGGGTGCTTCCGCTGCCACACCGTCGCCGGCCGCGGCGGGGAGGCGGGGCCTGATCTTTCCACGATCGGCAAAACGCTGACCCGCGAACGACTGCTCGAATCGATCCTGCAGCCGAGCAAGGAAATCGCCCCGCGCTTCACCGCATCCCGCGTGAAGAAAACCGATGGCGAGGAGCTCGTCCTCATGTACGTCGGCCCATCGCCCGACGGCACGCAGATCTGGTCCGACACGAACGGCAAAGCTGTCTCGTTTCAGCCCGCTGAAGTCGAATCGCGCGAGGCGCTGAAGACTTCCATCATGCCGGAAGGCCTGCACGCGGCGATGACCCTGCGTGAGATGCGGGACCTCCTGGTGTATTTGGCGTCGCTGAAATGATGGCCGGCAGTCGCCGCGCATGAGCGTGATCGACGGAATCGCCGCGAACTCAAAGGGCATCTCGCCATAAGCCCCCGGCTCCGCCGGGGGTAGAAACGGGAGAACCACCGCGCGCAAACCCGCACGGCACACGCGGCTCATCTTCACCGCTTGCTCTGCTCGTCATTCGCCGCGGCCTGCCGTCCTTGCCAGCACCCATCGCCTCGGCGCTCCACCGATCCAGCGCGGCAAGCCGCGTCGCTAAACGGCCGATCCTTGTCCACCGCTAAACGGCCGATCCTTTCGCGTCTCTACCACGGGCACCCTTCCCTTCCACCCAGCGCCCTTCCCTTCCACCTAGCCCCCTCCCTTCCACCCGGCACCCCTCCCTTCCACTCACGCGGCAATGGCGGCCAACTGCGGGCTGGACATGGCTTCCACGGGGGTATCGATGCGGGCGAGTCGCCAGAAGTCGGCGGTGGCGTCGGGCAGGCTCTCGGCACGCTCGTCGAACCAGGTCATCAGGTCGGCAAAACGTACACACCGGCGGAAAGCGTCATTGCCGGCGAGGATGGCGAGCACGAAGGCGGCGCTGGCGGCGCGGTCGTCGTCGGTGCGGTCGTCGGGGGCATTGAACAGGCCGTCGTCGTCCTGCATGGCGGCCAGGACGATCAACGCCCGATCGATGGCGGCAGGCACTTCGGCAAGGCCATGATGGGGCTGGCTGGCCTCGAGAACGGACAAGGCGTTGACGGCGGCGGCGGTGGCGAGGGGGTCGGGGCCTGCGGCACCGAAGGAGCCGTCCGAACGCTGCTCCGCCAGCAGCTTCGCCGCGATCTCCCGGCTCACGGCGGTGGGACCATAGGTCAGTTCGCACACCCGCCGCAGCGCCAGACCCATCACGGCGACGGGCTGCTGGCTGAGGCGAATCTGCAGGGGCAACGGCAGTTCCATGCCCAGCGGGACGATCCCGCGCAGAAGCATGTCCCAGTGGCGCACCCGCAGGTACCGTTCGATCTGGTAAACGCTGAGCATGGCTGGCTCCTTGGCAAGGGAATCCCGCGACCCGATCCAAACCCTAACCACTTACCCTATCATGGCCCTAACATCGGCCCGTGTCAAGCCCCGCGATTCAATTTTTGTTCGGTGTGGAAAAGTTTTTCTGAGTCATCGCGTCTTTCGCGTCCTTCGCGTCGAGCAAGGCTCGACGGCTAAGGAATGCGACCGAGATAACCTCCCGATTCTCGTCCAACTGACCGAGTCAGAATTTCTAAGGAAATGAGGAAACGAGGAAAGCAGGAACAGACACAATTCAGGCGATTGACGCACTCTGTTTCTGTTCCTCATTTCCTCTTTTCCTGCTTTCCTAATGAAAATTCTGGCGTCTGAATCCGGGAAGTTATTTCGATCCCGTTCCTAAACGGTGAGCATCGGCTTCGCCACATTGGATGGGCACACCCGGGCTGGGCGTTGGGTTCCGCGCCGCACTGACAACCGCGGCCCACCGCGTTATCCTCTGCCGCATGGACGACGCACGCCTGCGGCGCATACTCCGGCAGCACGTAGACACCGATCGCCTCCTGGGCATCGACGCGGTGCCTTGCGGTGACGCGCCGCCGGTCGTTGCCACGACGGTGGCGCCAGCCGCCCTCTCTCGTCCCGCCGATGCGCCGACCGGTTCGTTCGCCCGGCCATCGCGCCCCCTCCCTCCGCCTGCCTCGCACGCTGCGACCGAAGGTCCCGGCGATGCCGCGCATCAGTCATCCAATGCGCCGCCAGCCGCCACAGCACCGAAGGTGAATCTCTTCGGCGAGAAGGAAGTTCCGCTGCCGAGGGCTTCGCCCAATCAACTTTCAGGAGATTCGATGCCGACCCGTCCAGCCTATGGCAAGCCGCTGAGTCGGTCTGAAAAGGTCGAGCTGCTCGACGCTTTGAACCGCGACGAGGTGATGACTTGCCGGAAATGTGAGCTTTGCAAGGCCCGCAACAACACGGTCTTCGGTGAAGGCGACGTGGATGCGAAGCTCATGTTCGTCGGCGAAGGCCCCGGCGAGAATGAAGACTTGCAGGGCCGGCCGTTCGTCGGCAAAGCAGGCGACAAGCTCAACGAGATGATCGCGGCGATGGGCCTGGCGCGTGAACAGGTGTTCATCGCCAACGTCGTGAAATGCAGGCCGCCCGGCAACCGCACCCCCCTGCCCATCGAGGCGGAGACGTGCTGGGACTTTCTCCGCCGGCAGATCGAGACGATTCAGCCGTTGGTGCTCGTGGCCCTGGGCGGGCCTTCGAGCAAACAGCTCACGCAGGCGGAAAAAGGCATCACGACGATCCGCGGCATCTGGCACCAGTTCACGCGCCTGCAGCCGACGGGGCCGGTGATTCCGGTGATGCCGACGTTTCATCCGTCGTACCTGATCCGGGTGTACACGCCGGAGAACAGGAAGAAGGTGTGGTCGGATCTGCAGAAGGTGATCAAGTACCTGGAGGCGGGGAAGTAGCGATTGGCGCCGCAGAAGCAGCGTTTAGGGCCCGAGATGTAGTGTTTAGCGACGGGGCTTGCCCCGCTCCGACGGGCGACGAGGGATACCCAATCGGAACGGGGCAAGCCCCGGCGCTAAACGGGGTGAATCCGTGCCCCCAATAGTCCGCGAAATAAAAGAACCCCCGTAATCCGGGGGTGTAACGCATCCGTGGACCGAATGCGGAGTGTTCGTATTGAGCGTGAAGGTGTGCCGGGCTTGGGTGTCGGTCGTTCGCACACCCTCACGCCGATAGTTCTTACGCGGCAGACGATCGCCAGTTTCAAACTGCAACGATTGCACGCGCCTCTTTCGATGCCAGAGCCAGCGAGTGAGTGACACGCCCGCCGCGAATCGATCTCACTTTTTTCAAAACACCGAGCGTTGCATCATCCCGGCGAGATTCTCATCGGCAGCGCTTCGTACGGACTCCAGTTGCCGATTCGAAATTTCGTAGCCGCGATTGAGAAAAAAGTTCGCCGCGTTTCCGCCTCACCGCCGCGCCGCCTGCAGCGCGGTCAAGGCATAGGCGGTGACGATATCGGCATCGCCTTCCAGCCAGCGGTCGTGTTCGTTGATCCACGAGCCGTCCGGTTTCTGCAGCGACGCGAGTTTGTCGATCAGATCGTTCGCCCAGTTGTGCTTCTTGCCGTCCGCGGATTCGATTTCCGCCTGGCCATAGGCGCTCAGGGCGCGGGAGAAGGTCACGAGGTAGTAGTAGTAACCGGCGAACTTCGTCTCCGCGGGCATGCCGGGGTTGACTTCCAGTGTGTAATTGTGGCGAACCCACTTGAGGGCATCGATCACGCGTGGGTCGTTCTTGTCGAGCTGGGCATAGACGTAGCTGCGGAACATCGCATAGGTCATCGAGCCATACGTCCGCAGCTTGCTCGCGCCGTTGATTTCGATTTCGCCGGCCTGACTCTGCGGCACGCCGATCTTGGTCTTGTCGACGCTGGTGGCGTAGACCGCGCCGCCGTCGGGCTGAATCTTGTCGCCGTACTTCGTGTTCGCTTTGCTGCCCTGGAGCCGGCTGAAGAACTGCACCGCGGCGACGATCTCCGGATCCTTGCAGTCCGAGCCGGTGTCGATGAACGCCTGCAGCGTGACGTTGAGGTTGCTGCCATCGGGCCGGCCGTGTTTGCCGTAGCCGGTGCCGCCATAGAACGGATGATCTTCGCCGACCTTCTCGCCCTTGGGATCGGGCTGGCCGCTGGTCCACTGCGTGTCTTTCAGATATTTCTTCGCGTTCTTCACGACCTCGGCGATCTTCGGATCGCCGCCGAGGCGGGACAGCGCGGAGACGCAGATGGATGTGTTGTAATTCTCCAGCATTCCCACGTCGTTCATCACGGGATAGATGCCGCCATCCTTCTGCACGTGCTTGAGAATAAACGCGACGGCCTTCGTCACGGCGGGATCATCCTTCTTGATGTCAGGCTGATCCAGCAGCACCGCCAGCACCAGCCCCGTGACCGCCGGCCCGGGTTTGGCGTTCCAACTGCCATCGGCGGCCTGCGTGGTGCGGAGGAAGGCGATGGCTTTCCTGATCGATTCATTCGCCTTGGCGGCATGAGCGTCGCTGGGGGCGGCTTGCGCGCCGGTGGCGAGCACGAGGCACAAAGCCGTCAGCAGCCCAACGCGGGTGAGGGGACGTTGCATGATGCACTCCTCGAAGAAAAGCGCGACGGACACTGTCACGCCCATGGATGAATCATATGGTAGGTTCGCTGATGGGAAGTGCTGCAAAGGATGCACGTCATGGCCGAACGCGAACCGGCTTCGCGGCGTTGTCGCAGTCGCCAGCAGCAGCGAGCGATGAAACGACGAAGACCGTCGAATCCAACATTCCCACACGGTCGCGGCTGCGGCGAATCGCTCCCGATCGTTTCAATCTTCTTCCACCCCGCGCTCGCTCTTGAGCAGCAGGCGAATCTCCATCGAGAACGTGTTTCGCACTTTCTCCAGCGCTTTGCCCTTCGCCTTGAAACTGTAGAACGCCGCTTTCACCGGGCTGTCCAGGTTCGCGTGGCCGGTGGAGCGGAGCATCTCCACACTCTGCACCCGGCCGCTGCGGTCGAAGGTGATGCGAGCCACGGGATTCACCGCGGTGGGGCCGGAAACGAGCCATGAGGTGACGTTGATTTCAGGCACCGCGGCCACGATCTGGATGCCTTGCCGCGTAATGACGCCGCCGGGGCTGACGGGCAATTGCACGTCGTCAAGGATCGTCGGCGGCACGTTGCTCTCTTCCTTCGGCGCGGACGTGGGATTGGACGGCGGACTCGGCGGCGTGGGCTGCTGCGTCTTGGTGTCCTGCGATTTCGGCGCGCTCTCGCCCTGCTGCGGCGAAGTCGGGGCCGGCTTGGTCTGCGGATCGTCAGGACCATCGACCGCCTTGGCGGTGCCGAGTTTGCCGTCGGGCGCGGGCTTGGGCGTCTTGGCGGGATCGCTGCGCGTCGGCTGGCCGGTGATCGCGGGCGGCGCCTTCACCTCCGGCTGCTTGATGGGCAGCGGCGAAGGCTTGGGCAGCGGCGTTTCGCCGGGAAGCTGCGTCGTGGGCTTGGGTGAAATGGCGGCGAGGGTGGACTTCGCCGGATCGCGGCTGGCGTCGTCGATCTTCGACGGCAGAGCGGCCAGCGCGTTGGGATCGTGAGTGGGCGCGATCGGCTCGGGCAGCTTGGCGGCGGCCTGCGTGGCGGGTTGGCCGGCAGGCGTGGAACGCGGCGTGAAGGCAGGCGCCTGCTTCACGGGGGAACCGACGGGGCTGGGGCCTTCCGCCACCGGCTGCGGCTTGGGCGGCGCGGGAGCAGTGACGATGGCCTCCGCCTTCGGCTGGGTGATGGGCCTGGGGGAGGGCGTGGTCAGCGGCGATTCCGCCTCCACGAGTTTCGTCGGCAGCGCGGGATTCTCCACCGGCACAGGCTGCCGCGGCGGCGCGGTCGGCTGCTCCGTCGGCGGCGTCGGCATGGCCTGCGCGGCTTCGATTGGCTTGGTCGCGGGCGGCGCTGGCGGCGTTGGATCGCGCGGCAGCGGCGCGCTCTTCACCGGGTCCACTTTGTTCTGAATCGCAGGCTGCTGCGTCGTGCTTTCTACCGCCACCAGCTTCTTGAAATCGTCATACGCGATCCACGCCACCGCCACTTCATCGCGCGGCCGATCCTTGCCGATCGCCACCTGTTCGATCACGATGGGCACTGCGCGGATGTTGTTGCCGTCGTCCGTCTCCGTGACCGCGTTGTCCGCATCGACGTGGACGATCAGGAACATCTCCCCTTCCAGTTTCTCGGGCACCTGGATGCGGATCGAAGCCACCGCGCGATATTCCTGCGACGGAGCCAGCGGTCCCTGATGCGGCAATTCAGCCAGCGGGACGTCTTTGCCATCGAGGTTCGGATCAGCCGAGAGATAGATGCGATCGTTCCACGCGCCGGCGCCGGTGGTGCCCTCGCCGCGGTTGTAAGCGGCGAAGTCCACGACGATGCTGCTGCCGTTGACCACGCGTGCCGGAGTGTTGAACAGCGGGACGATCAGATCCACCGGTCCTTCCACGCGCGGCTGCGCGGCCGGCGCGGGATCTTCCTTGGATCGCGCATCGTCCTTCTTTTCTTCCTCGACCTTCTCTTCCTTTTTCTGTTCCGGCTCGCGCTTCGGCTCGTCTCGCTTGACGATTTCGTCCTTCGCCTGTGGCCTTGGCGGGAAAGCCGCGCGATCGCCCCAACTCTGCGCGTACAGCGGCAGCAGCACCAGGTGCGCCAGCGCGGCGATCAATGCGCCCAGCGATAAAGGCAGGATGGATTCACGGTCGAACATGCGGTCAAGGATTATAGGCCGGTGATCCCGCAGGGTGCGTCAAGGCTCGGTGCGGACGCACCAACGGTGAACCAACCCTCATCAGGTTCAAATCGAATCAGCGAAGTGCGCCCAACACGGTGCGTCCGCGCCGAGCCTTGACGCACCCTACCCCACCCTGCTGCGTCACTCCTTGCCTCCAGCGCGCACCACGTATCCCTCGCGCTGCAGCCGCAGAACCAGCGCCGCCGCATGCTCGGCATCGCGCGTCTCCACGACGCAGCGAATGGTCACTTCACTGATGTCTTCGCCGGAGAACGCGCGATCGTGGTAGATGTCGTGAACGGATGCGCCTTCCTCGGCGATCAGGCCGGCGAACCGCGCCAACCCGCCGGGGCGATCGCTGATGGTCGTTTCGAATCGAATGAGCCGGCCATCGGCGGCCAGTCCGCGGTCGATGATTCGGCCGAGCACCGGCATGTCGATGTTGCCGCCGCACAAGAGCAGCACGACCTTCTTCCCGCGCAGTTCCGGCAACTGCCCGGCGATCAGCGCCGCCAGACCCGCGGCGCCCGCGCCCTCCACCACGCTCTTTTCCAGTTCCGCGAGGCGAAGCACCGCGGTGGCGATGTCGTGCTCGCCGACGGTGACCACGCGATCCACCCGGCTGCGCGCGATCTCGAACGCACGCTCGCCGACCTTCGGCACCGCCAGTCCGTCCGCCAGCGTCGGCCGCGAGACGACGGCGACCGGCATGCCCGCCTCCATCGCGGCGGTGAAGCTGGCGCAGCGCGCCGGCTCGACGCCGATGATCTGAATCGCCGGCTTCAGCGACTTCACCGCCAGCGACACACCTGCGATCAGCCCGGCCCCGCCGATCGGCACGATGATCGCCTCCGCCTGCGGCACCTGCTCGAGTATCTCCAGGCCCATCGTGCCCGCACCGGCGACGATCGCGGCATCATCGAAGCCATTGATGTACGCCAGGCCGCGCGAGGGCATGATCTCGCGCGCCTTGACGGCGGCATCGGCGATGGTCAGGCCGTGCAGAATCACCTGGGCGCCCAAGGCCCGGCAGTTCTGCACCTTCGTCAGCGGCGCCGTCGTGGGCATAACCACCGTCACCGGGATGCGCAGCAACCCCGCGTGGTAAGCGAGCGCCAGCGCGTGATTGCCCGCCGATGCCGCGATGACGCCGCGCTGCTTTTGCTCGTCAGGCAGTTGGAGCAGCGCGTTGCGGCCGCCACGTTCCTTGAAGCTGCCGGTGCGCTGCAGGTAATCGAGCTTGCAGAAAATGTCACATCCAGTGGCCAGCGACAGCGCCACGGACGCGGGACAAGGCGTGACTTCCACCGCGCCGCGGATGCGATCGGCCGCGGCGCGAAGATCGGCTAGGGTGAGACTCATGGGGACATTGTGCAGGCAAGGAAAACGGAAGGCCAGCCGCCCTGTGCCGTCGCTCACTTCCCCACGCACCACAGCGTCTTCTCGCCGCGGATGAAAAGCTGCCCCTGGCTCACCGCGGTCGATGCGTACACCGGCTCGGGCAGCACGTTCTTCGCCACGATGTCCAGCTTCGGCCCCGGCTTGATCACGAAGGTCACGCCCTTCTCGCTGCGATCCAGGCCTTCGTCGGCGGTGATGTGGACGAGGCCGTCGATGAGCAGCGTCGACGCGGAGAAATGCCGGGCGAGTTTCTCGCGCCACGCCATCTCGCCGGTCTTGGCGACGTAGCAGGTCACGGTGCCGAAATCGTCGGGGCAGATGAAGTAATCGCCCGCCGCGATTGGGCTGGGCACGTAGGCTGCGTCCTTGGTCTTGTGATGCCAGGCGACGTGGCTCTTCGTGATGTTGCCGCTGCCGTCGGGCCTGATGCCCATGACGTGTTCTTCGGGGAAGCCGCAGGTGAGGAAGAGCAACTCGCCGTTGTAGACGAGCGAGGCCACGTACTGCTCGGTCGGTCCATCGAGAATCCAGATTCGCTCGCCGGTGTCGGGGTTGTAGCTGGCGACGCACTTGGAGCCGGAGAGCAGGAGCTGCGTGCGGCCGGCGATATCGCGGATGATCGGCGTGCAGTAGCTTCGTGTCTTGTTCTCGCGCGGGGTCTTCCACAACTGCTTGCCCGTGTGCTTGTCGAGGGCGACGAGGTACGCAGGGCCGTCGTGGTCGCCGTTGATGATGACGCTGTCCTTGTAGAGCACGGGGCTGGAGCAGTAGCCATGCACGCTGGAGAACACGCCGGGGCGCGCGGACCATTTCAGATTGCCTTCGAAGTCGTAGGCGGCGACGAACATGCTGCCGCCGGTGCCTTTGCGGGTGATGGTGTTGACGATGGAGCCGGCGTTCTTCGCCTTGTCCGCGCCGGGGACGGCCACTGCTTTGGGATCAGCCGGGGCGTCCTCGCCGACCAGATCGAGAAAGCTCACGTAGACCAGTTTGCCGTCGGTGGCCGGCGTGCTGGAGGCGAAGCTGTTGAGCTTGTGTTTGTGTTCCAAAGGGCTGACGAGCACGGTCTTCGACCACAGCAGCTTGCCGGTCTTGCGATCGAGGCAAAGCAGTTGCCGGGCGCCGGCGTCGGCGCCTTCGGTGATGCAGGTGACGGTGAAGATGCGATCGCCATGCACGATGGGCGACGCGTGGCCGACGCCGGGCAGTTCCGTCTTCCACGCGATGTTTTCATCGGCGGACCACGTCGTGGGCACGCCCTTCTCCAAGCTCGTGCCATCGCCGCGCGGCCCGCGCCAGGAGGGCCAGTCCTCGGCGGCGGCGAGCGAGGTCAACGAAAGGGCGAAGACGATGCAGAGTCCAATGGAAACACGGGACATGCGAGATTCCTAGGCAAAGGGAAAAACCGTCCCGCGATATTGGTCAGTCGATCGATGCAGTAACGGCGATTTGTTTGCCACACATTGCCACGTTGAACGGTTGCTTGAGATTTGGAATGCGAGAATTGAGATTTGAAATTTGAGATTTCAAATTTGAAATCTGAAATTTGAGATTCGAAATTTGAGATTCGAAATCTGAAATCTGAGATCTCAGATTTCAAATCTGGCTTCACCACCACAAAAAACTCGGATTCGGCGGCAGGATGCCGTAGCTTCCGCCGGTGTATTCCACGTCCACTTCCTCGTTGGGGTAAACGAAATAGCTGACGTGCATGTCGGCGAAGAGCGTGTTGAACTGGCGGACGTTGCCTTTGTTGTGCCAGCGGGTCATGCGGTCGGAGATGGGCCGGTTGCCGTGCCAGGACCAGTCGGCGAGCAGGAGCTTGTTCTTGGGCGAGGTGATCCGTGCCATGCCCATGGATCGCGCCCCGCCGATGGGGCCATACACCATCGCAGCGCGGAAGGCGGTGCTGTTCCACTGCGGGAGATAGCTGGTGCCGTAGAACTTGTAGCAGTTGGTGATGCTGCCGTTGTACGACGGGAAAGCATCGCCCAGGTCCGAAGGACACTGCGTGATGTCGACGCTGGAGCCGTCCTGCGTGTTGCCGACGTACTTGTTCAGCGGACGATTGGTGACATCGAGCGACGACGCGCTGTAGTTGCCGCTCGTTCCCTTCTTGCCGATCAGGCCTGCCCAGTTGGCCAGTTGCGGAAACCGCTTGCCGTTGTCGACCAGATACGCCGCCTGGGCCTGGCCGATCTGGTTCTGGTTGGTGGCACAGGTGACGATGTTCGCCGCGTCGCGCGATCGGCTCAGCGCCGGCAGCAGCATCCCGATCAGGATCACAATCACCGCCACGACGAGCAGCAACTCGACCAGGGTGAAAGCGAACTGGCGGCGCGAATCGGGCATGGCGCTGTTATTGAATATCGACTGTTTGGCCACAACACCGGCGAACGCAAGCGAGCAAACACATCATGGCTCGCCCGCGTCTTTTCTCGTCATTCCTTCACCCACGCATCGCGCAAATCCTTCGAGTACGGCTCGCGAATGCCGTTGTCCGTCAGAATGTCTTCCGTCGCCGCCAGGATTTCCTTGCGTTTGAACGTGAGTACGGAGGGCCGGCTGTCGGCGAAGTTGAGAACGATGAACTCTTCCTTGCTGTCGCGCAGCGTCTCCACCAGGTGCCGCAGGCTCTTGATCTTCACACCGTTCACATCGGCGATCACGCCCAGCACGGGGTTGTCCAGGCCCTTGGTGATCTTGTGGGAGAACATGGGAGCCGCGATGCAGACGAGCTCTTCGCCGTCGAACTGACGGATATCGCCGATGCGGGTCGCCAGCGGGCTGTCGAGCCGGCCGAGCATCTGCTGCACACGTCCGCCGGCGGCGCCGACGAACTCCTGCGTCACCGCGGTGAAGACCAGCGGCCCGTAAATGAAGTAGCGCGGATAATCGTTGTCCAGCGTCGGCACCAGCCAGTCGCGCTCGGGCTTCACCGGCACCTGCACTTTCAGTTTTTCGCCCTTGCGGAAAAGAGAAAGCTCCAGCTTGCCGTCCTTGGCCAGCTTGGGCACGAAGAACTCGAAGCGCAGGCGCAGGTCCTCGCGCACCGAGACGCGGCCTTCGTTGTCGATGGAATGCTCGCCGACGTGCGTGATCAGGTCCCACCGCTGCAGCGGGCTGTCCTTTTCCTGCGGGTTGGTGACGATGATGCCGGTGGTGGCGGCGTCGAGTTTGAGCATATCGCGCAGGGCCGGGTTCTCCGACGAATGCAGCCCGGCGAAGAGATTGGGCTTGCCGTCGTACTTGCCGTCTTTGATGTCTTCGAGAAAGGTGCGGATTTCGTCGGCGGGAATGAGGTAGCCGATGTTGTCCGCCGAGGGGATGCCGCTGAAGACGATGCCGAGGATTTTCTTATCGACGATGGCGGGGCCGCCGGAGTTGCCGGGATTCAGCGCGGCATCGACCTGGATGCGCAGCCCCACGGTGTTGGCGCGATAGGCGGCGACTTCGACGCGGGAGATAATCCCTTCAGTGACGCTCAGTTCCTGCCCGCCGGTCGGGTAGCCATAAGCGTTGACGGTTTCCTTGAGCTTGGGCAGTCCCTCCGCCAGCGGCAGCGGCGGACGATCTTTGAAGAAGGCTTTGTCCGCAGGCTCGATGATCGCCAGGTCCATGCCCGGCGCGATGGCGATGACTTTCGCCTCGACCCGGTCGGCAGACTGGTAGCCCTGCACGTAAATCTCGCGCGAGAAGCTGACCACGTGGGCATTGGTGAGGATACGCTCGCCATCGATCACCACGCCCGAGCCGGTGACATTCTGCGGCGCCTGCTTGGTCCACGGCTGAAACGGGTGCGGCAACCGCTTGGTGGTGTGAACTTTCACCACCGAGGGCCGGACGGTGTCCTGTGCCAGGGCGGCGGTGGCCAGGGATCCAAGGCAAGCAAGGAGTACCAATGCACGGGTGATGTTCAGCATGGATGGATTCGCGGAGTGTGTGGCCGCATGATAGTCGATGCCGGCTCCTGTCGCGGGTCGCGGCATCACGCCTTGATCTTCTTCCGCAGGTTCGCCATCTCGATGCCGGCCCGCATCATGCTCGCGCCGGCGTTCCCCATCTTGGCGCCGGCGCGGTTGATCGCCTGTTCCAGCGTGTCGCAGGTGAGCACGCCGAAGATGCACGGCACGCCGGTGTTCACGCCCACGTCCTTGATGCCCTTGGCGGTCTGCTCGACGACGTGGTCGTAGTGATCGGTCTCGCCGCGGATGACGCAGCCGAGGCAGATGATGGCGTCGTATTTGCCGGTTTGGGCGAGATTGAGCGCGGTGACAGGCAGTTCGAAACTGCCGGGCACATAGGCGACGGTCAGGGCCGCCGGATCGTCAGGGTTGCCGCCGAGGCGTTTGAACTGGTCGATGGCGGCGTCGCGCATGTGAAACGTGATGTAATCGTTGAACCGCGCGACAATGACCGCGATGCGGACGTGCGTGGCGATGAGGTCACCTTCTAGCGTGTGCGGCATAATTCCTCGCAGGCGTGGGATCGGCGATTGTAAGCGATCGCACCCGGCCAAGCGCGTCCGATGGGTTCGCCTGTCATCCATGCCGACGGGCGAAAGTCGAAAAAATACGTTTGCACTGCGATCCTGTCCGACGATACAATGACAAAGCCGGGGATGCCATTAAGAAGTTCCTGCCTCACTGACGCGGACAATGTGTGCGTTCTGCACAGTTGGACTGATCGAGCATGGATTCGGCCAGATTCAAATATCTGATCGCAGGTGCCGCGGCAATCGTGCTGGTGGCGGGCTATTTCATGTTCTCGGGAACGAACGATGCCGCCATGCTGGAGCGCGGCAACCGCGAGCAGCGTCTGGCGGCGATCCAGGCTCTGGAAACAAAGGCATCGAGCAGCGCAGCCGAGACGCTGGTCAAGTACATCGCGGACCCGGACATCGAGATCGCCCGCCGAGTGCTGGTCGCGTTGGGTCGGATGAAAGCCGTGGCTCCGCTGGACATGATCCGGCCCGCGCTGGCGGATCAGCGTCCCGAAATCCGCGAAGCCGCCGTGGCCGCCATCGGCATGCGCGGACTGGCCGGCGATCCGGCCGCGATCCGGGAAGTCCTTCGCAAGGATCCGTCCGTCAACGTCCGCCTTGCCGCGGCGTCGACGCTGGGAGACATGCGGGACTGGGACGCGATGGAATCCTTCGCCGAGGCGCTGGCTTATCCGGATGAGGAGTTCCAGGTGATCGCCGCTCATCAGATGCTTCGGATCGCCGGCGTGCAGCACCAGGGGTTCCGAGCCGGCGCATCGCCATCGGACCGGCGGGCGGGCATCAGCTTTCTTCGCACCAACTGGCGTCATTTCAAAGGGACGCACGATCAATACCTTCGCGACAAGGAAATCCAAGGCCGATGAAAACCCTCCACTCCAAGCGAAGCCTTCCTGGATTCACGGTGCCGGAGATTCTGGCCGTGGTCGCCATCATCATCATCGTGGTGTCGCTGCTGCTTCCCGCGCTGGTGCGCAGCAAGCAGACGGTGCACGCGACGATCTGCGCCACCCGGCTCCATAACCTGCATCAGGCGTACACAGCCAGGCAGGTCGATGTGAAGACGGGCAGCGTCAAGGCCATGACGTCCACCTCCTGGCAGTCCACGCTGTCGCCCTATGTGAACGGCGTCACCGATGTGATGAAGTGCACCCACGGCGATCTGGGCCAGGACGGCAGCGATGCCTTCTTCGCCACCAACAGCACCAGCAACGCCGCCACCACCGTGTACCTCAAGGTGTTCAACGCCTATCCCAACGGCTACCTGTACGACATGGCCATGGAGCCCGGTCCGCTTTGCCGCCAGATCGACAAGGCCACGACGGACGCCCAGATCGATCAACTCTGGTCCGCGTATCCCAGCATCGCCACGACGATCAAGAATCTTCGCAATCAGCTCACCACCACGCCCTACTCGTATCTGCTCTGCTTCGAAGACCTTCGTCCTGACGGCGGCGACAAGGATTACGAAGACGTCGTCTTTTCCGTCACGGAAAGCCCCACCGGCGTCGATGTGAAGTTCCTCTACGACGGCGCCGGATATCAGTTCGACCTGGTCAATCAGGACGGCGTGGTGGTGGCGAAGCAGCTCGACAACGGCGGCCAGACGAAGCCCGGCGCCATCATCCCCGTCGCCGGCGCCAGCGGCCTGGCGGGTGGCGACACCAGCAGCGGCGGCGGCATCGCCAGCTACGGCATGAACAACGCCGTCGTCGACAAGTCCAAGAGCAAGCCAGGCAAGAACGTCGTCTTCATGATGGACTACTCCCGCAGCGTCGCCAAGGGCGGCTGGAACAACGGCGGGTTTGATTCCTGGAACGACTGGGTCGTCCCGCAGACCGGACTGCCCCGCTTCGCCCGTCACTGGCTCAAGGCCAACGTCATGTTCTTCGATGGCGGCGTCCGCCTGATGGACCCCGCCCTGATCGATCCGAAGATCGCCCAGTATCGCACCGATTACTGGATCCCGTGATATGAGCCTAAGGAACTGTGCAGGATCTACATCGCATTGTGGGACGACTTTCCAAGTCGTCCGGCTGGGAGCGAAGCGAATCGAATCTGCGGAGTTCATCTTGCACGGCTTCTAAAGGCTCTCCCGACATCCAGTCATCCGATCTGATCGATCAGCCCCGGCCAAGGTTCCAGCCGGGGTTTTTTCTGGCTCATCCGGCATTCGCGTACTTGACACTAACTGGAATGGGCGTTTCGAAGTCGTGAACAGAGCCGGAGTCTGTGACTCCGGTCGATTGGAAGCGGCTCAATGCCGCTTCAAGTCGAATTCGCGCCCTGCGTTTCCGGTTGACCGTGCGTCCGCCGCCCCGAGTTTCGCCTCGCCGGTATCGATCCGGCTCGGCGAACCGGAGTCACAGACTCCGGCTCTGACAAGTCGAGTACGCATTCGCCGGATGAGCCTTTTTTCATTTCATTCACCAAGCCGCGATCGTACGTTTGCCTGCGACAGTTTGCCCACACGCGCGGCCCATTGCAGTGAACCCGCCTTTCGGTAAAATCCTCGCCCCATGGCAAAGACACGCGAAATCAAGCGACGCATCAAAGCGGTGGGCAACATCAAGCGCATCACCAAGACGATGCAGCTCATCGCCACCGCCCGGTTCCAGGCGGCGCTGCGGCGAGCGACCGCGGCCAAGCCATACACGCAGAAGATCGCCGAGCTGGTTGCCGAACTCGCCGGCGCTGCGGCCGGCGCGGCAGGCGGCGCCCTGGCGCATCCGCTGCTGAAGGCGCCGGAAACAAAGACCAACCGCGAACTGGTGCTGGTGCTCACCGCCAACCGCGGCCTGTGCGGCGGCTACAACGCCAACATCCTCCGCGTGGCGACGCAACTCCTGCGCGACAGCACCGACAAGCAAATCGACCTGGAAGTGGTCGGCAAGAAAGGCGTGGGCTACTTCAAGTATGCGAATCAGGCGGTGGCCCGCGTCCACAGTCAGTTCGGCGACAAGCCGAGCTACGCTGACGTGGAGGCGCTGGCCAGCGAGTACATGAAGCTGTTCCAGGAAGGCAAGTACGACGCGGTTAAGATCGTGTACATGGAATTCATGTCGGTGGCCCGGCAGAAGCCCGCGGCGGTGACGCTGCTGCCGATGCAGCCGCCGACCGATGCGACGAGTCAGGCTGCTGCCGGCGCGAAGACCAGCGCGGCCTCGGGCTCGCAGTACGATTTCTCGCCGGAGCCGGAGAAACTGCTGGCGACGCTGCTGCCGCTGACGGTCAAGAGCCGGCTGTTCCAGACGTTCAACGAAGCGATCGTCGGCGAGCAGGTGGCCCGCATGGTCGCGATGAAGAGCGCCACCGACGCGGCGGGCAAAATGGGCAAGGCCCTCACCCGCAAATTCAACCGCGCCCGTCAGGCGGCCATCACCACCGAACTCACCGAAATCATCAGCGGCTCGGCCGCGCTGGAGTGATCGGACGTCACGAAAAACAAGAAAGCCTCGGACCTGTGTCCGAGGCTTTTTTCATTCTTCATGGCGGGTGGGTTTCGAGCGGTCGCCGACGGATGTTCCGCGCTGCGTGCGGACGGTACACGGGGAGGGTGAACGGGCATGGACCCGATTACCGCCCGCCGCTCTTGTCGAACGCCAGGTTCATTTTCTGGATCACCAGGTCGGTCAGGTCCAGTTCCTGCACGGACCAGAGCACCTTGCGGCTCTGGATCAGACCGGGCACCTGCTCGGAACTGACCTCGGTGAAATCGACGGTGGGCGACTTGAAGAGCACCAGATCGTAGCCGCGTTCGGCGGATGCCTCGGCGATGGCTTCGAGCATCTTGGCGTAAATCGCCTTGAGCCAGGCGGCGCGATCGCGGTTGATCTTGCCGGCCTCGACCGTGACCCACACGCGGTAGTCGCCGGTGGCACGTTCGAGTTGCTCCTGCACCGCGACGAACTCGCCGGAGCCGGGCTTCAGATCCTTCATCGACTCCTGAATCTGCTTGAGTTTGTCCTCGCGTTTGGTGTTCTCCGCCTTGAACGCCTCTTCGCGGGTCTTGAAATCAGCCTCGATGGTCACCTTCTGGCGAAGGGAGTCGTACGTGCGCTTCAGGTCGACGACGGCCGTCGCGCTGGACGCCTGGCCGCTGCGCTGCGACGCCTGGCGGAGTCGCTTGTTCTCGGCCTTGAGCTTCTCATTTTCCTTGATGAGCTGATCGACTTCCTCGGGAGTCAGCGCGCTCTTGGGTTGGCCAAGGGCGGCCGAGGCCGACAGCATCATGACGAAGGTGACGATGGCAAGGGAGACTCGCTTCATTTTCGGGTTCCTTTGAAACTAGCTCGCGTGGAGCGTTGAGGTCGGTGAACAATTCGATGGACCAATGAGGATCGGGCAACGTGATTCAACGGGTGCCGGGACGGACGTCAGGGCGTCCCTGTCGGTCCGCGCTCGAACTCGCGGTTCATCAGGCGGATGACCTGCTCGGTCAGGTCGACGCTGTCGGTGCCCTGGACCACCATGCGTCCGGTGACGGCATCGATGAAGTTGCGGCTCTTGCCGTAATCCGGATCGTTTTCCTTGAAGACGACCATGTCGTAGCCGTTTTCTTCGGAGACGCGTCCGATGCCTTCAATCATCTTGGAATAGAGGCCTTTGAGCAGATCGCCGCGCTTGCGGTTGAGGCGGGTCTTGGCGGCTCCCAGCGCCACCTCGCGCTCGATGCGGGCGGCCTCGGCCTGGCGCTTCTTCTCGATGTACGCGTTGGTTCCCTCGGCCAGCAGGCTCAGGTCCAGGTCATACTCGCGCACCCGCTTGGCCCAGGTCTGGTCCACGAACTGCACGTTGGAAACCAGATCCGCCAGGCCCGCTTCGATCGCTTCCTTTTCCTTCAGCGAGCTGAAAAGATGGAGCATGTCGACCATCGCAACCGTGGTGGGCGTGCCCTTGGCGCGGTCACCCGCCGGACGCGGGCTGGGCGAAGGAATGGTGTCCGGCAGCTTCGGCAGATTCCCGATCGCCAGCGGCTCCAGCTTTTTCGGCGCGTCCTTCACCAGCGTCTTGAACGGATCGTCGCCGCTGGCGCCGGGGTTGCTCGGCGTGGTCGGACGCGTGGAAGGCGTCGTGGTGGGATTGTTGTTGCCCGCTGTCGTCGTGTTGAACGGCGACGAGGTGGATGGATTCGTCGAAGGGCTCGGATCCGTACGAACCGCCAGCGGAGTGCCCTCGACGCGCATCAGGCGATCGGTGGCCTCCCGCAACTCACGGGCGAACTGGGCGAACCGGCCAAGTTCCGACTCCAGCGTGCTGACACGATCGTTCAGCTTGCGGACGCGATCCTCCAGCGCCTGCCGCTCCAGCTTCAGCGCGGCAATCTCCGACTTGAGCTGCGCTTCATCCGCGGCAGCAGGCAGAGCCAGGAAAAAAACCACCATTGTTCCAAGCATCCATGTTCGCATAGTCGCTCCCTTTGTTCAGACGGACAGGAATTCCCTGGCCTGGCGCTTGCAGATTCCATCCAGCGTGGACCCGCTGGTCGTGTTGAATCGTTGGATTCTCCAGTAATGGATCGGCGCGAGACCATCTCCACATTACGACGAAACCGCCCCTGTCTTAAACATACGCTGGGAACCGTCGCGAAGTTCCCCATTTCGCGGACCTGTGTATCCTCAAGAACACCGCGAGCGATTCCGATAATGAACGTGGGCCACGCATGGATCAAACGCCAGAATCGAAGATGTCGCCGAACGGCACACCGAGTCAAGCCCCCGCAGGCAACGACCAGCCCGCGCCCCTGCCGGAGCCGGCGCTGACTCTCCTGGGGCGGCTCGACGCCGCGATGGCGGATCATCCGTGGTACCCGCGGTTCCTGCCGTTCATCGCCTATCTCTTCTTCCTCGCCGCCGGCCAATCCATCAGCAATGCCGTTCCCGTGGCATACCCGCTGGTTTACGCGCTGCAGTGCGCGGTGGTGATCTGGCTGCTGTGGCGGTACCGCAAGCTGCTGCCGGAGTTGACGCTGAGCTTTCACTGGCTGGCGGTGCCGGTGGGCGTGGGCGTGTTCGTCGCGTGGGTCTGGCTGGGCATGGTCATCGACGAGTGGGACCAGGTGGGAAGAGCCGGCATCGGGGCCTTCACCGATAGCCTGTATCACTGGACGCTGCGCCCCGGCGAAGGCACCGGCCTTGCGCACGAGGACGGCGCCGCCTTCTCCTTCGTCGATGACACGGCTCTGGGCGATTCCATCTTCGTGAAGCTCGGCCTCGATGAGAACAAGCCCGTCGCGTGGATCGCATTCGTCCTGCGCCTGTTGGGAATGAGCCTTGTGGTGCCGCTGTTCGAGGAGCTTTTCATCCGGTCGCTGATGTTGCGCGGGCTGCATCAAGCGAAAGAAACTCGCATCGGCATGATCCAGGTGTTGCAGGATTTCCCAGGCATCGGCGAGCGGATCATGCTCACCAAGATGGCCGCCCGCGCCAACGAGCATCCGCCCATGTTCGAGAAACAGTTCCGCGAAACGCCGCTGGGGAAGCTCAGCGTGTTCGGCGTGCTCGCCTCCACGCTGGTCTTTACGCTCAGCCACGCGCCGCGCGACTACGCCGGCTGCGTCGTCTGCGGAATCGCCTACTGCCTGCTGCTCTGGTCCACGCGCCACAAAGGCCTCGGTCCGGTCTGCTGGGCCCATGGCATCACCAATGCCCTGATCTGGGTCTACACACTTCACACCGGCGACTGGCGCTTTCTGTAACGGTTCCACCTCGGCACGCGGCATTCAGCACACAAGAGTACGCGTCGGACAACAGTAGTGTCCGGTCATTAGTCGAATAACGACAACTGGTTACGATCGACCCCC
>CAYRPN010000072.1:0-28349 GCA_964426135.1 uncultured Phycisphaeraceae bacterium | reverse complement strand
CGGGCTTGCCCGCCGAGACGCCCTCGGCGGGCAAGCCCGCCGGCTAAATGGGGGATCGCCAATTCGCGAAGTTATTTCGGTCACGATCCTAAGCGGAGGTCAATCGCGGGCGGGGCTTTGCGGGTTGCCGACGAGTTCGGCGTTGGTCTTGAAGCGTTCCAGGGCCTTGAGCAGTTGCTCGATCTGCACCGGCGGCTGCATGGCGAGGAGGCGGCGACGCAGGGCGGCCATGGTCTCGTATTCGTTCTTGTTGAGCAGCAGGTTTTCCTTGCGGGTGCCGCTGGCGGCCAGGTCGATGGCGGGGAAGAGGCGACGCTCGGCGATCTTGCGGTCGAGGATGAGCTCCATGTTGCCGGTGCCTTTGAACTCTTCGAAGATCACCTGGTCGCCGCGGCTGCCGGTGTCGACGAGGCAGGTGGCGATGATGGTGAGCGAGCCGCCCTCTTCGAACTTGCGGGCGGCGCCGAAGAGCTGCTTGGGAATCGCCAGGGCGGCCGAGTCGAGGCCGCCGGAGAGCGTGCGGCCGGTGTTGAAGAGGCCCGGGGCGTTGTTGAAGGCGCGACCGACGCGGGTGAGCGAATCCATCACGATGACGACATCGCGGCCCGCCTCAGCCATGCGCTTGGCGCGATCCATGGCGAGCATGGCGAGCATGACGTGGCGCTCGGGCGGGTGGTCGTTGCTGGAAGCCCAGACTTTGCCCTTGATGTTGCGTTTGAAGTCGGTGACTTCCTCCGGGCGTTCATCGACGAGCAGGGCAATCACCTCGGCTTGGGGATGATTGATGGAGACGGCGTTGGCGATGTCCTTGAGCAGGGTGGTTTTGCCGGCCTTGGGGGGGCTGACGATCATGCCGCGCTGCCCGAAGCCGATGGGGCAGAAGAGGTCGATGAGGCGGCAGGACGGGGGGCAGCCTGGATATTCGAGGGTGATTCGCGGCGAGGGGTCGATGGAAGTGAGGTCTTCAAACCGGCGGAGCTTGGCGTACTCCTCGGGTGGCATGCCTTCGATGGAGCGGATCTGCGCGACGGAGCGGGCATTGGGGCCGATGGGGTTGAGCCGGTGCTTGAGCTTCACCTTCTGCTTCATGTGGCGATGGTGATGGGCGAGGACCTGGGGCTGGTGGTAGCCGTTGCCGCCGCCGCCCATGGGCCTGCCCAGTTCGACTTCCACCTGGACGCCGGGGCGCAGGTGGTAGCGTTCGATGACGTTGGCGGGGACGACGGGATCGCCCGGATCGGCGACGAAAGTGCCATTCAGCGTACGGATGCGTCCGTCTTTGCTGACCACTTCGAGGATGCCTGTGGCCTGATTCATGATGTCGAAATCCTGAGAACCGGGGGTGCCGGGCGGTCGACCGCCGGGCGGGAAATCAGATGCAACCGAGCGTCGAAACGCGTCGGGGTGGATGATGAGTCGGGCAGAAACCGGGGGTGAACCGGGGGTTGCACGGCATCGAACGGGCAACCCTCAAAGCGCGCTTCCGGCGCGCCTGTGATTGGAGAAGAAAGCCGAGAATGAGGCGGATCGGCGTTTGGGAAGCGCGACGGACGGTGCTTCGGTCAGGCGACGCGCGGGGTGCCGAGGGGCATCACCCATACGTCAGCCGCCGCCAATCAACTGGGAGTATCGTTTCTGGCCCATCCCACGTGGAACCCGCAGAACATTGGGGAGCAAAACCGGGGACGACTGTGGGCAATCGGGGCCTGCCGGGGCCGCATCACGGGAATCCTTCACCGCCTGATGTTGGGCTAAGCCGGAAAATCTCTCTCAGATGCGTCTACCTTAGTTACTTCGGCTGATTCGTGCAAGTTCTGTATTTTCAAGGGCGAAAGTTTGATGGCGAGCGGTCAGGGAAGCGGGCTTGAAGCCCGCATGCCGCCGTGCAGGGAACCAATGCCTCACGCCCGTCTCCCCCGAATCCACCGCGTCCCGTACGCGCCGGCAAAGATCAGGCACAGCATGCCGACCATCATCGGCCCCGGCCCGATAAAGCGCAGCTCCAGGCTGGTGATCAGGCCGCCCGCCACGCCCGCCACACCGATCAGGCACGACAGCACGATCACCACGCCCAACCGCCGGCTGAGCATCAACGCCGTCGCTCCCGGCAGCACCAGGATCGCCGAGACCAGCAGCACGCCCGCCAGTTTCATCGTCTGCACCACCGTGATGGCCAGCAGCACCAGGAGCAGGTGATGGATCACGCCGGTGGGCACGCCGAAGACGCGGCTGGTCGGCTCGTCGAAGGCGAAGAAAACGATCTCTTTGAACAGCAGCGCCACGATTGCCAGCACCGCGACGGCGACGAGGATGGACAGCGTGACCTGCGTGGGCGTGGTGTTGAGGATGGAGCCGAAGAGCACGGCCTCGAACGTGGGCTTGGCGCCGGGCGCCGCCAGATGCTCCACGTACCAGGGCCAGTATTGCGGGCCGCCGGTCTTCTGGAACGCGGCGCTCAGGTTCGTCATGAATACGCCCCACGCCATGCCGGCCACGAGCAGGATGCCGATGGCGGTGTCTTCATTGACCTGCCTGCGGCGCGAGACGACGCCGATGATCAGCGCCGTGGCGATGCAGAAGGCGAAGACGACGGCCTCGTAGCGAGGATCGGTGTCCAGCAGGCCGAGGAAGAAGGCGGTGCCCGCGGCGCCATAGCCCGCGTGGCTGACGCCCTGCCCGATGAACGCCATGCGTTTGAGCACGACGAACACGCTGAGCACGGAACACACCAGCGCGACAGCGATCCCCGCCACCAGCGCTCGCTGCGCGGCAGGGAAGTTGTTCAGAAAATCGAGGGCGTGGGAGAACATGGGTGAGCGGTTGAGCGGGTGAACAAGCGATTTGCAATTGAAAATTTTCAGTTTTCAATTTCTTCATCTTCCCAACACCGGCGCAATCTCATGATTGAAAACTTCCGTCAAGACTTCCTTCGTCAGCCCCGCCGGGGCCGCATGGTAGTGGATCGACTGCTTCAGGCACGCCACGCGATTGCAGCCGGCGGCGATCGCCTGCAGGTCGTGGCTGACGATGATCACCGTCAGTTGCAGCGACTCGTGCAGTTCGTGGATGAACTTCGCAAATTGCTGTTGCCCCGCTTCATCGATGCCCACCAAGGGCTCATCGAGGATCAGGATCGGCGGCCGCGACGCCAGCGCTCGTGCGATGAAGCAGCGCTGCTGCTGTCCGCCGGAGAGTTCGCCGATGGGGCGATCTTTCAGCGCGAGAATGCCCACGCGCTCCATGATGTTGCGGGCGTATTCCTTGTCGGCCCGCGAATGCCAGCGGAACAGGCCTGTTTTGCCGGTCAATCCCATCATCACCACCTGCTCGGCGGAGATGGGAAACTGCCAGTCGACATTGGCGCGCTGCGGCACGTACCCAATCACTCCTCCGCGGCGGATCGCTTCGCGCGGGGACATGCCGAGGATGGACACGTTGCCCGTGAAGCCATCGAGCATGCCGAGCAGAATCTTCAGCAGCGTGGTCTTGCCCGCGCCGTTGGGGCCGATGATGCCCAGGTTCTCGCCACGGTTGACGTGCAGCGTGACGTCCTTCAGGGCGACGACGCCATCGCCCGAGCCGCCGTCGGCCTTGCGGCCGGGATAGCGAAAGCTGACGTTTTGCAGACAGATCAGATCCTCCGCGGCGTGCGTGCCAAGATCGTGCGCCGCAGCGCGTGTTGCTCCGACGCCCAGTTGCACAACCGCCGCGCCGGCCGGCGGATGATCGTGATGATGATCGTGCCCGCAGCAGTCGTGATCGTGATGGTGATCGTGTGCGGTCATTGGGTCTTGTGCGGACGCCTTTCGGTTAGCGGAAACGCCGCAGGCGTCTAGGTGATCGGCCGCGGTCGCACGAAGGCGGGACGAGTCGACGTGAAGCTCCTGTCAGCCGGCCAGACGCCTGCGGCGTTTCCGCTAACCGCGCCGGCCATCTCGTGGTGGCTCATGCTACCGATTCTGCCCCTCCATCAGTGTCTTCAGGTTCGATTCCATCATCTCGAAATACGTGCGATATCCCGGCCGATCCGGGCCGCCCAGATCGTCCAGTTTCAGAATCGTCGCGCCCGTCGCTTCCTGAATCGCCTTCAGTGCCGAGTCAGGGTATTGCGGCTCGGCGTAGAGCACTTTCAAGCCATGCTTCTTCACCGCGGCCCGCGCTTCAGAGAGCGCGCCGGGCGTCACCTCCGCGCCGGTGGGCAGGTCCATCTCGGTGAGATGCGCGACGACTTTCAGGCCATAACGCTCGGCCAGCAGGTCGAAGGCGTTGTGGAAAGTGACGAGTTCCTTCATTTTCACTTTCGAGAGTTCAGCCTCGCATTTCGTGTGCAGCGCGTCGAGCTTGTCCAATACTGCTTGGGCGCGGGGCGACGGCGGCAGTGCGTCATCGGGCACCCGTGAACTCAGCAACGCCTGAAAAGAAATCAGCCCGTGCCGCCCATGATCGGACTTCCCATGCACACTCTGCCAGACCTTGTCAGCCCAGCCATCAAGGCCCAGTCCCACGACGATCACCAGGTCCGCCTTGGTCACCATCTGGATCACGTCTGGCGTCACATCGAATCCGTGCGGCGAACCGCCGGTGGGCAGCATGACCCGCACGTTCGCGCGTTCGCCGGCGATCTCCTCGACCAGACTGCCAATGGGGAAAATGCTGGCGACGATCTCGGCCTTGCGATTTTCCTTCGCGGCTCGCTCCATGTGTGCCGTCAGAAAGGAGTCGAGCAAGCGGACGAACTTCTTCGTCTCCACCGGGTCGAGCCAGAGGTGCGCGTTGGGCCCGCTATGGTCGTGCCCGTGATCTTTGTGACCGTGTCCATGGTCGTGATCGTGGTCGTGATCATGTCCGCCGCCGCAGCCGAGGAGGGCAAGCAACGCGAACAGGAGAAGGCCGAGGCGATGGGGGATCAAAGTTCGCATGACGAATCTCGGACAGTGTGTTTTGATGCCGACGCGATCAACGCTTCGCACAGCACCCGGCCCATGCAGGCAATCGCCTGCCTGGGAAGTCCTTGGACAACTCGGGCTCCAAGGCAATTGCATTTGGAACTTGAGGGGAGGGCGAGGCTCCTGCCGAGCCGCGAAAAACGACGGGCGCACGAGATTGTTCGCGGCTCGGCGGGAGCCTCGCCCTCCCATATGCAATTGCCCTGACTCGGGCTCTGCTGGCCTTGGAATGATAAGTAATTCTCATTAAGAAATCGAATGACGAACGCGGACAGCGCTTGTTTGGGTTCCATGCTCCCCACCCTGCCAGGGGGTGGATTCAGAAAACCGAGGACGAGCCAAGTGGATTTCGCACCTGGCGCGATGTCTCACTCTTGCGGTTCTGCAATCTCTGCAGGAAGTGGCCGCTTGGCGGGCGCGGGCTACGATCGCGCCACGTGTTCGGTGCGTGTCAAATACGAGGTGCTCGCCATGCTCTGGATGTACGTCGGGTTCACGCTGCTGGTCCTGTTTCTTCTGGCGCTCGACCTGGGCGTCTTTCATCGCAAGGCCCATGTGGTCTCGGTGAAGGAAGCCCTCACCTGGTCCGTCATCTGGGCTGCGCTGGGCATGAGTTTCAGCGTATTCATCTACTTCGGCTATGAGCAGCACTGGCTGGGCCTCGGCCTGACGCCCGACCTGATGACCGCGAACCCGCAGGTGGTGGAAGGCCTGGGCACGGTCTACAACGACGGCTCCTCGGCGTTGATCAAGTACATCACCGGCTACCTGGTGGAGAAGTCCCTGGCGGTCGACAACATCTTTGTCATCGCGATGATCTTCGGCTTCTTCGCGGTGCCGCCGATCTATCAGCATCGCGTTTTGTTCTGGGGCATCCTCGGCGCTCTGCTGATGCGCGGCGCGATGATTGCCGTGGGCGCTGAACTGATCACGCATTTCGCGTGGACGATTTACATCTTCGGCGGCTTCCTGATCCTCACGGGCGTGAAGATGCTGGTGCTGAAGACGGATCACCAGGACCCGCACAGCAACATCGTGGTCCGCCTGGTCCGCAAGTGGATTCCGATCACCGAGAAATATCACGGCGAACACTTCTTCGTCCGCGGCGGTTCCAGCGCGGCGATGGAGCCGGCGACGCCCGGCTCGGCGATCGAGGAGGACCGCGTGGTCAACGGCGCCAAGGCCGGCGCCCTGTTGGCGACGCCGTTGTTCCTGGCGCTGGTGAGCGTGGAGTTCACCGACCTGATCTTCGCGGTGGACTCGATCCCCGCCATTTTCGCCATCACCGCCGATCCGTTCCTGGTCTTCACGAGCAACGTCTTCGCGATCCTGGGCCTGCGCAGCCTTTACTTCGCGCTGGCGGGCATGATTCACAAGTTCCGCTATCTGAAAGTGGCGCTGGCGGCGGTTCTCATGCTGGTGGGCGTGAAGATGATGATCCATGTCTGGCTGAAGGAAGTGCTCGGTCCCAATTTCAACTTGTACCTTCTCGCGGTGGTCGTGCTGATTCTGGCGACGGGTGTGATCGCGTCGCTGTTGCGGCCGGCGGCGAAGGTGGAGGCGGCGGGGGCGGCGGGGCACCAAACGTGATTCGGCGTCACGCCCAGGTTGCACGTTGGTCAAAGTGCGTGGGTCGGTGTCGCGAAGGCCTTGCGAGTGCATGCCCGGGCACACGGGGAAAACATGGGCCCTTGTTCGCTGGCGATCCACCGCTTCGAAGAGTTGAGCCTTGAAGAGTTCAGTTGACCCGCGGATCCTTCGGCACCAGCTTCTTCGGCAGATTCGGAAACGCATCGCGGCGGGCGATCGTCCGCATGGCGTTTTCCCAGAGCATGATGTCGTCGTGAAACACGTGCTCGCTGCCGGCGGGCAGGGGCAGCCAGGAGCCGGCGTCCAGTTCGTTCTCCAGTTGCCCAGCGGACCAGCCTGCATAGCCGACGAAGAAGCGGGCATCGCCGTCTTCGCGGGCGATGATCTGCTCCACTTCGTCCTTGTCCGTGGAGAAAAAAAGATTGGGCAGGAACTCGGCGTGGCCCGTGGATTCCAGATTATGCACCACCATCAGCGGCCCCTCGCAAGGTCCGCCGTGCTGCAGCACGCCGTCGCGGCTGCACGCCGACTCGCCCACCTGTTCCCACGCCTCACGGATCGTCGTCTGCGTCGGCCGGTTGAGCACCAGACCCAGCGCGCCTTCCTTGCTGTGTTGCACAAGAAGGATGACGGTCCGAAAGAAGTTCGGATCGATCAGGTTCGCAGTCGCCACCAGCAGATGTCCCTGCAACGAGTTCATGCGAAGGCATTGTAGAGACGGCGACGGGGCTGTGGCGACGCGGGGCAAGGCATTGTCAGAGCCGCGAGCGTCAGCGAGCGATTGGCGGCCGCTCTCCGCTTTCGTCGCTCGCTGACGCTCGCAGCTCCGACAATCCGCCGATCGGGAATTGCAGGGTGTGCCAAATTTTTCGGGGGCTTGGATTCCGGCCCCCTCGCCCCCGGCTCGGCGGGGGAGAGGGCTGGGGTGAGGGGGTTCGCGGCGTCGAGCGATGGGCACACGTCCAAGGTGACCTGGCCCCCTCACCCTAACCCTCTCCCCCAGCGGACTGGGGGAGAGCGGACCAAGCCTCGGAAATTTTGCCAGCCCCGAATTACAGGGCGCACCGCCGCCACATGACTGTCTTGCGCCCGGCGGCTATCATCGTCTCATGCCCTCGTTTCAATCGCTCTTTCCCGTCCATTCCTCTCCGTACCGCGGATGCACTCCGCCCTGACTTTTCACATCCACCGGGTTGGCCGCATTTCACATTCCAGACGAACTTCCATTTTCAATGCAGGGAGAGTTTCCCTCTGCGTGGAGCATGACACATGGCGATGGGCATAGCTGACGAGATCAAGCGACGCAGGACCTTCGCGATCATTTCGCATCCGGACGCCGGCAAGACCACGCTCACGGAAAAGCTCCTGCTCTATGGCGGCGCGGTGAACCTCGCCGGTTCCGTGACCGCCCGCAAGGACCAGCGCGCCACCACGTCCGACTGGATGGAACTGGAACAAAAGCGCGGCATCTCCATCAGCTCCACCGTCCTGCAGTTCGATTACAACGGCCATCGCATCAATCTGCTGGACACGCCCGGGCACAAGGACTTTTCCGAGGACACTTACCGCGTGCTCACCGCGGTGGACTCGGCGGTGATGGTGATCGACGCGGGCAAGGGCATCGAAACGCAGACGCGCAAGTTGTTTGAAGTCTGCCGGCAGCGCGGCGTGCCGATCTTCACGTTCATGAACAAGCTCGACCGCCCGACGCTTGATCCAATCGGGCTGCTGGACGAACTGGAGAGCGTGCTGGGGATTCAGGCTTATGCGGTGAACTGGCCGCTGGGCATGGGCCGGTCGTTTCAAGGCGTGTTCGATCGGCGCACGCGGCAGGTGCATCTCTTCGAGCGCACGGCGCACGGCAGCTATCGCGCTCCCGTCGCGGTCGGCGATCTGAATCACCCGGAAATCAAGGGGCGCCTCGATGGCGAGACCTTCGCCACGGTGAGCGAGCAGATCGACATGATCGACAACGCCGGCGCCGATTTCGACGTCGACAAGATCAAGGCGGGCACGCTGACGCCGGTGTTCTTCGGCAGCGCGATGAACAACTTCGGCGTGCAGTTGCTGCTGGATCAGTTCATCGAATACGCGCCGGCTCCGACGCCCAGGCACGCCGGCGAGCGGCTCGTCGATCCGGTGCGCGACGCGTTCAGCGGTTTCGTCTTCAAGATCCAGGCGAACATGGATCCGAACCACCGCGACCGCATCGCGTTTGTCCGCGTCGTCTCCGGGCGATTCACGCGCGACATGAATGTCACGCATGTGCAGAGCGGGCGGCGCATGCGCGTCTCCAACGCCCAGTCGCTGTTCGGACGGGATCGCGAGACGGTGGATGAGGCGTATCCCGGCGACGTGCTGGGCATCGTGGGCGGCCAGGTTCTGGGCATCGGCGACACGCTCACGGAGGACAAGGGCATCGTCTACCGCGAGATTCCGCGCTTCCCGCCCGAGTGTTTCGCGTACCTGCACAACCCGACGCCCTCGCAGTACAAGCGATTCAATCAGGGCGTGAGCCAGCTCTTGCAGGAGGGCGTGGTGCAGAGCTTCGAGTTCCCCAACCGGGCCCAGAAGCAGCTTCTGCTGGGAGCGGTTGGCCCGCTGCAGTTTGAGATTGTCGAGTATCGCCTGTCCAGTGAGTACGGAGCCACCTCGCGCATCGAGCCAGCGCAATGGACGATCATCCGCTGGTGCCCCGATGCGGGCGTGGCGGCACAGGTGGACAAGCTGATCATGCCCGACCGGGTGGAGTTCGCGCTGGGATCGCGGGGCGAGCCGGTGTTTCTCTTTCCCGACGCATGGAGCGAGCGATACTTCGTCCAGAAGAATCCGAGCGTGACCCTGCTGAAGCAACCGCCGGGCGACGCGGGCAGCGGCGTGGCTTCCTGACGTGGGAGGTGATCTGGGGAAAGTGGTGCGTCCGCGCCGCCCCCGGGGGAGCCTTGACGCACCCTGCCGCCACGCGATCTGGTCCTTGCAAGGATCATTTGCTTGAAGCAAATGGTGAGCAACAAAAAAACCCTCGCCGAAGCGAGGGTTTCGCGTTGCATTTCAAAGGATGGGGCGAATCAGTTGCCCGGAACCTTGGGCACTTCAGGCACCTTGGGGGCCTCGGGCTTCTTCACGTCGGGAACCTTCGGCACTTCGGGCGCCTTCACGTCGGGAACCTTCGGCACTTCGGGCGCCTTCACATCGGGCACCTTGGGCACTTCGGGCAGCTTCACATCGGGCACCTTCGGCACTTCCACACCCTTGAGCGCCTTGGCGGCGGTGAGGGATTCGGACAGGCCGTCGATCTGCTTCTGAAGATCGGCGGGCAGGCCGGCTTTGCCGGAGACGAGCTCCTTGATGAGCGACTCGGCGACGTCGAGTTTGCCGTCCTTCAGAGCCGTCGACACCTGCGCCAGTTTGGCGGTGGCGGCGGAAACGAGGGCGTCGGTGGCGGCCTTGGCGGGATCGACGGCGGGCTTGGCCGGCTCGACCGTGGCACCCTTGTCCTTGGCGGGAGCGGGGGTGGGCGCCTTGTCCTTATCCTTGGCCGGAGCGGGCGGCGTCGGCGCCTTGTCCTTCACGTCCTTGGCGGGCTGGGTGGTGGGGGCCTTGTCTTTCTTGTCCTTTTCGCCGCCGCCGCAACCGGTCAGCGACAGGCTCAGCGTCAACGCGCTGGCGAGCAATGCGTACTTCTTCATGGCATATTCCTTTGCAGAATCGACTGTTTCACGCGCATCTGGGACGGAACACCCGCGCCAATGCGAAGAACTACTGTAGCCGATTTCCGCATTTCAAGCGAACCACGGCCATCCGCCGTTTAGCCAGGGTGTGCCAACACTTTCTGGGCTTGGTCCCCTCTCCCCCAGTCTGCTGGGGGAGAGGGTTAGGGTGAGGGGGACAGGTCACCTTGGACGTGTGCGAGTCGCTCGCCTCTGCGAACCCCCTCTCCCCAGCCCTCTCCCCCGCCCAGCCGTGGGCGAGGGGGCCGGAATCCAAGCCCCCGGAAATTTTGGCACAGCCTTTAGCCACGAAGCTTGCCCCGATCTTCTCGGCTCGCAGCGCCGTCGTGCGGTAAGCTGTTCCCCGGTTCATCCAGGAGGCTTTCCATGCTGGTTCCCTACTTTCGCATTCTGGCGGCCATGTGGATCGCCGCGGCATCCACCTCGGCGCGGGCAGCCGACGACATCGTCATCGCAGACTTCGAGGGCAAAGACTACGGCTCCTGGAAAGTCACCGGCGAAGCCTTCGGCCCAGGCCCCGCGCAGGGCACGCTGCCGAACCAGATGCACGTCAGCGGATTCCTCGGCAAAGGTTTGGTCAACAGTTTTCACAAGGGCGATGTCACCACCGGCACACTCACCAGCCCGCCGATCAAGCTGGATCGCAAGTACATCAACTTCCTCATCGGAGGCGGAGGCCACCGCGAGGAAACGATCATTCAACTCATCGTCGCCGACAAGGTCGTGCGTAAAGCCACCGGCCCGAACACCAAGGCGGGCGGCAGCGAACAGCTCGACTGGCACTCGTGGGATGTGCAGGACCTCGCCGGCAAGGAGGCGGTGATCCGGATCACCGACAACGGCACTGGCGGCTGGGGCCACATCAATGTCGATCACATCACGCTCAGCGACAAGCAGCCGCCGCAGCCCGTCCTCGCACGGCGGCAGATGCGGATGGACAAGGAGTATCTCTGGCTGCCGGTGAAGAACGGCGCGGCGAAACGCACGGTGAAGTTCTTCGTGGGCGACCAGCGCGTGCGCGAGTTCGAGATCGAACTCGCCGAAGGCAAGCCGGACTGGTGGGCGTACACGAATGTCAGCGCGTTTCGCGGCAAGACGCTGACCATCGATGCGGGCAAGGCGGTCGATGGCGACAAGCTGCTCGCCTCGCTGGCGAACTCCGACATGCTTCCGCCGGACCTGGAGGACGGTCACGAGGCGCGCTACCGGAACAAGCTGCGCCCGCAGTTCCATTTCACCTCGCGGCGCGGCTGGCTCAACGATCCCAACGGCCTGGTCTACCACCAAGGCGAATGGCATCTCTACTACCAGCACAATCCCTTCGGCTGGGCCTGGGGCAACATGCACTGGGGCCACGCCGTGAGCAAGGATCTGCTGCACTGGCAGGAACTGGGCGACGCGCTCTACCCGCATGCCGATGCGAAGGGCGCTGTCTTCTCCGGCAGCGCGGTGATCGATCATGCGAACACGGCGGGCTGGAAGAAAGAAGGCGCGAATGCCGAGGACGTGCTCGTCGCCGCCTACACCGACACGGGCGCCGGCGAATCGATCGCCTACAGCCTCGATCGCGGGCGGACCTTCACGCAGTTCGCCGGCAATCCGGTGGTGAAGCATCAGGGCCGGGATCCGAAGCTGATCTGGCACGAAGCGACGAAACGCTGGGTGATGGCGGTTTACACCGAGGCGGAAGGCAAGCAGTGGATCGCGTTCCACACCTCGCCGGATTTGAAGGCATGGAAATACGAGAGCCGGATCGAAGGCTTTTTCGAGTGCCCCGACTTGTTCCCGCTCACGGCGACGGGCAACGTGGACCGGGCGCGGACGATGTGGGTGCTGTACGCGGCGGATGGGCAGTACGTGCTGGGCTCCTTCGACGGCAGGGAGTTCAAGAAGGAATCGCCCGCGAATGGCAAGCACCGCGTGTGGTACGGCAATTTCTATGCGGCGCAAACCTACGACAATGCGCCTCCGCTCGATGGCGCGGCGGGAGCTTCCGGGGGCCGCCGCGTGCAGATCGGCTGGGGCCAGGGCATCGAGTTCAAAGGCATGCCGTTCAACCAGCAAATGGTGATTCCAGTGGAACTCACGCTGCGGACGGCCGCTGACGGGCTTCGCATGTATGCGGAGCCGGTGCGCGAGGTGGCGGCGCTGCGCAAGGCCACGGACGCCGGTGAGAAATTAAAACTGGCCGGCGGCGACAAGGTGATCGAGCACATGTTCAAGGCGGATGCCGGCGAACTGCTGGACATCGAAGCGGAACTGGCGATTGAGGGCGAAGCGATCATCGCCGTGATCGCACGCGGCGTGCCGGTGGTTTACGACGCGAAGAAACAGACGCTCACGTGCAGGCACGTCACAGCACCGGTGAAACTCGTCGAAGGCAAACTGAAGCTGCGCGTACTGGTGGATCGTGGCTCCGTGGAAGTATTCGTTAACGACGGCGCGGCGGCGATGTCGGTGGCCGCGCAGCCGGCGGAGAAGGAGCACAGTGTGAAACTGTCAGCCCAGCACGGCGCGGTCAGCGCGTTCGTGAAGGTGCATGAACTCAAGTCAGTGTGGGAATAGACGTGTTGCGCGCCGACTCGGCGTAGGGTGCGTCAAGGCTCGGCGCGGACGCACCACGGTCAGTCCCGCGGCCTATCGTTCAGCGAGTACGCAAGACGGTGCGTCCGCGCCGAGCCTTGACGCACCCTACCGCGTCTCCCCATTCGTTGCTCAGTTCCTCATCCTCTCCCGCAGCGCCGCCTTCAACTTCTCAGGCAACTCTCCATCACCGATGCGCTGACACGCATCCGCCGCCAGATCCATGCTTGCGAACACCGCGGCGCAGCGCTGGCAGAAATCCTCCTGCGGCAGCGGAAACGGCGCGCCGCGGTCGAGCGCTTCCTGCTTGGCCGCCAGCAGATCCATGCACACTTGTTTCGTGTACGCCGGCGGCGGGGCGTCTTTCTGCGGCAGTTTTTTCGACATGAGATTCCGCACCATCAGCCTGGCGCGGTGCAGGCGGGTTTTCACCGTCGCGTCCTTCATGCCGGTGATGCGGGCGACGTCGTCCACGCTGAAGCCGGCGATGTCCTTGAGCACCAGCGGCATGCGGAACATGATCGGCAGCTTCACCACCGCGCGCTCCACCTGTTCGATCGCCTCCTCGCGAATCTGTTCGCCCAGCGGCGTGTCGATGTTCGACGGCAGATCGGGCACCTTGCCTGTGGCGGGCATCGCCGCGTCCAGCGACATCACGTGCCTCGGCTCGCCGACCTTGCGCCGGTGCATGCGCTTGCACCGTCGTGCGGCGATGGTGTAAAGCCAGGTGCCCGGGTCGGCATCGCCTTTGAACGTGTGCCACTTGCGGAACGCCTGCAGGAACGTGTCCTGCACGAGATCTTCCGCCTGGTGCGTGTTGCCACAGAAGCGCAGCGCCAGCGCGTAGAGTTTGCCGCCATGCAGTTCCATCAGGCGCGGGAGGGCCCTATCGGGCGGATCGCCGGCGCGGACTTTGTGCGGTGGGGTTGCAGCGACCATGTGCGGAATATAGCCGCCGGTGCGGATGGGTGGGTGGCGGATGAGAGGCTGAGGGAGTGATGGAACGCGAACCGGATTGGAAATTTGCAATTTGCAATTTTCAATTTTCAATTCTCAATTTGCAATTCTCCCCTCCCTCAGCCCCAGAACACCTTCACGAGCATGCGCACCGCCGTCGCCACGGCGATGGTGTAGAGAAAAATCGTGAACGGGCGGTGCGAGATGCGCTTGTTCAACCAGACGCCCACCAGCGCTCCGAGGGGAATGGCCGGCAGAAAGGGAGCGATCGCGGCGAGCGTGTCGAACGTGATCAAGTGATTCACGAACGAATAGGCGATGAGCTTGCCGGCATTCACGAAAAGGAATGTCATCAGGAACGTGGTGACGAAGTGCAGCTTGCTGAGTTTTTTTGAGAGCAGGTGAATGGTCATCAGCACGCCGGCCGAGTGCGTGAGCGTGGAGATGAACGCCTCGACGAATGCGACGACGTACGTGGTGCGCGGCCCCTGCGGGATCGCGGGCAGTCGGCCGCCGAAGAGGCGCCACGCCTGCAGGGTGACGATGACCAGGGCGATCAGGCCGATGGCGACAGCGAGAATCTGGCTGAGGTTTTTTCGAGTGACGTCGTTGTCCTGCAGCAGTCGCAGCAGGATCGCCGCCAGCACGACGCCGACGAGGCCGGCGGGGATCAGTTGCTTCAGCAGCGGCTTGTCGTAGCTGCGCTCGTGGACCCACAGGCTGGAGATGTCGCCGATGAATAGCGCCGGCAGCGTCATCGCGAGGACGAGTTCCGTCGGCTCGATCACCAGCGCCATCATGGGCGTGACCACGATGCCGATGCCCGCGCCGAAGCCCGCCTTGCCCAAGCCGATGATGAACATCGCCAGTGTGATGCAAGTGACGGACCAGGGCGTGATCTCGAGCGTCGCCAGGAACATCGGCACAGGATAGCGGGTGCGGCGCATGGGCCATCGTCAACCACCCGCGTGGATCATCGCCTACACTTTGCTCATGACTCCAACGGTCGACCTCGCACCCAGGAACGACGCCAACCGCCTCGGTCTGCTTTATCGCCACGAGGCGGCGCGGTTGCCCTATGTCGGCCCCCTCTGGGACGTGCATCAGCACATCCAGGACGTCGCCGCGGCGAAGTTGTTCTTTGAGGTGGCGGAACTTTTCGGCGTTGAAAAAGTCTGGACCATGACGCAGCTCGAACACGTCGACGCGCTCAAGGCCCAGTACGGCGATCGCCTGAACTTCATCGCTGTCCCCAACTTCAATGCCAATCGCAACGACCCCGAAGCGTTCACCAGCGACTGGCTGCATCGGCTCGAAGGATTCCGCGAGAAGGGTTGCCGCATCGCCAAGATCTGGGCGGCGCCGCGCGGCCGGGATTTCGCGCCGGGTGTTTTCGAGCTCGACTCGCCGCTGCGCCGAAGGGGCATTCAGCTTGCCTATGAACTTGACATGATGTTCATGACGCACGTGAGCGATCCGGACACCTGGTTCGCCACGAAGTATGCCGACAGCGGCAAGTACGGCACCAAGGCGCAGCAGTACGAACCGCTGCATCGTCTGCTCGACCAGTACGGCGACGTGCCCTGGATCGCGGCGCACATGGGCGGCGACCCGGAGCACCTCGATCATCTGCAGGCGATGCTCGACCGCCACCCGAACCTGTACCTGGACACCTCGGCCACGAAATGGATGGTGCGCGAGCTGAGCAGGAAGCCCGACGAACTGCGCGACTTCGCCCGTCGCAACGCCGGCCGGCTGCTCTTCGGCAGCGACATCGTCGCCGACAGCAAGGACGCCGGCTTCGATCTCTTTGCCAGTCGTTACTGGGCGCTGCGCACGATGTTCGAGACGGACTACGACGGCCTCAGCCCGATTGTCGATCCCGATCTGGCGATGGTTGATCCGAGTCTGCCCAAGGATTCCGTAGCAAACTTGCGCGGAGCATCCATCGACCCCGCGACCCTCGCCATGATTTACAAGGACGCGGCGCAGCGCCTGCTGAGCGAGTGGATGTGAACATCGCTTCCGTCAGCCCCGCGCTCCCCCGGGCTCCCCCGGGCTCGGCCCGGGGACGCCCCACCCCGCGTCTATTTGAAGAACATCCAGTGCGTCGCATCGATCACGGCTGCTCATAGTCGACGGCGCTGAGGCCCGTGATCGCGGGATCAACCGCATGCGGCAGAATTAACTTCAAGGTGCCGTTGCTCTCGTTGTAGGTCCAGCCTGCGACATCGGCGGGCGAGCCGGCCTCGACGACCAGCGTGCTGTTGGTGAAGGTGTTCATGGGCGGCACTGGAAAGTAGGGGCCGAAGCCGCCGGCACTATCGACGCTGCCGTCCAGGAGCGTCCTGGACGTGAAGACATCCCAGTCCGACGGGCCTGCCTGAATCTGCGACAGCGTCGGATAGTTGGCGCCGTGATCGAGTTTCCAGACTTCGATCTGCTTCCGTACGGAACCGAGCTGGGAGAGCGCGCCGTTCGATCGCGCTTCATTGGTCGCGGAGGAGAATCGGGGAATCACCATCGCCGCGAGAATGCCCAGGATCGCGACCACGATGACGAGTTCGACGAGCGAGAACGCGGTTGTCTTCTTCATGATTGGGTCTCGAACAAACCCCCCGACTCTTCGACTATCGCGGATTCGCCTGATGCACTTGACCGTTTCTCCATGACGGGCGTGCGCTGTGCCGCGGGCTGTCGCTCTGGGCATTCCGGGCGACACAGTCGGAACAGGTTTCGAATCTGTTGTTCCTGGTTTGGGAGATTGGCTTGACGCCGCGCATGAAAAAAGCCGGCACGGGGCCGGCTGGGTTTCAATCTTTGCGGAACGTGGCGGGCTGCGATCCGGATCACGCGCACGCGGTCGCCTGCTTGTTCAGCGTCACGCCGATTTCGAATCCGTCCGTGGAGCGGCGGGCCCAGACCACTTTCCCGTACAGGTCGAAGCCGCGCTCGCTGCCGTGCGGCGGGAAGAACAACGTGACCTGCGAATCGACCGGCACCGGCTCGGACGCCACGGCGCCGATCCCCGTCTCCGACATGTCGCGGAGGAACATCGAGCAGATGCGGTTCCGCGGAAACTCCTCGCACGGAATCATCACCAGTGCCGTCACCCGGTTGTTCACCGGTTTGCGATGGGCGGTCCGCCGCTCGAGAGGAATGGGATCCTCTTCGTGGCGTTCGTCGTGGACCAGTCGCAGTTCGGCTTCTTGCAGCATGTGGAAACTCCTGATTCGAATCCCGTCATCATCAGCCCCAAAAGCCCGCGTGACAGATCGGCCTTGCGGGCCGCTATCATCACCAGCATCGGCGTTACAGACCGCAGAGTTGAACCACCTTGACACCCGTTGCACCAAAAATATCCGGTTGCGTTTGCCTGATCGGCGCCGGCCCCGGCGATCCCGGTCTGATAACCGCGCGCGGGCTGCAACTGCTGCGCTGCGCGGAGGTCGTCGTCCACGATGCGCTGGTGTTGCCGTCGCTCTTGCGCGAGGCTCGTGCCGATGCGCAGATCATCGACGTCGGCAAACGCCGCAGCGATCACAAATTGTCGCAGGATCAGATCAACGCGCTGCTGGCGGCGAAGGCGGAGCAGGGGTTGCTCGTCGCGCGTTTGAAGGGCGGCGATCCCTTCATCTTCGGACGCGGCGCCGAGGAAGCCGGTTACCTCGCCGCGCGGGGCATCGCCTGTGAGATCGTGCCCGGCGTCACCGCCGGCATCGCCGCGCCCGCCGCGGCGGGCATCCCGCTGACCCACCGCCACGTCGCGTCCACCGTCACCTTCATCACCGGCCACGAAGATGAGAGCAAGGCCGAGCCGGTCGTGGATTACGGCGCCGTCGCCCGGCTCATCGCCGCCCGCGGCACGCTCGTGATCTACATGGGCATCGTGCGCCTCGAATCGATCACCGCGAAACTCCTCGCCGCCGGCACCGCGCCCCACACGCCCGCCGCCGTCATCCAGTGGGGTGCCACGCCCCGCCAGCGCAGCGGCGTCACCACGCTTGACCGGCTGCCCGCGCTCGTCGCCCAAAAACATCTCTGGGCGCCTGCCGTCATCGTCGTGGGCGAGGTCGCCGCCGCCGAGCCCCTGGATTTTTACGTCCGCCGCCCGCTCTTCGGTCAGCGCATCGTCATCACCCGCACCCGCGAACAGGCCTCCGACCTGCGTGTGAAGCTCGAGGAACTGGGTGCGGAAGTGCTGGAAGCGCCCACCATCCGCATCCTCCAGCCCTCGCCGGAGGAAGCGGCGAAGATCGATGACGCGCTGACCCGGCTCCAGCATTTTGATTGGCTCGTCGTGACCAGCGCCAACGGCGTCGAAGCGCTGGCGTCCCGAATGGCTGCGCTGAAGCTCGATTCACGGGCGCTGGCGAATGTAAGAATCGCGGCCATCGGCGACGCCACCGCGGAAATGCTCAGTCGCCGGCTGAACATCCGCGCCGATCTCGTGCCGCACACGTTCGTCGCCGAGTCGCTGGCCGAGGGTCTGATCGCCGCCGAAAGCGCTCGCGGCGGAATTACCGGCAAACGATTCCTGCTCCTTCGCGCCGACATCGCGCGCCAGGCCTTGCCGCAGATGCTCACCGCCGCCGGCGCTGTCGTCGAGGAATACGCGGCCTACTCCACCGCCCGCGCCGACTCGCTGCCGCCGGTGGTGATGGACGCCATGCGCCAAGGAAACGTGGACTGGATCACCTTCACCAGTTCATCCACCGCCCGCAACCTCGTGGAACTTTTAGGCGACGAACGAGCGCTCATCGCGAACGTGAAACGAGCATCGATCGGCCCGATCACGTCGCAGACGCTCCGCGAGCTCGACCTGCCGCCCACCATCGAAGCGACCACTTCCAATATCGATGGCCTGGTCGCGGCGATGGTTGCGTTCCACGCTGGCTGAAATGCGGCGGGGTGAGGCGGGGCGCCCGCGTCGAGCAAAGCTCGACGGCTAAACGCGCGTACATCTTGCAATTTCTTTTCTCTCTTCGTTCTCCTCACTCCTCACTCCTCTCTCGTCCCGTTCACCACCCAAACCGTTCTTCTTTCCACGGATCACCGCGCATGTGGTAGCCGTTGGTTTCCCAGAATCCGGGCTGATCGCGGTCGGTGATTTCGATGCCGCTGATCCACTTCGCTCCCTTCCAGAAATACAGGCGAGGCACCACCGCCCGCACGGGTCCGCCGTGCTCAGCGTCGATGGGATCGCCGTCGTGAAGCGTCGCCAGCAGGCAATCGTCGCCGGCGAAATCATCGATTGACAGGTTCGTCGTCCAGTCGTTGTTCGGCTCGCTTGCCGCGTGCTGCATAACGAACTTCCCGCGCGGCAGCGGCCTGGCGAGCGCCAATAGCGTCTTCGTCGCCACGCCGGTGAACACGTTGTCGAGGCGCGACCAATGCGTCACGCAGTGAATGTCGCACTTCACCTGCACCTTGGGCAACCGCTGGAACGCGTCCCAGTCCAGCGTGATCTCATGTTCCACCAGCCCGTAAATCCGCAGGCGCCAATCCTCCTTGCGGATCGTCGGCACGCCCCCGTAGTGCAGCACCGGCCACTTGGCGCTGAGCTGCTGCCCCGGCGGCGTGCGATCGCGCGGCGAGCCGCGGAGAGTGTCTGGGCTGAGGATCATGGGGATGATGGCGGGTGCGTCGGGCATGTGTGTAGCCTATTTCGCGCCTGATTTTCCGCAAGCAGCATCGCGAGCCCGCCGACGTTTATCGCGCCACACAGCGAATGGGATGTAGAACGGAAAGAGGAAACCAGCGAGGAGAACCCATGGAAATGTCTTCAAGAGTCGCGGTGCATTCGTGTTCTCGAGCTCAAATCCGGATGGCGTCTTCAGCCATGCAATGGTGACCATGCCGATCAAGAGCCAGCAAATTCCGACGCCCATCCACGCCACACAGTAACCAATGGGCTTCGGTGTAGTTCGTTGTCGAAGTTTCGCTTGCTCAGCGGCGAAATTGACTGTGTAGCGGCGTACGAGTTCCGCGATTGCGGGTTCCATTGCGCGCGCCGCGGCGGTAGGCTTCGCAGAAATTACCCAGATAAGCAGTCCGCTGAGCATCGCTGCAATTACAAAGAGGAGCCAGTGCTGCATGTTGACGCCGGGTTCCAGCACCGATTCGGTTGGGGCTGACGGATCGTAATAGACTGTTTTCCTCGATCCGGCGGGGTTGCTTGCCTGCCATCGAATTGATCTTTTTGTGGGTTGCGCAGGGTCGCCACCGAGTCTTACTCTGTCGGATGAGTACTGCTTTCCATCGACCGTGTAGGAGTATGCAAAGTCAGTCCATGGCTTTCGCTTCTCGGTACGTTCATGAAATTGCGAAATCGTCACGATGCCCTGCGTCGATGGCCAGTCGACCGATCGAATCGCATAGGGAACCATGATGCACAACGCCAGGAATGTCAGTGCCGTTGGTACCGCGACGAGACCTGTCACGAACTTCCATAGGCCGAAATCGAACACGACTCGCCCAGCACACGGCGTGGGATCGGTCTTCACGTCCAACGCACTAACTTCGATCAGCGACTTTTGCAACAACGCGGCCAATGCTTGAGCCACATACTCGAGGGCGCCGCCTGTCCATTCCTCAAACGGGCGCGCGTATCCGATGGGCGTCTGAATCTCCATAAACCGTGCATGTTTCGGATTTCGATATTCTTTGCCATTGCGGATCAAGCGAATAGCGATGATTTCCTGCGAATGAAATTTCCATCCCGCCGATGAAATACGCTGCACTACGACGCTCGAATCCGTCACCTCGAATTTCACGCGCAGCATGCTTGGCAGCACGACCAGAAGCAGCCACACCAGTGCAAATATGAAAAGGAGCATCGCAATCCCGCCATGCGCGTACATGAGCCATCGTAGATCGGAACCCCCGAGTTCTTCGTCGAATGTCACGGCCATTTGGCCGAAAAAACAACCGGCTATTCCTACGGCGCCGCTGCCAAGAATAGAACACGCGAGAGAAATCAATGAACGTGGCGCCGGGCCGATGTGCATGAGCACACTCTCGCCCCGCTTTTCGATCATGACCTCACCGGAAGCAGGTGGCGGCGGCAGTTTCGACAATTCGAAATCAGCGACCATTGTTGCCACAACTCTATGCGCGGAATTTCAGAACGTTGTCAGCTTTCAATACAGCGTTTTGAGGTCGAACCGCTCCTTCAGTTCCCTGATCTGTTCCTTGATCGCGGGCGTTTCACCTTTGCGGATGATTTCACTGTAGAGGTGGTGGAGTTTCCAGAAGCCCCATTGTTCGGGGATTTCCTTTTCGCCGGCAGGGGCGGTGGCGAGGTTGCCGGTGAAGGTGAGGTCGAGTCCTTTGCCGCCGTTGTGGCCGCTGACGCGCATGGTGAATTGTGACGGCGTTTCGTACCGGCCGAAGATGCTGAGCTTTTCGCCCTGGTGGATGTTGGGCAGGTTGTGCGGAAACACTTCGCCGGCGTCGAGGCCGATCACGTTCGTGCTCAGGCCCTTGATGATCGGATAGCGGATGCGGCTGGCCAGCTCGCGAATCTGCGTCGCCGCGTCGCCAGGCTCTTTTGCGTAAAGCGAATATCCTTTGTTGCGGTACGCCAGATAGTCGAGCAGTTGCCGGTTCTGCTGGTAGCCGACGCCGACGCAATAGATGCCGGCCGCCAGGTCATTGTCGCGGGTGATGGTGTTGATCAGTTCGCGGTTGTCCATGACGCCGCGGGTGGGCACGCCGTCGGAAATGAAGATGAGGTAGTAAGCCCGCTCGGTGAGCAGATCGCGGGCGAGCAGCCGGCCCAGCGCACGGTTGATGTCCGTGTCTCCTCCGCTCTTGGCCTGCGTGAGGAACTGCTGGGCGGCGGCGATGTTCAGGGTGTTGACGGGCTGGATTTTCTGAACATCGAAGAAAGAGGGCTTCTCAGCGAAGAAGACGATGTTGAAGCGATCGCCGTCGTTGAGGCTGGAGAGCGCGTCTTTGACGCCGCTGACCATGTTGTTGACCCACTCCTGCGGGACGGAGCCGGAGGTGTCGATGAGGAAGACGACGTCCTTGGGGATGGTCTTGAGCTTCTTGAGCGAGCGCCGGGCGGAAAGATCGATGCGGAAATAGCTGTAGCGATCAGGCTTGGCGGACTGGAACAGGCCGCCGCCGATTTCCGGGCGGAACCGGCTGACAGCGATGTCGAAGTCATCGTCGAGTTTCTCAGGCACATCGAGTTTGACGGCGTCCTGAATGGGCAGCGCGGCGATCTCGATCGGCGAGGGCGGGGCGGCGGGGCCGTCGAGCAGGCGGCGATCGATGGTGGGCGCGGCATCGGCGACGGCGATGCGCCCGCCAGCGATGGGGCCGCCGGCGCCGCCCGTGCCGGTGCCGCCGGTGCCGGGCGCGCCGGGGGCGCCGGTGCTCTCGCGGCCGGCGTTGAAGGCGGCGCTGGCGATGGAGCCTTTCAGGAGGGACTTGGCGGTGCTGCCGGAGGTCGGGCCTTCGACGGCGGGGCGCGGGTCGGTGGCGGTGGCGCCGGGCGTGCCCGTGCTGCCGGTGTTCAGAGGCAGTTCCACCTTGGCGCCGCCGGCGAGCCGCGTGGCGACGTCCGAGGGAAGCGGGTCGACAGCCGTGGTGGTCGTGGGGGCGATGGCCTGCCTGGCCTCAATGGGCTGGGCGTCGTCGTGCTTGACGCGGCTGGCGATGACGGCGGAGCCCTCGCTGCCGGCGGTGGAGCCGGTGCCGGCGCCCTGGGTCGAAGTGCCTGTTCCGCCGCTGTTCTTGATGATCGCCTGGCTGAGCGCGGCTGCGGAGAGCGCCGCCGGATCGCCGCCGCCTGCACCGCTCCGCAGCAGAAGCTTGCCGATGTCGGCCAGCGCGGGATCTTTCGAAGGCTCCGGCAACGGCTCGTCGGAAGTGAGCACCGGATCGCGGTAGATCGGGTCATCCTTGAACGGCGCGACCTTGAACTGGCGCTCCGGTTTCTCGATGAGGCTGGCGTCGAACTGGCCGACGGGCATGCGCGAGATCATGATGCCGACGGTGGTGTGCACGAGCAAGCTCATGACCAGGGCAATCGCCATGAGCAGGCCGTGAGAGACCGCGAGATTCTTGCGGGCTCGGGCCGGACCGCCGCGCAGGGCGCGGACGGCATCGGAGGTTCGGCCAAGCGAGGTCGGCGCCGCGGCGACGGCGGCGGCTTGGGCGCGCGGCGCCGAGCGGCCGAGGCTGCGCAGCAGGCGATCGGCGGCGGGAGAGTGCGCGGGCGCGGGAGCGTGCGCGGCGACCGCGGAGGCATGATCCGGACGGCTCGACTCCTTCGCCGCCGGTTTGGCGGGGGAGAGGGTGCGGTGCGGGGGTTGGTGCAGGGGAGGCGTCGGTTGCGCGGGAGGTTGGCCTGGCGAAGTCACAGGATTCGCGGGGATTCGGTTGAGGGAAGACGTCGAGTGTGCGGAAGCCACGGCCTGCGATGGCAGCACAGGAACATCTGCCCCCTCACCCCAACCCTCTCCCCCCGAGCGGGGAGAGGGGGTCGGATTGGACGCCACCGGCGCCCCGGTCATCGCAGAGTGACTTGCCGCCGCAGTCGCCCCGGTCATCGCAGATTGATCTGCCGCCACGGGCGTTGCTGAGGACATTGGTGTTGTTGCCGGCACCGGCATCGCCGCAGCAGCCGGCGCAGCGACGGTGAGTGCCGCCAACACCTGCGGAGCTGACACTACCGGAGGCGTCGCATCGTCGACCTCTTCCTTCGCGCCGCCGAGTTCCGCCATTCCGATTCCCGATTCTCGACTCCCGGTTCCCACTTCCGATTCCCCGCTCGCCGCAAGCTCAGCGCCGCGCGAGTTGAGCACTTTGTCGGCAAACGCCGAGGTGGAATCTTCCACCGGGGGCAGTGTGCGATCGTCGGCATCGCGGTGCGGCCGCGCCAACCAGAGATCAGCGTGTTCCCTGCCCAGCGCCCCGCGTTCGTCATCGCTGGCGCCGGCTGCGCCTGCCGCGCCGCGGGCATAGCGATCCAGATCGCCGCCCAGCGCGCCTTGCTCGCCGGATTCGGGCGGATCCTCATGGCCGTCGCCGCGTTTTCGGTTGTCGCTGCTCATGGCGTGCCCTCCAACTCGCGCAGCTTGGCGGCCACTTTCGCCGCCAGTCGCGCGTCGAGCTTCTGCTGCCGCAGTTTTCTCAGCAGGGTGCCCGCTTCGTTGTTCTGCTTGGCGTCGATCATCTGCAAGGCTGAGCCGTATTGAGCATAGGGACCACTGGCGAAGCGTTCCTTCAGTTCCTTCAGCGAGGAGGCGGCGTCATCAGGCTTGCCGATGAGCACGGCCAGTTCAGCGCGCTCGATGTGCGCCAGTTCCGGCAGCGGTGACAATTCGGGGAAGGAATAGAGCACGGTCAGCCGGTGCGCCAGGCTGTGCGCTTCCTTGTTCGCCTTGGCGGCGCCTTCTTCATCTGCGGCGCGCTTGAGGTTGGCCGCCAGTTGCCGCTGAATCTGGGCGCTTTCGAGCAAGGCGGTCGCGGCGATCTTCGATTCGCTGGAAATCATCAGTCCGCGGTAGGTGTCGAACGCGTCGGAAAGCTTGCCGGCTTCCGCCTGGGTGCGGGCGATCTCCAGGCGGGCGAGCAGTCCGTAGCCCTGGCCCAGCGCTTCGACCTCCTTGAACGACTGGATCGCCAGATCGTGCTTGCCCACCGCGCGCAGGCCCTGCCCGATGATGTAGAGCGATTCGGTGGTCTGCTGCTGCGGAACTTTCCGCTTGCCGTCCACCAGCGGGTACAGATACTTGAACGCCGACCGAGGCTCGCGCTGGATGTGGTAGCGGCCCAGGTACAGGAGATCGATATCGCGCATGCGGTCGATCGTCACGACCTTTTCCAGTTCAGCGAGCGTCGCCACGGCTGCGTCGTCCTCGTTCTTTTCGCGCTGGCGGATGGAGACGAGCAGCAGTGCGTTGGCGCGCAGTTCGCCGGGCAAATTCACATCGCCGACGGCTGACTGCAGTTCCTTCGCCGCATCGTCGAGCTTGTTCTCCCCCATCAGGATCAAGCCGCGGTAGTAGCGCACCTGTCCGATGAACGGCGTGGTGGGGTACTTCGCCGTGAGCTGATTGAAGCTGTTGGCCGCGTCGATCAGTTTGTCCGTCTGGATATGCACCAGCGCTTTGCGGAAGAGCGCTTCCTGCTCAATCAGCGGCGCGATGTTGGGCGTCGCCAGCAGCTTGTCGGCGACAGCCGCCACGTCCGTGAAACGGTTGAGGCGATAGTACAGATCCATCATCTTCGCCTGCGTCTCGACGATGTACGGCAGCTTGCGTTCCGGCTGCGCGGCGAGCTTGAGATACGCTTCGTAATCCTTCGCCGCAGGCTCGATCTGGTTCGCCGCGACATACAGCGCGGCTCGGTCGAGCAGGGCGGCTGCGTAGTAAGGATGCGTTTCGCCCTTGCCGACGATCGCGGTCATGCGGGCGGCGGCTTCGGAGGATTTGCCGCGCTTCAGATCGGTCTGCGAAAGCAGGTAATCGCCCGATGCAATGAACCGGCTGGTTGGAAAATCGCGCGACAGACGGTCGAGGCTCCTGGCCATCGCGTCGTAGTCGCCCAGCGCGAACTGGCTGTCCGCCATGCGGAAGAGAATCTGCTCTTCGATCTCCGCGCCGATCTTGGCGGACAGCACGGCTTCAAAGAGCGTGATCGCGTCCTTGTGCTTGCCCAGTTCCTGGTTCGCCCGGCCGGCGAGGAACCACGCGGTGGCGCGATCCTTCAGATCGAGCCTGGCCTTGTACTGATCGAAGGTGGTGATCACCGCGTCGTATTGCTTGCTGTACAGCGTGGCCCAGAGCGTCTGCAGCACCGCGCCGGCGAAGTGCGGCGAGGTTTGATGCTTGGTCAGCACCTCGCTGTAAAACTTCAGCGCCTGTTCGTACTGACCCGCGTTGTAGGAAAGATCGCCCGCCAGCCGCGCCGCCTCGGCGGTCGCGCCCTTGTTGCCCAGCGCCAGGCACTGCTGGAGCGCCTTGATCGCGTCATCGTTTTTGCCGGTCAGCGCCAAGGCCCGGCCCAGTTCCAGCAGGCAGCGGTCCTTCACCGTCGAATCGATCTGCCCCGCGGCGGCGAAGCTGTCCGCCGCCGCCGCGAAGTTCTTCGCCCCGCGATACGCCAGGCCGCGGTGATAGAGGAGATCCGCCTTTTCCGCCGGCTCCAGCGCGTCGAGCTTGATCGGTTCCAGCGACTTGAGTGCCGTGTCGAAGCGGTTCTGCTCGATGTCGATGCGCCCGCGCAGGAAATGCAAGCGATGCTCGGGCACCACTTTCATCGCCGGCACATCGGTCAGCAGTTTGGTCGCCTGATCCGCCTTGCCCGCCTGCCAGGCGAGCAGAGCGCGGAAGTAGAGCGCATCGCCGCGTTTCTCGCCCTTGGGAAAGTTGTCGAGATATTTGTCGAAGGCTTCGGCGCTGGTCTTCGCGTCGCCGTTTTGGAGCAGGCGATAGGCGAAGACGAACTGCTGCTGCTCCGCGGTGGAATCCTGGGCGAGCGATGATGCACCACGGAGCAGCACGAACGCGGCAGCGAGCAGGCAGATTGTGGGCAGGCGTAAGGGCATGGTCGAGCGCCGATTCCAATGCGGTTTTACCACCGAGACACCGAGAGCACCGAGAACAGACAAGTCAGAGCCAAGCCAGAGCCAAGCCAGAGCCATTCATTGCACGACTGGCGCACGGTCGTCGGCCGATGTTTCTGTGCCACCAACGATCATTCACTCCTCTCTCCTCTCTCTGCATTGTCCGATCTCTGTGTCCTCGGTGTCTCGGTGGTCAACCTCCGGCGTTGGCCTGCCATGACGATCAAAGTCGCGAAATACAGTCATTTCTCCAGCTTCATCGTCGCCAGGGACACATTGGTCAGGCCCAGCGAGTACGCGATATCGAGGACTTCCACGGTGGTGCCGTGGCTGCCGGCCTTGTCGCCGCGGATGACCACGGGATCGCTGGGTGAACTGGCGGCCAGCGATTGCAGGGCGCCGCGCAGGTCCGCCATTTCGTACTTGCGCGGGCCGATGAACACTTCGTTGCGGTCGTTGATCGTGATGTAGATCGGCACCGCCGAGCGCGGCGCGGCTGCGGTGGAGGCCGCCTGCAGGCGCACATCGATCTCGCGCTCTTCCTCACGGAAGGCGGCGATGGTGATGAAGAACGTCAGCAGCAGAAACAGAATGTCCACCATGGTGGTGGGCGGGCGCCAGCCCGTATCCATGCCGGCCTGCGATGCGCGGGATGCGAAACTCATGCGCCACCTCCCGCAGTGCCGCTGGGCCGATCCGGTCGATGCACGTGGTCGGCGATGGAGTGGACGATCAGTTCGACTTCGGCGAGCGTGGCGACGGCCCGCGATTTGATGATGGAGTGAAACACCGTCGCCAGCACCGCCACGGTCAGGCCCAGGAACGTCGCGGTCATGGCGCCGCCGATGGAGGACGCCAGCACCTTCGACCCCACGCCGCCGCCCGCCGGGGAAGCGTTCAGCCCGAAGAATGCCTCGAGCATGCCCAGCACGGTGCCCAGCAGCCCGAGCATCGGCGCGAGGCTGGACATTTCCATGAGGTAGCTGACGCGGGTCCATACCAGGTCGGCGCGGCGCTTGCCCTCCGCCTCGATCACCGTCAAGAGGTGCGAGGGATCCTTGTCCACGTTCTCGAACGCGCGCTGCAGAATGCTCGCGGCGAACAGACTCTGCTGCGACCGGCAGAAATCGGCGGCCTCGTCGTAACGCCGGGCGATCGCCAGTTTCGTCACTTCATCGAGGAACAGCGGGGGCAGCATGGCACGGATGTTGATCGTCAGCAGGAAATAGACGAACAGCAGGAGCGTGACGACGGAGAGCGCGATGATCACGCCGTTGATGATCGGGCTGGTGTTGAAGAGGAACTGCAGGCTGGGGAGCGTGGCGCCTTCGGGGACAGGGGAAGCGGCGGGATCAGCGGGCCGAACGGGGACCGCCGTGGGGGCGGGTGTTGGCGCCGGGGCGGGCGCGGGGGCTGGGGCAGGTGTGGGCACGAGCGCGGGCTTGGCTGCGGGATCGCCGGGCTTGGCCTGGGCGAGGGTGATGATCGGCGGCGCGGGAATCGCGGCATCGCTGGTGCTCGATTCCGAGGCCTGGGCGTGCGCCTGGCCCGAGCCGCGGCGCGAGGCGTGGTCCTGCAGCAGGCCCATGATCAACGCCACCGCAAGCATCCATAGAAGAATGCGCGGCATCCCCGCGGTCCGAGGTTTCGACAGTCGAACCCAAGCGCTCCCCATGCGAGACTCCTGATCTTTGCGTTCCATAAACCATCCATGGCACCGCGGCACCGCTCAGTGCCGGCGTGAGTTGAATCCAAGGCGTCATTGTAGAGCGATTGTCCGGCGTAACCAAGCGGGACGACTCCTGTCGTTTCGCGGTAGGGTGCGTCAAGTCCGCGCGGACGCACCTTGCTGCGTCTCCGTCCTCTGTGGTGCGTCCGCGCAGAGCCTTGACGCACCCTACGGAACGGGATCGAAATAACTTCCCGGATTCAGACGCCAGAATTTTCATTAGGAAA
>CAYRPN010000071.1:0-28414 GCA_964426135.1 uncultured Phycisphaeraceae bacterium | reverse complement strand
TCACCCTAACCCTCTCCCCCAGCAGACTGGGGGAGAGGGGACCAAGCCCCCGGAATATTGGGCACACCCCCAGCGCTTTTCAGTTCTCGCGAAACTGGGTGCGACTCCAGAAACCACAAAGGACACGAAGACACGAAGGACACGAAAAGGAACTTGAATGCGCTTGATTCTCCAAGTCATTCTTCGTGTCCTTCGTGACTTCGTGTCCTTTGTGCTGAACCCGGTGATCCGCAACCTCTCCAGGATTGGAGAATTGAAAAGCCCTGTGGACTTGACCGCCTGCCTTGGCTACTTTGCTTTTCATGGCACAACTCGGCGTCAACATCGACCACGTGGCGACCATTCGCCAGGCCAGGCGCACCTACGAGCCTGACCCGGTGTGGGCCGCCGTGGAGGCGCAGTTGGGCGGGGCGGAATTGATCACCGTGCACCTGCGCGAGGATCGCCGGCATATTCAGGATCACGATGTCGAACGCATCAAGCTGATGTGTCACTGCAACTTGAACCTGGAAATGGCGGCGACGGATGAGATGGTGACAATCGCCCGAAAGATCAAACCGCACCTGGCGACGCTGGTGCCCGAGGGCCGGCGGGAAGTCACCACCGAGGGCGGGCTCGAGGTCGCCGGGCAGCTCAAGCGGATGAAGTCCGTGGTGAGGCGGCTGAACGACGCGGGCATCAAGGTCAGCGCGTTCATCGAAGCGGATGCGAAGCAGATCGAAGCCGCGGCGGAGGCGGGCTTCGGGCTGTGCGAGATTCACACGGGGCCGTACGCGCACGCCTTCCATGACGCCGGCGGCGACTTCGGCGCGGCGCAACTGGCGGCGCAACTGGAACGCATCGCGGACGCCGGCCGGCGCATCGTCGCGGCGGGCATGTGCTTCAATGCGGGGCACGCGCTGAACTATCTCAACGTCCGGCCGATCGCCTCGCTCCCTGACATGGGCGAACTGCACATCGGCCACGCGATCATCAGCCGGGCGGTGTTCATCGGATTGCGCGAGGCCGTGAAAGAGATGAAGACGGCAATGGGCGGGTAGGAATCTTAAATCTACTCAAACTGAGCGTTTCCAAACCAGATTGACCACCGAGACACCGAGAACACCGAGGAAAAACAAGGCAGAGCCGGACAGCAAGCACCTTGTCCAGGGATCAGTTCGCATTCTCTGCATTTCTGCCTCGATCTCGGTGCTCTCGGTGTCTCGGTGGTCAAAATCCGCTCAGTTTGGGTAATCGAGAATTTCAGATTTGAGATTTTTCTCACGGCGTCCACAGCCTCGATATCCCTCGCTTCTTTTCCTCCTTCAATCGCCGCGCCTTGATCAACACATACGGCGGAATGTAGCGCGAACGGTGGCCGAAGGTTCCCGGATCGGCTTTGTCATCCGCGTGATTCGGCTCGATCATGTCCTCGATCACGAATCCGGCCCGGCAAAGGCCGCCGATCAGTTGCTCCCACCGATGCAGGTATTCAATCGTGCCCGACTCGCGGTGAATGCTGCCATGAACCTCCGGCAACGGCGTCTGGCGGTAGTACATCTCCTGCACCTCGTAGCCGCGTCCGCCCGGTGACAACGCCACATCCGCCTGCAGACTCGTCGGCTGCTTGTGCTGGCTCGAATAGATGCCGCCGGGCATCAGCACGCGGGCGACCTCGGCGTAGACCTTGGAAATGTCCGGCACATAACACGTGCTCACCGGCTGCACCACGATTTCAAAGCTGCCATCGCCAAGGCCGGTCAGGTCATCCATCGACGCCTGCAGCACCGTGAGATCGAGCCTGCGATCCGCGGCGACCTGCTTGTCCAGCGCGAGCTGGGCGGCGCTGATGTCCACGACGGTGACGATCGCGCCTGCCTCGGCATATTGAATCGCCTGCCTTCCACCGCCGGCCGCGAGACAGAGCACGCGCTTGTGCTTCACGCCGCCGTCGAGCCATTTGCTGGTCATCAATTTCCTGGCCCACGCTTCGATGTCTTCTTCGTTGGCGGGCCGGGCGAAAACATCACCTTTGCGGGCGCGGTCGTCCCAGGCGCGGCGGTTGTGATCGTGGGCGAATGTGGACACGGGACAACTCCAGAGACAGGCGGCTGCCTGTCGTTCAGCACGATAGCGAATGACGCGGCGTGCGGCGACATGTGCGCCCTTGCGCCATCAGCGTGCTCGGGTGTGTGACATTTAATGCGGGCCGAATCGAACTCCCCTCCCTTTTAGGGAGGGGCAGGGGGAGGGTCGGGCCGACGGACTCCTTGGGGCTCCAGTTCAAATACAGACACAAGGAAGCAGTTCGCCCGACCCTCCCCTAACCCCTCCCTAAGAGGGAGGGGAATTCGACCCGCATAAGGTGTCACACACTCAGCGTGCTCAGTCCCCGGCGCAAGAACTGCGCTGTCCGTGCTTCCCGGGCCAAGGGCAGGCACGCGCCGATTCTGCGCGGCCGGCGTCATGAAAAGTGCGGTTGCGCTTCGCGAAGCGAACGTCACCTGATGCTTTTGCGGTGAATTTCGCGGCAAGGGCGCACGGCCCGCTCTGGCATCGCCGTTGTTTCGGCATGGTTGGCCGCGCGTGGAGCGCTCGGCAGTCGGCAAGGAGTGCCCGTCCTGTGAAATCCAAACGCATCATTGATCTTTTCCGCGAATCCGGCGATGCCAGCCTCGGCCAGACGCTGGCGAGGCTGGCTCGGCTTGCGGCGTCGGCCCATCGGTTTGACCGGGCCGGTTGCCAGACGCAAGGCGAGATCATTTCGAGTCTTTCGCTTAGTCACAACCTGTCTTCTCCGGTCGACGCCTCCGTTCCACAAGCCACCGCGACAAGTTCCGGCAGGGACGCTGGGGCTCGACTGCGGCTTGTCGGCCTTTCGCCTGACGATGAAAAGGAGGCGACGCGATGAATTATGGCTTGCACCTTTCCGCGTCCGGCGTCCTGACGAACATGTATCGCCAGGACGTGCTGGCCAACAACCTGGCCAATGTGTCGACCGTCGGATTCAAACGCGATCTGGCATCCATCAGCCAACGTGCCGCGGAGACTTCCGAGGATCACGAGACGCATCCTTACCAGCACGACATCCTCGACAAGATCGGCGGCGGGGTGCTTGCCGGTCCGCAACGCATCAGCTTCGACGTCGGTCCGTTGCAGCAGACGGGCAATGCGCTCGATCTGGCGCTGGAGAACTCGGACGCGTTCTTCGTCATCGCCAAACCGGGCGAGAACGGCAAGGAGGAACTGCGTTTCAGCCGGGACGGGCGGTTCACTCGGAACGCCGAGGGAATGCTCGTGACCAGCGTGGGCGGGTTCAAGGTGATGGATGCGGACAATTCGCCCATTCGAATCAGCGACGACCAGAGCGTGTTCGTCAGCAATGACGGGCGGGTGCAGCAGGGGGGAGTGGAGGTCGCGCAGATCCAGGTCGCCACGGTCAGGAACCGCGAGCAACTGGCGAAAGATGGCCAGAATCTGCTGCGTTATCTGGGGCGTGCGGAAGATCGCATACCGGCCGATCGGCCCCGTGTTCGTTCCGGTTTTGTCGAGGCCAGCGCGGTGGATCCGATTCGCGAACTGCTCGGCCTGATCGAGACGTCCGGGGCGATTCAGAACAACACGAACATGATCAAGTACCACGACCTGATGATGGACCGGGCCGTCAACAGCCTCGGCCGCGTCACGGCGTAAATCCGACTTGACTGCGGTTAGCGGTCGGGCCGAGTCCGCGAGGCCCACCTGTGTCTTGATCGCAGACGGGTAGGCCTCGCGGACTCGGCCCGACCGCTAACCAACGGAGACTTTTCCTTACACCTCGTCTCTCTGGCATTCGAATTGTTCTTCCGACTGTCGACTGAAGGGAATCATCAGACATGGCTGTCACCGCACTCCACTCCGCCGCGACCGGGTTGAACGCGCTGTCGCGAGAGATCGACATCATCGCGAACAACCTGGCGAACGTGAATACCACCGGCTTCAAGTCGCTTCGCGCGAACTTCGAGGACTTGCTTTACGACGCGAAGGAGCAGCCAGGCGTCGAGAACGAAGCAGGCGACATTACGCCGGCGGGCTTGTTCGTCGGTCTGGGAACGCGCATCAGCAACACGCAGTTCGATCCCGGGCAGGGCGATCCCATTCGCACGGAGCGCGATTTCGACGTGATGATCAGCGGCAACGGCTACTTCCAGGTGACCGTGGCCGACGCAGTGGGCGGCGGCATCGCATTCACCCGCGCGGGCAACTTCTTCCTGAACCGCGAAGGCCAGTTGGTGCTGGGCAACTCCGAAGGCCCACTGATCGAGCCGGCGATCTCCATCGACCCCGAAGCCACGGATATCGCCATCACTTCCGACGGCCGCATCAGTGGCTTGCTCCCCGGCGACACGGATCGCACGGAGTTCGGCCAACTGCAACTGGCGGCGTTCGTGAACCCCGCGGGCCTGGCCAATATCGGTGGGAACCTGCTGATCGAGACCGCCGCCTCGGGCCCGCCGATCACGGGCAATCCGAACGAAGGCCGGTTCGGCAGCGTGCTTCACAAATTCCTGGAAGCAAGCAACGTCGACCCGGTCCGCGAACTGGTCACGCTCATCAAGACGCAGCGCGCTTTCGAGCTGAACAGCCAGACCATTCAGACTGCCGACGAGGCGCTGCAGGTCATCAGCAATCTTCGCCGGTTCTAAGTTCAGGATCAGATCGCTGATTAGGAGACAAACGCATGGACGCACGCATGATCAGCAGGCGCGGCACGGGCAAGGACGCCCCGATCCGCGGCGGCGGAAGAACTCTGCCGATCATCGCCATCGCCCTGGCGCTTTTCGTGGCACCGGTCGGCGCGGAAACCATCGTGCTTCGCCGTTCCGCCACGGTCGCCACGGCGCAGGTGCGCCTCGGCGACGTGGCTGTTCTTTCCGACGGAGCCGAGGAACTCGCCCAGGTGCTCGTGGGGCAGGTCGAAGTGAATGGCCAGATCAGTTTGTCCATCAAGGAAATCCAAGCCGCTCTCGCTCGACAGGGTGCCAACAAGGCGCGCCTTGAATTGAAGGGATTTGAAGTCTGTCTGGTCACGCGATCCAAGTCCGAAGCAAGCGAGATGAAGAATGTCGAGAAGTCGCCTCGGACTGTCTCCGACAAGCCGAATGCCAAGGCCGAGACCGGCGCTCCGGTGCTGGCCAACCCCACCGAAGAGATCGCCAGAGACAGTGAATTGACGGTGCGGGATCATTTGCTGGCCTGGCTGGAGAAGTGGACCGGCGCGACGCGCGAGGAGATGCGTGTGACGTTTGCGGATCGCGATGCGAAGGAACTGGATCGCGCGGCAACCGGCGAGCGGATCGCGATCGTACCTGGCGGCAGCAACAAACTGGGGCGGGTGCCGGTAACCATCGAGCGATACGTCGGGCCGAAACTGGCGGGAACGACGCGCATCACCTTCGACGTGGCTCGCAGGCAACTGGCCGTCGTCGCTCGTAAGGCGATCGCCCGCGGAGAGTCGTTTGACGCCGGCAATGTCGAAGTGCGCGAAGTGCATCTGGATCGCGATCGCGGCGAACTGGCGCATCGCCTTGATGAGGTGACCGGCCTTATTGCCACGACAGCCTTGCGCGAGGGCAGCGTGATCGCAACCAGCGACATCGCGCCTGTATTGCTGGTACGGAAGAACGAGAATATTCGCGTGCGCGTTCACACCGGTGGGCTTGTCGTTCAGACCGTGGCGCGTGCCTTGGAAGACGGTGGAATGGGGCAAATCATTTCTGTCCGCAACGATCGTTCCCATGAAACATTTGTGGTGGAAGTCAGCGGGCTTCGCAGCGGCACGGTGATTGCTGATGAACCACCGGTGACGGCGAGCGGCCCTTCGAACAAGCCGCCCGCCAGGCCGGATCGAGCGGCAGCGCAACGCTGAGCGGGCGCACCGCGCAAAAACAGCAGGGAGCGAATCGCCATGACGAAAGACTTATCCATTGCGATCGGACTGTCGGCGGTGCTTTCAGCGGCCGCGGCGACATCCGCGCAGAGTTCGTCGCTGTATGTGGCGCGGACCAGCGACAGCGCGCCGGCGGCCAAGCCGATGATGGTCGGAAGCGTGGAAGACCGGCTTTCCCCGGCGATCGCCCGCACCAGTCTTGTCGCGTCGCGGCTGCCGGAGCCCCGGCGTTTCGGCGTGCATGACCTGATCACCATCGTCGTCCGCGAGCAGACCAGCAACGACACCAAGGCCACGCTGGAGACTGAGAAGGAAGCCAAGATCGACGGCGAAATCTCCGCGTTTCCCGACTTCCGTCTGGACAAACTGCTGCAGCTTCAGTTGGGTGCCAGCGACATGAGCAAAGGCAATCCCAAAGTCGGCATCGACATGAAGAAGGATTTCAGCGGCGACGGCAACTTCAAGCGCAGCGACACTTTCACCACGCGAATCACCGCGGAAATCATCGACATCAAGCCCAACGGCCTGCTCGTCGTCGAGGCCCGCCGTCACATGCGAACGGACAAGGAAACAGTCGCGATCGTCCTCTCGGGCACCTGCCGAAGCCAGGACGTCGCGGGCGACAACTCCGTGCTCTCCACCAACATGCACAACCTTCGTCTGGTGAAGGAGCACGAAGGCGAAATTCGCAACTCCACCAAGAAGGGCATTCTCACCCACGTGTTCGAAGGTCTCTTCGCCTTCTGATCTCCGCATGAATCGCCAGCGCTTGTCGCGCGGCTGATCGCACCGCATCGGACGCATCGACGATTCACCTGAACGGCGCCACGACGTGAATATCCAGAGAACCAGCTTCGGAATCGTGCTGCCCGTCGCGTTGCTCGTCGCGCTGGCTGCTCGTCACTGCGACGCAGTGCAGGTGATGGACCTGGTGCGCGTCAAAGGCGCGGAGGCCAACAAGCTCGTGGGGATGGGCATCGTCATTGGCCTCAAGGGTACTGGTGACGGCGGCAAGTTCGCGCCGGCGATGCGATCGCTTGCCACGGTGATCCAGCACTTGATCGATCCGGCGACGGTCGCGGTGGAATTGAAGGATGCGAAAAATGTCGCGCTGGTGGCATTGAGCGCCAGTTTGCCGGAGTCGGGTGTGCGTGAAGGCGACCGCGTGGATGTGCATGTCAGCGCGATCGCCGCGAAGAGCCTCGAAGGCGGCCGGCTCTTCATGATTCCGCTGACCGGTCCGCTGCCCGGATCGCCGGTCTTCGCCTTTGCGGAGGGAGCGCTGACCATTGAAGACAAGAACATGCCGACGACGGCGGTGGTGCGCAAGGGCGCGCAGTTGACGCAGGATGTCTTCGCCCAGTACATGGACAAGACCGGGCGAGTCACACTGGTTCTCAATGACTCCGTCGCCACGGTGCCCATCGCGAACAATCTCGCCAAGCTGATCAACGGCTACCTGAGCCCGGAAGGCCCCATCATCGCCCGCGCCATCGATCAGAAGAGCGTCGTGGTCGACGTGCCGGAGCAGGAGCGGCGCGATCCGGTTTCATTCATCAGCAGCGTGCTGCAGACTTTTGTCGATCCGCAGATGATCAACACCGGCGCTCGCGTGGTGATCAACGCCAAGACCGGAACGATCGTGTTCAGTCATGACGTTCAGATTTCGCCCGTCGGCGTGACCCACAGCGGGCTGACGATCAACCTGGTGACGCCTGAACCGGTGCCCACCGCCGACGCGCCGCGCGTGGAGCGGCAGCAGGTGCTGGGGCTCGATCCGGAGAACCGCGGCGGCGCCAAGCTTGCCGACCTCATCAAGGCTTTCAACCAACTGAAGGTCGAGCCGAGCGATCGCATCGCGATTCTGAAGGAACTGCATCGCAGCGGCAAGCTGCACGCGCAGTTGATTTTGGAGTGACCATGCAGCTTCAACACACGGACCATCTGGTGGGGACGGCCACACCCGCGGCGAAAGCCGTGCTCTCGCGAGCGGCGGGCGGCGATGCGTTCGGACGAGACCTGCGTACGCAGATGGAGAAGGCCACCGCGATGACCACATCGAAGGAAGCGCAGGTCCGCGAAGCGGCGAACCAGCTCATTTCCGTGGCATTTGTGAAGCCGCTGCTCGCCCAGATTCACCAGAATCCTTTCCGTGGCGATCTCTTCCACGGCGGTCAGGGCGAGGAGGCTTTTCAGGGGCACCTGGACACACTGCTGGCGGATCGCGTGGCGCAGCGCATGAACAGCGGTCTGTCTGAGGCGATCTACAAGAGCTTTCTCCGCAACTCGACAACGACCTTGTCGAGCAGCGGCGTTGATCGAGCCGGCTAAATCACTCGCAGGAATCGGCCTATGGACAAAATCATCGCCAAACTTGAGGAAGTGCTTCTGAGCGAGATCGGCTCGCATGAGCGCCTGCTCGCGGCGATTCGCCGCAAGGTGGATGCCTGCCGCAAGGCGCGGCACGACGATATGGAGAATCAGTGCCGGCTGGAGAACCAGGAACTGCAGGCGCTGGCGCAGTGCGAGAAGCAACGGCTGCAACTCGTGGCCGACCTGACCCGCGCCGTGGATCCGCTCGCCAAGGCGCCGATACGCATGGGCGACCTGGCGGCAAGGTTGCCCGAGCCGGCGCGCGGCAGGCTGCTGGCGCTTCGGGCTCAGTTGCGGACTCGCGCGGAAGAAGTGAAACGCGAAAGCAGCGTCGCGCGGCAGGCGGCGGAGACACTGCTGCGCCACATGCAAGGCATGGTGCAGGCCATCGGCGGCGCGATCACCGGCATCGTGACCTACAACCGACGTGGTTCCCGTCCGCCGGCGGCGATCGCGGTCAGTACGTTCTGTGCCACGGCGTGATGTGTTCGTCACGTCGCCGCCGCCTCGTGATTCTTCGTTTACACAAGTCCAAGGACGGACATGAGCCTTTCCAGCGCATTACAGATCGGGCGTTCGGCGCTGTTCTCAGCGCAGACCGCCATTGAGCTGACGGGCAACAACCTCGCCAATGCCGCCACGCGAGGCTATCACCGCCAGGAAATCGTCATCGCGCCCGTCGCCAGTGAGGAAATCGCCAACGGCTTGTTCGTCGGGCGCGGCGTGCAGGTCAATCAGATCGTTCGGCGAACGGATGAGGCTCTCGAGGGCCGCATCCGCGGCGGCATCGCCAATGAAGCCGGCTCGCTGGTGCGCGAGGAGATCCTCGGGCAGATCGAGGCGCTTCAGAATGAACTGACAGGGATCGACCTCTCGACGCACATGAACGAGCTGTTCAACGCGTTCGGCGAGTTGTCGAATCAGCCGCTGGACACCTCGCTGCGATCGCTGGTTGTTCAGCGGGGCACGACTCTGACTTCATTCATCCAGTCGCTGCGCACCGGGTTCACTGAGCTGCGGTCGCAGTTGGACAACCGCGTTTCGACCTCGGTGATCAAGGCGAATGATCTGCTCGAGGAGATCGAAGAGATCAATCAGGAGATCGTGCTGGCCGACAGCGGCACCGGTGCCGCGCACGGCCTTCGTGATCAGCGGGACCAGCTCTTGTCGGAGGTGGCGAAGTTCATCGAGATCTCGGTGATTGAGCAGCGTTCGGGCGCGGTGGATGTGTACGTCGGGTCACAGCCGTTGATCCTCAACGGTCGCAGCCGCGGGCTGGAGGTGGTATCGAACACGGTGAACGGGCAGATCGCCCAGCAGGTGGTGATCGCCTCGGACGGGACGCCGCTGCCGACGAACACCGGCGAACTGGGTGCGTTGATCGGACTGCGCGAGAATGAGATTGAGGATGCGATCTCGGCGCTCGACACCTTTGCTTCGCAGCTCATCTTCGAGTTCAACAAGATTCACAGCCAGGGGCAAGGCACGCGCGGATTCACGTCGATCACCAGCGAGAACGAGGTGCTGGATCCGACTGTCGCACTAACCGACAGCGCGGCTGGCCTGGATTTTCCGCCGGTCCACGGCAGCTTTCAACTGCACGTGACGCAGAGATCAACCGGATTGCGCACGAGCAGCGAGATCGACATCGATCTGGACGGGATCAACCCCGCCGGTGACACGACGCTCAACAGTCTGGCGGCGGCAATCGATGCGCTAGGCAACGTCAGTGCGTCGGTGACGGCCGGCGGCAGGCTCCAGATCACGTCGGCGTCCGGTGATTTCGAGATCAGCTTCAGTGATGACACCAGCGGCGTGCTGGCGTCGCTGGGGATCAATACCTACTTCGCCGGCGGCGATGCGACGAATATCGCGGTCAGCCAGGCGATCCGCGACAACGTCGGGTACGTGGCGGCGGGGCGCGGCCATATTGCCGGCGACAACCGCAACGCGCTGAGTCTCGTCGCGTTGCGGGAGACGCCGCTGGAATCGCTGGGCGGCGTCAACCTCACCGAACTGTGGGGCAGGCAGGTGGAGAGCACCGCCATCAGCCTGAATCAGGCGCGGCGGCAGGTCGAGTCGGACAGCGTCGTGCGCCAATCCCTGGAGGCTCAGCAGCAGCAGACCGGCGGCGTGAACACCGATGAGGAGGCCATCAACCTGCTCTCCTTTCAGCGCGTGTTCCAGGCCAGTGCTCGCTTTTTGCAGATCGTCGACGATTTGATGACGACGGTGCTGGACCTCATCTGATACGCGCAATTTTGATCTGTCCTCGTCTTTGCTTCAGTGAACCGCCATGGCACAGGTTTCCGCCAGCTTTTCGCGAACCACGTCGCTGCTCGTCAGCGACCAGTTGTTGCGCGGATTGCGCACCACGCAGACCCAACTGGCGGAAGTGCAGCGGCAGATTGCCACGGGCAAGGCGGTGGATTCCCCCTCTGATGCACCCGACAAGGTCTCCGCCATTCTTGTATTGGAGTCGCGGCTGGAAGCGCGGACTCAGGAAGAGAAAAACACCAGTCATGGTGTCGGCGTGTTGAACAACGTCGACGGCGCTCTGGGAGACGTCAGCGCGATTCTGCTGGAAGCCAAGTCGATCGCATCCAGCCAGATCGGCATCGGCTCCGATGCCGGCACCCGCAAGGCGCAGGCGGCTGTCATCGATGCGGAGATTCAGGCTCTGGTCGACATTGTCAACCGTCAATTCCAGAACGTCTCCCTTTTCGGCGGCAACTCATCGCTGGGGCTCGACGCGCCTGTTTTCGATGCGTTCCTGGGCGGCGTGCGCTACCGCGGCGCGAATGCGAATATTCAGGGCGACTACGGCCTGGGCTCACCCGCGGATTTCAACAGCAACGGGGTCGAGGCCTTCGGCGCCTTGTCGACCCGCGTGATCAGTCCGGTGGATCTGAACCCGCAGCTCATTGCCGCGACTCGGCTGGCGGCGTTGAACGGAGCGCAGGACGCGGGCATCCGCAAGGGCTCCGTCAATCTGAATGTCGATGGCACCATCGTCAGCGTGGACCTGGCGACGGCGGATACCGCTGGTGATGTGCTGTTACGGATCAATGACGCGATCAACACGATCGATCCCACGGCGGGCGGTCTGGCGATCAACGCCGGTCTGTTTGAGCTGACCGCCGCCGCCGGACACACGATCACCATCGCGGATGCCGACAACGGTCAGACCGCCGGCGATCTGGGGATTGAACTTTCGTCGGCTGGCGGCGTTGCCGCGGCCGGCGCGGATGTCGATCCTCGCCTGACGGAACTGACCAGCCTGGCGTCGCTGGGCGTTGCGATCGATTTCGCCAGTGGCCTGCAGATCACCAACGGTGGCGTGACCAAGACGGTGAACTTCGCCGGTGCGACGACGATCCAGGACATGATCAACACCGTCGCCAACCTCGGCATCGGTGTGCGACTTCAGATGAACGCCGAAGCGACGGCACTGAATCTGGTCAGCGAGATCAGCGGTGTCGAGCTTTCCGTCGGCGAAAACGGCGGCACCACCGCGCAGGATCTTGGCCTGCGGAGTTTCGCTTCTGAAACACTCCTGGCCCACTTCCGCAACGGCCTGGGGGTGGAGATTCAGCCAGGCGTCGACGACTTCTCCCTTCAGCTTCACAATGGAACGGTCTTCGGCGTGAACCTCGATGGCGCAACCAACGCGCAAGAAGTGCTCGATGCGATCAATCTGGCCGCCACCACGGCCGGCCTGACGGTCGGAGCGCCTGGTGCCGTCGGCACCGATTTGAACATCGGATTCGCGCCCACGGGCAACGGCTTCCGTTTCGAGGACAACACGGCCGGCGGGGCTGAATTCACGGTGAATCAGCTCAATCGCAGCCTCGCGGCAACGCACCTGGGCATCTTCAAGAATGCCGGTGCCGGCAGCGTCATCGGCGGCGACGACGTTGCCCGCATCAAGACCGACAGCGTTTTCACCCACTTGATCGCCTTGCGCGATGCCCTCTTGTCGAATGATTCCGCTGGCATCACGCTTGCTGGTACAGGACTGGAACGCAGCATTGATCTGGTCGCCGAGGCCCGCGCAGGGGTCGGCGTCAAGACACAGCGACTCGAACAGCAGCAGGAAAGGTTGCAGCAGTTGCAGATTGCCGAAGAAAGCACGCTCAGCCAGATTCGGGACGCGGATTTGACGGAGGTCATCACGCGACTGGCCCAGTTGCAGCAGCAGTTGCAGGCAAGCCTGCGGTCAGGCGTGGGAGCGTCCCAGTTGAGCCTGCTCGATTTTCTGAACTAGCGCAATGATTGCGCCGCACCGGAACTCACGGCCAGTTCCAACCGCGGCACGGTAAGGCAGGATGCCGGAGGTTCGACAGAAGTCGAATCTCACCGACGGCTCCAGGAAGGCAGGCCGGTTGAGGAACATTGGAATGTTGCTCCAGACCACACGATTCGGAACGATGGAGGTCGACGAGACCCGAATCATCACTTTCCCCAAGGGGATGCTGGGCTTTCCCAGTTGCAAGCGTTTCGCGCTACTGGAACCCGGCGCGGACACCTACTTCTGGTGGCTTCAGTCGGTGGATACGCCGGATCTCGCATTCGTCGTGACCGACCCCAGCTACTTCGTCTCCAGCTACCGCGTGCCGCTGAAGACGGACCAGATGGGGGAACTGGGCATTGCGGCCACGGAGGAAGCCCAGGTGTTCGTCATCGTCAACAAGCGCGACAACACGTTGACGGGCAATCTGCAGGGGCCGCTCATCGTCAATGTCCGCACCCGCACCGGCGTGCAACTGGTGCTCTCGGATCGCAGGTTCACCACGCGAGTGCCGCTGGTGGAACTGCCCGCACAGATCAAGGCGATGGCGGGATGAGCGGCGGGGTGCGGCCCGGCCCAAGTGAAACCAAAGCAAACCCAATGGCAGCGAAGTCGTCGAGCGTCGCAATCGTTGTTCAGGAATCCGCAGGCAGCCGATGGAACGCGACATCCGCGAATGAGTCATTCGCGGATCCCATCGGAACTCATGCCTGCATTCCCTCGGCCCGGCACGGAAGCCGGTCGAGGCGACACGGCCCCAAGGAAGGAGCCAATTTATGCTGGTGCTTTCAAGACACCGCGATGAAACGATCATGATCGGTGATGACATCGAGATCACCGTGGTGGATATCAAGGGCGACAAGGTCAGGATCGGCATCACCGCCCCGCGCGAAATCCAGGTACACCGCAAAGAGGTGTACGAAGCGATCAAGCGCGAAAACGCCGACGCCAGCCGGGTGCAGGTCGGCGACCTGTCCGGCGCGGATCAGAATCTTCGCCGGTTTCGTCGTCCGAAACCGGCGATCAGCGTGAACGGCGTGAAGAAAGTTTCCTAAACCCCGGTCCTGCGCGCCAGCCGGCATCGCCGGACGCGTGCCATCGTCATCGCCGCAACTGGATAAACGGAGTGGAAGGTTCGCGGCGAGGTAACGTCACCAGACCCAGACAATCAAGGAGGATTGTCCATGTCAAGAATCAACACCAACGTTTCATCCCTGATCGCTCAGCGCAACCTGGCCAAGTCCAACAAGGACCTGTCCACCAGCCTCGAGCGGCTGAGCACCGGGCTGCGGATCAACCGCGGCGCGGATGACCCGGCGGGCATCATCGTGTCGGAGCGGCTGCGCAGCGAGATCAAGGGCGTCGGCCAGGCGGTCGACAACGCCGAGCGCGCCGCCAACGTCATCGCCACCGCCGAAGCCGCGCTGCAGGAAGTGTCCACGCTCCTCACGGAGATGCGCGCCCTCATCGTGCAGTCCGCCAACACCGGCGCCTTCAGCCAGCAGGAAATCGAAGCCAACCAGCTTCAGATCGATTCGGCCATCGATTCAATCACCCGCATCAGCAACACCACCAGTTTCGCCGGGCTGAAGCTGCTTAACGGCTCGCTGGACTATCTGACCAGCGGCATCAACCCGGCGGACATCCAGGACGTGTCGATCTTTGGCGCCAATTTCGGCACCAACTCGACCATCCCTGTCACCGTCGAAGTGCTCAACAGCGCCGAGACCGCCAGCCTTTTCATCTCGGGGAACACCACCGGTTCCGCCGGTGCGCTGCTCTCCAGCCTGACCATCGAGGTGCAGGGCACCAAGGGCGTTCAGGTCTTCAGCTTTGTCAGCGGGACCGCGCTCTCCGCCGTCGCTTTCGCCATCAACCAGACCAGCGATGCCACCGGCGTCGCCGCTTCGCTGGTCAGTGCGACGGATCAGACTTCAGGCTTGACGCTCACGTCGGCGGAGTTCGGATCGGATGCGTTTGTCAGCGTCCGCAAGATCAGTGGTGGTGCGTTCTTCCAGACCTTCACCGACCAGGCCGGAACCGCCACCAATCGCGACACCGGCGAAGATGTCCTCGCCCTGGTCAACGGCAACCTCGCGCTGGGCGACGGCTTGAAGGTCGGTCTGCACTCGCCGACGCTCAATATGGAACTCGCCCTCACGCAGACGGCAGCGCAGGTGTTGCAGACCTATACCTTCACCGTCACCGGAGGCGGCGCCAACTACCAGATCGGGCCGCAGGTCAACTCGTCGCAGCAAGTCGGCTTCGGCATCCAGTCCGTCGCCGCGAGCAACCTGGGCAACGAAACGGCCGGCTTCCTCGAAAGCGTCAAGGCCGGCGGCCCGAACAGCCTCGTCAACGGCAGCCAGCGCGAAGCCTCTTCGATCGTGGATGCCGCTATCGATCAGATCGCCGTCATGCGTGGCCGCATTGGCGCCTTCGAACGCAACACGCTGCAGACCACCATCCGCTCCAGCCAGATCAGCCTGGAAAATCTGACGGCCGCGGAAAGCAAGATTCGCGATACCGACTTCGCCTACGAAACCTCCAGGCTCACCCGCTCGCAGATTCTCGTCAATGCCGGCACCGCCCAGTTGGCGCTGGCCAACAGCACCGCTCAGAGCGTGCTCTCGCTGCTGCAGTAAGAATCGGGCGCGCCTCCGACTCCGGCCCCCCGGGAGAGGGCTGGGGTGAGGGCGTCCCTCAGCAAAATCTCGCGTCGCAACAGCAACTCATCAAGCCAGATCACCACTCACTACCACCATCGGACCCCAATCCGATCCGACCCCGAACCGCTGACGCAAGTCGGCGGTTTTTTCTTTACCGAGCAGTCTCCTGGCTCGCACCGAAACCCTGGCGGCCTTCGTGCTGAGAACCCTGCGGTCGCGCCGTCGCCGTCGGTGTTTGAGTCTCCGAATTGTGGATAACTCTCTTACGAACGAAAATCGCCGGCCTGGAAATTCTCCAATTGCAGCAGTTGCGCGCAAATGAACGGGAATTTCGATTCTTGACGCAATATTCGCTTGCCATCGACCGTTCTTGTCGATATCTTTGTAGTAAGTAGTGCCATGAGAACCAAACAGCACAATTCGAATCACCTCCCGAGCACCGTGTGTGCGGTGCTGTTTGGTTGGTGCAGCCGCCCGGGTACGGCATATCGTGACGATATGCGTACCGCGGATCATCTACGCGGCGTCAAGGCCAGTTCGGCCTCGATTCGACCCGGTACCGCCGGATTTGAATCAAGGCAATCCGAACGACTCGCCTGAAGCACCACTCCCCACGCAGCACAAGTCAATACGCGGTAGCCAGCAAAGACCCTGAAATCAGGCTCTTTCAACTGTGTTCCGTTTCACCGGCCCTATGGTGCAATCGGCAGCATGGCGCCCTCTCAAGGCGTCGCTTCGGGTTCGAATCCCGATAGGGTCATTGATGATTGGTTGAAACAGCGGTCGCGTAGATAAGTCCGGTAGATCGCCTGTGCGACACGCAGGAAGCCGCTGGTTCGAATCCAGCCGCGACCATTGATTGCAGAGAAAAGGAGTATTGGATGATGCGATGTAGCTCAACAGGCAGAGCAGGTCCTTCATACGGACAAGGTTGCCGGTTCAACTCCGGCCATCGCGATTGTTCGGCCTCCGCGCCGCAGCGCAAGCAAGTGTTGCGGCGATGCGCCGAGTAAGTATGCCGACGTCGGAGACGGCGTCGGAAGCGGGTCTGCGCGATTTCGTGACAAGGCAAACAATGCGCACCAGCGCTTGCGCGATCGATGCGCCGATGTGGAACCAACAGTCACCGGTTTCGCATGGCCGGTTAGCGGAAGGACCGCAGGTGCCTGTGCCAGTTCCTTGTGGCCCCGACTGATTCGCTGGTTGGCTCAACCGGCAGAGCGCCCGCCTGAAGAGCGGGAGATCTCCGTTCGATTCGGAGACCAGCGGCTTGGATAAGTATCACCGCAAGGTGACGCGTTCTTTGACAAGTGAAGAGCGGATGAAATAAACGCCAACACCGGCGCGCCGCGGCAAAAGCCGCGGCGTGCCGGCTACTCGACCTGTAGCTCAGTGGCAGAGCACTCCCTTGATAAGGGATAGGCCGAAGGTTCGAGCCCTTCCAGGTCGATTCAGAGGCGTCGGTGCCGTAGCTCAGTTGGAAGCAGCGCTTCCTTGTCACGGAAGAGGTCGCGGGTTCGATTCCCGCCGGTACCGCTTGAAATGTAGCCGACTTCGTGCCGTGATAGCTCAACGGGCAGAGCAGCCGCTTCGTAAGCGGCAGGTTGCAGGTTCAACTCCTGCTCGCGGCCCTTTCCGGTTGTGTATGTCAATGTATATCTCGACTACCTCGTAGCTCAATTGGAAGAGCACCAGATTACGAATCTGACGGTTGCAGGTTCGACTCCTGCCGGGGTAATTGCAGAGCATGGTTGGCGCCAGCCCGTAGCTCAACTGGAAGAGCACCTGTTTCCGAAGCAGAAGGGTGAAGGTTCGACTCCTTCCGGGTTGATTGCGGGAAAGCCAAGAGCGATCAGCGATCAGCGATCAGCGATCAGCGATGAGCGATGAGCGAAAGGCCTTGCATAGACATGATTTGATCGTGCTCATGGCAAGCGGGCCAAGGCTCATCGCTCTCCACGCCGTCGTACCCCAACCGGCAGAGGGATCCGTTTCAGAGACGGACCAGTGCAGGTTCGAATCCTGCCGGCGGCATTCGGTTCACGCCCTCGTGGTGCAAATGGACAAGACACGGCAGGCTCAGGTCCTGCTGCCTTCACGGGTATGCTGGTTCGACTCCAGCCGAGGGTATTCAGTATGTAGACAGCGGCACAAACATACAGAGTCATGTACAACGGCTCGGTATCCCAATCGCGGCAGAGGACGCGAGCTCAAACCTCGCGCGTTGTGGGTTCGACTCCCACCCGGGCCATTGATGCAGGTGGCACCGAAACTCGGCTCTCCGGCCACCCTGCGAGCCGCCGCTAAACAACATACGGAGCCGTGTGATTCTGATGTCTGTCTCCTGTCTCCTGGCTCCTCCCCCTTTGTCGTCGTACTCCAACCTGGCAGAGAGGCAGCGTTGAGAGCGCTGACAGTGCAGGTTCGAATCCTGCCGGCGACATTCGAATGCGGGCTTTCGTGGGGCGAAATGGTAGGGGGAAGCAAGAGATGTGGGGCCTGTAGCTCAACTGGCAGAGTGCCCGGCCTGCAACCGGGTGATCGAGGTTCAATTCCTCGCAGGTCCATTTACTGGCGTCGTCGCTCTTTTCGCCGCGCCGGAACGAGGCGCCAGCAACGGAGGCCGTGGTGTAGCGGCAAGCACTGGAGGTTGTGATCCTCCGGGGATGGGTTCGATTCCCATCGGTCTCCCTTCGATCGTGCAGGTGTTCATGGGGGCACCTGGCTGACGATGTTGGAATGTTGGTAGCGATTAGCCTGTAGCGAAGAGGTATCGCGCTCGGTTCGGGTCCGAGAGATCGAAGGTTCAAATCCTTCCAGGCTGATTCAGTATATGTAGTGGATGCGGCCACAAGAGTCCGAAGATGAATGGCACCGGGACAGACCATCCATATAGACAAGCAAGTCCAAGGTTCCGCGCGTGTCGACTCGCCTTCGAACTTCCGCGGCCGGACGCCCCTCGCGTCGTTAGCTCAGTCGGCAGAGCGCCTGTCTTCCAAACAGGTGATGTCGGTTCGATTCCGGCACGGCGCATTGCGATGCATCAACACTGGATCGGTAGCTCAACTGGCAGAGCACCGGATTCTTAATCCGACGGCTGTGGGATCGTTCCCCACCCGATCCATTGCCCGGCCTCATAGCTCAACAGGAAGAGCAGCGGAGTTCTAAGCCGCCGGTTGTGGGTTCGAATCCCACGGGGGCCATTCGTTTGCGCGGTAGCTCAATGGCAGAGCGGCGCCCTGTTAAGGCGAGGGTTGCTGGTTCAAGTCCAGCCTGCGCAGCTTTCTGTATGCACGTAGCTCAAGCGGGCGGAGCACCCGTCTCCAAGACTGGCAGGTGGGGGATCGCCCCCGGGGATGGCCCTGCGTGCATGCTTCGGCAAGTGTGACTGTATGTAGGAACGCGGTAGTCGCTCAGCGGTAGAGCGCCTCCTTGCCAAGGAGGAGTTCACAGGTTCGATTCCTGTCTGCCGCATTCGATTCGCGCCGTGAGGGACATAGTCCTGAGCGCAGTGGTCAGAGCTGTCGCCCAGTGCCTCAGCGCGACTCGTGTTCATCCGCTCTTCTCCCGTCAGCGAGCGCGCCTTGGCCGGGTGCCCGAATGGCAAGGGGCCTGATTGCAACCCAGGCATGTACAGGTTCGATTCCTGTCCCGGTCTTTGAAAGGAGTGTTGGTTCGTGGGTCTGACATACAGCGCGTGGAAGGTGAACTGGTTTGGTACCGGCTCCCGGTGCTAACGGGATGGTGCTCCTTGTGGGCATGTGGATCGAGACCACCGCCTTCCGCTTGGGAGGGAGCCGTTAGCCGTTAGCCGATAGCCGATAGCCGATAGCCGATAGCTGATAGCCGTTAGCCGTTAGCTACATACACGCCAAAGGTTTCCGCGATATTCCGGCTATTCGCTAACGGCTAACGGCTAATGGCTATTGGCTAATGGCTAACGGCTAACGGCTATCAGCTAACGGCTAACGGCTAATGCCTCGGAAGGTGACGTCGCCACAGGGTTGCGGCCCCCGTCTCGAAAACGGGTGGGGCTCGAAAGGGCCTGGGGTTCAAGCCCTCCGCCTTCCGCTTTGAAGAAGCAATGAGCCAGAAGCCATGAGCCACGAGCCAAGAGCCAGGAGCCATGAGTCAATAGCCGTTAGCAATATGCAACGACTGGATTGTTTCATAGCTAATGGCTCACGGCTAATGGCTCACGGCTTGTCCACCCCGACCTCGTAGATCAACGGTCAGATTGTCGGTCTTTCAATCCGAAGACGCGGGTTCGACTCCCGCCGAGGTTGTTCCGCGACAGGTTGTGAAGCAGTGCTACATACAGACAGGTTGCAAGCCTGTTGTAACAACTGCCCTCAGGTGTAACGGGCTGCACGCCTGACTCTGATTCAGGAGGCGCCAGGTTCGAGTCCTGGGAGGGCAGCTTTGAAGTGGAGCGTTGGCCGGGGCCGCTGGGGTCCGGGTCGAAGGTCCGAACGACATGGCCGCGAGCGTTTCGCGGCAGCCGAACGATGCAGGCGTCATCAGAGGATGAAGTCATTCGCCTTCCTCGTTCGGTGCATGTGACCTTCGCCCGGCCCCGGTCCCCGCCGGCGCTCGAGATTTGAGGTGACCCATGAACGTCGCAGTTTTGGATTCGTTGGACCTGATTCCCATCGGCGACCTGGTGTCGCGCTATGGCGTGGCGCCGCAGTCGCTGCGTAACTGGGAACAGCAGGGTCTGATTCCCCCGGCCCGCCGCACGCCGGGCGGGCACCGTCGCTACGGCCCGGAGCATGTTGTTGCGCTGGACCGGCTGCTGGGGGTGCGCGCTCCGCTGCCCCGCGCGGTGACGAGCGTGTCGCCGGTGGCTCCGGGGGCCGGCATTCCTGTGACGGCAGCACTGCCGGCGATGGCGCTGGCGCGGGCTTGAGACCTTTCTGACCTGGGAACTCCGGTCCTGTCGGCGCAGGTTCGCCGAGGTTGTCGCTGCACCGTGAGAGCAAACTCCACGGGCGTTGAAGCGGCGACAACTCGGCGGGCCTGGCCGACGGGCTACACGCCTTCGGTGTCTCTGCGAAGCAACTTGCACGTCCCGCCTGTCTCCTACAATGCGGGCATGGAAGTCGCCGAGTCACAACTTGCCGCTTTGGACGTGCAGGCACTGCGGGCGCAGTTCCCGCTGCTTTCGCGGCGGGTGCATGGTCAGGTAATCGCCTACCTGGATAACGCCGCCACCGCGCAGAAGCCGCAGTGCGTGCTCGATGCGGAGATGCGCTTCTATCGCGAGTACAACGCCAACGTACACCGCGGGCTGTACAAGATCAGCGAGGAGGCGACGAACGCCTACGAACAGGCCCGCGCCGCGGCGGCGCGGTTCATCGGCGCGGCCAGTGCCGATGAGATCATTTTCACGCGCGGCACGACGGAGGCGATCAACCTCGTGGCGTCGTCGTTTGGTGCTCTGCGCGTTCGCGTGGGTGACGAGATTCTTGTCACCACGATGGAGCATCACTCGAACATCGTGCCGTGGCAACTGCTCTGCGAGCGCACCGGCGCCACGTTGAAAGTTGTGCCGATCGACGATCGCGGCGAGCTCTTGCTGGACCGGATGGAGAAACTGATCGGCGAGCGGACGCGCCTGGTCGCGGTCATGCATGTCTCCAATGTGCTGGGCACGATCAATCCGATTCATGACATCGTGAAGATGGCTCATCGCCGTGGGGCGGCGGTGCTCGTGGACGGCGCTCAGGCGGCGCCGCACAGGCGCGTCAATGTTCGCGAACTGGGCTGCGAGTTCTACACGCTTTCCGGGCACAAGATGTACGCCCCGACCGGCATCGGCGTGCTGTACGGCAAGTCGGAGCACCTGCGGGCGATGCCGCCTTATCACGGCGGGGGCGAGATGATCCGCAGCGTGACCTTTGAAGGTTCGACCTACCGTGAGCCGCCCGCGCGATTTGAGGCGGGCACGCCGAATATCGCGGGCGCGATCGGACTGGCGGCGGCGATTGAGTTTCTGGAGAAGCTGGGGCTCGATGCGGTGGCTGCGCGGGAACAGCAGTTGCTCGACCATGCGACCAAACATCTTTCCTCCATCGATGGTCTGCGGATCATCGGTACCGCCGCGCACAAGGCGGCGGTCATCTCGTTCGATCTTGAAGGCATTCATCCGCACGATCTGGCGACGATTCTCGATCGTCACGCCATCGCCATCCGCGCCGGCCATCATTGCGCGCAGCCATTGATGAAGCGGTTCGATGTGCCGGCGACGACGCGGGCGTCGCTGGCGTTCTACAACACGACGGAGGAGGTCGACCGCCTCGTCGCGGCACTTCGCGAGGCAGTGAGGATGTTCCGATGAGCGATGATCTGAGCGATCTCTACCAGGAGGTGATCCTCGATCACTCGCGCCATCCGCGCAACCGCCGGGCGATGGAAAATCCCGATCGCACGGCCCAGGGCTACAACCCGATGTGCGGCGATGAAGTCACGGTGTATCTCAAGGTGGCCGGCGATGATCTGGTGGATGTGAGCTTCACCGGGCGCGGCTGCGCCATCTGCACCGCGACCGCTTCGATCATGACCGAGACGACGCGCGGCAAGAGTGCTGCGGCGGCGCTGACGATGTTCGAGCGATTCCACGATCTGCTCACGCACGCGGAGATTGAACCGAGCGAGGAACTGGGCGAACTGGCGGCACTGACCGGCGTGCGGCGATTCCCCATGCGCGTCAAGTGCGCGACCTTGCCGTGGCACACGCTGCGGTCGGCGATCTTGAGCGAGGCGAAACCGGTGACGACGGAGTGAAGAAGTCGACGGCTGCTTCGAGCTTTGCATGTCGCCGATCTCTGCCTTCACTTCTTCTTCAGGGCCTGCTGGGCGAAGTAGAGTCCGCCCCAGATTTTCAGGTCGATGATGCTGCCCTGTTTGCGTTTGTTCGCCAGCCAACGTTGGATGCCGCGCAGCGGCACGAGATGGACGGTGATGTCCTCGTTGCCGTCGCCGCCGCCGGGGCCGGTCTTTTTGATGCCGGTGGCGACGAAGACGGTGATGATCTCGGCGGAGAGGCCGGCGGTGGGCGGGCCCTCGGTCATGTGGATGAACTTCTTTGCGGTGTAGCCGGTCTCTTCGAGCAATTCGCGCCGCGCGGCATCGATGAGGCCCTCGCCTTCATAGACGTCGGTGTCGCCGGCGAGGCCGGCGGGGAACTCGATCACTTTGCCGCCCACGGCTGCGCGCGTCTGCTCAATGAGGATCACTTCGCGCCTGGCGGTGATCGGCACGATCATGACGATGCCGCTGGTCTTGGTGCGCTCGACAAACTCCCAGCGTCCGCGCTTGACGAGGCGGAGATATTTCGCTTGGTGAAGCATTTCCGTTGGTGGGACGTTGGCGGATGCGTTCATAGAATCAAAGCCATCAGTTGAGAGGGGTGATTTCCACATGTTTCTGCGTATTCATTTCCACACGAATCATGCCCGGAGCGCTGTTCGGAGCGGCGAAAGTCATAAATCCTATTTCGGTCTTTTCAACATCTACCGCTTGCAGCATACTGTCCACCGGAAGCCACGTCTTCGTTTTCACTGAAATGGCTCCGTCAATCAACTTCGACCGCTGCTGCGGACCATCCGGCGGCGACAGTTTTGTGGCCTCCAATGTCGCGGCGAGCACAAGGCAACGTCCCAGGCGGTGATCCGAGACCGACTCCAAGCGCGTTTGCCCTCGCAGATTCTTCTCCTCTACATGAAAGCCACCAAGTGTCAGTGCGCGAATAGTGGCTGCACGATTGATCTCCCACGTTTCACCGACCTTCTTGCGATCGCGAGTTCCGAAGCTCTCATCAGCTTTCACGTCTCCCTCGACTTCCAGGGAGAGAAGGTGTCCAAGAATCTCCGCAATTTCACGAGAGGGTTCACCCTTCTCTGTTTCGAAGACTTTGCGTCCCTTGTCGTGCTTCGCAACGATTCGCGCGCCCTTGTCGAACAGATCAACTTCGACGTCGTCTGTGAGTTGCTGAAAGCGATTGACAGTGACTTCAACTTTTGATGGCATCTCCAGCTTTCCAACCTCAAGAACCTTCACCTCGAAATCAAACACGGCTACAGCACGTTTGTTTGTGAGTTGACGTTCGTCATCTCCGTCAATTGCTTTCACCAGTACCTGGTGAGTGATCTTTCCCGACACGCGCGTACGGAATCCGACCTTGCTCGTTCGATGCAGGCGGATCTCGAAATCCTCAGCAAACGCGGCTAATGGAATCGCCAAGATCAGTGCAGCCAATGTGGTAATCCTAGTCATGATTGACACTCCTTGGTGAGAACGGATTGCGATCACTTCCGCAACTTCGCCTGCTGCGCCAGGCGCTTGCCCAGGCGTTCCAATGCCGTGCTGCGATCCATTTTGTCCAGGTGCACGTTGATGATGCAGAACTCCTGCGTGTGTTCCCACGCGGTGGCCAGCGCGTCTTCCAGTTCGCCTTCGGTGCGCACCTCGCAGCCCCAGCCTTTGCGCAGCACCTGCGGCAGCAGATGGTACGCCCACTCGTGAATGTCGTTGTACGGCCCTTCGCGAATGAATCGCTCCGTGGTGTAGCCCTTGTTGTTCAGCACGAACACGATGGGATTCAGGCCATATTTCGCAGCGGTGGAAAGCTCCTGTCCGGTCATCTGAAACGCGCCGTCGCCGACGAAAACGATGGGCCTCAGGTCGCGGCGATTCACCTGGGCGCCGATGCACGCGGGCACGGCAAAACCCATGGACGTGTAGTACGCCGGGCTGATGAACTCGGTGCCGCGGTGGATGGTCAGATCGGCCGCGCCGAACAGGCTGTCGCCGATGTCGGCGACGACGATGGTGCCTTCGTGGAGGTAGTCGTTCATGCGCTCGAAGAATCGCTTGATTGTGCAGGGTTTTGCAGGCTTGGCCTGAAACTTCGGCGTCGGTTGTGCGGGCTGGCGAGCCGGACGGCGCGGCTTGAGTGCGTGCTCGCCCGTGGTCAGCGCCTTGGTCAGGCCGCGGATGAAATCGCGCATGTGCACGCTTTCGAAGTGGTGATGCGACACGCTGATGCGATCGCTGTTGACGGCGATGGTCTGCCGCACATCGAGCTGCGAGGTGAAGATGCCCAGGTTGATGTCGGTCATGAACGCGCCCAGAAAGAGCACGCATCCCGCGCGCTCCACGGCAAGCCGCACATCCTCCCGCCCCATCGCGCCTTCGTAGATGCCCAGGTACTGCGGGTGCCGCTCGCTGATGACGCTCTTGCCCAGCAGCGTCGCGGCGACGGGCAGGCCTGTCTTCTCGACCAGTTCGAGCAACTCCGGCTGCAGGCCGAAGCGGTGTATCTCCACATCCGCCAGCACCACGGGATCCTTCGCGCTCTTGATCATCGGTGCCGCCTCGGCGATCAGTTCACGCAGCACCGCGGGATCGCTGCTTGGCTCGATGGGCGGCAGCGGCTGCGGCGCGGCGCATGGAGCGTCGACCAGATCGCGTGGAATCTCCAGGTACACCGGCCGCTTGTGGCGCAGGCAGGCGAGGATGCACTCGTCGATCGCCGCCGGCGCGGTATCAGGATTCTCCAACGCCGCGGCCGCGACGGTGACTTGCTGGTAGATCTGCAACTGCGTGTGGAAGTCGCGCACCTTGTGGTGCAGCAGGGGGGAGCGGGCGCGTTCGCCCATGCCCGGCGCGCCGCTGATGACGATCAGCGGCGACTTCTCCGCGAACGCGCCGGCGACGGCATTAAGCGCCGGCAATCCGCCCACGCAGTAGGTGACGCACAAACAGCCCAGGCCGTTCACGCGGGCATAGGCGTCGGCGGCGAAGCCGGCGCCCAGTTCGCCGCAGGTGCCGATGATCTGCATCCTGCTGGCGACCAGTTCGTCGTAGAACTTCAGCACGTAGTCGCCGGGGATCCCGAAGACGTGCTTGAGCCCGGTTTCTTCCAGGCGGTGGATCAGGTACTGGCCGATGGTGGAGGTTTTGGGCATGGAGAGACTTGGAGAACCGAGGTAGTGAAAAGTGCAAAGTAAAAAGTGCAAAGTGCAAAGTGCAGAAGTCAAAGTCAGGCTGGCCCCTCGCTCCCGGTTTGGCGGGGGCGTTGGGTGAAGTTGGAATTGCAAAGTGAAAATTTTCAATTTTCAATTTTCAATTTGCAATCCGTAGCATCAAGACCCCCTTGCCCTGACCACCGGCGTCTCGCTCGGCCTAGGGCACGCATGCTCCGGGGCATCCGGTATTATTCTACGGATCGATCATCAGCTTGTTGGCGGCGTTGTTTGGCAGGGCCCAGGCCTGTCCGATGGTGGAATGCATGACGGACTTTCACATCGAACCTGCGAAGTCGGCGTCGCATGCGCCGCAGCCTTACGCGCCGCCGCAACGGTGCGCGTATTGCAAGGGGCCGCTGAATCCGTTTTTCTATTTTTGTCCGGGCTGCGGCACGCCGTACAAGGATCTCGCCACGGTCCTCAGTCCCGACATTCCCCGCCAGCTCACGGAAGGCGAACTGATCCGCATGAAAGCGCCGGGAGTCTGGCCGCTGTTCTGGACGTATGTCGCGGTCATTCTCGGCTCGTCGATTCTGTCGGCGATGTTCTTTGTGGAGGACGAACCGGTGCTGGGCATCATGCTCAGCAGCGGCGCCCTGTTCATCACCACCTGCGTCTACGCCGCGATGTACTGGACGTCTCTGGCGATGCAGTTGCGGCAGTTCGGCTTTCACAAGGCGGAGGCGTGGATCGCCCTGGCGATTCTTCTGCCCATGCTGGGGCTGAACTGGCTTTGGATGACGATGTGGACGCAGTTGCTCAAGGACTCGGGCGTGGAAAACACCATCCGATGGGAGGACGCGCTGCCCGATGTGCTTTTTCGCGTGATCGTGATCGCCGTGTTTCCGGCAATCGTTGAGGAAATTGCATTCCGCGGACTCCTTCAGCACTGGTTGCAGACGGCGTTGAAGCCGTGGCGGGCGATCATTCTGGCTTCGTTCTTGTTCGCGGTTCTGCACGGCACCATCGCGGGCCTGCCGTATCTTTTCCTCGTGGGCATGCTGCTGGGCTGGGCGAAATGGAAGACGGGCAGCTTGTACCCATCGATGTTGATTCACTTCCTGCATAACTACGTGGTCGTTGTTTTTTTCACCTGATTTCGTTATTCTCCATGAGGTGGCACCGGTGTCTTTTCACGCCATTCTTTGAGGGCACACAATGGAAGGCTTGGCCATTCAGTTGGTGATCATGACGATCCTCGGAGGGATTTCCGCGGCGATCGCTTCATCCAAGGGCCGTACTCCCGTCGGCTGGTTTTTCGGCGGCTTCTTTCTCGGCTTGATCGGGTTGATCATCGTTGCCTGCCTATCCAACCTGAATGAAGAGCAGTCCCATCGCGATCATCAATCGCGAGAGAACCGCCGCCTGCGGGAGCAGCTTCGCCAGGAGCGCATGAAGGGCGAAGCGTTCCGGCAGCACGCCCTGTCGCGCCTGGATTCGCATGATCAGCAGTTGGGCGTCGACACGCGGCAGACGTATCAGGCGCTGCCCGGCTTCGCCGAAGAACACCCCTTGCTCGAAGCCCATTCGGAGTTGGATCAGTTGTCGGCGGCACAGGAGGACGACGAACCTGCCCGTCCTTCGTGGGATCCATCGGCGTTCAATGCCACGTCGGCTCCTGCTCCCGCGCCCAGGCCGCGGGTCAATCCTTCCATCGAGCAGGCCCCGCGCCAATGGCATTACGAAGAGGCCGGCCAACCCATCGGCCCGATTCCGGAATCTCAACTCGTCTCGCTTGCACGCAGCGGCCGCATCACCGGCGCCACGCTCGTCTGGACGGAGGAACTGGGCGACTGGAAGGCGGCGGGACAGATTCGGGCGCTGAAACCGTTCATCCGCGCGTGAGCTGTCACGAACGGACGTGGAAACAAGAGCAGAATCAACACGAAGGACACAAAGACACGAAGGACACGAAGTGAATGAGAGATTAGGACGGAAAAGCAGAAGCGGCATTGTTCATATGGATTCTCCCTTTGAGTTCTTCGTGCCTTTGTGTCCTTCGTGTTGATGTCCGATGCTCGGTTCCTGCTTGCTGCATCACACTTGTTGAGTCTGCTCATCTTGATTCGTGTCATCCTCGCCGCCCGTGGCGAATCTTCCATCGTGACTTGCTCGTGTCTCCGTTTCGATCAGGCTCCATCATGACTGAAAAACTGGAAGGCACCATCGTGCTCGACGGCCTGATCGAAGGCCGATTGTCCGGCGATCCCAATGTGGAGGTGAACCTCCAGCGCTGGATCGAATTCGTGGCGACCCTGGGCCTGCGCTTCAGCCTCGACGCGGGCGGCGCCGCTTTCAGCGTGCTGCCGGACAATCACGCACAGTCGGTCGAAGGCCTGGGCAACGATCCGGAGGACGCGATCCGTCAGGCGTTGCAGCAACTGGTTGAAGTGCTGCCGGCGGGCGATCGGGGCAGCGTGTTCTCCACCCTGCGTTCCTCGGAATACCGCAAGAATGAAGAAGTGCAGACGCTCTACGTCGTGGGTCCGGATCAGAAGGTGCAGGTGAAGAGCCGCAGCGTTGAGGCGAAGACGGTCGCGCCGCCGCAGCCGATCTCGAAGCGCGAGCGCGTGAAGCTGGCGATCATGGGGCTGTTGATCGCGGTGGTGATCATCGGCATCGCGATGCTGTTCCCGCCGGTGCGTGAGAAGTTCAGCGACCTGGTCAGCAATGTCAAGCCCGTGAAGACGGACGAGATCGTGATTCAGGCCGGTCCGTTCAGCGACCACTTCACGATCAAGGCCAAGGAATTCACGCAGGGCGGCCGGGTGCTGGTGCTGGAGGTGAAACGTGAAGCCGGGTATCCGAAGGACGATGCCGGCTTGCAGGCGGCTTACGACAAGGCGGACACGCTCAGGAAAAAAATGGCGGTCGAGGCGATCGCCCGCGGCTACGTCCGCATCGAACTGAGCGACGACGAGGGCAAACTCTACAGCACCGGCGAGTTTCGCATCCGGGAATTAGGCGAGAAGGAAGTGATCGAGGTCTCCGTGCCCGTGACGGCAGGCGACAAGAGACGCCGACTGGATCGCGTGGACGTGCGGCCGTGAGGAGCGCGCCAGGTTGTCCCGGGAAGCGATGGTCCGGCCCCCTCTCCCTCCGGGCAATAGTGTCCGACACGACCGCTATTTTGAACCTGACC
>CAYRPN010000070.1:0-28494 GCA_964426135.1 uncultured Phycisphaeraceae bacterium | reverse complement strand
CGGACGACTTGGAAAGTCGTCCCACATGCGATGTTGATCCTGCACGGCTCCTGAATCCGACATCCGAGATCCCAATTCCCAAATCCCAAATCCGAAATCCGAAATCTCAAATCTCAAATCTCAAATCTCAAATCTCCCCATGCCCGTCCCATTCGACAAACCGACTCTCGCCTTCTCGCTCACCTTTGAAAGCGAAGGCGCCTGGCCCACGGCTGTCGCGATCTTCGACGGCGGCAAAAAGCTCGCCGCCGCCGACCGCACCGGCGCGATTCATCTCTGGGACATCACCGGCGATCCGCCCAAGCCCGATCCGAAGGCGAAAAAAGAGGGCGCCCCCGGCGACGCTGCCGCCGGCGCAGATCGCGCGCCCTATCGCACCCTCGTCGGCCACACCAACGCCGTGACCCGCCTCGTCGCGCTGCCCGATGGGAGAACGCTCGTTTCCGCCGGCCTCGATCGCAGCGTGCGCCTGTGGGACACACAGGCGACATCGACCGCCAGCGCCGAGGTGATCGTCGATGCGGAGCGCCGCAAGCGCGAAGCGAAAAAGTCGAGCAAGAAGGAAGGCGATGCCAAGCCCGCCCCCGGCGTCAAGGTCGAATCGATCAAGCCGCTGGCGACGCTCGAAGAGCACGCCGAGTGGATCAACGCCCTGGGCGTCAGCCGGGACGGCAAGCGCATCATCAGCGGCGATGACGCGGCCCGCGTGATTGTCTGGGACGTGGCGACGAAGAAATCAATCGCGAAATGGACCGGCAGGCCCGGCGGATGGATCACGTCGGCGGCGCTCGATGCCGAGGGTAAGCTTGCCTTTGTCGGCGAATACTGCAGCTCGCGCGGCGACTTCGACCGTCCGCCGCCGGAGGCGCGGTTGTTCGACGTGGAAGAAGCCGGCAAACACCCCACCGCAGCCGCCGGCGCGCCCGTCGGCCCCGGCGTGACGGCCTCCGCGCCGGTGAAGCTCGACATCCTCGCGCTGCAGACGCCGCAGGTGAAGAAACGCGACAACTCCTACGAATACTTTTCCGCGTGGGGCAAGTTCGTCGCGCGGGGATTCGTCGCCGCCGATTTCTCGCCCGACGGCAGCCTTGTCGCGCTGGCACAGGGCGGCGAAACCGATACCGGCAAGATTCACCTGATCGACGTGGCCACCGGCAAGCTCACCAGGAGCGTCGGCGGCCACCAGTACGGGGCGACGGATGTGTTCTTCGACAAGGACGGCGAGCACGTCCTTTCCGCCGGCCGCGACACCGTCGTGCGCATCGTGACGGTGAAGGACGGCAAGGAAGTTGCCGCGCTGGGCAAGCCGCGCGGCGGGCAGTTCAAGGACTGGATCACCGCGATCTCGCTGTCGCCGGACCATAAGACGCTCGCCGCCGCGGACATGGCGGGCGTGGTGCATGTGTGGCGGTTTGCGTGAAAATAAAAAACCCAGGGACGCGAGTCCCTGGGCTTGGGTGTCATCTCATTCAGCTCAATTTCATTGAGCTCTTTGACTCAGCGATAGAATTCGACGATCAGGTTCATGTTCACATCGAACGGAATCTGGTCGCTGGTCGGCAGTGCGTTGATCTTGGCGGTGAGCGTGGAGGGGTCGAAGCTCAGCCAGCCGGGGACCTGGTGGCCCGCGAGGGATTCGAGGTTCTCGCGCACCAGTTTGTGGATGCTGGGCTTGAGGGTGATCTCATCGCCCACTTCGAGCTGGCAGCTCGGACGGTCGGTCTTGCGGCCGTTGATCTGCACCTGGCCGTGGCTGACGAGCTGGCGGGCGGCCCAGATGGTGCGGGCGAAGCCGAGCCGGCGGATGACGTTGTCGAGGCGCTGCTCGAGCATGCGGAGCAGGGCCTCGCCGGTGTTGCCCTTGGCGCGGCCGGCGACGTCGAGGTAGCGGCGGAATTGCGTCTCCAGCACGTTGTAGTGGTAGCGCAGCTTCTGCTTCTCGTTCATGCGAACGCCGTAGTCGCGCAGCCGGCGACCGCGGTAGCCGTGCATGCCCGGCGGGTTGAGCTGGCGCTTGCTGGTGTGCTTGGGAATGTCGGCGATGGGAACGCCGACGCGACGGGAGAGTTTGACCTTGGGGCCGGTGTAGTTGGCCATGTTGTTCCCCTGCGTTGAGCGGGGGCTCCAGTGAGGCTCGGCCGCGGCTACGGCTGCGCTCGGGTGAATGGAACTTCAGGATCGCGCGATCCTGCGAAATCGAGCCACGCATTAGATCGGATGCGGGCCAACGTGTCAAGTCGGTGCAGGAAATTCTCCAGGGCTTTTCAATTCTCGCAGTCAGTGGTCATCGCCTGGATTCACGAAGAACACGAAGGCGCGAAGGACGCGAAGCGGAAGATGAAATGGCTCTATTCACCGACCTTCTCTTTGTGTCCGTCGTGACTTCGTGTCCTTCGTGACTTCGTGCCCTTCGTGTTCACGTCGGCGATCGAATGCCTGTCCAGAAACGGAGAATTGAAAAGCATTGGGAAATTCTCAAGAAGAAAAACCGGCACCGCCTTACAACGGAGCAAGACGCACCCCCTTCTGCAGGCATCTGCTTCGTTGGCATTTCCTGCGGGCGTCCTTCACTTCGTCGCGTCATCCGCGCCGTAGATCACCGCGCCGATGTCGATCACGTCCTTGGCCGTGGTCAGGCGGATGGTCAGCGTCTGGCGTTCTTCGTTCGCCCGGCCGAAGTTGGTGAAGACGGTGGCGCGGACGGTGGTGCCGCCGGTGAGGGTCTGCTGGGACGAGCCGTAGAAATTCGCCTGCACGTTGTACTTGCCGATCATGCCTTTGCGGACGAAGTACGCCTCGGGGCCGTAGCCCTGCGTGAAGTCGCGGGACATGAAGCCGCCGATGACAGTGCGGTTGTGGCTGTAGAAGCATTTCTCGCCACTGGGCTCCGTCACCCACAGATCGATGTCCGTCTGATCGGTGTCCCAGCCGAGCACCACGCGCACGTCGGCTTCGAGGTTCTTGCGGAAGCGGGGATCGATCGGGTTCTCGAAGACGTGCTTCGCCGGCATCCGGTCCACGCTGGCCATCACGCGGTTCGCCTCCATCAGCACGATGGCTTCGATGCTGTCGAAACGTTCGTCCCACGGCTCACTGACGATCTTGTTGAAGAGCGTCAGCGCTTTCAAGTAATCGCTCATCGCGGCACTCGGATCAGCGGAGGCACTGTGATCGGCGAAGGCCTGCCCGGTGCGCAGGCGGTCGCCGCGTTCGGTCAGGGCGAGGGCCAGATCGCGGTGCGACTGCGGCTCCTCCGGGCGGAGCTTGGCGACCTTTTCAAATAGATCGATCGCCATGTCGAGGTAGCCATGCTGCTGCAGCGTGTAGGCGACGATGCGCATGAGACGCGGGTCCTGCACCTGGATATCGAGCACGCTGGTGAGCACGCGCACGCCCAGCGCGGGTCCCCCGGCCTGTTTCTCGCTGAAGAAATAGTTGGCGCAGTCGAAGTAAAATGCGGGGCTGGCGGCGAAGGTGTGCCGCTGATCGAGGTAGACGGCGTAGGCGTTCTGGGCACCGGCCTTTTGCATGGCTTTGAGGTAGGGCGTGCCGGGATCCCAGGCTTTGATGGCGATGGCGGCGGCGGGTTGGCCGCCGGCGTCGGCGCCGTCGGCGTCGTCTTTCGACGCCGCGAAGAGCGTGGTGGCTGCCCGGGGCCCGGCGGTGCGCCTGCCGCCGCCTTCGCCACCGGCCGGTCTCGCGTCCTTCGCGGCGTCGGCCAGCGGAGGCCGCCCTGTGGTTGCGGGGGCCGGGGTTGGGGCCGGCGAGTTAGGCGGCGCGGCGCCGGGCCCCCCGTCGCGCGGCGACAGCGGCAGGAGGTATGCGTCCTCACGATCCTGCGCCAGACTCTTCAGTTGCTCGCGGGCGTCGGCGAGTTCGCCTTGCAATCTGCGGCGTTCGTCGCCCTTGGCTTGGAGCATCTCGCGTTCGATCGCCATAGCGCGAGTGGTGAGTTCATTTTTGCGTTTGGCCTGATCGAAGACGAAGCCCTTGGGCACCTTGAACTCGCGTTCCCACCACTTCACGTATTCGTCCCACGTCTTGGCGACCGCGGCGAGTTTTTCCTCGCGCGATTTCGTCTTCTGCACCTGGCGCAGCTCGATCTGCTTGAGCCACTCATCGCGAATCTTCTGCCTCGTGGCGGGCGGTTCGATGCCGTATTCGAGGTATTGCTCGAGCCGTTCGAGGACGAGCATGGAGGTGCCGGGCGTGACCAAACTGAACTGCTTGCCCAGGGCGATGAGTTCCTCGCGGTGCTTGTCGGGCATGTGCAGCAGCGAGTCGACTTTCATCTGGGCCCACAGGCGGGCGACGAGGGAACCCGTGAGAACGGGCGGCGAGGACGCCGCGGCTGTCCATTCCCCCGCTGCATCCGCCTGGCGCAGCGTGACTTTCACGCTCTGCGGGTGCTGACTGCCGAAGGCGTAGTGCAGCGTGATCGTCGCCTGCGGCACGAGGAGCCGGCCGGCGACGGTGAAGCTGCCGCGCACGGGCTGTGTGGTGGCGGGCAGCACGTCGGCGATTTCCTTCGCATCGAACTCGGCGCGGAGGAACGCGAAGGGCGGATGCGAAATGGAGTCGATCACGTCCTTGATCGTCGTGGCAGCGAGATTGAAGTACGCGCCGCCGCTTTTCGCCGCGATGTGGCGCAGCAGCGGATGATTGGCGCGGGCGTCGGCGGCGAAGGCGTACACCGGGATTTCCAGTTTGTCCGGCAGCGCATCGCCGAGCGTGTCGAGGCCGTCGGTGACGAGCAGGGCGATCGCGTAGTCGGGCGATTTGTCGGTGGCTTGGCTGCCAGGCATGCCGGCATAGTTCTTGAGGACTCGCACCGCGCCCAGGTTCGTGCCGCCATCGAAGGGAATCTGCTTGAGGTGACGAATGATCTGGTCGGCGGCGGCGGCGGGGTTGGCCGGGTCCACCGTGAACGTGACCAGATCATCCATGCGATCGCGGAAGGCGATGACATCCACCGCGCCAGCGGCGCGGGCTTCGATCACGGCTTTCAGCGCGGCGAGCTCGCGCTCGTCCAGCTTGCCCGCCCGGCTGCTGCTGGCGTCGAAATAAATGGCGACACGGCCTTTCGTCGGCGGCTCCCAGCGGACCGCCGGCGCCTTGGGCTGATCGCGGATGACGAAGTAGTGCCCCTTGCCGCGCGGGCCCGTGCCGATCGCGGTCTGCTGCGGCGGCGCGGGCAGCGTGATGAACACATCCTGCTTCGGCTTCGCGTTCGTCAGTTCGCCGGTGACGATCCAGTCCTTGTCGGCCTTGGCGCTCTTGAGCCAGTCGTTGCCGACGCTCAGTTCCAGTGACTCGGTGCCGTGGACGCGAATCGACACGCTCAACTTCTCCAGTGCGTCCTGATATTTCAACGGCAGGCCGTAAACGGCCTTGCCCGCGCCGGGTTCGCCCGCGCCGGGTTCGCTCGCGCCGGCCTTGCCTGCGCCGGCCTTGCCCGCGCCGGGTTCGCCTGCGGCTCCACCGGTGCTGGCGAGTTCCGTCAGGTATTTCACACGAACGGTGCGCGTGCCCTTCGCCGGGATCGGCCAGACGCGGGTCTGGAAATTGTTGCCCTTGACCCATTCGACCAGGCCCGGGTCGATGCCCTTGCGCTGCTCGGTCTCGAAGATGTAGCGGGCCTGTTGGCTCTCGACGACGGAGGCGTCGACGAGCTGGCCTTCGACATCCAGCGCGTAGCCGGCGACGGTGGAACCCTCCGGCAGCGGGAAGACGAGGTTTCCTTCCAGCACGCGGTTCAGGTCGTTGCGGAAGGTCATGGTCAGCGCGGTCTCGGCGACGTGGCCGGCGATCGTGACCTGCACATCGACGCGCACGAGTTTCAGCGGCTGCGAAGGTTTGCCTTCCGCCGGTTGGAAAAGCAAGGCCGGCGGCAGCGGCGGCAGCGGTGCAACGGCGGGCGGTCGCGCGTCGTCGCCGCGAGCGAGGACCGGAGCGCTCTGAGGTTGGGCGCTTGTGAATGAGGCGAGGAAGGACAACGCAAGAAGGCACGAGAGAGGAAACGCACGGCGCATAGGCAACCTCCAGCGGAAAAGGGACACACTCTCACATTAGACGCTGGAGACGGGGGATTGTTCGATTCGCTGCGATAAGGAATGGGGCCTAAATTACTTCGCGAATCGCCGGTCCCCCATTTAGCCGGCGGGCTTGCCCGCCGTTGGCGTCTCGGCGGGCAAGCCCGCCGGCTAAATCGGGAACTTAACTCGGGCCCGTTCCTATAAAACGTGGTGCGGCGGAGCGCTGGTTCCGCGCACAGCCGATCAGCCCCAGAATCCGCGAAGCTTCTCCTTCTCCACCACACCCAGCGGGAACTTCTTGCTGAGCGGATGCTCGGCTATGCCGGCGAACTCGCGCAGCGACTCGTGAATGTGCTCGGGCCGCACGCGAATGCCCTTCTCCTTATCGAGCTTGAGCGTCTTCGGATCGAGCGGCACGGCGAACTGTTTCTCGTCGGTGGCGCCGATCACGCGATTGCCCTTGATGCCCCGGCCCAGGAACATGATCGAGCCGATCGACCAGTGATCCTTGCCGTTGCCGGTGTTGTACGTCGGCGTGCGTCCCATCTCGCTCTGCAGGACGATCACGAGCTGCTCGCGAATTCCCAATTCCTCGGCGCGGCGAATCAGGTACGCGATGCCGGCGAGGAACTCGGGGATGAGTTTCATCTGGTCCGGATCATTGTTCGCGTGGCTGTCGAACTGGCCGATGTTGAGATTCGCCGAGACGCAGACGCCGGCCTTGAAGGAGGCCAGCGCGATCTCGACCTGTTGCGACAACCGCTCTTTCGGGCTTGTTTTCGGGATGTACTGCGCGACGCGCTGAAGCGCCTTGGAATTGGTCTGGGCGGCGTAGAGCATGTTCTCGCCGCGCCGCGTGCGCGGCAGGCGCGGCGCCTTTGCGTTCACTTCGCCTTCCTCGCGCAGCGCGGCTTCGATGCGATCCAGCGCGAATGGGTCGTGATACGGCGAGCGCAGGTTGCCTTCGATCGCGTCGGCGTTGGCGATTTTCTGGAGCGAGGGCAGGTACGGAACGCGCGACATGGCGACGAGGTTGCCCGTCGCCGAGTAGTTGCCGAAGGTCAGAAACGCCAGCGGACACTGCGGCCCCTGGCACGCGGCGACCAGCGCGGCGAACGTCGGATACGCCAGGCTGTCGAGCTTGCCCGTCGCCATGTAGCGAGCGCCGGGCGAGTGGTTGTTCACCGAATAATCGAGGCCGTTGAAGGTGAGGATCTGGTCGCCGAACTCCGCGTAGAAATCCTCGTTGCACATGCCGCCGACGGCGTGCTTCTTGATCGGTGCGTACGTGTGGGCGCCCTTGGTGAGGATGTCGCCTTGCTTGTAGAGGCAATTGATTTCGTTGACGCCCTTGGGGTCCATGAGGTACGTGGTGTCCCATCCGCCGGAGGCATTGAAGACGGCGTAGTAGGGGCCGGGATAAGGCTCGTCCTTTTTCTCCGCGGCGCTGAGCGCGGCCGGGTGCCACGGAACGGCCAGGCCCAGTCCCGCCAGTCCGCAGAGTTTGAGAAAATCGCGTCGCATGGGCATGGGGATTCTCACTCGTAGAGGAATTCCTGTCTTCGCAGCAGATAGGTGACCACGCCGCGCCAGGCGCGGACGGTGTAATCCGGGTCTTTGATCGCCGCATCCGGCGCGTCCTTGTTTCCGGCGCGGCAGTGATAGATTTCCTGCTTGTCCACGCCTTTGGCTTCCTTCGCGTCGGCGACGATGCCGGCAAAGAGCTTGAAGGTGCGGTCGACCTCGGCGCTGTCCGCCGCGTCGAGCCGGCCGAGGATGCGATCGTGCAAGTGGACGATCGCGGCGCGGATCGCCTTGTCGCCGTCAGCCGATGCGCCGGGCAGAACGTTTGGCTCGATACCGGGGAACAGCAGCCGCTCCTTGGCCGGCCGCTTGAAATCGCGGGCCACAGTTCGGCACGCCACATCGTTCGACAGGATGCGCTGGATCGCGCCCATCGCGCCGCCGGGGTCGGTCGCGCGGTCGGTGACTTCCTTCGAGTCGATGCCGCCGTAGAGCATGGCCATCTCGCCCTGGAGCCGGCCCCATTTTTCGCCGAACACGGCCGCGATCTTGCGCTCGATCTGTTCGGGCGAAAGCATGCGGACCAGTCCGATGTCGTCGAGTTCCGTCACCCGGCACTCATCTTTCGCCGCCATCGCCAGGCCATCGGCTCGGTAGAAATCGGAAGCGATCCAGTCCTTGAAGACAGACTTCAGGTTGAAGCCGGCCTTACTGAAACGCGAAGCGATCGCTTCCGTCTGCTTCCGCTGCTCGCGGTACGCCCGCAGCTTCGCGGAGAAATGGGGATCCTCGAAATCCTTCGGGGGAAGCAGCACCTTGCGACCCGTGAGAAGGTAATAGACATGCTCGGTCATGGCGACGGCGAAGCGCGGATCCTTCGCGGTGCGCTCACCGAGCCACGGCAGCGACCGCCAGCGTTCGTCGGAAGGCAGATCCTCGCCTTCGAATCCTGCCGCGAACATGTCCTTGAACCAGCCGCCCTTGCGCTTGCCGTAGAGCGCGAAGTTCGCCTCGAACCGCCAGTAATCCTGGAAAAGACCGGCGACCGGATCGATCGTCCTGTGGCACGCGACACACTCGGACGCCTGCATCGTGGGTATTTCATACTTCGCCGTCACCGCCGCCGCATCCGAGACACGGGCGGCCAGTTCCATCACGTCCACGCCCAGGAAGTGCTGGTAGTACATCCGTGCGCGGAGCCGATTGCGATTCGTCTCCGTCGTCGGGTAGCGCGAGACGTACTGGAACATGCTCAGGATCCCGGCGTGCGGATAGAAACCGGTCGCCGAGTCCTGATTCTCCGATTTGTTCCGGCCCACCAGCGCCTTGAGCTTGACGGGAATGAACTCTTCGTGATTGCGCTCATCCGTTGTCTTGAACTGACTCTTCAGCTGCTCGTACACGCCGTACCCGCGCGCCGAAAACGGCGAGACCATGATGTAGTCCGCAGTGACGATCTCCGTGAACGGGCGGTCATGGCGCACGATGTACTCGATGAGCTTCATCGGCTCGGCGTAAAGATCGCGGCGGTATTCGTCCGCGAGCTTCCACCCGGCGCGCTCGCGATCCTTCGGGTCCTTGATTTCGTTGATGTATTTGAGGTCCGGCTTCTGATACCAGAGTCGCGTCTTCTCAAAGTGCTCGTAGGAAAGAATCTCCCCTTCGCCGCCATCGATGCCCAGCGTGAGGAAGATGTCGTTGAAGCCTTCGCGCAGCCTGTCGTAGAAGGCTTCCTCCTTCATCACTCCATCAAGGATCGCCGGCAGCGCCTTCAAACCATCCTTCGCGAGGGTTGCGATTTCCGCATCCGTGGGCAGCCGGCCGGCAAGCGAAAGCGTGGCCCGGCGGAGCAGCCGGCGGTTCTCAAGCATCACCACGCCTTCGAAGAACGGCGCCGCCTTCGGATCGATGTCCGGCAGTTTCGTCGCCAGCGGCGCGTTCACGCGCTGAACGAAGTCGGCAAGAATCCGATAGCCCGCGGAATCCGCCTTCAGGACCTCCTCGCCGCCATGATCCAGTTTCCCGACCACTTTCTGGAGCATGCGAGACTGGTCTTTCTCCTTGATCGCGGCCATCCTGCTGAACGCGGCCCGGTTGTGCCGCATCGCCTCCTCGATCGCGGCCGATTCGATCTTGCGGGGATCTACCAGGACGAACTTACTATCCTCGGCATCGCCGCCTTTGCGATGGCATGTCAGGCACTTCTGCACTGCGACCTTTGTCCAGACTTCATCCTCGAAGAAACCGCGCATGCTTGCCGCGCAGCCGGCAACCGACGCCGAGGACTGCTCGGGCTTCTGCTCGGCGTGAAGAGCAGCACTGAAAGCCATGGCGACGATCAGAACGACGACCAGCGTGCGTGTACTGAAAAACATGGCGGCACTCGCGTTGCGGGAAACACCGGTGGACCAGCGATTGAACCGCGGCCAGGCACGATCCCGGCAGGAGCATGTCAACACTATTGTAAGGCACTGGGTGATTGCTACACGTAAACTTGCGGCGTGAAAGCGTCAGGTTCGCCGCACGCCGGGAAATGCGGGGCAAGCCCCGTCGCTAAACGGCTGATGGCTCTTGGCAACCTCCACACACGGCGGCCCCGACCCCCTGCCTTTGGCGACTGGGTGCTATACTCGCAGGTGGTTCTGCACTATTCTTGCTGCAACTGGCGATCTCTGGACGATTCACCCATGATGCAAGCGTCGACGGGATATTCCTGGATGCACGCGCCCCAGGTGACCGAAGGCACGATCGCCCCCGGTGGTCGGCCCATGGCACGTCTCATCGCAGTTCTGCTCTGGGCCGCGTTCACGCTGGGCGGAGCGATGTCCGGGCCGGCACAGGCGGAGAGTGTGGTTGTTCTTCTGAGCGCTAATGCCGAGGAGTACCAGAAAGCCGTCAAGGGGTTCGTTCAAGCGACCGATTGTCGGATTCTGGCGACCTACGACATGCGCGGCGATCTGGGGCGCGGGCGCGAACATCTTCAGCAGATTGAAACCAAGGACAAGCCCGATCTGATCTTCGCGGTAGGCATCTTCGCCCTGCAGGCCGTGGCGAAGGAACAGCCCAAGACGCCCGTCGTCTTTTCCATGGTGCTGAATCCGCCGAGCGTTCTGAAGGGCAACGCGAGCATCACCGGCGCGAGCATGAACGTTCCGGTGGAGCAGACGTTCGCGATGTTCAAGCAGTTGAATCCTTCGACCAAGCGGATCGGCACGGTCTACAACGAGCAGAACACCGGCTTCCTGATCGAGGAGGCCAAGGCGGCGGCGAAGAAACTGGACCTGGAACTTATCGTCAAGAGCGTGGAGTCGGAGCGCGAGGCGATTCGGGCCATCGATGAACTGGCCAAGGAGAAGGTTGAGGTTTACTGGGGCGTGCCCGACCGGCTCACGCTGGGACCGGCATTTCTCGAGCAACTGCTGCTGTATTCATTTCGGAATCGGGTGCCATTGATGGGAGTATCCAAGCGCCACGCGGACATGGGCGCGCTGCTGTCGCTGGCGTCCGATTCCAGCGAGGACATCGGTCGCCAGGCGGGTGAACTGGCCAAGGCCATGTGGGCGGGCAAGTCGGCGACAGAGTTGCCATTCACCAGTGCCCGCAAGCTGGAGATGATCGTCAACCTTCGCACCGCCCGTAAGCTGGGGATCGAGATTCCTGAAGACCTCCTCAAGCAGGCGGGCAGTGTGATTCGCTGATTGGTATCATCCAATCTCTGCCCAGCTTTCATCGCATTTGGGGTTCGCGGAATTCTGCGCCGGCGGCCGATTTCCTTACCTTGACTGAAGGTAGTTCCCATGATTGATTGGCTATCTCAGCGCATGCCATCGCGTTTGATGACACCCCTGTCGCGGCTGTCGCGCGCCACGCCCGCCGCCTTGTGCGCCCTTGGCATCACCGGCGCGGCCCATGCCGGCGAACTGCGAAATATCGTCAAGGACCTCTATGGCGGCGACGGCATCACGCTCTCGCAAACCAGCAACATCGTCCACGAAGCGCACTTCACCACGCTCTCCCTGCAGGGCCTGGAGAACCTGAACTCCGCCATCGCCGCCAACGTCGGCTTTCTCTCGTTCAACTCGGCCGTCACCGGGTTTGAACTGGACCTGGAAACCGGCGTGCCGATCCGCTCCACCGACAGCCTGGGCCCGCTCGTGGCGGAGAGCGCCACCACCATCGGCGAGGGCAAGTTCAACGTCGGCTTCACCTACACCCGCGTCCACTACAACCGATTTCAGGGGAGCAAACTCAGCAACCAGCAACTCATCCTCACCCACCCTGACGCCTTCGGCCCGCCCGTGCCCGGTGGCGATCAGGGCGTGCCCGGCCCGCCCGATGGACTCCTTGCCGACGTCGTGATTTTTCCCAACGGCGTGCGCACCGTCATCGACCTGGAACGCGACGTCGTCCAGGTCGACATCAATGTGCAGATCGACCAGGACATCTACGCTTTCTACGGCACCTATGGCGTGACCTCCAACTGGGATGTGGGCATCATCGTTCCGGTCGTCACCACCCGCGCCCGGGCCGATGCCTTCGCCCAGGTCATCGAGGCCAGCCCCAAGGATCCCGACGCCCTGCCCAGTCCGCACTCCTTCGTCGGCAGCATCGATACGCAGGACTCGCACACCGGCGGCACCGCCACCGGCATCGGCGACATCGTGCTGCGAACGAAGTACGGCATGATCCGCGATGACATCGATCTGCCGGACCTCGCGCTGGGCGCACAGATCGTGCTGCCCACCGGCGATGAGAAGGATCTCCTGGGCACCGGCGAAACCCGCCTCATGGGATTGGTCGCGTTGTCCAAGGTGTTCGGCACACTGACGCCGCACCTGAATCTGGGCTACGAATGGGTGCCCGGCAACGATTCGCTCAGCAGCCTGCGTTACATCACGGGTTTCGACGTGGCGGTCAGTTCCCAGCTCACCGTCGCGGCGGATCTGCTGGGCCGATGGGAACCCGATGGCGACGGCGTGGGCGACAACATCATCGACGGGGCCGTGGGGCTCAAGCTCGCGGCGGACGACAATCTTTACCTGAACCTCAGCCTGCTGTTCCCGCTGAACCGCGACGAAGGCTTGCGCGCCAGCGTCATCTGGACCGTGGGCATCGAGTTGACGTTTTGATCGATTGGGAGACGCGCGGCGACACCGTAGGGTGCGTCAAGGCTCGGCGCGGACGCACCAAGTTGGACGTGCGAAAGCCGCAACGCTGCACGCCTACAGAATGGTGCGTCCGCGCGGACTTGACGCACCCTACCTCGCCCCAGGAAACGACCGTGAACATCGGCAGTTGGTTCAAAACCCGATCGAGTCTGCGGGCCAGGATTTTCTGGACCATCGTTCCCGTGTTCCTGCTGCTGTTCCTGTTGATCGGGTTCATCAGCGTCCGCCGGCAGACGGAAGTGGCGCGGGCGGAGTTCATCAAGCGGGGCCAGACCACCGCCGCCAATCTCGGCGGCATCGCGGAACTCGGCGTGCTTTCGGAAGTGGCGTCGCACCTGGATGCGCCCTTGCGCGCCGTCCAGGCGGAATCCGATGTCAGCTACGTCTTCATCTACAGCGAAGACGGCAAGCTGCTGAAGGAACGCGACGAGACAGGCAAGCGGATTGTCGGCAATCTGCTGAACCTGACGCCGGAGGAAACAGCCGAGTTGAAGGACAAGCACCGCACCGTCGTGCGCCCGGATGTAGGGCCCGGCGGCAATCACGTGGAGTTCGTCGCGCCGGTGATCACCTCCACCATGAGCGAAGAGGATCCGGTCCCCGGCGTCACGCCCAGCCGCAAAGCTGAAGAACGCAGGCTGATCGGGTTCGTCCGCATGGGGCTTTCGCTCGATTCGCTGCGGCTGTATACGAATCGACTCGTTCAGTTGTGGACCGCATTGTCGGTGGCATTCCTGGTCATCAGCGTGATTGTGGTGGCGTTCATCTCGCGCCGGATTGTCGAGCCGGTCAAACAACTGACCGACCGCGCCCGACAGATTGCCGCCGGCGATCTGGATCAGACCATCCCCGTCGCCAGCACGGACGAACTGGGGCAACTGGCGGCGACATTCAACGAAATGGCCAAGTCGCTCAAGGGCAACATCGCCAGCAAGGAGAACCTGATCGACCAGGTGAGCGACCTGAACAGCACGCTGGAAGACCGCATCCGCAAGCGCACCAGCGAACTGGAGCGCCGCAGCGAAGAACTGGAAGTCGCCAACCGCCACAAGTCGGAGTTCCTGGCGAATATGAGCCACGAGCTGCGCACGCCGCTGAACGCGATCATCGGCTACAGCGAAATGCTGGAGGAGGAAGCGACCGAAGCCGGCGTCGCCAGCTTCGTGCCCGATCTGCGCAAGATCTATTCCTCAGGCAAGCACCTGCTCTCGCTGATCAACAACGTGCTCGACCTGTCCAAGATCGAAGCGGGCCGGATGGAGCTTTATCTGGAGACCTTCGACGTGCGGTCGATGCTGGCGGATGTGTCGTCCACGATTCAGAAACTGGCGGAGAAGAATCACAATGAACTGCGCATCGATTGCGGCAGCACCGTGGACCAGATGACCGCCGATGTCACTCGCGTGCGCCAGTGTCTTTTCAATCTGCTGTCCAATGCCTGCAAGTTCACCGAGAAGGGCAAGATCGATCTGATCGCGCGGCGATTCACCAAGAACGATGAGGACTGGCTCGAGTTCCGTGTCGCCGACACCGGCGTGGGCATGACCCCGGCGCAGCAGAAGGTCGTCTTCGAAGCGTTCCGCCAGGCGGACGCATCGACCACGCGCAAGTACGGCGGCACCGGGCTGGGGCTGACCATCAGCCTCGAGTTCTGCCACATCATGGGCGGCGACATCACGGTGGAGAGCGAGCCGGGCAAAGGCTCGACCTTCGTCATCCAACTGCCCGCCAACGTCAAGCCCATCGATCGCGGCGGCGAACGCCCTGCCGAGGCATCCGACACCAAGGTCGCCGAGACCCCCAACGAGGCGGTTGCCGCGGCCCATGCCGCGGTGACAGGCGGCGGAACGACGCCAACCGAGGGGGTCGACAAGCGCACGGTCCTGCTGGTCATCGACGATGACCCGACCGCCCGCGATCTGATGATGCGCAATCTGGCTCGCGAAGGGTTCCGCATCATCAGCGCTGCTTCCGGCGAAGAAGGCATCGACCTGGCGCGCCGCTACAAGCCCGCGGTGATCACGCTGGACGTCATGATGCCCGGCATGGACGGTTGGGCGGTGCTGCGCGAATTGAAAGCGGACCCGGCAGTGGCGCATATTCCCGTGGTGATGTGCACAATCGTCGGCGACCAGAACATGGGCTTCGCGCTGGGGGCATCCGAGCACGTCACCAAGCCGGTGAACCGCGACCACTTGATGCGGGTGCTGGCGCGGTATCGTTCCGACCAGCCGCCGCGCCCGGTGCTGATCGTGGACGACGACGAGACCATGCGACGTCCGCTCCGCGCCATGCTGGAGAAAGAAGGCTGGAACGTGGTGGAAGCCGCCAACGGCCGCATCGGTCTTCAGTGTGTTGCGGAGAATCGACCGGAGCTCGTCGTGCTCGACCTGCTCATGCCTGAGACGAACGGGTTCGATTTCCTGCTGGAGCTCCGCCGGAATCCGCAATGGCGCGACCTGCCCGTGGTCGTACTGACTTCCAAGGATCTGACGGCCGACGACTGGAAACGGCTGAACGGACAGGTGGCCCAGGTGCTGCAGAAGGGAGCGTACGATCGCGAACAGTTCCTGCGCGATGTGAGGGAACTGGTGCTCAAGTGTGCGGAACGGGAAGAGGACATCGTCCGTGCCGCGGGAATCTAGCGTCACGTAGGCAGAAAACGAGAGGAATGAAAAGAAGGTAGTGAATGAAGAATCAGATGCTGAGATTCCTCTACATTCACTGCCTTCCCCAACCTACTTCACCTGCACTACCTTCTCTGCCTTCTTCGAGACATAGCCATGCCAACCATTCTGCTCGTCGAAGACAATGAGTTGAATCGCGACATGCTGTCGCGCCGGTTGATTCGCCGCGGATTTCAGGTCGTGATGGCGGTCGATGGCGGCGAAGGCGTGACCCTGGCGACGACGACGAATCCCGACCTCGTGCTGATGGACATGAGCCTGCCCGTGGTCGATGGCTGGGAAGCGACGCGCCGCATCCGCGCCCATGAGCGCGGGAAGAATATCCCCATCATCGCACTGACCGCGCACGCCATGGCGGGCGACCGGGAGAAAACCATCGCCGCCGGATGCAACGATTACGACACCAAGCCCGTGCAACTGGATCGCCTGCTGGAGAAGATCGCCGCGCTGCTGCCGAAGACGGACGGCGGCGCAAGCCCGACGGATGCCGGTTCAGGAGCGCAGCCATGAGCGATCCGCTGTCCGAAGATTGTGGCCTGCTCCTGGTCGTCGATGACAACGAGATGAACCGCGACATGCTCTCGCGCCGTCTCGCCCGGCGCGGGCACACCGTCCACGTCGCCGAGGACGGCCACCTCGCGCTCGCCATGATCGAGCAGACGCGCTACGACGTGATCCTGCTGGACATCACCATGCCGGGCATCGACGGCATCGAAACGCTCTCGCGACTGCGGAAGAAATTCCCGCCGACCGATCTGCCCGTCATCATGGCCACGGCAAAAGACCAGACCGATGACGTGGTCAACGCCCTGCGCGCCGGAGCCAACGATTACGTCACCAAGCCGCTGGACTTCCCCATCGTCCTGGCCCGCGTGCAGACGCAGTTGGCGCTCAAGCGATCCGTCGACCGCAACCGCGCCCTGGAAAGCGCGCTGAAGCAGCACAACGAAAAGCTGGAATCCGCCAACCGCCGGATGCAGGGGGATCTTAGTGCCGCCGCCCGCATTCAGCACTCGGGCCTGCCCAACGCGCCGCTGCGCATCGACGGCCTCAACATGGCCTGGGCGTATCACCCGTGCGAGCAGCTCGGCGGCGATTCGCTCAACATCTTCAAACTCGACGACCGACACATCGGACTTTATGTCCTCGATGTCAGCGGTCACGGCGTGCCGGCGGCGCTGCTCTCCGTCACGCTGAACCGCCACCTCATGCCCCACCGCGACGGATCATCGCTCATCACGCAGGCCATCCCCGAGCCGCCCGGCTATCGCATCACGCCGCCCGCCGTGCTCGCACGCAAGCTCAACGGCCTGTTCCCCATGGCCGACGCCCATCAGTTCTTCACGCTGCTTTACGGCGTGATCGATCGCGAAACGCTCTTGTTCCGATTCGTCTGCGCCGGCCATCCCGGCCCGGTGCATGCACGCGCCGTCGGTGATGTCAGAGTCGTCGAACACACGGGATTCCCCATCGGAGTCATCGACGAAGCGGACTTCGAGGAGGCGGAGGTTCAACTCCAGCGCGGAGACCGGCTTTACCTCTATTCCGACGGCATCATCGAAGAGGCGGACCTGCAAGGCACGCATTTCGGCCGTGAAAACCTGCTCGAAACAATCTCCCGAAGCCACGCACTTCCACTGGCGCAAGGCGTCGACACGCTGCTCGAGCAGGTGCGATCCTGGCATCGTGAATCCGACACGGTGCGCGACGATCTTTCAATCCTGGCGATCGAGATCGCCTGAAGGGACGTGCCGGCTTCCGCGGGCATCCATGCGAACGAGGCGACAGATCCGTCGCCCCAGGTGCGGTGACTCATCGCGCGCTCTTGTGGAACAACTCGACGAGCTCGTCGTAGATTCTCACCGCCGCGTCACCGCCGGCGCGGACGGCGGAGGACACGCAATGCCTCAAGTGATTCCGCATCAACTCGCGACCGACGCCGCGCAGCGCTTCCTGCACGGCCGACAACTGCATGAGAATCTCCGGGCAATAGCGGTCCAGCTCGACCATTTTCTGAAGACCGCGGATCTGCCCTTCGATGCGCTTGAGTCGGACCAGGTTGCCGGCTTTAATTTCCGGGTCAACGCCGGCGGCCTTGCGTCCCTTGGGGGTCGGCCCTGCAACGTCACAGCCGCAGTCGATGGCGCCGCGGTGAACGACTTTTTTTCTTGATTTGGCCACGGAGATTTCCTTCAGGTGCTGACTGCGCGAAACGATCTCAGGCGGAGGCTGTTGGCGACCACGCTGACCGAACTGAACGCCATCGCGGCGCTGGCGAGGATCGGGCTCAAGAGCAAACCCACAACGGGATACAGAGCGCCGGCGGCGATCGGGATGCCGACCACGTTGTAGATGAACGCCCAGAACAGATTCTGCTTCATGGTGCGCATGGTGCGTCTTGACAGCGCGATGGCGGCGGCGACGCCGCGCAGATCGCCGCGCATGAGCGTGATGTCGCCGGCTTCGATGGCGATGTCGGAGCCGGCGCCGATGGCGATGCCGACATCCGCCTGCGCCAGCGCCGGCGCGTCGTTGATGCCGTCGCCGACCATGGCGACGCGCTTGCCTTCACCCTGAATCCGCTTGATTTCCGCAACTTTGCCTTCGGGAAGCACCTGCGGCACCACGCGATCGATGCCCACTTCCCGTGCGATGGCCTCGGCGGTTCGGCGGTGGTCGCCCGTGAGCATGACCACTTCCAGGCCCATCCGCCGCAATTGGGCAACGGCGGCCTTCGAGGTCGGCTTCACCGGGTCGGCCACGGCAATCAGCCCGGCGAGGCATCCGTTCACACTGACGAACATCGGCGTCTTGCCCGACGCCGCCAGTTCCTCCGATCGCGCCACGAGCGGCGAAATCTCGATGCCCAAGTCACCCATCAGCCCTGCGTTGCCGATGGCCACTTTGCTGCCTTCCACATGGCCCAGCGCGCCGCGGCCGCTGCGAGCTTCGAACCATTCAACATGGCTGAGCGTCAACGAACGCGCCTTCGCCGAGGCCACGATCGCTTCCGCCAGCGGGTGCTCGGACGATTTTTCCAGGGACGCCGCCAGAGTCAGCAGCGCGTCGTCGCTGAGCGCCGCAACCGCACCACTGCTGGAATGGGGCACGATGTCGGTGACGCTGGGCCGCCCTTCCGTCAACGTGCCTGTCTTGTCGAGCACGACGACCTGGAGCCGGCCGGCATTCTGGAGCGCTTCGCCGCCCTTGATGAGCGTGCCGATCTCCGCGCCCTTGCCGGTGGCGACCATGACGGCCGTGGGCACCGCCAGGCCCATCGCGCAGGGACAAGCGATGATGAGCACTGACACCGCGGCAGCGCTTCCGCGCACCAGCGGCGCGACCGGGTCACTGACGTTCCAAATCACAAACGTGGCGATGGCGATCAAGATGACGACCGGGACGAACACGGCGCTGATGCGATCGGCCAGCTTCTGAATCGGGGCTCGCGATCCCTGGGCCTCGCGCATCAATTTGACGATGTGAGCCAGGACACTGTCAGCGCCGAGGGTCGTGGCTGTGACCTGCAGCGCGCCGGACTTGTTCATGGTGCCGCCGACGACGCGATCGCCTGTCTTTTTCTGCACCGGCATCGGCTCTCCGGTGAGCATGGATTCGTCGACGCTGCTGCCGCCGCCGATGACTTGCCCATCGACGGGGACGCGCTCGCCGGGTCGGATGATGACGACATCGCCGCGCCGCACCTGGCTGATGTCGATATCCGCCTCGGTCCCATCGCGCATGACCCGCGCCGTCCTCGGCTGCATGCCGATCAATCGGCGCAAGGCCGATGCCGTCTGTCCCTTGGCGCGCGATTCGAGCATGTTCCCCAAGAGCACGAGCGAGATGATGATGATGACCGCCTCGTAATACACATCCGGATTCACACCCCGGCTGATGAAAAAGCCCGGCGCGATGGTCGCGGTGACGGAGAAGACAAAAGCCGCCCCGGTCCCCACGGCTACGAGCGTGTTCATGTCCGCCGTGTGATGCCGAAACGCCGCCCAGGCTCGGGTGTAAAAGTGACGACCTGCCCAGCCCATGACGAAGAGCGTCGCCAGCAACAGGCCGTAGCTGAGCACCTGAGCATTAATCGCAAAAAGCCAGGGTACGCTCCCTTGGAGCAAGGGCGTGAGCGTGTGCATCACCCAACGCATGAAAGGATCGGCGACGGGAGCACTTCCGTGATGGCTGCCGACAGTCATCAACGGCATCGACACGATCATCGCCACGATGCCGATGAGTAGACTGACCATTGCCTTGCGGCGAAGATCGACGAACTCGTCGTGCTGGGACCGGTCCCTGGCGCTTTGCTCATCGATCGCCGAAACATTCTGCGCGGGGAGTTTCGCGCCATAGCCGGCCTTCTCAACCGCTTCGACCAGATCGGCCGGACTGCACACCGCCGGATCGAAACTGACGGTGGCCTCCTCGGTCATCAGGTTCACGTGGGCACTGACGACACCCGGTTGCTGCGACAGGGCTTTCTGCACATGGGCCTGGCAGGACGCGCACGTCATTCCCGAGACATTCACCGTGACGCGATGGATCGGCCCCGCCGACGAGGTTGAAGGTGGCGATGCGATGGCTGACATGGCGGCGCTCCTTAGGGTCCGGGCATGAAGGTTCGAAACGTGTTGACCTCGCGCAAAGGCGCAAAGCTCGCAAAGAGATTCGATTGCTTGCGTGCTTTGCGCCTTTGCGCCTTTGCGCCTTCGCGCCTTTGCGCGAGATTCAGCCCGTGGCGTGAACTACTCAACTCATTCATGCGCAGCGCCTTACTCGACGACAGCCCAACTCGGCGCGATCGCTTCAACCGGCGGCTTGCGCACTGCCGGGAAAAGCTGCCAGTTGCACCAGGCGATGGGCCGGGGCCGGCGATCAGAACCATCCTCTGGTCATGAGCCATGCCCCGCCTCCTCATGCGCGGGATAGCCGGCGTTCGTGACCGCGTCGATGACTGCCTTGACGGAGGTTTGCCGCAGGTCGCATGCGACCGTTGCCTTGCCGATCGACACGTCAACAGCCTTTGCCCCTGCCACGGAATTGATGGCCTGCGTCACCCGGCGGACACAGGCTCCACATCCCATCGCATCGACCGTGAGTCTGAGATTCGTCATGGCGGAGTCCTCAAGCATATACCCGGTAGGGGTATCGTTGCCGGTTGAGATCGACAAGTCAAGGGCGAGAGAATGGGACAATGGAAAATCGCTTTCCGTCACGAATCGAGCTACTGAGAACCGCCACCGAATGGATCGCTGCCATGACCAATCTCTTCGCCGATCTCCCCCGGCAGTTGCCCGATGAACTAGTCACCCTGCTGCTTCAGACGGGCGACGTCCGCATCGAACGGATTCTGTCGCACGGACACCGGTCGCCGGACGGTTTCTGGTACGACCAGCCGCGGCACGAATGGGTGATCGTGCTTCGCGGCGCCGCCAGGCTGCGCATCGAGGGCGATCCACAGGCGACCGAACTGAAGCCAGGCGACTTTGTCAACATTCCGGCTCACAGGAAGCACCGAGTCGAGTGGACGACACCGCAAGAGCCGACCATCTGGCTGGCGGTTCATTATGGTGGATCGTGACGAGCCTGGGGGCGACCGAATGCATGGGGTCTGCCCAATTTTCCGGGGCCTTGCTCCCTCTCCCTTCCAGGGAGAGGGTGGCCGAGTCCCCGGGGGACGAGGCCGGGTGAGGGTCGGGACGAACAGACGGTTGCGGCATCCGTCACGCAATGGTGGCGATTGCAAACTTGTGCATCCCGACCCTCACCCCAGCCCTCTCCCTGAGAGGGAGAGGGGGCCGGAATGCAAGCCCCGGAGAAATCGGCACACCCAACGCATGCAAGCGGTGCGATGCGCGACAACCGTCTCCATCTACAATGGCATTGCACGCATGATTCCGGACTCGAATTGGGTTGGTCGGCATCGTTCGCCCAAGGGCGCAGGACTTCCTCAACATGTCATGTGAACCGCCAATCACCTGGACCGAACGCCACTGTCCCGTCCCGCGAATCGGAAGCTCGGCTGTCGCATCGGCGCCTCAGCGATCGTGTCTGCTGGCGGTGGCGCTGATGCTGTGTGTGGCGATTCGCGCTCACGGCGCCGAGTCACTTATCTCGTCGGCAGACCTGAAGTCGGCGGTCGCCAAGGCATTGCCGCCGCTGACGCAGGGAGCGCTTGGCCATCGCGAGAATCGCGCCTGTTTCGCCTGCCACAGCCAGGCGTTGCCGATCCTGGCGATGACGACGGCTCAGCAACGCGGCATGTTGATCGATGAGGCCGAATTGAAGAACCAGCTTCGGCACATCGCTGAATTTCTCGGAAAGAATCGCGCCGGCTACCTCGAAGGCAAAGGCCAGGGCGGGCAGGCCGATACCGCCGGCTATGCACTGGTGGCGCTCGAACTGGGAGACTGGAAGCCCGACGAGACAACCGCCGCGGTGACTCACTTCCTGCTGCAGCGAAACGCGGACCTCGATCACTGGCGGGCCAACTCGCAACGGCCCCCATCGGAAGGCGGAAACTTCACGACCACCTACGTCGCGCTGCGAGGACTGGCGTCGTTCAGGACGAAAGAGCAGCAGGAGCCGTTCGAGAAGCGCCGCGAGAAAATCCGCCAGTGGCTGCTCAAGACGCCCGCCAGGGATCACGAGGATCGCGTGTTCCGGCTGCTGGGCTTGAAGGCTGCCGACGCCGGCCAGACGGACATCGATGCGGCTCTGAAGGAACTGACCGGCAAGCAGCGACCCGACGGCGGATGGGCACAACTTGATGGCGGCGAGCCGCCGGCCGCTCTGGAGTCCGATGCCTATGCCACCGGTAGCGCACTGGTCGCCATGTTTTGGGCCGGCGGAATGAAGACGAATGACCCGATCTATCAGCGCGGCCTGCGGTACCTGCTGAAAGCACAGAAAGCCGACGGGACCTGGCATGTGACCACGCGAAGCAAGCCGATCCAGAAATACTTTGAGACGGGTTTTCCGCACGGCAAAGACCAGTTCATTTCATCAAGCGCCACGGGCTGGGCGGCAACCGCGCTGGCTCTGGCGATCGAGTTGCCGGGGACTGCGCCGGTCAAACCGGAGAGCCAACGGCCTCGCGCAAAGGCGCAAAGCACGCAAAGATGAATTCCTGCTTTGCGTGCTTTGCGCCTTTGCGCGAGATTCGGGAGATGATGCAATTTTGGCAACTGATTGATGCCCAGCGCCTAGTCGCCGCAAGAGTCACTTCTCCTTGTTCCAGGTCTGCACAGTCTCCCAGGCAATCCGCTGCAGGAAGGCGGCGTCTTTCTCCGCCAGGTCCGCCAGGGGCCGAGCGTTGTCGGCGGTGGTGATTTTCGACGGCAAGCCCGCCGGGGATTTTCCATGCAGGACCGCGTGGAACACGCAGGCCGCCAGGTAAGTGCCTGCCGGCGAAGGATGGCTCTTGTCCTTTGAATAAAGCAGCAGATCGCTTCGCGCGGCGCGGGCCTTCTCCCACGACGGGCCCACCGGCACGATGGGCGCGCCGATGGCCTGGCCCAACTTCGTGTAGGTGTCGTTCAGCTTCGCCTGATTCTCCGGCTGATTCTCGCGCGCCCAGGTCAGATACAAGAGCGACCTGGCCTTTTGCTCCTTCACCAGCGCGCCCAACTTCTTGCCATAGTCCAGCGTCGCGTCCGGATAGAGAAACGGCATCTGACTCTGTTCCTGCAGGACGATGAAATCCCATTGGCCCTCGGCGATCGCCTTGCGGGTGCCGAACTTCTCCTCATCGAAGTGCCTCTGAAACGCGCACCCGCCGGGCGTCACTGCTTTGAACTCCACAGGCTTGCAGTCCTTGCCTGCCGCGGCCAACCGCTGAATCATCGCAGGCAGATTGTTGACGCTGGTGTAGCTGTTGCCGACGAACAGGATGCGGATCGCCTGCGGCTTTGCGTTCTGCTTCGCATTATCCTTCACCTGAGCGTGGCAAGGCGAACTGGCTGGCCACCCGAGATTCAACGTCGCCAACAGCAGAATGAGAAACGGCGGCCTGGCGATGGGATTCTGATTCATGGTGATAGGTCTGGGTTTGCGTGGGCAACAAGCCTATGATTTCAATACGATAACGCACGAAACCAACCGCAGGAAGTTCCCCCTGCTCAATCCGGAGACACGATCATGGACAAAGCCAAGCTCATCGACAAACTGAACGAAGCCATCGGCCTGGAACTGGGCGCGCTGCTTCAATACAACCAGTATTCGCATGTGCTCCTGGGCCTCGAGCGACAGGTGTGGCACGAGTTCTTCGAGGAAACCGCGATGGAAGCTTTCTCGCATGCGAGAAAGTTCGCGGCAAAAGTCGTCGCCCTGGGCGGTACGCCCTGCGTCGAACCGGACGCGGTGAAACAGACAACCGACCTCACGCAGATGCTGGAGAACAGTCTGGCGGTCGAACGCCGCGCGGTGCAGATTTACACGGAAGCCCGCGAACTGGCGGAAGGCAACTACGCCTACTGCACGCTGCTGGAAGATCAGATCGAAGACGAGTCGAATGACGTGGAAGAACTTGAGAAGTTCCTGCGGAAAGTGCAGCCCGCCGCCGCGAAGAAGAACGCGAAGCAGGTCGGGTGAGGCGAAGGACTGGGTGACGCCGCCATTCGTGCTCGCCCTGTTTAGCGCCGGGGCTTGCCCCGTGAGTTGGCGTGATACGGTCCGTCTTCGAACCGAAAGGATCGCCCGCAATGCCGCACATCCTTCGCCGAACATTTGCGATTCTCATCGCCACCATCGGCGTCTTTTTTGTCGCGACATTTCAGCAATGGGGAATGATCCTGATGCGTCGCATCGGATTCGAGAGAGCTTTGGGCGAGGAAGCCGTGCGTCAACTTGGCGACGGACGGGTGTTGCTGACGAACCCACTTGGAATGCTGATGTGGTCGTTGCCTTTCATGATCTTTGGCGTCTACTTGTTCATGATCGGTATTCGCACCTGGCGCGGCGGAAATGGCTCCCAATCCCCGAATGCGAATGGCAAGTGACGCAACCGGACGGGGCGAGCCCCGTCGCTAAACATTTCGATGGGCCACACTCAAGCGTTCATTGATCGATGGGTTCGTTCAATCACGCATTCGTCGACAAACTGCTCATCGCGGTCTGCTGGGCGCCGACGACCTGCTGCTCCGTTGCGCCGTCGCCGGCCGGTGAAATCTTCTGCATGAGCAGGCGCCACGTTTCGCGCTCGTACTGCAGCAGGCCGATGGCTTCGTCCACTTTTTTCCCGTCGCGATCCATGTTGGCATCGACCAGCAGGCGATAGATGTAGGTGTAGAGCGAGCTGAGCTTGGAACACAGGTCGGGGTCAGCCGTGTGATTCAAGCTGGTGGAGAGTTCGAGCACGATCTTCTGCGCCCGCATCAGCCCCGTGTAGCTTGATTCGAGATCCTTGCGATCGAACGCCTCGCGCGCCTGCCGGCAGAATTTGACCGCTCCGTCATAGAGCATCAGCCGGAGTTCTTCCGGGCTGGCGGTGAGAATCTTGGTTCTCAGGTACGGGTTGGCGCCGGCAGTAGCCATGGTGCGAACAGAACTCCCCACCGCCCCGCGCGGTTCGGTGACAACGGTTGTATCGGTTATTCCGAGGGGGCGACCTTAGGCGACAGCGCGTGCGCCCTGGGCCCGCGAACAGGGCGAATGTCCCATAACGGGAGGCTCAACCACCCTGCGACTGCGCCGCCAGCGCCGCCAGTGAATTGAGCGCGGAACTTTGCGTCTGAATGCTCGCCAGCGCTTTCTCCATGGCGGCGAACTGGAACTCGAACCGGGCCCGCTTGTTGGCCAGGGACAAATCCAGCGCTTCGATGCGCTTGTTGTTCAGCTTGATCTGGCTTTCGATCTGATCGGAGCGGCCGTCCACGACCGTTTCCGTCAGCTTCTTCAGCAGTTCGTCGATGCGCACGCCGACGCCCGCGGCAGTGATCTTGATTTCGCCGGTGGCGGAGTTCGTCTCCGATTCCTTGAAGGAGAAGAGCTGCTCGACCGCGTCGGCATCGGTTTCAAACGCGGTGCGGAACTTCGATTCATTGAACGCCAGCACGCCGCCCTTGCCGACGGTGACGCCCACCTGCGCCAGCGCGCTGAACTGGCTCGTGACGTCGGTGTTCCGACGCGTGACGATGTTGAAGAGCGACGACGAGATCAGGCTCAGCGTCGGATCGCCCAGCAGCAGCCCGCGCTTCTCCGTCTCTTCGTCGAAGGTGTCGTACTTGTTGATCGTGCTGACCACGGCGTTGAACTTGTCGACGAAATCCTTCACCGAGCCGACGACCTTGGAACTGTCGCGGGTGATCGACAGCGTGACCGGTTGGTCGCTGGCGCTTTTCAGGTCGATGGTCGCGCCGGGGATCAGCGTGGTGAGCGTGGAGGTGGCGGTGGTGATGGCGATGGCCTTGGCGGGGTCGGCTGATCCGTAGAAAATCAGGCCGTTTTCAGCCTCATTCAGCGTCTGCACGCCCAGGCCGATGCCGCCGTCGTCGAGCACGAACGCGCCGGCCTTGCCGGCGACCTCCGCGTTGATGCTCAGGCGGAACGGGTTCGCCGGCGATCCGTCGTTGATGATTGCCGCCGTCACGTCGATGCCCGCCTCGTTGATTTTGTCGGCGATGTCCTGCAGCGTGTCCGCCGCGTCCACCGTCACGGTGCGTTCGAAGGTGCCGTCGATGTCATCGCCAGGGTTCGTGGCTTCACCGAGGATGCCCAGGTCCTTCGCGGTGGTGGATCCGTCCTCGGTGATCTTGAGGTTGACGGTGCCCGGGCCGGTGTCCTCGATGAGGATGCCGTCGCCGTTGTCGTTGATGCGTGCGGTGATCGCCAGGCCGCGGCTGTTGATTTCACTGAGCACGTCGGCGATGGTCGTCTCGTTGCCCTGCGTGAGATCGACGGTGGCGGTGTTGCCGCTGGAATCGCGAATCTCAAACTTGCCGGCGGCGACGCCCTTGCCGCCGCGCAGGCTGGCGAGCGTGGTGCCTTCGTTGATGTACTGGAACTGCAGGTTGCCCGAGTCCGCCGTATCCGCGGCAACGCTGCCGGCCAGGTTCAAGTCCGCGGCAAGCGTGCCGGCGCTGTCAGCGATGATGAGATTGCTGCCGGTCGCGCCTGTTTCGTCGGTGATCAGAATGCCGTTGCCCGCTTGATTCAGCGACGCGGTCACGCCTGCAGCAGCGGCGTTGATGCCCGCGATGATGTCGTTGACGCTCTGCGCGCTGGTCAGGTTGACATTGGTCGCCACGCCGGCGCGATTGGTGATGCTGATGGTGCCGCCGGCGCCGGCCGAGGCGCCGGCGCCGCCGTTGATGTTCTTCAGCAGCTTGGAATTGAGACCGGCGATGACGCGGGCGCCGGTGATGACGCCATCGGCGTTACCGTCGCTGGTGAGAATGCCCAGGTCTTGCGCGGCCTTGGAACTGTTGAGCGCGCTGACGGTGAACGTTCCCCCGCCGGCGGTGTTGTCGGTGAGTTCAAGGCTCGCGCCGCTGGTGTCGAGCGTGACCGCGCCGGCGGTGGCGGTGCTGATGGCGGCGGCGACATCGGCGATGGTGTCGGCTGCGCCCAGGACGATGTCGAAGGTGCTGCCATCGCGCAGGGCAAGCTGGAAGTCCGCCAGTGTGCCGTTGCGGCGCACGCCGTTGCCGTCATTCAATGACGCCAGTAGCGAGTCCTCGCCGATCTGGTTCACCGCGCTGCCGGTGATCGTGTTGCCCACGGCGGCGATATTCAAGCCAAGCGTCGCGCGGGTGCCGGAGTTGTTGACGTCGGCGACGGTCAGCGCGGTGGTTGCCGCACCGGTGTTGTCGGTGAGCACGAATCCATCGCCGTTGACGCTGGCGGTGACGTTGATGTTGTCGGCGTTGTTGACGGCATCGAGCACGTCGTTCACGGTGACGGCTTTGGATAGATCGATGACGGACGACGCGCCGCTGCGGTCGGTGATGCGAATCTTGCCGCGCTGGATGCCTTCGCCGCCATTGAGCTGGCTGAGGCTTGTGTCCGCGTCGAGCCGGGCGTCGCCGAACTCGAAGGTGAGCGTGCCGCCCGCAGGCGCGATGGCGGTGGAGCCTTTGTCGGCAAAGCCCTTGGAAATGGTCTGCTGGCTGCTGACGAGGCGGGCGACGGAGAAGGCGTAGGTGCCCGGATTCGCCGCACTGGTGGTGGTGGCGGTGAGCACCGAATCATCGCTGCTGGTGGCGGCGGTGGAGTTGAAAATGCTGGCGGTGCTGAAGCTGCCGGCCGCGACTTTCAGGGCGAGCAGCTTGGCGTTGACGTCCTGGAACGCGACCTGCTGCGTGGTGAGGACGGTGTTGCGCTGCTGGACGATGGTCTTGGGGCGCGCTTCGATCGCCAGCAACTGATCGATCAGTTGTGCGGTGTTGATCCCGCTGATCAGTCCAACGCCTGTGGTGATCTGGCCCATGGTGGTACAGCCGTTAGCCGTTAGCCTTGAGCCGTTAGCCTGAAGGACGGATGCCTTGGAGCTAACGACTCACGGCTATTGGCTCACAGCTTGGCTCCTTCAATCATCCAACACACTTCCCGCGTACAGCTTGCTCCAGTCGCGGTCGTTGTAATCCGCCATCGGATCGGCCGCGGGCCAGTCGATCGCGGGCGGGTTGCGAAGCAGGTCGGCGGCCCAGTGCGTCAGCATCTGCTGATACATCCGGGTGGCCCGGTCGTCGACGATTCGCAGGCGAACGTTTGCCATCCTGTCCATGGTGTGACTCCTGGAACAGGCGGCCGGGCCCGACCTTATCGGCCCCGACTACCTTGGTCTGTATCGACCGGCGTTGCGCGGCGGCTTGAACTCCGCCGCGCACATTCGGCGCGATCGGTACAGTCAGCATCGACCTTTTCACATTCTCACTTGCCTTCAATGGAACCAGGTTTGGGGTTATCAGACGGAATGGCGAAGGGAAGGGCTTAGGGTCTAGGGTGTAGGGTTTAGGGTGTAGGGTGCGTCAAGGCTCGGCGCGGACGCACCACAGTCAAGAGAAACGCAACACCTCACTTAAGGAATGCGACCGAAATAACCTCCCGATTCTCGTCCAACTGACCGAGTCAGAA
>CAYRPN010000069.1:0-28650 GCA_964426135.1 uncultured Phycisphaeraceae bacterium | reverse complement strand
CAAGTCGTCCGGCTGGGAGCGAAGCGATTCGAATCTGCGGAGTTAATGTTGCACGACTCACTCAGGAACGGGACCGAAATAAGGCTCGATTTAGCCGGCGGGCTTGCCCGCCGAGACGCACTCGGCGGGCAAGCCCGCCGGCTAAATGGGGGACCGCCAATTCGCGAAGTCATTTCGGCCCCATTCCTAATACTACAACGCTACTGACTCCCCTCCCTCTGAGGGAGGGGCAGGGGGAGGGTCGGACTAACTGCCTGATTGGAGCCACAGTCATGCAGTGCGCCCGACCCTCCCCTAACCCCTCCCTAAGAGGGAGGGGAATCGAAAACAGCCTGAATTCGCGGCAAATCCGGCTCTTGTAGCGTTGTAGTACTAACGCTCGCGGCCCGACAGGGCGCGGAGTCTTGTCGATCGCCGGATGCAGGGCTTTTCCGTTCTCGCGAAACTGGGTGCGACTCCAGAAGCCACAAAGGACACGAAGACACGAAGGACACGAAAAGGAACTTGAATGTGCTTGACTCTCCAAGTCATTCTTCGTGTTCTTCGTGACTTCGTGTCCTTCGTGTCCTTTGTGTTGAACCCGGTGATCCGCAACCTCTTCAGGATTGGAGAATTGAAAAGCCCTGTCGCCGGATGAACCATTGTTCATTCGTGAATCGGTCGGCGATATGCTATGAGGAGCAACGCAGTGGGCTTCAAGGACTTCCCATGCTCCGTGACGAAACGCCAGCTTTCGCGCCACCGGACGCACAGCCGTCGCGCCGCCGCGTCCTTGCCTCGGTTGGCGCCGGCTTCGGCGCGCTCGCCTTCCACGCGCTGCTCCCTCGCCCCGCCCGTGCCGCATCCCCTGCCCGGCCCGTCATCGATCCGCTCCAACCCATGGCCCCGCGCCGGCCTCATTTCAGGCCCCGGGCCAAGTCCGTCATCTTTCTCTTCATGGTCGGAGGGCCCTCGCAGGCCGATACCTACGACTACAAACCCGAACTTCAAAAACTCCACGGCAAGCCCCTGCCCGCCTCGTTTCGCGATTCATTGAAGGGTACGAAGTTCTCCAACGTCACGCACGGCTGCAAGGATGAACTGCTCGCCAGTCCGTACAAGTGGAAGCAATACGGGCACAACGCCATGTGGGTCAGCGAGCTTTTTCCGCACACCGCCCAGCACGTCGATGATCTCTGTTTCATTCATTCGCTTCAGGCGGATTCAAATAATCACGCGCCGGCCAGTTATCAGCTTCACACCGGCGACGTGCGCGTCGGCAAGGCGAGCCTCGGCTCGTGGGCCACGTATGGCCTGGGCACCGAGAATCAGGACCTGCCCGGCTATGTCGTGCTCTTTGATTCAGGGCCGCTGGGCGGCGCGGGCAATTATTCCAACGGCTTCCTGCCGGCGGCGTTTCAGCCCACGCGCCTGCGCGACCAGGGCACGCCCGTGCTCGATCTGCTGCCGCCGAAGGAATTTGCACAGGGCCAGCGCGACACGCTCGATCTCGTGCGCGAGCTCAATCTGCGCCATCGTGAATCGCGCGCCGGCCTCACCGATCTCGACGCCCGCCTTGCCAGTTACGAACTGGCCTATCGCATGCAGTCGAGCGCGCTCGAAGTCGGCAAACTGGAAGACGAAGCGAAACCCATTCAGGAAAGCTACGGCCTGGAACACAAGGACGCCCGCACGCGCAGCTTCGGCCGCAAGTGTCTGATGGCACGCCGGCTGGTGGAGCGCGGCGTGCGCTTCGTGCAGCTTTACGACATGCCCGACAAGGATGGCTGGGACGCGCACGGCAAACTGACGGACAACCACACGCCCCGCGCACGCTGGACCGATCAGCCCGTGGCGGCGCTGCTCGCCGATCTGAAGCAGCGCGGCCTGCTCGATGAAACGCTGGTGATCTGGGCCAGCGAGTTCGGCCGCACGCCGCTGATGCAGGGCGACAACGGCCGCAACCACAACGCGGCGGGCTTCACGATCTGGCTCGCCGGCGGCGGCGTGAAGCCGGGCCAGCGCATCGGCGCGACGGACGATCTGGGTTATCTCGCCATCGACCGCCCCACGCATTTCCGCGACCTGCACGCCACGATCCTCGCCGCGCTCGGTTTGAACAACGAGGAACTTTTCTTCGAGACCAGCGGCCGGCAGGAACGGCTCACCGGCGTGGCGGGCGGCGCCAAGGTCATCCCAGGAGTGCTTGCATGACGCTGGCGCGCGGTTGCCATCTCGGCGCGGTGATGCTCGGCGCGATTCTGTTGAGCGGTGCGGTATCGCGCGCGCAGCCGGCCGATCCGAATGCGAAGAAACTCAGCGACGCCGAGCGTCACTTCATCGAGAAGGTCAAGCCGTTGCTCAGTTCGCGCTGCATCGGCTGCCACGGGCCGGACAAGGTCAAGGGCGGGCTGCGGCTCGATTCGCGCGAGGCGGCGCTGAAGGGCGGCGAGACCGGGCCGTCGTTGGTTGCAGGCAAACCGGGCGATTCGCTTTTCATCGCGGCGGTGAAGCATTCGCATCCTGAACTGAAGATGCCGCCGAAGGACAAGCTCGCCGCCGCCGACATCGCCGCGCTGGAGCGGTGGATCAAGGATGGTGCTCCGTGGCCGGCGATCAACGACGCCGCCACGACGCCGAAGGAAACGGGCGAGAGAATCGGCGATGCGTGGACCGATCCGCGCAATCCGATCGCGAAGCTCTATGGAGGCCGGCGGCTGGATTTGTGGTCGCTCAAACCTGTGACGCGGCCGAAGGTTCCCGCGGTGAAGCGCGCGGACTGGGCGAAGAACGATCTCGATCGCTTCGTGCTTGCGCGGCTCGAAGCCGACAGCATCGCGCCGCCCGCCTTGGCCGATGCCCGCACGATCGCCCGCCGGCTCCATTTCGATCTCACCGGCCTGCCTCCGACGCCGGAGCAGATCGCCGCGTTTGAAAAAGCCGCGCGCGAACTAGGCGCGGATCAGGCGTCCGGCGCGCTGGTGGAGGAGCTTCTGAAAAGCCCTCGCTTCGGCGAGCACTTCGCCCGCATGTGGCTCGACGTCGTCCGCTACAGCGACAGCAACGGCTTCGACTGGGACGAGTTCCGTCCGCAGGCGTGGCGCTTCCGCGACTATGTCGTGCGCTCGTTCAACGCGGACAAGCCGTTCGATCAGTTCGTCCGCGAACAGTTGGCCGGCGATGAACTTTTCGAAGGCCCGCCGCGCACGGTCGCCCAGCAGGATGCGCTGATCGCTACGGGTTACCTGCGGCTGGGCCCGCACGACAACGCGGCGCCGCTCTTCGATGAACAGGATCGCAGCCGTGCGGAACTGCTGGCGGATGTGACGGAGACGACCGCCAGCGCGTTCCTCGGCATGACGCTCAGTTGCTGCCGGTGCCACGATCACAAGTACGATCCGCTGTCGCATGCCGATCACTTCCGCTTCCGCGCGTTCTTCGCCGCGGTGAAGTTCGCCGACGATGTTCCGCTGAACCTGGCCGGGGAACACGCGACGATCAAGACGCACAACGAGCAACTGGAAGCTCAGGCCAGACCACTGCGCGAACAACTCGGCAAGCTGGCCAAGGACGACAAGCCGGCGAAGGAAAAACTGGAGCAGCAGATCAAGGCGATCGAGAAGCAGCGCCGCGGCTTCACGCACGGGCTATTGGTGACGGACAACGCGGAGAAGATCGCCGCTACGCGCATCCTGTTTCAAGGCGATCACAAGGCGCCGCGCGATGAAGTGCAGCCTGGGTTTTTCTCCGTGATGGAGCCGAGCGCGGCAGCGATCGGCAAATCCGCCAACCCGCGCACGACGGGGCGCAGGCTGACGCTGGCGAACTGGATCGCATCGCCCGGCAACCCGCTGACGGCCCGTGTGTTCGTGAATCGCCTCTGGCATCAGCTCATGGGCCGGCCCCTGGTGGCGACGCCCAATGATTTCGGCCTCGCCGGGGCGCGGCCGGAGGATGCGGCGCTGCTCGAATGGCTGGCCGATGAGTTCGTGCGGCAGGGCTGGTCCGTGAAGAGGCTGGTGCGGATGGTGGTGGCGAGCGCGGCGTACCGGCAGGCGCCGGCTTATGCGGCGGATCACTTCGCGCTGCGTCAGCCTCGGCGCCTCAGCGCCGAGCAATTGCGCGACGCGCTGTTGCAGGTGAGCGGCCTGCTCACGGCGAAAGCCGACGGCCCGCCGATGTGGCCCGATGTGCCGCGCGAAGTGCTCGACGCCAACCCGGCGATTCAGGACGACAACGCGGAGAAGACGAAGGGCTGGTATCCATCGCCGAAGGCGGAGCAGTATTGCCGGACGTTGTTCCTGGTGCAGAAGCGCAACACGCGGGTGCCGCTGTTGGAGATTTTCGATCTGCCGGACAATTCCACGCCTTGCGCCAAGCGGGAGAGTTCAACGGTTGCGCCGCAGGCGCTGATGCTGCTCAATGGCGCGCTGGCGACGGAAGCGGCGCAGGCTTTCGCGCAGCGAGTCAAGCGCGAGGCGGGTGAGGAGCCGGCGCGGCAGGTTCGCCGTGCGTTCGAACTGGCGGTGCAGCGTTCGCCTGACGAGGCGGAGGCAGGGGCGTGCCGACGATTGCTGGAAGCGCGCAGCCTTGCGGAGTTGTGCCGGGCACTCTTGAACTTGAACGAGTTCGCGTATGTCGATTGAGGATCTGGAGCGGATGTCAGTTGCAAATGGTAGGGGGCGCATCTCTTGAGTCGCGATGATGTCGTTCTTGTTGCCGCGCCATTCGCACGGCATTTCAAGTGGTAACTCATCTGCCTCAAAATCAGGCGGCTGCCGAATGTTTAGGCTCGCCGTCCTTCGTCCCTGCATTGCGTGTGCCTCGAATCGTGGTTCTTTTCGCGGTGTGCTGTTTTTTTCGGCGCGGCACTCGGATTGCAACTGTGATTGCGATTTCACTGCGCGCCTTGTGGGACGAGTCTTGATGTGGCACACGAAGATCTGGTCATTCTGCTGGTGGACGAGGATGTGCAGCGGTCCGACGCGGTCGTCGCCTCGCTGCGCAGCCACGGGTATCAGCGCATCATCCAGGCGGGCGCCAGTCAGGATCTTCTGAACTGCGTGCGGGAGGTGCAGCCCGATGTGATCCTGATGGACATCGATGCTCCGGACCGCGACATGCTGGAGCAGATTGCCCGCGTCAACCGTGAGGTGCCTCGCCCGGTGGTGATGTTCACGCTCAAGGACGATCGCGAAACGGTGGAGGCTGCGATCCGCGCGGGCGTTTCGGCCTATCTGGTGAACGAACTGGTGCGGGCTCACGTGCGGCCGATCATCGAAGTGGCGATCGCGCGGTTTCGCGAGTTCCAGAGCGTGCGCGAAGAACTGAGCCGCACGCGCACCACGCTGGAGGAGCGCAAGCTGATCGACCGCGCCAAGGGCATTCTCATGCGGGAGCGCGGGTGTCCGGAGCCGGACGCTTACGCGATGCTGCGCAAGCTTGCGATGGATCAGAAGAAGAAGCTGGCCGAGGTGGCCCGCGAGCTGATTCATTACCACGACCTGATGAAGCGGCCCTGACCGGCCGCGGGATTCCGCCATGACGCGAACGCTCGCCCATTCAACGGCAACAGACGCCGCCACGACAGCCGCCACGACAGCCGCCACGACCGGCGCGTTCGTGCCGGAGAAGTCGCAGTTGCGGATCGGCATCATTCCGCTGACCGACTGCGCGCCGATCGTGGCGGCCCAGGAGAAGGGCTTTTTCGCCAAGCACGGACTGCACGTGCAGATCACGCGCGAGGCGTCCTGGGCTGGCATCCGCGACAAACTCGCCGCCGGGGTGCTCGACGCGGCCCACATGCTCGCGGGCATTCCCATCGCTTCGGCGCTGGGCATCGAAGCGCTCGACTGCCCGATGGTGACGGCAATGAGCCTGGGGCTCAACGGCAACGCGGTGACGGTGTCACGCGCCCTTTTCGATCAGATGGCCGCTGCCGATCCGCAGGCCGCGGCGACCCGGCACGCATCGGCGCCGGCGCTGCGGCTGGTGATCGAGCGGCGCAAGCGGGAGCAGCTTCCGCCGCTCACGATTGCCGTCGTACACCCGTTTTCCTCGCACAATTATCTGCTTCGATACTGGCTGGCGGCGGCGGGGATCGATCCGACCCGCGATGTTCGCCTGACGGTGGTGCCGCCGCCGCGCATGGTCGATCACCTGCGCAGCGGGAAGATCGATGGCTACTGCGTGGGCGAACCGTGGAACGCGCTGGCGGCGGCGCAAGGCGTCGGTCGCACGATCGTGACGGGGTACGACATCTGGCAGAACGCGCCGGAGAAAGTGCTGGGCGTGACGAAGGCGTGGGCGATTGAGAATCCCGGCACGCACCGCGCTTTGCTGCGGGCGCTGATCGAAGCGGCGCAGTGGGCGGACCAGGAGGAGCATCGCGGCGAACTGGCGGCGATGCTCTGCGAGGATGGCTATGTGGGCGTGTCGCGCGATGTGCTGGAACTGTCCCTGCTCGGGCAGTTTCGCGCGGCGGCCGATGCCGAGACGGAATCGCTGCCGGACTATCACGTGTTCCACGCACACGCCGCGACATTTCCCTGGCGTTCGCACGCGGCGTGGTTTGTCACGCAGATGATCCGCTGGGGCGATGTGGAGCGCATCGTCGACATCGAAGCCATCGCCCGCCAGGTGTATCTGAGCGACGTGTACCGCGCCGCCGCGGCCGATCTCAGTGTCGCCTGTCCATCGACTGACGACAAGGACGAAGGCACGCACGCGGAATCATGGATGCTGCGCTGCGATGATCGGTCGATCGCGATGGCGGCGGACCACTTCTGCGACGGCGCATCCTTCGATCCGGCGGCGACGGCAGCCTATCTGGCTCGATTCCCGTTGCACGCCATGTCACCCCTGTGGCGCGATCGCATCAACGCCGCGGCGGCGCGCATCTGACCGGCGGACGGGGATCGGAACCGCGGGCAGGGGGCAAATACATGCCATCGCCACCGCTGATGTTGCAGGCACTCGCCGGGGTGCAAATCACATCATCGCTCATTCGCGCGGCAGCCCACCCGCGAATTTCAGGCTGCTAACGCATGGCACAGCGTTTGCATCTTCCTGTCTCGACGCCGCGTGGCGAAGGCAGGTCGCACACGACCGAATGCCTTGCCCGTCAACGAAGACGTGTCGGCGTCGCAGTCACCATCAACTTCGCATGTGCCACCGCACATGCGATCCGGACAACGGCGTCCGTCTGACCTGCTGAGGCAGGTCGATGCTCGCCGTTGCTGTTCGCTTTTCCAGGACACCACTATGCCAAAACAAAACCGCACATTCTCGCGTCGACGTTTCGTCAAGGCCGCTGCCGTCACCGGGCTGTCGGCCGGACTCGCGTCGCTGCCCGCATGCTCGGAATCCGGTGCGGACAACACGACCCCGCAGGTTCACGTCGGCGGCGGCGAAGGCCCCGAGCATCCGAAGATGAACTTCGGCATCATCGCGCTGACCGACAATTCCCCCATCGTCATCGCACACGAGAAGGGGCTTTTCAAGAAGTACGGCATCGAGTCGACGGTGAGCAAACTCGCCAACTGGGCCGCCATTCGCGATGCGCTGTCCAACGGCGAAACGCAGGCGACGCACATGCTCATCGGCATGCCGATCGCCTCGACGATGGGCCTGCTCGGCTCGCCGAAGAAGCCGATGGTGATTCCCTGGCTGCTCAATCGCAATGGGCAGTCGATTTCGATGAAGCTCGATCTGAAAGGCAAGGTCGGCAAGGATCCCAAAGCGCTCAAGCCGTTTGTCGAAGAGGCGAAAGCCAAAGGCACGCCGCTCACCTTCGCGATGACGTTCCCGCCCGGCACGCACGCCATGTGGACTCGCTTTTACCTGGGCGCCGGCGGCATCCATCCGGACAAGGATGTGACTCTTATCACCGTGCCGCCGCCGCAGATGGTGGCGAACATGAAGGTCGGCAAGATGGATGGCTTCTGCGTCGGTGAACCGTGGAACGCACGCACCGTCACCGAAGGCATCGGCTTCACCGCGATCAACACGCAGGACATCTGGAAGGACCATCCTGAAAAGGTCTGCGCTTTCACCGCTGAGTTCGCCGAAAAGAATCCCAAGACCGTCAAGGCGGTGCTCAAGGCGCTCAACGAAGCGAGCATCTGGCTCGATGATCTGGCGAATCGGCCCGAGCAGTGCGAGATCGTTTCCAGGCCCACCTACATCAACTGCCCGAAGGAACTGATCCTCGGCCGCATGCTCGGCAAATACGACATGGGCGATGGGCGCGTTTACGACGATCCCAACTACATGATCTTCTCGCAGCGCAACTGCAATTATCCGCAGGCGAAGTACGCCACCTGGTGGGTCACGCAGTTCCGCCGCTGGGGCATGGTCGAAGGCGCGCCGGATTACGCCGGCATCGCCCAGCAGGTGATGCGGCCGGACATCTACGAGGAAGCGATGAAGGAAATCGGCTACGCCCACGGCGGCGCCAGTGCCGCGCCGGAGACGCTCTTCGACGGGAAGACGTTTGATCCGGCCAAGCCGGAGGAATACGCGACGTCGTTTGAGGTGAGTGGATTGAAGGGTTGACGTGGTTCACAACTCCCCTCGCTAAGGAATAGGATCGAAATGACTTCCCGATTTAGCCGGCGGGCTTGCCCGCCGAGACGCCCTCGGCGGGCAAGCCCGCCGACTAAATAGAGGACCGCCCATTCGCGAAGTTGTTTCGGGCCCGTTCCTAAGAGGGAGGGGAGTCGGAATAGTCGGAACAGACGGTCTGACGCCGCGACGCCGCCGCACCAACTTCGCTCGCCCCGGAGTTTCGCGTGAAAAGCAGTGACCCATCACGCACGACGGAGCCGGTTCTTTGGAAAGACGCGCTGCGGGCTTCGGAAGTCTGGCGACGCTCGCTGCGGATCAGCGTGATCGTCGGAACCCTGCAGGTGCTGATCAATCAGGGCGATGCCTGGTTCGACGGCGGCGTCACCGTCTCGGTCGTGATCAAGACGATCGCCACGCCGCTGGTGACTTTCAGCGTGGCGTTTTACGCGGCGGCCAGCACGTACATGGACCGCCGCCGACAGGAGTTTCAGCCATGAAGTATCGCAAGCTCATCATCGACTTGTTCCTGCTGCCGATGATCGGCATCGTGCTGGTGCTGGCGCTGTGGTGGTTCATCAGCTCGAATCTCTCCAAGAACCTGCCCTCGCCGGTTGCCACCTGGCAGCAAAGCAAGCTCTACATTCTCGAACCGTTCGCCTACCGCGGCGTGATGGATCAGGGCATCCTGCGCTTCACCTGGCTTTCGCTGCAGCTCGTCGCCAAGGGCTACCTCATCGGCCTGGCGATCGGCACGCCGCTGGGTTTCTTCCTGGGCCTGTCGTCAACCTTCACCCGCATGTTCGATCCGATCTTCCAAGTGCTGCGGCCGGTGTCGCCGCTCGCCTGGCTTCCCTTGGGCATGGTGCTCTTCTATCCGCTGGGCAAGGCCGCGCCGGAGTTCGCCGCGATGTTCACCATCGCCATGTGCGCCATGTGGCCGACGGTCTTGAACACCGCTGTGGGCGTGCGATCGATTCCGCAGGACTATCTCAACGTGGCTCGCGTGCTGCAGCTCTCCAGAACGAAAATGCTTTTCAAGATTCTGATTCCCGCCGTGCTGCCGCACATGTTCACGGGATTCCGCCTGAGTCTGGGCATCGCCTGGCTGGCGATCGTCGCGGCGGAGATGCTCACCGGCACGCCGGGCATCGGCGCTTTCCTATGGGACGGCTACAACAGCCTGATCTACCCCAACATCATCCTCAGCATCATCGTGATCGGCGTCGTGGGTTTCATCCTTGACCGCCTGATGAGCGTCGTGCAAGCGCACGCCTACTACCTCGTCGAACTGCCCGCCCTGATGCGGCGCGGCTACGAGAAACTCAGTGCCTCGTGGCGCAAGGCGCCCATCGCCGCCGCCACGCCGGCGTCCATCGCCGCGGAGAGGAGCGAACTGTCATGAGCTTTCTCGAACTGCGAAACGTGTGCAAGGGCTTCGGCAAGCCCGCCAGGCCCGTGCTGACCGACGTGAACCTGAGCATCGCGCGGGGCGAGTTCGTCGCCATCGTCGGCTACTCCGGCGCGGGGAAAACCACCTTGCTCTCACTGCTCGCCGGCCTGACCCAACCTGATTCCGGTGAGTGCCGCTTCGATGGCAAACTCATCACGGGGCCCAGTTCCGATCGCGGCGTCGTGTTCCAGAACTACTCGCTGCTGCCGTGGATGAGCGTCTTCGACAACCTGATGCTAGCCGTGGATCAGGCTTTCCCCGATTGGCATGCTCAGCGCAGAAGGGAGCATGCACGTCGCTACATCGACATGGTGAATCTCACACCTGCGGCCGACCGCAAGCCCGCACAGCTTTCCGGCGGCATGCGGCAGCGCGTCTCCGTGGCCCGCGCGCTGGCGATGGATCCCGAGGCCCTCCTGATGGATGAACCGCTGTCGGCGCTCGACGCCCTGACCCGCAGCACTCTGCAGGACGAGATCGCCCGCATCTGGGAGCGCGACAAGAAGACCGTCGTGCTCATCACCAATGACGTGTTCGAAGGCGTGTTGCTGGCGGATCGCATCATCCCGCTGACCGCCGCCCCCGGTGTCCCCGGCGCGACGCTTGGGCCTTCAATCGCCATCGACCTGCCTCGCCCCCGCAACCGTGAGAACATCGAGAAAACCCCGCAATACAAGGCTGTTTTCAAACAGGTCATCGAGTTCCTGCAAAGGAGCAAAGCGAAACGTGCGGCGTGAAGGCGAAAGGGCCAAGGGAAGAGGGCCAAGGGCCAAGGGATGAAATCCCAAATCCCTCGACGCGAATCCCAACCCAACGCTTCCTCCTGATGCCCACTGTCTTTCCCTTGGCCCTTGGCCCTTCACCCTCGGCCCTTCCCCACCATGACCGTTCACCTCGAAATCACGAACCTCGTCAAAAGCTTCGACACGCCGACCGGCCCGCTCACCGTCGTCGATGGCTTCAACCTGCGCATGGCGGAAGGCGAGTTCGTCAGCATCATCGGACACTCCGGCTGCGGCAAGTCCACCGTCCTCTCCATCGTCGCGGGACTGGCCCAGAAGACCAGCGGCGCGCTGTGCCTGGGGTTCAGCGAGATCGATGGCCCCGGCACGGACCGCGGCGTGGTCTTTCAATCGCCAAGCCTGTTGCCGTGGATGACCGCGACGGAGAACGTGATGCTGGCCGTCAACGAGGCGATGCCCAAGGCCACGCACGCCCAGCGGCTCGCACAGGCGGCGCACTATCTGGAACTCGTGGGCTTGAAGGATTCGATGGACAAGAAGCCCACGGAGCTTTCGCAGGGCATGCAGCAGCGCGTGGGCATCGCTCGCGCCTTTGCGCTCTCGCCGAAGCTGCTGCTGCTCGATGAGCCGTTCGGCATGCTCGATTCACTCACCAGGCTCGATCTCCAACAGGAGTTGCTCGATCTGTTGCAGGTCGATCACAAGACAGCCCTGATGGTGACCCACGACATCGACGAAGCCCTTTTTCTATCCGACCGCGTGGTGATGATGACCAGCGGTCCGAACGCGAAAGTCGGCGAAATCGTGACGGTTCCGTTCCCCCGGCCGCGCGACCGCGCGGCCATCCTGGAAAGCGCCGAGTATGCGGCCCTTCGCGCCCGGCTCGTCGATTTCCTCCACGAACAGGACCGCCACAAGATGGCGGCTACGACCGATCCACCGGAGACGAAGGAAAGAAGCGCTGCGTAAGCGATGGTTCACCTGATCCCAACACTCCCAGGACTGATGGCGGCGCAATGATCGCGCGACGGCTGCTGGAATCCTGAAAGGAAGACAACCATGAATGTTCGATGCGACAAAGCACTGTTGACCGCGAGCCTCGCCCTGTCACTTGGCGCTACATGTGCCGCGCAGGATTACGGCACCAAGCCCCCCGTGACACCGGCGCCGACAACGACACCCGCGACTGCCCCCGCTGCCGGCGCCCCGGCAACACCAGCCGCCCCCGGCGCCCCCGGCGCCCCCGGCGCGCCCGCCGGCCCCGCGCGGCCTGCCTATCAGGTGCTCCCTTACAACGAGAACTGGAGCGTGCTGCCGAAGGTCAAGGACGAAGGCGATTTCGTCGACCCCATCAAGCACGTCCCGCTGAGCGAGGATGGCTCCATCTGGGCCAGCTTCGGCGGACAGATTCGCCTGCGACTGGAAGCGTGGGACGGTTTCAACTTCGGCGCCAACGCCGCTGGCGGCGCGCCCTTCGCCGGCCCCAATGATGATGTGTTTCTCCTCTCGCGATTCCTGTTTCACAGCGACATTCACTTTGGCCCGAACGTCCGCGTCTTCCTCGAAGGCAAGAGCGCGCTGTCCACCGATCGCGATCTGCTGGGCGGTCGGCGCACGCTGGAAGTGGATGAACTCGATCTGCAGAACGGCTTCGTCGATGTGGCGATTCCCTTCTCCGACACCGGCGACAAGGCCACGATCCGCGCCGGCCGGCAGGAACTGCTCTTCGGTAAGCAGCGTCTGGTCAGCCCGCTGGACTGGGCCAACGTGCGCCGCACTTTCGACGGCATCAGCGCCCCGATCAAGGTCGGCGACTGGACCGTCACGCCGTTCTGGACCAAGCCGGTGATCGTGGAGAAGTACGAGTTCAACAATCTGCCCGACGATGACCAGGACTTCATGGGCGTCTACGCGGCGGGCAAAATTCCGACAACCGACATCGGCCTGGACCTCTACTGGCTCTACCTCGACAAGGACGCGATCGCCTTCAACGGCGTTGCCAACGTCGCCACCGGTTTCAACGGCACCGTCGGCGACGAGGAACGCCACACCCTGGGCGGACGCGTCTGGGGCAAGCTGCCAGGCACCGGCTTCGACTGGGAAATCGAAGGCGCCTATCAGTTCGGTGAACTGGGCGCCGGTGACATCGACGCGTTCATGTTCACCGCCGTCGCGGGTTACACCTTCAGCGAAATCGCCATGCAGCCGCGCTTCTTTGTCGGCTTCGATTATGCGAGCGGCGATAAGGCGGCGGGCGGCGATGTGGAGACATTCAACCAGCTCTTCCCGCTGGGCCACGCGTACTTCGGCTGGATCGATCAGATCGGCCGGCAGAACGTGATCGACGTGTACCCCGGCGTGACCTTCAAGCCCTGCAAGACCGTCAGCGTTGACATTCACGGCCACCTCTTCTGGCGGGCGGAAGACACGGACGGCGCCTACAACGCCGGCGGCGTGCGCTTCCGTGCTCCGGGCGTCGGGCTGTCGAACGAAATCGGCCAGGAAATAGATCTGCTGATCAAGTGGCAGTTCGACCGGCACACCGAAATCCACTTTGGATACAACCACTTGTTCGCAGGCAAATTCATCGATCAGTCCGGGCCGTCGGAAGACATCGATTTTGCCTACGTGGTGTTGCAGTTCACATTCTGATCGCCGCGTAGGGAGCGTCACGGCTCGGCGCGGACGCACGACCTGGAAACCATCAGCCTTCAGCATTCAGCTTTCAACCATCAGCGACGGCCACCAACGGCCGATCGCTGATCGTTGACGGCCCGCTGATGGTACGTCCACGCCGAGCCTTCGCACCCCCGACCCGAATACCCGCCATGCCTGCGTTACTGAATCCGCAACCTGTGCCGCTGCCGGTGCTGCCTCGCGCAACACGGGCTGTCGGTGCGCCGGTGGATCGCCAGGCGATGCTCAGTGATCTGTTGAAGGATCAGCAGAATCTCACGGCGGTCGAACGCTTTGCCCGGCAGCACGAACGCGGCGAAGTGCCCGCACAAGCGAAGCACTACCGCGATCTGATTCCGCTCTCGACGCCGCGGGCGGGCCAGCAGTACGCGTTCGACGTCGATCTCGACGCCTGCTCCGGCTGCAAGGCGTGCGTCACCGCGTGCCACAATCTCAACGGCCTCGACGACGGCGAGGTGTTCCGCGATGTCGGCCTGCTCGTGGGCGGCACGATCGAACTGCCGATCATGCAGCACGTCACCAGCGCGTGTCACCATTGCGTCGAGCCCGCCTGCCTCGAAGGCTGCCCGGTGAATGCGTACGACAAAGACCCGGTCACCGGGATTGTGAAACACCTCGACGACCAGTGCATCGGCTGCCAGTACTGCATTTTCAAGTGCCCGTACGACGTGCCGAAGTACAACGCACGCCTGGGCATCGTCCGCAAGTGCGACATGTGCAGCGATCGCCTGAGCGTCGGTGAAGCGCCGGCCTGCGTGCAGGCGTGTCCGAATCAGGCGATCCGCATCACGCTCGTGGAGACGCGCAAGGTCATCGAGGACAGCGAAGCGAATCAGTTCGTCCCCGGCACATGCGAGCCGGACTACACGCTGCCCACAACGAACTACCGCACGGCAAAGGTGATGCCGCGGAACCTGCTGCCGGCCGACCATTACAGCGCCGCTCCGCAGCACCCGCATCCGCCGTTGGTGGCGATGCTGGTGCTGACGCAGCTTTCCGTCGGCGCTTTCCTCGTTGAGCGCATCGCGCGTGAAGCGGCGATGGCCACGGGCATGATGGTCAGCGTTGGCAGTGAAACGATGCACGCCCTGGTCGCGCTGGCGGTGGGGCTCTTGGCGCTGGGCGCCAGCACGCTCCACCTGGGCCGGCCTCTCTACGCGTTTCGCGCGATCGTGGGCTTGCGGACAAGCTGGCTCAGCCGGGAGATCCTCGCCTTTGGCCTGTTTGCCGCGGCCGCCAGTGCGTATGCGGCATGTGCGTTCTTCCTCCGCGAAGCCATGTCCCATGGGGCGATCAGCGCGCTGGGCATCGGCGTCATTCTCTTCGGCATGCTGGGCGTGTTCTGCTCCGCGATGCTCTACCACGACACGCGGCGACCGATGTGGACCTTCAGCCGCAGCGGGACGGCGTTTCTGCTCACCACCTTGCTGCTGGGCACGGCAACCACGGTGTTCACCTCGTCACTGACAGGCGCGTCGGGCATTGGCCTTGCGACGGTGGACGAAGCCGCAACGAGCCGCACGATCTGTGTCGCTCTGGCGATGGTGACAGGAGCGAAGCTGTTGATCGAAGCGGCGACGCTGCGACATCTCGCTGCCCGGCAGTTCACCGTACTGCGCAAGTCGGCACGGCTGCTGGTGGGGCCGCTGCGCCGCGCGACGATCGCGCGTTTCACGCTTGGCGCGGTCGGCGGCATCGTGTTGCCGCTGGCGATGACTGCCGACAGGAGCGCGCCAATCGGACTGGTCTCCGCGACGCTGATCCTCATCTGCACGCTCGCCGGTGAACTGGTCGAGCGATATCTCTTCTTCGCCGCCGCCGTCCCGCCCAAGATGCCTGGAGGGTCTCCGTCATGAAGATCGATCATCCCAGTGCGGGACCGTCGACGGCCATCGCCATGCCCCGGCGGCGCGACACGCTGCTGCGTCAGTGGACCGGGCCGCTCACCGATGAGTTGCACCTGACGCCCGGCGGTTTCGGGCTGGGCCAAGTGCCGGCCAGGCAGGCGCCGGACGCCGTGACGACGAGCGTGTGCGGGTACTGCTCCACGGGATGCGCTCTGGACATTCACCTGCGTGACGGACAGGCGGTGGGGCTCTCCGCGACGACGAAGTATCCGGTGAATATCGGCATGGCGTGCCCCAAGGGCTGGGAAGCGCTCAGTGTGTTGGATGCGCCCGACCGCGCGACCACGCCGTTGGTGCGCGGCGCGGGCGGCAAGCTCGTGCCCACCGACTGGGACAGCGCGCTGCGCACCATGACGGCCAGTTTCAAGGCGATTCAGAAGCAGCATGGACCGGCGTCCGTCGCATTCCTCTCCACCGGCCAGATCGTCACCGAGGAAATGGCGCTGCTCGGCGCCGTGGCGAAGTTCGGCATGGGCATGATCCACGGCGACGGCAACACGCGCCAGTGCATGGCCACCGCCGCCGTCGCGTACAAGCAGGCGTTCGGCTTCGACGCGCCGCCGTTCACCTATCAGGATTTCGAGGAATCCGACGTGATCGTGCTGGTCGGGTCGAATCTCTGCATCGCGCACCCGATCATGTGGGAGCGCGTGCTGCGGAACCCCAACTCGCCGCGCATCATCGTCATCGATCCGCGCAAAACAGAGACGGCGATGGCGGCCACGGATCACCTGGCGCTGAAGCCCAAGTCCGATCTCACCCTCTTCTATGGCCTGGCGCACCTGCTCATTCGCCACGGCTGGATCAAGCGCGATTTCCTCGACGCCCACACCACCGGCTTCGACGCCTTCGTCGGATTCGTTCGCGAATTCCCTCCGGAACGCGTCGCTGCGGAGACCGGCATCAGCATCGAGTCGCTGTTCGGCGTGGCGTACGCCATCGGCATGGGCAAGCGCGTGTCGTTCTGGTGGACGATGGGCGTGAACCAGAGCCACGAAGGCGTGCGCGTGGCGCAGGCGATCATCAACCTCGCGCTGATGACCGGCAACATCGGCAGGCCCGGCACCGGCGCCAACTCGATCACCGGCCAGTGCAACGCGATGGGATCGCGACTCTTCAGCAACACGACGAGCCTGATCGGCGGCCACGACTTCGAGCGAGCACGCGACCGCGCCAAGATCGCCGGCATCATCGACATTGACCCGGCCCGAATCCCCACGCGAAACAGCTATGCCTACAACGAAATCATCGAGGCGATCGACCGCGAGGAGATCAAGGGTCTGTGGTTCATCGCCACCAATGCCGCGCACTCCTGGATCAATCAGGGTGAGTTCGCGCGGATCATCGACAAGCTGGACTTCCTCGTGGTGCAGGACATGTACCACACGACCGAAACCGCGCAACTGGCGGACCTCGTGCTTCCCGCCGCAGGCTGGGGTGAGAAGGAGGGCACCTTCATCAACTCCGAGCGCCGCATCGGCCTGACGAAGAAGGTCAAGAAGGCGCCGGGCCTGGCGCTGAGCGATTTCGCGATCTTCAAGCTCGTGGCGGAGTACTTCGGCTGCGGAGACCTGTTCCGCGCGTGGTCATCGCCCGAGGCGGTGTTCCAGATCATGAAAGAGATTTCGCGCGGGCAGCCCTGCGAAATCACGGGCATCCGCGATTACCAGATGCTCGATGATCGGGGCGGCGTGCAGTGGCCGTACACGGACCTCGATGCGGAACAGGGCGAGCCGCAACCGCAGCGACGCTTGTTCGAGGACGGGCGATTTTTCCACGGTGACGGCCGGGCACGCTTGCTCTTCGAGGCGCCACGGCCGGTCGTGGAGCCGGCGGATGAGGAATATCCATTCACGCTGCTCACCGGTCGCGGCACGGCTGCGCAGTGGCACACGCAGACGCGCACCGGCAAGTCGGCGGTGCTGCGGAAGCTCTACGCGAAGGACGTGTATGTGGAGATCAGCCCCGCGCGGGCCCGGGAACTGAACATCACGCCGGGCGAGTGGGTGCGCGTCGAGTCACGGCGCGGGTCGCTGCAAGCGCGGGCCTTTCCCACGCCGGTGGTGCAGCCGGATCAGGTCTTCATTCCGATGCACTACGCGCAGACGAATCGTTTGACGCTGGCGGTGTTCGATCCCTACTCGAAACAGCCGTCCTACAAGTCATGCGCGGTGCGCATTCGGAGACTGGAACACTGGGAGATTGAAGCGTGATCGCGGGAGTTCGCACCATGACCGAATCATTCACCGATGAGCAGAAGCAGTACCTGCAAGGCTTCGCCGCCGGCGCGGACCTGGCGCGGCGGGCGCAGTCCGTCGGCGTGGGCGCGATCGCGTCGCTGCCGGTGCTCGGCGGCAATGGCACGGCCGCATCGGCATCGCAGGGGACGAGCATCACGCTGGGCGGAGCCGAGGCCATTCACCGCGAAGCGCAGGATCGCTTCATCGCCGCGGGCAAGAAGCTCACGCCCGAGGAGAACGCCAAGCGCGAGAAGAATGCGTTGGATTTGTGGGATGAAATGGCTGGCCGGGCGGACAAGGGCGAGTTCCCCAAGGGCACCGATGTCTTCCTCACCAAGTACCACGGCCTGTTCTTCGTCGCGCCGGCGCAGAACTCCTACATGTGCCGGCTGCGGTTCCCCGCCGGCGTGGTCAGCGCTCACCAGATGCGCGGACTGGCGGACATGGCAGACCAATTCGCCGGCGGATACTCGCACGTCACCACGCGCGCCAATCTGCAGCTGCGCGAGATCGGCGCGAAGCATGCGATGAACATCATCACCGGCCTGAGCGATCTGGGGATCCTCAACCGCGGCGCCGGCGCGGACAACATTCGCAACATCACCGCCAGTCCCACGGCCGGCATCGACGCCGATGAACTCATCGACACGCGGCCCCTGGCGCGGCAGCTTCACTATCACATCCTGAATCACCGCGAACTCTTCGGCCTGCCGCGCAAATTCAATATCGCCTTCGACGGCGGCGGGCGGATCAGCGCGGTGGCGGACACCAACGACATCGCGTTTTTCGCGGTGCGCACCAGGCATGGGGGCTTAAGCCCCCATGCCGAGGAACCCCGCGTGTTCTTCCGCATGGAACTGGGCGGCATCACCGGGCACAAGGATTTCAGCCGCGACACGGGCGTGCTGCTGACGCCCGAACAGTGCCTGCCCATGGCGGTCGCGGTGGTGCGCGTGTTCATCGATCACGGAGACCGCACCGACCGCAAGAAGGCGCGGCTCAAGTATCTGCTCGACGCGTGGGGCTTCGACAAGTTCATGGCCGAGGTGCGCAAGCATCTGGCCTTCGAGCCGGCGCGCGTCGCCGCGGATCAATGCGAACCGCGGCCCACGGTTGATCCGCTGGCCCACGTGGGCGTGCATCCGCAGAAGCAGGGCGGCATGAACTACATCGGTGTCGTGCTGCCCGTCGGCAAACTGACCAGCGGGCAAATGCGCGGCCTCGCCCGCATCGCGGAACGCTACGGTGCCGGCGACATCCGCCTGACCGTCTGGCAGAATCTGCTCATGACCCACATCGCCGACGCGGACGTGCGCGCGGCCAGGCAGGCGATCGAAGAACTGGGGCTGCATTGGTCGGCGACGAATGTCCGCGCCGGCCTGGTCGCCTGCACGGGCAACAAGGGATGCAAGTATGCCGCCTCGGACACGAAGGCCCATGCGATGGCGATTGCCGAGCACGTCGAGTCCAGGCTCACACTCGACCAACCGATCAACATCCACGTGACCGGCTGCCACCACTCCTGTGCCCAGCATTACATCGGCGACATCGGCCTGATCGGCGCTTCGGTGAGCGCCGGCGATGACATGGTCGAGGGGTATCACATTTTCGTCGGCGGTGGTTTTGGCGAGGATCGAAGGATCGGCCGGGAGTTGTTCCGCGATGTCACCGCCGGTGACGCGCCCCGCACGATCGAACGAATGCTGCGGGCGTATCTGAATCACCGCATCAGCCCTGACGAACGCTTCCGCGATTTCGCCAATCGGCTGACGATGGATGAACTGCGAAGCGCAATCTCATCTGTACACGTCAACACCAGCATGGAGGAGCCTGCCGCGGCGGGCGTGTGAACATGAGCATGCTCAGCGTCCCCTTGATCCCTGAGTCCGCGCCGTTCTCAACGCAGCAGCGATCGTGGCTGAATGGCTTTCTTGCGGGGTTGTTCGGCTCGCAGCCTGCGAGCGCGGGCGGCGGCACGGGAGTGCCCGCGAGTGGCGCGATGGTCGGCGCTAAGCCGCAAGCGCCGGCAGATGAGGACACGCCGTGGCACGATCCGGCGATGCCGATGGATGAACGGCTGAAGCTTGCCGAGCCGCGATCATTCAAGAGCAAAGTGATGGCGGCGATGGCGCAGCTCGATTGCGGGGCGTGCGGTTACCTGTGCAAGACGTACGCGGAGGCCATCGCCAGCGGCGCGGAGAAGGATCTGACCCTGTGCCAGCCCGGAGGCAAAGCGACGGCGATGAAGGTTCGGGAACTGGTGAAGAGCAGGCCGGCGGAGGACGCGGTGACAGTGGTGGGGTCGCCGTCGTTGGACGTCTCGACCCTCACCCCGGCCCTCTCCCTGGAAGGGAGAGGGGGGCAGACGACAGCGGAACCGAAAGGCACCACGGATGCCGCCTTCACCCGCGACCATCCGTTTCCCGCGCCGCGTGTTTCGAACGCGAAACTCAACGGCGCAGGCTCGGCGAAGGACACGCGCTTCATCGCCGTCGATATCACCGGCAGTGGGTTGAAGTACGAAGCCGGCGACAGCCTCGGTGTCTGGCCGGAGAATTGCTTCGAGCATGTCGACGCGATTCTGCGGCTGCTCAACTTCAGCGGTGCGGAGATCATCTCCACGCGCGACAGCAAAGCCATGACGCTGCGGCAGGCGATGACCAGCGAGTTCGACATCGCCACACCCAGCCCGGAGCTGTTCGACGCCTTGCTGCGAAGCACGCGCGATGAGCGAGACGCCGCGGACCTGCGCGATCTCATGGACGACAAGCCCGTTGAAGGACTGATCGAAAGCCCGCACATCATCGACGTGCTCGCTCGCTTTCCCCACGCCCGGCCGACGCCGCAGGAACTGGCGACGGCGCTGCGACGCATGCGCCCGCGCCTGTACTCGATATCTTCCTCGCCCAAGGCGTATCCGAACGAGGTGCATCTGACCGTCGGCATCGTGCGCTACGAGAAGGACGGCCGCGCCCGCAAGGGCGTCACGTCGACGTATCTCGCCGACCGCGTGCTGCCGCGGCAGCCGGTGCGCGTCTTCGTCAATCCCTCGCACTTTCGTCCGCCGACCAATCCCGACGCGCCGATGATCATGATCGGACCGGGCACCGGCATCGCCCCGTTCCGCGCGTTTCTGCAGGAGCGGCTGGCCACGGGTGCGAAGGGAAAGAACTGGCTGTTCTTCGGCGATCAGCGAAGCGCGACGGATTTTCTCTATCGCGATGAACTGGAGCACTGGCATCAGAGCGGCCTGCTCACCCGACTCGACACAGCCTTCTCGCGCGACAGCGATGCGAAGGTCTACGTGCAGCACCGCATGATGGAGCAGGCCGCCGAGATCTGGTCCTGGCTTCAGGAAGGCGGCTGCGTCTACGTCTGCGGCGATGCGAAACGGATGGCGGCTGATGTCGACCAGGCGCTCACCTCGATCGCCAGTCAGCATCTGGGCGCCGCCGCTGCCGCGAAAGAGTTCGTCGCGAAGCTGGCGAAAGAGGGGCGCTACCAGCGCGATGTGTACTGAGCCCTTGTCGTGAATCTTCATCTCGATCTCTGTCCGGCGATTTTGCAACGCGCGACAAGGTAAATGCATTTGGACCTTGACGGGAGGGCGAGGCTCCTGCCGAGCCGCGAAAAAACGGCGGGCGCACGAGGTTGTCCGCGGCTCGGCGGGAGCCTCGCCCTCCCATTTGCAATTGCCCTGCGACGAGCGAGACAAGCGTTGACCGGGCCGAGCGACAGGGCCATACTGTGGCGGTTAGGAGCCGTGCAAGATTAACTCCGCAGATTCGAGTCGCATCGCTCCCAGCCGGACGACTTGGAAAGTCGTCCCACATGCGATGCTGATCCTGTACGGCTCCTTAGTCGGCTTTCTACTCAAGGATATCTCCCATGGCCTCACGCTTTTCGCGCTGCGTCGATTCGTCGGTCGCTTTGGAAAGTCAGCAGCGGCGCGGGGCTTTCGCGCTGGCGCTGTTGTTTGCCGCGGGGCTGCTGTCGGCTGCGGCGGCAACCCCGGCGCGCGGGGAAGAAGGCACGCGGAAGCCGAACGTCGTCGTGATTCTCGTCGACGATCTGGGCTATGCGGACATCGGGCCGTATGGTTCGAAGCTCAACCGCACGCCGCATCTGGATCGCATGGCCAAGGAAGGGCGCAAGCTGACGTCGTGGTACGCGGCACCGGTTTGTTCGCCATCGCGGGCGTCGCTGATGACGGGCTGCTATCCGAAGCGGGCGCTGCCGATTCCGCACGTGCTGTTCCCGGGCAACGACGTGGGTCTGTCGCCGAAGGAAGTGACGGTGGCGGAAGTGCTCAAGACGCAGGGCTACGCGACGGCGATCATCGGCAAGTGGCACCTGGGCGATCAGCCGGAGTTCCTCCCGAACCAGCAGGGCTTCGATTACTACTTCGGATTGCCGTACTCCAACGACATGGGTCCTGGGGCCGACGGGGTGAAGTCGGACTTGGGCAAGCCCCTGCCGGCGCAGAAGGACGGGCAGCCGCCTTTGCCGCTCCTGCGAAACGGGACGGTGGTGAAGCGCGTGTTGCAGGACGATCAACAGGCGCTTGTGGAGATGTACACGAAGGAGTCGGTGGCGTTTATCGCGAAGAACAAGGACAAGCCGTTCTTTCTTTTTCTCTCGCACAATTCGGTGCATTTCCCGATCTATCCGGGCAAGCAGTGGGCAGGCAAATCGCCGCACGGCATCTACAGCGACTGGGTCGAGGAGACCGACTGGAGCGTGGGCCAGGTGCTCGGCGCGCTGCGCCAGCACGGCCTTGCTGAGAAGACGCTGGTGATTTTCACAAGCGACAACGGTGGTACGCCGCGTGCGGTCAACACGCCTCTGCGCGGGATCAAGGGCGGCACGATGGAAGGCGGCATGCGGGTGCCGACGATCGCGTGGTGGCCCGGTCAGATTCCGGCCGGCACGGAGACCGATGTGATTTGCGGCAACTTCGATGTGCTGCCGACATTCGCCGCGATCGCCGGCGCCAAGGTTCCCGCGGATCGCAAGATCGATGGCGTGAACCTACTCCCGCACTTGCGCGGCGAAAAGGACGCCAAAGCCCCACGCGACACGTTCTATTACTTCCGCGGCCATCGCATCGAGGCGGTGCGCCACGGCGACTGGAAGCTTCACCTCGTGTTCCAGGGGCCTGCCGGCAAGGATAAGAAGAGGGCGGACAAGGATAAGGCGGACAAGGACAAGGCTGAGAAGGAATCGCCCCTCAAGTCCCGTCTTTACAACCTGGCGACGGACGTCGGCGAGTTCAAGGACGTCGCCGGCGAGAATCCGCAGGTCGTGGCGAAACTCGAAGCGCTCATCGCCGCGATGAAGGACGATCTGGGCGTCGATGGCATCGGGCCGGGCGTGCGCGAACTGGGCAAGGTCAGTGACGCGAAGCCGATCATCGCGCCTGACGGCACGATTCGCAGCGGGTTCGAGGCGAAGTGAGCACAATTCGACACGGTTGTCGCGCGCGAAAGCGCAAAACACGCCAAGGAGTTATACGGCTTCTATCTGATTCTCGCGCCGAAGTTGATGCCACTGGCAGGCTCGGCTGCCAGTGCGTTTCTCGCGTCCACCGACGCCCCCGCCTTGCTTTTCGCAGGTCCACTGGCAGCCAAGCCTGCCAGTGGCATCGGCGCGAGAATCAGATGGAATCCGTATTACTGTTTTGTGGCGTGCTTTGCGCGAGACTCTGCCAGAGTTGTGACCGCGTCAGTTGGAGGATTTCGCGGCGTCGAGCACCGCCGCGCCCTCCGTGGTCGGCACCACGAAGACCGAACCATGCAGATCGTGGCTGATCTCGCTGCCGTCGGCTGCGTCGAGTTCGTACTTGATGCGAAGTTGCATGCTGGGCTTGAGCCCCGGCAGCGTCAGCAGCACGCCGCGCCCGTCCTTCGATAGCGCCGCCGATTTGGGCTTGAGCGTGTCGCGCCCCTTCTGGCCGTCGGAAACTTTGAACTCCGGCGAGCCGTAATTCTTCGTCCACTGATAATCCCACTGCTCCACGAGATAGCTGCCAAGGTCCGTGGCGGTTTCGCGATCGAGCGGATGGGTGAATCGCAGGATCACGCCATCCTTCACGACTCGGAACGCCGTGGGCACGTGGACCTTGGCGCCAGTGTAGCGCACTCGCCACAGGCCGCCGGGGCTGGAGCGATTGCTGCTCCAGCCGAAGAGTCCGCACGCGTAGAGCTGGCCGTCGCCCGGATGGAATCGTCCGCGCATGATGCCGGTGGGAAACTCCAGGCCCAGGCGGAACGCCGCGCCTTGTGCGCTGACGTGCTCGACGCCCTTCACCGTTTCGTAGATCACACTGAGAATCTGGCCCGTGCCGTAGGAGAGCGAGATGATGCTGTCCTTGGACAGGCCCCAGCGATCGTCGCGGACCCAGACCTGCTCCGCCGGCGAGCGGTCGAAACCCTTGGGCAGCCAGACGATCGGGCGATCGTAATCCGTCGGCAGCTTGCCCATGTGATACGAAAACATGTTGCCGCTGAAACTGCCGCGCTGCACGAGATTGATGCGATTGGCGGGCATCCAGAAGCCTTCCTGGTCGCTGGTGAAGAACGTGCCGCCGGGGCCGATGCCCACGCCGTTGGCCGCGCGGTAACCGTTGGCGAGGATTTCCGTCGTCGCGCCGTCCTTGGAGACTTTCAGCAGCGTGCCGTGGTGCTGCACCAGCGAGTCGCGCGCGTGCTGGCCGCTCTTGGCGTAGATGAAATTCCCGTCGTCATCGGTCTGCAGGCCCATCGCGAACTCGTGGAAGTGCTCGGTGACCTGGTGATCGTTGTTGAAGTTCTCGTAGAAATCCGTCTCGCCATCGCCGTTGAGATCGACGAGGCGTGTGATCTGATCGCGGCCGCAGACGTAAATCTGATCGTTCACGATGCGCAGGCCCAGCGGCTGAAACAGGCCGGTGGCGATGCGCTGCCAGGTGAGTTCGCCCAGTTCTTCGCCGGCCTTGATGCCGCTGACGATCCAGACATCGCCGTTCCAGGTGCAGGCGGCGGCGCGGGTGCCGTCTTTGAAGAAGTCGAAGCCGCCGAAGCGCATCCACGCGTTCCACGGATTCTTTTCGGGCCAGGTGAGCGTATCGACCGCCCATGGCGAGTTCTTGCCTGCTTTGCCCAGCGCGGCTTTGGTCGTCAACTTCTGCTCCCAGCGCGGCGGGCCGCCGCGCGTCAGCGGCGACAGGTCCGCGGCGGGCTTGAGCGACTTCAACGATGCCAATACGCCGGCAAGCTGGGCGCGATCGCCGCGCCAGGAAAGCACTTTCACCGCGGCCATGGCTTTGCCCGGCGTGATCGTCAGGTACACCTCGCTGTCCGTGGCGCTGAGGATCGCCGTCTCCGGATCGGCTACGCAGGCGATCACCACCGCGTCATCGGCGGCGACGGCGTTCTGTGCCAGCGCGGCGATCTGCTCCTCGCCGAGCAATCGCCCATACATGCGCACATCGTCGAGAGCGCCCTTGAACCGGTTGTCGGCGGAAGGAAAGTTCGCGGACGTATAGCCGATGCGGGTGACGTGCGTTTCGTCATCCTCTTTGACGTTCAGCTTGCCGCGTCCGTCAGGTTTGCCATCGACGAAAAGGCGAAGTTCGCTCGTCTTTCCTTCGAATGTCGCAGCGACGTGGTGCCACTTGCCGTCGTTGACCGCCTTGCCACCCTGCACTTCGCCGACCCAGCCGACATCAAACGCGAGTTTGCCGCCGCGGACGAAGAACGACCGGCCTTGCGGCTTCCATTCACCTTCCGCCGGCGCTCGCGCCACGATCGTGCCATCAGCATTCGTGCGAATCCACGCGGCGATCGTGTAGTCGCTTAGGCCAAGGCGAAGTTTCGATTCGTTCTCCAATGTCAGCCTGCTGTTGCCGGTCAGTTCGATCGCTTTGCCGCTTACGCCGCCGACAAACTTCGCGCCCTTGAGAGTCAGCGCGTGATCCTTGCCCGCAAGGTTGGCGGTGCGGCCGTTCTTTTCCTCATCAAAGGACCAGTGGGCGGTGAGGCCTTCGTTCAGCGCCTTCGGTGCTGCAATTGCTCCAGCCGCCGGCGCGTTGACCGGCGCCTCGCCTTGCACAATCCAGCTCACGTGGCCGTCGTTGTCACACCTGATCGGCCGTGCGTCCTTGCCGCAGACTCGCATGCCCAGCGGCGACTCGCCGCCGCGCACGTTAAACGACCGCGCGAACGCCGACTGCTCGCCGAGGAGTTCGAGAGCCGGGGTTTCCAGAACCTGCGCCTGGCCCACGGTGTACGACAGCACGACCTGCTGGTTGTGCAGGTACAGTCCTTTCCAGTGCGCCCAGTCGCGCGGCAGCGGGCCGTAGGGCTTGCCGTCGTGGCCGCGGAATCGTGGATCGGCGAATGCCTTTTCCCCGGTGACGCCCGGCCTGGCCCAGCCGGGGCCGACGACATTGCTGAACGCGACAGGCCCCACGGTCTTCGGGTATGCCCAGTGCGCGCCGTCGAACACCACACCGGTCATCGAGATGTAGCCGTCGTTCCAACCCGCCGCGTAGCGCAGCGTGTCCGTGTCGAACACGATCGTCTCGTTGCCCTTGCCGCCGACGCGGATCACGATGCCTTTGTAAGCGAAGTTGCCCGCGGGTTCGGCGGCCTCCACCGTGGCGGTCAGGAAGGGGCCGTAGTCCATGTCGAGCCAGGGCTTGCCGGTCGGCGTGGGCGACGGTGGCGCGGCGATCGCAGCAGCCTGGATCATGCACAGGAAGAAGATCGCGAAGTCAGGACGCGCGAGACGAAGTGCGGGTGCAAGCATGATGTGGCCTTGGATGTGTCAACGGATTGATGCGGCGTTGTGCTCGCATTGACGGGTGGGCCTCGCGGACTCGGCCCGACCGCTATTGACGGTCACTTTAGTAAACGCCGCCGATGGCTGGATTCGGACTCCCCTCCCTCCTAGGGAGGGGCGGGGGGAGGGTCGGGTCAGCAGCCTGATTGGAGCCACAATCATGCAGTTCGCCCGACCCTCCCCTAACCCCTCCCTAAGAGGGAGGGGAATCGAACCGCGGCCTCTTCTAAAGTGACCGTCAATAAACGCTTACCTCTCTTCCTTCTCTTCCTTCTCTTCCTTCCTTACCTCCTCTACGTTCGTTCTAAAAATGCTGATTCGCCGGCACGAACGGTGCATCCTTCGTCTTCATCATCAGCGGCGCCACCTTCGGGTGCTGCTTCAGGTGGCCGACGATCGCCTTCATGCCGATGCGGCGGTGGTACTGGCCCATCGTTTCGCCCTCGCGTTTGTTCGCCTTGTAAAAATCAAAGAGCGCGGCGATCACGTGCGGTACCTCGGTGCGCGGAATCTGCCGCAGGTACCACCTGCCTTCGTCGTGCACCGCGTGGCCCTGTGTGGAGCCGTCCTCGCTGCCGCCGAGTTTCAGTTCGTAGAGATCCGGGCCTTGCCCGACCAGGCCGATGGTCTTCGTCGCGGGCCGGAAGCACTGGCGTTCGCATCCGGTGATGCCGATGGATTCCGTGACGTCGCCGTAGCCCATGGCCTCCAGTTCGTCGAGCAGCTCCGGCTCGTACTGTTCGCTCTCCGTGTACGACAGCCTGCACGTGGGCAGGCCCACGCACGCGCCGCTGTTGAGCCGAAGCGTGGTGTAGGCTTTGCCATTCCGCTGGCCCCAGCCGAAGCTGCGAAGTTCCGCTTCGAAATCTTTCTTCGCCGCGTCCGGCAGATTGCAGAAAAGCAGGTCTTGATTAGGCGTGGTCATGACCTCGACGCCGGCGTACTTCTCCAGCACCGCCGTGACCATGTCCTGCAGGCGACCATTGGCGCCGTTGATGATGCGGCCGTTTTCGATGTAGCAGCCAAAGGCGTTGAGCCCGTTGCTCTCCTGCTGGTGCCAGCCGTGATGCAGGCAGCGCGGGCCGGGGTTGAAACCGGGGATCGGTGGCTCGAACTTCGCGCCGCGCTCCTTCACGCGCTCCTGGAACCATGGGATGCCCTGCTTCCACACGATGTACTTCATGCGGGCCCAGTGGCGGTTTTCGCGGTCGCCCCATTCCTGCTGCACCGCGACGATGCCGTCCATGACGGGGATGATGTTGTCGAGCGTGGCGACAGCGAAGGGTTCGCCCAGGCCGGCGAACGTGGGCTTGCCGTTCTTCTCGCCCTGTCCGCCGCCGATGTAGATCATGACGCGGCTGACCTTGTCGTTCTCCACGATCGGCGCGAGTCCGATTTCATTCGTGCGCAGCTCGACGCAGTTGTCCGCCACCCACGCGCCGGTCTTCTCGCAGCGATGCACGGCTGAGAACGCCGTCTTGAACTTGCGATTCAGCAGGTTCGGCGCGTACTCGAAATGCTCGTCCGGTGTGCGGATGTAGCTCGGGTCGATGCCATAGATTTCGATGTACGGCTCCGCCGGCAAGCGGAAATATTCCGCCGCCTTGTTGGCCCAGGCGACGGCGTTGAAGGTCTTGGAATAGCGCGACAGCGGGCAGCCCATCACGTTGCGGAAGTTGTCGCCGCAGCCGTTGATCGTGTAGTACCGCGTCGCGGCGATCTCCTGCACGAGGGGAAGCACGTGCTGCTTCTTCACCCAGTGGTACTGAATATTCTGCCGCGTGGTCACGCGGATGGAAGGAACGCCCTGGGGGTTGACGGCATATTTCCGCGCCACGTCATCGAACACCCGCCACTGATCGCGCGTGAATCCGCCGCCGCCGGGGATCGAGACGCGCACCATGAACATCCAGTCTTTCTCCTTGCCGGTCTTGGCGCGGTTGTACTCCAGGTACATGCCATAGCTCTTGGCGAGTTGCTCGGCGGCCTCGGAGAGATCGCTGGCGGCCAGGTCGGCGAACTCGGCACTGAGCGTGCCGCGGATGCCGTTGGACGCGAGCTTGTTTTTCTCAACGCCGCAGTAGTCCTCGACCTTGGTGCGCAGGTTCGGTTGCGGGATGTTTTCAGGCTTTTCGAGCGTGTCGGTCATGGCGAAAGTGTGCGTGGTTGGGTTGTCTAAGGAATGGACTGGAATCGAAATAACTCCCCGATTTGCAGGGATCGAACTCCCCTCCCTTTTAGGG
>CAYRPN010000068.1:0-29620 GCA_964426135.1 uncultured Phycisphaeraceae bacterium | reverse complement strand
ACGCCGGCCCCGCGGTCAGGTTCAAAATAGCGGTCGTGTCGGACACTATTGGTCCTGCGGTCAGGGAGAGGGAACAAGGCCCCGGAAAAGTTGGCAGACCCGTTGCGCCTAGGAATGTCGGCGAAGTGGCGCGGCTACGACGGAAGCTGCCGGGAAGACCTGGCACCACCAGCGCGTGCCCGACCTGGTGAGCCACATCGATCGGAGCCGCACCCGCCTGGTGCGACAAAGCGCGCCAGTTCATTCGCCCAGGATCATTTGCCGGTTTTCAATCTAATACGTATACTTACTAATCAGGCTTCAGACATTCGCAGCACGACAGCGACTTCGATCCACCAGGAGATCTGCTCATGGCTCCCCTCATCAGCGAATCAACCGATGTCATCGTCATCGGCGGCGGGCCCGCCGGCGCCACCGTCTCCACCCTCGTCGCCCAGAAAGGCCACCGCGTTCAGCTTTTCGAACGCGAGCACTTCCCGCGGTTCCACATCGGCGAGTCGCTGATCCCCTGCACGTACCACGTGCTCGAACGCCTCAACATGCTGCCCAAGCTCAAGGGCAGCCACTTCGTCAAGAAGTACAGCGTGCAGTTCGTGACGCAGCACGGCAAGCTTTCGGAGCCGTTCTATTTTGTCGAGCACAAGCCGCACGAGAGTTCGCAGACCTGGCAGGTGTACCGCCAGGAGTTCGACACGATCATGCTGAACAACGCGCGGGATCACGGCGTCGTCGCTCATGAAGGCGCGCGCGTGCTGGATGTGCTCTTCGAAGGTGATCGCGCGGTGGGCGTCGAAGTCATGCTCGAAGACGGCACGCGGAAGAAAGTGCGAGCCAAGGTCGTCGTCGACGCCAGCGGCCAGCATTCGCTGATCATGCGCAAGTTCAACCTGCGCGAGTGGGATCCGCAGTTGAAGAAATCCGCCCTGTGGACTTACTGGGAAGGCGCCCAGCGCGACACCGGCCGGGACGAAGGCGCCACGGTCGTGCTGCAGACCAGGAACAAGGCGGGCTGGTTCTGGTACATCCCGCTGCACAACAACATCGTCAGTGTGGGTGTCGTGGCCGGCCACGAGTACCTGTTCAAGGACCGCACGACCACGGAACTGGCGGCGATCTATGCAGAGGAAGTGGAGCGCTGCCCCGGCGTGCAGCCGCGAATCAGGAACGCGAAACAGGCGGCGCCGTTTTTCTCGGCGCGCGAGTATTCGTACCGTTCGAAGAAGCTCGCCGGCGACGGCTGGGTGCTCGTGGGCGATGCCTACGGGTTCCTCGATCCGCTCTATTCCTCCGGCGTCCTGCTCGCCCTCAAGAGCGGCCAACTCGCCGCCGACGCCATCAACGATGCCCTGGCGAAGAGCGACACCACCGCCGCCCAACTCGGCTGCTGGGGCCCCGACTTCAACCGCGGCATGGACCGCATGCGCCGACTCGTCATGGCTTATTACGAGGGCCTGAGCTTCGGCGGGTTCCTCAAGAAGCACCCCCACCTCAAAGGCACCATCACCGACCTGCTCATCGGCGATCTTTTCGATGACAAGGTCGATGTCCTGTGGGAGCCACTCGAAGCGTTCCGTGCGGAGCGGGCGGCGATGGCGACGGCGTGACGTCTGCCCGTTAGCCCCCGGCTCCGCCGGGGATGGGAAAAAGAAAAGGCTTACACATCGCTTCAGCGCGCCTGCATGAAGACGATGCACTCGCCACCGCGAGACACGTCGGGCACAGCCGAGATTTATGGCGATCCTATCTCTTCGGCATCAGTATGTTCGCCCCGCACTCGGGGCAGCGGTCGGTTTCATTGCCGGTCAGGTCATAACCGCAGCGCAGGCAGACGGGCAGTTTCTCGCCGCGAAAGTGCTCAAAGAGGAAGAGGCGAAGGGCAAGCCGAATGTCCCACATCTCAACTTGAAAGGTCAGGGCGGCAACGCAAGTGCCGAACAACATTGCCGACAGGGATCCCATCGCCACACCCGCCCAGTCAATGAAGACAGTCGCCGAAATGCCGCCGAAGAAGACCGCGGCAACCATGACTTTGTATGCCAGCGCTCGACGTGCTTTGCCGGTGACCGCGCGGTGAATCACCTGTTGCTTCTGCTCGTCCGTCAGGTGGTTCAACTCCGGCAGCGATCGGAATGTCCAGAAGAATCGCATAGGCTGGCCATAAGGAGTGGGTAAAAGTATCAACGCGCCAGGTACATCCGGTGGCAGTTCAGTTTAGTCGCCGGCGTTCCGCGCCGTATCATGGCATCCGTTCACGATGGTCCGCGGCGGGCGAGCCCGCCGGCTAAATAGACGAGAGGAACCGCCATGCCCAACTATCGCGTTGCTGTCATCGGCTCCACCACGCGCGGGAACTACGGCCACGACCTGGACAAGGTCTGGCAACTCGTGCCCGGCTGTGAAATCATCGCCGTCGCCGACGATCACAAGACAGGCCTGGAGGCGGAGCTCAAACGGCTCGGCGTGAAAAAAGGCTACCTCGACTATCGCAAGATGCTCGACGAAGAGAAGCCGCAGCTCGTCTCCATCTGCCAGCGGTTCCTCGATCGGCACGCGGAGATGGTGATCGAGTGCGCCCAGCGCGGCATTCACATGTACCTCGAAAAGCCGATGTGCCAGAACCTCAAGCAGGCGGACGCGATCGTGGCCGCGTGCGAGAAGCACAAGGTGAAGCTCGCCATCGCATTTCAGACGCGCTACAGCCCGCGCATCCAGATGGCCAAACAGCTATTGCGCGAAGGGCGCATCGGCCGCGTGCTGGAGTTCCGCGCCCGCGGCAAGGAAGACACACGCGGCGGCGGCGAAGACCTGTGGGTGCTGGGCACGCATCTCTTCAACATGATCCACTACCTGGGCGGCGAGCCGACGTGGTGCTCCGCCCGCGCTTTCCAGAACGGCAAGCCGGTGACGAAAGCGGATGTGAAGGACGGGGCTGAGGGCATCGGCCCGCTGGCCGGCGATGAGGTGCACGCGATGTACGGTTTGGCGGGCGACAGCGGCAAGGCGGGCGGCGATTCGCAGACCGCCGGCGGCATCGCGACGTTCAACTCCGTGCGCGGGCAGGCCGGCAACCCGTCGCGCTTCGGCATCCAGATCGTCGGCTCCAAGGGCGTCCTCGAAGTGCTCATGGGCTACCTGCCCAGCGTGAAACTGCTGGAGGACCCGAGCTGGTCGCCATCGCGCGGCAACAAGCAGTGGCTCGATGTGACGAGCGCGGGCGTCGGCAAGGAGGAGCCGATCAAGGACGGCTCGCTCCTGGCGGGCAACGTGGCGGCGGTGAAGGACCTGATCGCGGCCGTGGAAAACGACCGCCAGCCGGAGGCCAGCGTGTACGAAGCCCGCACCAGCACGGAGATGATCGCGGCTGTGTTCGAATCGCATCGCGTGGGAGGGCCGGTGAGTTTCCCGCTGAAGAACCGGGAGAATCCGTTGACGATGCTGGGGGCGTGACGAGCAAGACCGTTTAGCGACGGGGCTTGCCCCGCTCTTTGTTCGCTGACGCCAATCGTTCGCCAGTACCTAAACGTCCGGCACGCGGTCACGCCCGAACCGCCGGGACGAACTACACAAGCGTATACTGGTGTGTGGGTTGATCGGACAACCGCCATGAAACTCGACGAAGCCCTCACCATTCTGCGATCCAACTTCGCAGCGCTGCAACAGAGGTTCGGCGTGGCGACGATCTCCATCTTCGGTTCCGTGGCCCGCAATGAGGCGGGGCCGAACAGCGATATCGATATTCTGGTGGACTACGCACCTTCGCATCGTGTCGGGATGTTTGCGTTCATAGATCTCCAGACCGAGCTCGAGCGCCTTCTTGGTTGCCGGGTGGACCTTGCGACCCCCGAAGCGCTGCGTCGCGAGATGAGGGAGGAGATTTTCCGGGAGATGGTGCATGCCGCATAAGCGCGACTGGAAGCTTCGCATCTCCGACATTCTCGAGTGCATCGAGAACATCCTCGCTTACACCGATGGCATGACATTCGAGCAATTTCAAGCCGAACGCATGACCATCGACGCGGTCTGTCGGAACTTCGAGATCATCGGCGAAGCATCGCGACACATCCCGCCGCAGATCACCGCAAGCCACCCGCATGTTCCATGGGACAAGATGCGGGCGATGCGGAACATCATCGCCCACGTTTATTTCGGGGTCAGTCTGCGCATCATCTGGGAAACAAGGACGACGGATCTTCCGCCGCTCGTCGCTCCGCTAAAGGCCATCCTTGCCGCTGCAACGTGAAGAGTTCGAAGCGCGTCCTCGCCTTCACATCACGCTCGGCAACCCCAGCGCCCGCCGCCACGCGGAGAGTTGGCCCAGGTGCGTCGGATCGTGGGCGGTGACCATGAACACGATCGCGTCGCCCACCGTCGGCCAGATGTGCGCCATTTCCTTGGCCATCGGCTCGCTCATCTTCGCCGCCGGAAACTGCTTCAGCGCCGCCGCCACCGCCTTGTACCCCGCGTCCACCGTCTTCAGCAAATCCGCCTTGCTCGGATACAGCTTGCGATCGTTCTGTGGCTTGCTGTTCATGCCGCAGAGACTGTCGTAGCTCTCCGGCGACACGCGCTTCTGACCCATCAGCGACAGCGCAAAGTCGCAGCCCGTCGCCAGGTGCCCCAGCACCCACGCCGCGTGATTCAGCGTCTGCCCCTTCACAGGCTGCGCAACCATCTGCTCCTCGGTGAGGTCTTTCACCAGTGCGCTGAGGTACCAGTGGTTCATGCCTTGGACGTGGAGGAGGTGGTTGATCATGGGGACTCGATTCAGGTGAAAAAAGGTTATTCATTCGCGCGACGCACATGGAGCGCGGCGGCGGCGGGTTCGCGTCGAGCAAAGCTCGACGGCTAAACGGCGGAGACCATGTGATTATTCCAAAAATCAATCCGCGATCCGAAATCCGCAATCCGGGATCCCAAATCCGCAATCCGAAATCCGAAATCCATTCACGCTCCAACGTACTTCGCATAAATGCTCTTGGCGACGCGCGGCTCCTTCGTGCCTTTCACAATGGCCCGGCCGTCGGTGAAGAGCGTGATCTCGTATGGCTCGCCGTTGTCGGTCACCTCGGCTCGCAGCATGAACTTGTTCGCGGTCACCGCGCCATGCGCCCGCAGGCGGCCGGCGATCTCGTCGAAGTTGATCTTGTTGCCATTGCCCCCGGGCTCTCCTGGTGCATGTGTGAGTTGCACACTGTTTCGTCCGCACAGCGTCGTCGTGGAACTGGACAGCTTGCCCGCGAGGAACTCGAAATTGCGGTGCTTGCAGCACTGGCAATCACCCACGTCATAAGCCCGCGCGACCTTCAGCTGCTGCACGCGGTTGCCCCAGACATCGATCGACATCAGCGTCGGCGACACGGCCGCATAGTTGCCCGTGAGAATCTTCAGCGCCTCGACCACCTGATAGTTGCTGATGATCGAAACCACCGGCCCAAGCACGCCCGCCGTGTCGCACGTGGGGTTCATCCCCGGCGGCGGCGCCTGCTCGAAAATGCAGCGCAGGCACGGCGTGGCCTTGCCCGCCAGTTCCCACGGCGTCTCGTCCGCGTTGCCCGGCGCACTGTGCGGCAGCACCGCGTAGCACATGCCCACCGTGCCCACCGCGCCGCCGTAGACGTACGGGATGCGATGCTTCACCGCGGCGTCGTTGACGATGAAGCGGGTTTCGAAGTTGTCGACGCCGTCGATCACGATGTCGACGGTTTCGGTATCCGCCATGTGCATGAGTTTTTCGATGTTCGTGTGGTTCACGTCATCGACGATGGCGTCGACCTTCACCTGCGAGTTGATCTTGGCGATCTTCTGCTTCGCCGCTTCGGCCTTGGGAATGGCGTTGCGCACGTCGTCCTCGTCGAAGAGGACCTGTCGCTGGAGATTCGTCATCTCGATGTAATCGCGGTCAGCGATGATCAGGTGCCCGACGCCGGCGCGGGCCAGCATGTTGGCAATGACGGTGCCCAGGGCCCCGCAGCCGACGATCAGCGCGCTGGAGGCGAGGAGCTTGCGCTGGCCTTCGTCGCCGAAGCCGGGCAGGAGGGTTTGACGGTGATAGCGGGAGAGGTCCATGGAGATTTCGGATTTCGGATTTGGGATTTCGGATTTGAGAAAACAATTACTCGGAATTGGTCGGAAGCCTGGGCTCGGAAAATCCGAAATCCGAAATCCCAAATCCGAAATCGCCTTATCCCGCCACGTTGCTTCCACCCTCCACCGGATCGACCTTCACGCCCAGTTCCTGCAAGCGTTTGAGCGCCGCCTCCACGCGCGGCTCTTCGCCGGTGAAGAGCACCGCCATGATGCCGATGTCCTTGGTGACGTTGGCCTGGCGGATGTCGAACATGACGTCGGGGTACTCAGTGGTCATCTTCCAGAGGCAAGGCTCGTTCTGCCTGCCGCCTTCGAAGGTGAGCCAGCATTTGCGGGTGACTTTCATGGTGGATTCGATTCGAGGATTGATGCCGGGGTGTGCGTGCGAGCGATGGGGACGCGGGGTGGCCCGGCATGGGGACTTAAGTCCCCATGCCGAGGCGCGGGACCGATCACCCGCCGGCGATGGCGGGGACGATGGAGAGTTCGTCGCCGGATTTCAGCGGGGTGTCGAGGTTCTCCAGGAAGCGCACGTCCTCGTCGTTGACGTACAGGTTGATGAAGCGATTGACCTCGCCGCCGGAGACGCCGCTCTTGAACAGTTGCTTGCCCAGGTCAGGGTACTGCGCGGTGAGCGTGCCGAGGACTTCGCGCACGGTCTTGCCGGGGAGGGTGACGATTTCCTGGTCGCCGACTTTGGCACGCAGGGCGGTGGGGATCAGGATTTTCACGGTGTCGGACATTGATGAAGCTCCAAAAAAATCGGCGACCTGCGATTCACGCGGATTGAAAATTGCAAATTGAAAATTTTCAATTTTCAATTTGCAATCCCCATCCCCGGCGGAGCCGGGGGCTAATGGACGGGCTGACTCGCGGGTTTGTTCTCTTCGATCTGCTGCACGAGCGTGTCGAACTCGGTCATCTTGGCGTTGATGACGGGGGCGTGTGCGAACTGGCCCTGCATGACTTCGAGGGTCTTCAGGCCGTTGCCGGTGATGCAGACGCAGATGCTTTCATCGCGCGGGATGCGACCGCTCTGAATGAGCTTGATCGCGCTGGCGAGCGTGGTGCCGCCGGCCGGCTCGGTGAAGATGCCTTCGGTGCGGGCGAGCAGCTTGATCGCGTCGAGGATTTCCGGATCGGTCGCGCTGGCGCCGTAGCCGCGCGATTCGCGGATCACCTTCATCACGTAGTAGCCGTCGGCGGGATTGCCGATGGCGATGCTCTTGGCGATCGTGCTGGGCTTCTGCGGCTTGAACAGCTCCGCGTCTTCCTCGATCGCCTTGACGACGGGATTGCAGCCCGCCGCCTGCGCCGCGTACATCGCCGGCTTGTTGTCGTCGACGAAGCCCAGTTTGATGAACTCCTGGTACGCCTTCCAGATCTTGGGCAGGATCGTGCCGCCGGCGACGGGCACGACGGTGTGCCGGGGCAGTTTCCAGCCGAGCTGCTCGGCGATCTCGAAGCCGTGCGTCTTGGCGCCTTCGGTGTAGTACGGGCGGAGGTTGACGTTCACGATCGCCCACTTGTATTTGTCGGCGATCTGCGAGCAGAGTCGGTTGACGTCGTCGTAGTTGCCCTTGATGCGCACGACGCGCGGGGCGAAGACGGACATGCCGACCATTTTTCCCTCTTCGAGGTCATGCGGAATCATGACGAACGCGCGGATGCCGGAGGCGGCGGCGTGGGCGGCGACGCTGTGCGCGAGGTTGCCGGTGGAGGCGCAGCCGACGGTGTCGAAGCCGAACTCGAAAGCTTTGGTGATGGCGACGGAGACGACGCGATCTTTGTAAGAGAAGGTGGGGTAGTTGACGCTGTCGTCCTTGATGTAAAGCTCTTTCACGCCCAGTTCCGCGGCGAGGCGGTCGGCCTTGATCAGCGGCGTCCAGCCGGAGTTGAACCCGGCGCGGGGCTCGCCTTCGATCGGGAGCAGGTCGCGGTAGCGCCACAGCGATTGCGGGCCGGCGGCGATGGAGGCGCGGGTGACCTTGCCCTTCATGCGCTCGTAGTCGTAGGCGATTTCGACCGGGCCGAAGTCGAAGTCACAGACCGTGCGCGGCTCGATGGGAAACTCGGCCTCGCATTCCTTGCAGCGAAGTGATTTGACGTAGCTCATGGGATCTCCGGGGAGCCATTAGCCGTTAGCCATTAGCCTTTAGCTTCAAGGCATGTGGCTTTGGCTCCAAGCTAACGGCTCACGGCTAATGGCTAACGGCTAACGGCTAATGGCTAACGGCTAACGGCTAACGGCTCCCCAACAAAAAAACCCCTTCTCAAATAAGAAGGGGCGTGGGCATCCTGGGGGATGTTGCCGCTTCTTATCTGTCCCCGATCCGTTCGGGGCAGGAGTTCGCACCTTCATCCCGCCTTGGCAGATTTCCTGATCGTGGAAACGTGCGGAAGCGGGGGCGGTTGCGGTGGCTTCACAGGGCCTGTCCCTCTGCCACTCTGGATAAGTCGCGAGTATTCAGTTGTGCGGACAGTGTAGCTGGAAAAGGGCCGAGGGACAAGGGCCCAGGGCCGAGGGACAAGACGAAAACATCGGAGAGGAAGGCGAAGGACAATGACACAGACACGGCTGTTGCAGTTGCCTCGGCCCCTTGGCCCTTGGCCCTTGGCCCTTGGCCCTCCCTTCCCTCATCACCACGCAAAGTGCGCGAACGCCTTGTTCGCTTCCGCCATGCGGTGGGTCTGCTCGCGGGTGTTGATCGCCTTTCCTTCGTTGGCGGCGGCGTCGCTGATTTCCTTGGCGAGCTTCTGGGCGAAGCCCTTGCCCTTCTCGCTGCGAACCGCTTCGAGAATCCAGCGGAACGCCAGGCTCTGCCGGCGGCGCGGCTTGACGCTCATCGGCACTTGGTAGTTGGCGCCGCCGACGCGCTTGCTGCGCACCTCGACTTCGGGCTTCACGTTGTTCACAGCCTTCTCGAACACCTTCAGGGCGCCGGGGAACTCGGCATTGCCCTCGTTGCGCTTCTCGATGATGCCCAGCGCGTCGTACACGATGCGAAGAGCGGTGCTCTTCTTGCCGTCGTACATGACGCAGTTGATGAAGCGGGCGAGCACCTTGGATCCGTACTTGGGATCGGGTCGCAGTTGTTCTTCCGATGCGGTCCAGCGTCCAGCCATGATGCAATCTTCCTTTCGCGGCTCATCCGTTGGAAGCTTTGAGCTAAGAGCTATGAGCTTTTAGCGAGGAGCATCCAACCATCTGTTCACCGCAGCGCGTGGGCTGCGATTACTTGCCGCAGGTTATTGAAGCGAAACTCTCGACAACTCGTGACGTTCCGGCAAATCAACCGGTGTCACAGTTTGTACTTTTCCTTGAACACTTCGTCCCAGGTGGCTGGGCTCAGGTCGGCCTTGATCCCCATCTCCGCCTCGGCCTCGTCCCTTGCCCATTTCCAAGCCGCAGGCCAAAGGGATTGAATGACTTCGTTCGTCAGGCTCGGCGTTTCTTCCTGGATGTCTTCGATTTCCCGGCGAGCCGAGAGAATCGTCAGTACCCAGCTTCGCGATCGCTTTTCCGGCTGTAATTTCCACTTGATGATGTGACTCATCAAGCGAACCAACTGGCTGCGCAAGGCTCGTCGTTCCGCGCGGGACAAGGCGTCGATCAACTCCTGGATGCCTCGCTCCGCGTCCTCCACATCTCCGTCATGCAGCCGATCGCGAATGGCCACAGCGGTCTGGTAATGCGAGTTGGCAGCTTGTTCGGCCCAGTTCATGGCAATATTGTAGCCGCGTTCGCTCGATGCCCATGGCTTATGTCTTGAAAGCTAGCGGCTAACGGCTAACGGCTGTCGGCTTCTGCCTTCTTCTCACTTCGTCGCCCGCTTCACGCCGTACTTGCTGCGGCCTTTCTTGCGGCCTTCCACGCCCAGGCAGTCCAGCGTGCCGCGCACCACGTGGTAGCGCACGCCGGGCAGGTCGCGCACGCGGCCGCCGCGCACCAGCACGATCGAGTGCTCCTGCAGGTTGTGGCCTTCGCCGCCGATGTAAGCCGTCACTTCCTTGCCGTTGGACAGGCGCACACGGGCGACCTTACGCAACGCGGAGTTGGGCTTCTTCGGCGTCGTGGTCTTCACGATCAGACACACGCCGCGCTTCTGCGGGCTGCTCGCAAGATCCTTGCTCTTGCTCTTGGAAGTCTGAGGACGGCGAGGCTTGCGGATAAGCTGGTTAATCGTCGGCATAAGGATGATCCCACCTGACAGTTCGGAGTGAGCCGCGTAGTTTACGCGAGACGGGGGCAGGTTGCAAACCGATGTTCCGCGGGGCGCAGGCCCGGGTCTGCCAGATTTTCCGGGGACGGTGGATCGGCCCCCTCGCCCCCGGCTCTGCGGGGGAGAGGGTTGGGGTGAGGGGGTTTGCGATGTCGAGCGACAAATGGACGCCCAAGGTTCACCGTCCCCCTCACCCTAACCCTCTCCCCCAGCAGACTGGGGGAGAGGGGACCAAGCCCCCGGAAAATTGGGCACACCCCGCAGGCCCTTGCCCCGTGCGCTGGCAAAGACGCTGGCGGAACACACCGAAGTCGTTACGCTGATCGCACACACTGGAGGCCTCCCATGCAGAACCGCGCATCGCTCTTCATCGCCGTCATTCTCTTCACCCTCGCCGGTTGCGGCGGTTCGGAGCCCCAGCCCGTGACCAGCGCCGCCGGCAAGTACAAGCTGCTGATGCCCGGCTCGCCCAAGACCCAGACCCAGCCCGCCGCGGGCATGACCATGCATGTGCAGTCCTACGAGGAGGGCGATGGCGCGTTCATGGTCGCCTACGTCGATACGCCGATCCCCGACAACGAGAGCGAAGCTCAGATCCAGAGCCGGCTCGACGGCTCGCGCGACGGCGCTCTAAGCAACATCAGCGGCAAACTCGTCAACGAATCGCAGATCAAGCTCGCCGACAAGTATCACGGCCGTGAGTTCCGCGGCGATATTCCCAAGCTCAAGGGCGTCGTGGTCGCCCGCGTCTATCTCGTCGGCAGCCGGCTGTATCAGGTCATGGCGGTGGGCAAGCCGAGCTGGGTCGATCGCGATGTGATCAAGAAGTGCCTCAATTCGTTTGAACTCGTGCCGTGATGTCTTGCGCCGGCAGGCGTGCATCGAAATCCATGTTTCACCGTTCAGGAGCCGTGCAGGATCAACATCGCATGTGGGACGACTTTCCAAGTCGTCCGGCTGGGAGCGAAGCGATTCGAATCTGCGGAGTTAATGTTGCACGGCTCCTTAACGACGGCGCTTGCTCCGGTCCGGTGAACATCAGCGCGACCGCCAGAACGGGGCAAGCCCCGTCGCTAAACGCTCGAGACGTCGACCATTCGACGGTACTGATCGTCTCTTGTTGGCGGATCACTCCTTCACCCTCCTGACCCGGTGATTGTTGCTGTCGCCGATGTACACCGTGCCGTCGGCATCGACGCAGATGCCGTGCGGGCGGTCCATTTTCGCCTTCGTTGCGTCCCCGCCATCCCCGCCGTAGCCGCGCGATTTGGCGGCGGGTTCGCCGCTACCGGGGGCACCTGGTGCGCCGGCGATGGTCGAGATGATGCCGCTCTTGCCGTCGATCTTGCGGATCGCCTGGTTTTCCGTGTCCACGATATAGATGCTGCCCGCCGCGTCCACGCAGATTCCCTTCGGCCCGTTGTAGAGCGCGCCCGCCGCCAGCTTGCCGTCGCCGCCGAAGCCCGCCTTGCCCGTGCCGCTGACGTGTTTCAGTTCACCGGATTTCAGGCTCATCATCCACACGCTGTGCCCTTCGCGCAAGGCAATGTAGAGCGTGTCATTCGCCACGAACAAGGCACGCGGCCCGATCATCGGCTTGCCTTGTGCCACACCGGCGACCGGCGGCTTCTTCTCGCCGTTGCCCGCGATGGTGTCGATCGTGCCGGTCTTCAGGTCCACCCGGCGGATGCGGTGGTTGCCGATGTCGGCGATGTACAGATGCCCGCGCGATTCATCCAGCGCGATCGAATGCGGAATGTTGAGCTGCGCCTTGATCGCCGGCCCGCCGTCGCCGCCGAAGCCGTTCTTCCCCGTGCCGGCGATCGTGCTGATCACGCCCGTCTTCGCGTCGATCTTTCGAACGACGTGGTTCTGCATCTCGACGAAAAAGATGTGCCCCGCCTTGTCGAAACGAATCTCGTAAGGTTCATTCAGCGTCGCCTGCGTCGCCGGCCCGCCGTCGCCGGTGTAACCCTTCTTGCCCGTGCCCGCGATGGTGGTGAGCTTGCCGGTCTTGCGATCGAGGCGAAGCACGCGATGGTTCTGCACCTCGCAGATGTAGAGCGCCCCGTCCGGGCCGACCTCGACGCCGAACGGCTGCCCGCAAACCTGCGGCGAACCGTCGCCGGCAACCGTGTCGATGACGCCGGCCTGTGCGGTCGCGGTGACCAGCACGACGCAGAGAATCGCAAGTGTTCGCATGGCGCGAGCGTAAAGGTCGGGGCAAGGCATGTCAACGGTTCGCCGGCCACCCGAAAGTGGCCGGTCACCATACCCCTGCCCCCTCCATTTTGAATGTAAACCTAATAAACACCAAACCTTATCGATTCGACTGCCAAAAAGGTAGGACACTTTCCGGCCACTCGCGCCGAGCGCCGCCGGCCGGTCCGACAAACTGCCGCGCCCCGGCGCAGCCATAGCGACGACCTGATGGGATGCCAGGACATGCATGGCGTCATTGTACCAAAATCACACCTAACTAACAACGGCCGGCGGCCAGTGCCCTGGGCTTTTCAGTTCTCGCGAAACTGGGTGCGACTCCAGAAACCACAAAGGACACGAAGACACGAAGGACACGAAAAGGAACTTGAATGCGCTTGATTCTCCAAGTCATTCTTCGTGTTCTTCGTGACTTCGTGTCCTTCGTGTTGAACCCGGTGATCCGCAACTTCTCCAAGATTGGAGAATTGAAAAGTCCTGGGGGCCAACGGCGGAGGCGCTGGTTCCCGCACCCTCGACGCTACACTGATTACACGGCGATTGATCCCGGCGGCCACGGAACGTTTCGCATGGATTCGCGACAGTCGAAAACCACGGCACAGCGCCCGCGATGGGGAACCCCGTGCGCGATTCTCTGCCTCGTGCTGCTGGCCGCCGCCTTGGCCGCCGAACCTGCTGACATCTCCAAACTCCCGCCCGCCGCGGCCCGCAAGATCGATTTCATCGCCGACGTGCAGCCGATCTTCGCGAAGCACTGCGTCGCGTGTCATGGCGTTGAGAAACAGAAAAGCGATTATCGCCTCGACCAGAAGAAGTCCGCGCTCACCGGCGGATCGTTCGGCGGCGCGATCGTGCCGGGCAAAAGCAGCGAAAGCAAACTGCTTCGCTACGTCGCCGGTCTCGACGACGAGATGAAAATGCCGCCCAAGGGCAAGGGACTGGGCGCCGATGAGATCGGCATCCTCCGCGCGTGGATCGAGCAGGGCGCGCCCTGGCCTGCGGAGGCGAGTGTGGATGCGACGAGCGATCGGCCGAAGCACTGGTCGCTCAAGCCGCTGACCAAGCCGGCGATTCCGCAGGTGAAAAATCAGGCATGGGTGCGCACGCCGATCGATGCCTTCATCCTCGCGAAACTGGAAGAGCAGGGGATGGCCCCCGCGCCACCGGCCGACCCGCGAGCTCTGATCCGCCGGGTCTACTTCGATCTCATCGGCCTGCCGCCGACGGCGGAGGAGGTGGAGGATTTTGCTGCGAAGTTCACCCACTCACCCACTCACCCCCACACCCGCTCGCAGCATGAGGGGGTGAGGGGGTGGCAGGGTGAGGGGGTGAAACGTACGGAGGAATCCCGTGCCTCTGAATCTGACACCCACTCACCCACTCACCCACTCACCCACTCACAGCATCAAGGGGTGAAAGCATACGAAGCTCTCGTCGACAAACTCCTCGCCTCCCCGCGCTACGGGGAGCGCTGGGCCCGGCACTGGATGGATGTCGTCCACTTCGCCGAGACGCATGGCCACGATCAGGATCGCCCCCGGCCCGCCGCCTGGCCCTATCGAGATTATTTGATCCGCGCGTTCAATGACGACAAGCCTTACACCCGCTTCATCGAAGACCAGGTCGCCGGCGATGTGCTCCATCCCGACGATCCCTGGGCGACCGCGGCGCTGGGCATGATCGCGGCTGGGCCGTGGGATGAAAGCTCGCAGATGGGCATTCAGGATGGCACGGTCGACAAGAAAATCGCCCAATACCTCGACCGCGACGACATGATCGCCACCACGATCAGCTCGTTCAACAGCGTGACGATTCACTGTGCCCGCTGCCATCACCACAAGTTCGATCCGATCTCGCTGGAGGATTACTACGCGCTGCAGGCGGTGTTCGCAGGCGTGGATCGGGCGAATCGATCATTCGAGCCGGATGCGAAGGCGAGCTCGCGGCGAAGCGAACTGGTGAAGGAGAAAGCCAAGCTCGCCGGCAACGTGGCGAATGAGGAACTGTTCAGTGCCGCGAATCTCGCGACGGTGGCCGAGTGGGAAAAGACCGTCGCCAGCGCAGCGGTGACCTGGCACGTGCTCGATCCCAGCGCGTTCACCTCGGCCGGCGGCGCGACGCTGACGAAGCAATCCGACGGCTCCATCCTCTCCGGCGGCACGCGACCGGAGAAGGACACGTACACCATCACCGCGACGACGAAGCTCAAGAGCATCACCGGCATCCGCCTCGAAGTGCTGTCGGATGAAAGCCTGCCCCACAAGGGCCCCGGCCGGCAGGACAACGGGAACCTGCATTTGTCGGAGTTCCGAGTGCAAGAGGGCTCGGCGGAAGGGACGAAGGGACAAAGGGACGAAGGGACGAAGGGACAAGACAACAATCCGCACTCCACCTCTCCAAATCCGAAATCCGAAATCCGAAATCCCAAATCCCTCCCCCTCCGCTCCGCCGTCGCCGACTGGAACCAGGAAGGCTGGGGCGTGGCGCGGGCCATCGACGGCAAAGCTGAAACCGCGTGGGGGATTTATCCGAAGGTGGGCCAGTCGCATCATGCGATTTTCGACCTTGAAAAACCGACGAATGCGCAAGGCGAAGAGATCACGCTGATCTTCACGCTCGACCAGCTTCACGGCGGCGGCCACCTTATCGGCCGGCCTCGCCTCAGCGTGACCAGCGCGCCAAAGCCCGCGCAGGCTGCTTCGATTCCTGGCGCGATCGCCGCAATTCTGGCGACGGCGCCGGAAAAGCGCAGCGTGGAGCAGAAGCGCTCGCTGGCGCTGCACGTGCTTCGATCGCGGAACGATTCGCAGCTCGCCGCGCTGCCCGCTCCGCAGTTCGTCTACGCCGCCGCCGCGACGTTTCCCGTGGACGGCAATTTCAAGCCCGCCGGCAAACCGCGCGAGGTGTTCGTGCTCCGCCGGGGCGACATTCATCAGCCCATCGGCCCCGCGTCGCCCGGCAGCATGTCGTGCGTCACCGGGCCGGAGCCGCGCTTCAAGCTGGCGAACGTCGAGCACGAAGGCGAACGCCGCGCGGCGCTGGCCACATGGATCAGCCACCGCGACAACGTGCTCACCTGGCGCTCCATCGTGAATCGCGTCTGGCACTATCACTTCGGGCGCGGCATCGTGGATTCGCCGAACGACCTGGGCCGGATGGGCGGAACGCCGACGCATCCGCAGTTGCTCGATTATCTGGCGGTCACCTTCCGCGACGACTATCAGGGTTCGCTGAAGAAGCTGCACAGGCTCATCGTCACCAGCAGCGCGTACATGCAATCGACCCGGCACGACGAGAAGTTCGCAGCCATCGACGCTGACAATCGCCTGCTCTGGCGGATGAATCGGCTGCGGCTCGATGCGGAGCAGACGCGCGACGCGATGCTGGCGATCAGCGGCAAGCTCGACCTGACGATGTACGGGCCGAGCGTGAAGCAGTTCATCGAGAGGCCGGGCGTTCACGTGACGCCGGTGGTGGATTACGCGGGGTTTGATGTGGATCACCCGAACCAGTTCCGCCGCAGCGTGTACCGGTTCGTGTTCCGCACGTTGCCTGATCCGCTGATGGATGCGCTGGACTGCCCCGACCTGTCGCAGCTTTCGCCGAAGCGCAGCGTGTCGGTCACGGCGCAGCAGGCGTTGGAAATGCTCAACAACCGGTTCATGGTGCGCCAGTGCGAGCACATCGCGGCGCGGGTGGCGGGGGAGGGGGGAGCGAAAAGGGAAGAGGGTGGAGGGAGCGATCTGGAACGGCAGGTGCAACGCGTTTACGCGTTGGCCCTCGGACGGGTTGCGAACAAGGACGAACTCGCCGCCGTCACCGCCTACGCGAACAAGCACGGCCTCGCCAACGCGGTGCGCGTGCTGATCAACAGCAACGAGTTCTTGTTTTTGAACTGACGTTTCACGGCCCGACGTTTCCCGGCCCGACGTTTAGCCGCGGGGCCTTGCCCCGCGCGGATGCAAGGAATCGGCCCTCGCCGGCCAGGGTTTGTTTCACGCGTCGTGGACGCTCGCATGCCCGCGCGGAGCGTCGGCGGCCTCCTGCTCCGCGGCTATTGACGGTCACTCTAGAAAAGGCCGCAGCTCGATTCCCCTCCCTCTTAGGGAGGGGTTAGGGGAGGGTCGGGCGAACTGCATGATTGTGGCTCCAATCAGGCTGTTTGCCCGACCCTCCCCCTGCCCCTCCCTAAGAGGGAGGGGAGTACGAGACTCGCGTTTGGCGGCTTTTACTAAAGTGACCATCAATAAACGAAGATCGTTCTTGGATGACGCCATGATTCCATCGCAGAGTCAAAGCAGCATGCGCGCCCTCGGCCAATCGAACCGCCGCGATTTTCTCTTCACCGCCGGCGGCGGCTTCGGTGGATTGGCGCTCAGCGCCATGCTGGGCGGCGAACGTTTGCACGCCGCGGACGCAAGCAACGCCGCAACGCGTCTCGCTCCGCGCGGCGAACTCAACGGCGGCATCCATCACAAGGCGAAAATCAAGCGCGTCATCCAGCTCTTCATGAACGGCGGCGCCAGCCCGATGGACCTCTTCGATCCCAAGCCCGCGCTGGAGAAACTGCATGGCCAGAAGTTCGATCCCGGCGCGGGACAACTCGTCGAGTCCGTCACCGGATCGCCCGGGTTCAAGGTTTTGAAATGCCCCTTCGAGTTCAAGCAACACGGCCAGAGCGGACGCTGGGTTTCCAGCGTGTTTCCGCACCTCGCCAAGAAGGTCGACGACATGACCTTCCTCATGTCGATGGTCAGCAAGTCCAATGTGCACGGGCTGGCGTCGTACATGATGAACACCGGCTTCACGTTGCCGGGCTTCCCGTGCATGGGCGCGTGGATCAGCTACGCGCTGGGCACGATTCGCGACGAGCTGCCCGCCTTCGTCGTCATGCCCGATCCGCGCGGCCTGCCGTACAACAATCAGGGCAACTTCACCAGCGGCTTCCTGCCCGTGCAGTACACCGGCACGATCATCAAGACGAACGCGGCCCCCGGTTCACAACCGATCAACGATCTGCTTCCGCCGGCGGAGGCGAAGTTCATCACGAAGGAAAGCGAGAGCGAAGGCCGCGACCTGCTGGCGAAACTGAATCGCGCGCATCTGTCGGCGAATCCCGGCGATACTCGCCTCGACGCCCGCATCGCGTCCTACGAACTGGCGGCGAAGATGCAGCTCTCCGTGCCGGAGCTTTTCGATCTCTCCAAAGAGACCGACGCGACGCGGAAACTCTACGGCGTCGGCGAGAAGCACACCGACGACTTCGGCAAACGCTGCCTGCTCGCCCGCCGCATGGTCGAGCGCGGCGTGCGCTTCGTGCAGGTCTGGAGCGGCGCGGGCGGGCCGACGGGCAACTGGGACAACCACGGCAACATCGCCGCCGAGCTTCCGCCCCGCGCCCTGGAAACGGATCAGCCGATTGCGGCGCTATTGGATGATCTCAAATCGCGCGGGCTGTGGGACGACACGCTGGTGATCTGGACCACGGAGTTCGGCCGGATGCCGTTCAGCCAGGGCAGCGCCGGCCGCGATCACAACGGCGGCACGTTCGTCACCTGGCTGGCCGGCGGCGGACTCAAGCCCGGCGTGGCGCACGGTCAGAGCGATGAGTGGGCGTGGAAATCGCTCACGCCCACGTACTGCTACGACCTGCACGCCACCGTGCTGCACCTGATGGGCATCGATCACGAGAAGCTCAGCGTCCGCCACAACGGCATCGATCGCCGGCTGACGGATGTGCATGGGCATGTATTGAAGGAAGTGCTGGCGTGAGCATTGCTCCGCGTTGAGAACGCACTCTCGCCGTGCGATCAAGACGACTCAATGGTCGTCAATACTCCCGAAAACTCTCCACGCAACAGGTCACTGCGACGAATGATCAGATAGAGGTGGCCACAGTCACTCCATTGCATCGAACCAACCGACGTGATGGCGAGTAGATTGATCCAGTCGTTGCCTTCAGCGAATAGTGCGTCAGCTGTCTCGCCGGGGTTTTGGCTAGTCCACTCGTCCATTTCGCCGAATAGCCAGCCATCGCGATCGTCGGTGGCGTCACCTTTTTGCTTTACGGTCAGCGGAACCAGATCGTACATGGTGATGTTCGCCCAATCGCACGACATCTCCTCGGGCAGTGGCATCCGTGCCCGTTGCAGCCTGGCGGACGGCCCGCGCCACACGAAAACACGCGTTGGAATGGGCATGTGAGCGTCGTCGAGCAAACTGAAAACATACAGCCAGCCGTCAGGAGGCAGCACGCTGGTGGCTGAACTTGTGACACTTGCCAAGTCGATCTGTGCGAGAAAAAGCAGTTTCTTCCCGTGCTGTTCAGGCCAAGTCACATCCGAGGGCAGATCGGGTAGCCCGCCAAAGCGCGAGGCCCCGATTGGCAGTTCACCACTTTCAAGATCGTGTGTCGCCACCAGGTTGATCGCCGGTTCCGATGCACCGCTTCCGGCCTGGGGCGACAGGCCCCGCGCTAACCGCTCCTGCCGGTGAGCCGCCATGCGAGCCGCGTGCAGTGTTGCACATTGTGATCGTAGCGACTCTTCTCGTTCTCTTATTGCGGCGAGTTCGCGCCGTTCGTACTCCGCAATCTCCGCGGGTAGCACAGCTTTTAGCAAAGGTGCTCGCTCCACGAGCGACTCTGTCCACCAAATGTAGATCGAGCTGCCTATTGCAGCGTACACTTGCGCATACCAGTTCGCATAGAGTCGCAGCAGTTGCCCATGTTCCACGACAAATGCGGGTGGCCGTCGGGCAAGAAGCGTCTCAACGTACTGAAGCATTCGATCGGCGTCGTAGCTCTGGGCCGCACACCGTAACTTGTCCCGCAATAAATCGAACTCCGATGGCAACATCGTGATCATCCGGATTGGAGATGTGCTGCTTGATTCTTGGATTGCCCCGACTGACTCGCGCCCTGTACTAAAAGTCTGTTTGAACGTCGCTCTTGTCGCCACGACAACCGCTCACACGAGAATGTCCTTGATCACATGCCCATGCACATCGGTGAGCCGGCGTTCCAGGCCGTTGTGGTAGTACGTCAGCCGCTCGTGATTCAGGCCCATCAGGTGCAGGATGGTGGCGTGGAAGTCGTGGACGGTGGTGACATTCACTGCGGCCTTGTAGCCGAAGTCGTCCGTCGCGCCGTAGGTGAAGGGCGCCTTGACGCCCGCGCCGGCGAGCCAGGTGGTGAAGCCGCTGGGGTTGTGGTCGCGCCCGCTGGCGCCCTTCTGGAACGTGGGCATGCGGCCGAACTCGGTGCACCAGACAAAGAGCGTGTTCTCCAGCAGGCCGCGCTGCTTCATGTCGCGAAGGAGCGCGGCGGCCGGCTTGTCCAGGATCGGGCCATGCACGTCGTACTGCTGCTTGAGCGTCTTGTGGCCGTCCCAGTTGCCCACGCCTTCGCCCATGGCGTAAGCGCCGTTGAAGATCTGCACGAAGCGCACGCCCTGCTCGATGAGCCGGCGGCCGAGGATGCAGTTGCGTGCGAAACCGGCGCGGACGGGGTCCTTTGAATCCGCGCCGTAGGCTTCGATCGTCGCCTTGCTCTCGGTGGTCAGATCGCTGACCCGCGGCACGCTGAGCTGCATTTTCGCGGCGAGTTCATAGCTGGCGATGCGGGCAGCCAGCTCGGTGTCGCCGGGGAACTGCTTGAGGTGTCGCTTGTTCAGGTCATCGAGGAAGCCGCGCGTTTCTTCGTCCTCCGCCGCGGTGATGCCGGCAGGTCGTGCAAGATTGCGTACGGGCTGGCTGGTATTCAGCGGCGTGCCCTGGAACACGGCGGGCAGGAATCCGTTGCCCCAGTTGCGCGTCGATGCCTGGGGCACGCCGCGCGGATCGGGGATGGCGACGTACGCGGGGAGGTTGTCGTTCTCGCTGCCCAGGGCATACGTGGCCCAGGCACCCATCGAAGGGAAACCGTCGAGCACGAAGCCGGTGGACATGGCGTTCTCGCCGGGGCCGTGCGTGTTTGTCTTCGTGGTCATCGAATGGATGAAGCACATGTCATCGGCCATCTCCGCCAGGGTGGGCAGCAGATCGGAAATCTGCTTGCCGCACTGGCCGCGCGGCTTGAACGCATAGGGGCTGCGGGTGAGGTTGCCCTGTTCGCCCTGGAAGGTGATGAGCTTGTCGTTGCCCGGCATGGGCTGGCCGTCGCGCTTGATCAGCTCCGGCTTGTAATCGAAGGTGTCCACGTGCGAGCACGCGCCGCTGCTGAAGATCATGATGACTTGTTTCGCCTTGGCCTTGTAGTGCGGCTGCCGGGCGGCATGCGGAGCGTCGGCGCGGATGATCGGGCGGATGGGCGACTTGTCCGGCGCATCCTCGGCTCGCGAAGAGGCAAGCAGGCCGTCGCGCAGCAGCAGATTCGCCAGCGCCATGCCGCCCATGGCGGTGCCGGTGTGGGCGAGGAAGCCGCGGCGGTTCAGGAGATCGCGGGCGGGGAGACTTTGAACTTGAGGGCTCATTGGGTTCCTTGATTCGCTGCTACCACTTGTACACATCTCGCACGGACAATTGCAATCCAGGCAGAACATCGCCCAGATCGATTACATCCGATTCCTCGAACGTCTGAATGGCATCGTCCGGCCAGTACACGGTGATTGCATTTCGACGCCAGTGAACGACGCAAACGCGAGTCGCCCCAGCCCGCAGATATTCACCAACTTTGGTCTGCACTTCGCCGGGACGATCACTTGGAGACAACACTTCAAATGCGAGGTCCGGCGCCGATTCCGGATATCGGTCAAGGCGAGCATTTCGCGGAAGCCGGTCATAGGAAAAGAACGCGACGTCAACGCCTCTGACCGTATCCGGGCCACGTTCGGTAATGACACCGGTGTCGTTGGTCATGACGCGTCCAATGTCGTTCTCGTCCAGATACTTGGCCAGAAGGTAGGAGATGTTCGAACAGACCACTCCATGACGAGGTACCGGCATATTCACAGGTACAACCCTCCCCCGGACAAGCTCCGACAGTTGCCCGTCCTGAAGCTTCAAGAAGTCTTCCGCCGTAAGCAATGTCAGTGCTTGAGTCACGGTCGGCTCTCCTGTGCATCACCGCACAAACAAAAACTCATTCGCATTCATCATAGCCCGGCACAGCGCCTTCAAACCGTGCTTGCCGACGAGCGAACTGGCGGCGCTCGTCTCCTCCGCGTCGGGCGTTCGGCCGAAGCACAGTTGGAACGCCGCGCGAATCTGTTTGTCCGCGTCCTTGCCCGCTTCCTTCTCGATGCGACCGGCGAGCAGGTCCGCCTGCTGGATGACGAACTCGCTGTTGAGGAGGTTCAGCGCCTGCAGCGCGGTGGTGCTGCGGCCGCGCTTGTCGGTGGGCTGGCCGGCGTCGGGGCAGTCGAAGGCGCCGAAGGTGGAGTCGTGCTCCATGCGCACCTTGTACATGTAGACCATGCGGCGCCAGTCGCCGGGGCCCCACGATTCCTTGGGGGTGTAGACGCGGACGTAGTTGTCGTTCGCCTTGAACGCGTTCCAGCCGGGCCCGCCCATGGTCAGATCGAGCGTGCCGGCGACGGCGAGAATGTTGTCGCGAATGATCTCCGCCTCCAATCGCCGCGGCGGAAAACGCCAGAGCAACCGCGAGTCGGCGTCGATGTCGAGGGCGGATTTCGGATTTGGGATTTGGGATTTCGGATTTGAGGAAGGCTGCGGATCGCCGATGGCGGTTGGCGGATTGTTGCCTTGCCCCTTCGTCCCTTCGTCCCTTCGTCCCTCCGTCCCTTTGGCATTCCTTCCCTGCCTCGGATCGCTGCTCTGCTGCCAGGTCGCGCTGGTGACGATCAGTTTCTGGATGTGCTTCACGTCCCAGCCGCTGCGCACGAACTCGTCGGCGAGCCAGTCGAGCAGTTTCGCATTCGAAGGTTTGGCGCCCATCTTGCCGAAGTCGCTGGGCGTGGCGACCAGGCCTTCGCCGAAGTGCCAGAGCCAGATGCGATTGACCATCACGCGGGCGGTCAGCGGGTTGTCCTTGCTGGCGATCCAGTCCGCCAGCGCCAGGCGTCGCTGCTGCTCGGGTGTTTTGCCGTCGACTTTCAGCGGCGATCCCAATGACGCCACGGCTCCGGGCAGAACTTCCTCGCGCTCTTCCATCGGGTCGCCGCGGAACAGGCGCTTCGTCGGCCCGGGCTGGCTGAAGCTGCCGGCATACGCGCTGGCCTTGGTCGACATCGCCGCGATCTGCTGTTCGTAGCTCTGCGCTTCAGCCACCAGTTTCGTTGCGATCGCCAGTTCATCGGCGGGCAGGCCGGCGAAACGGGCCGCGGTGATCTCCGCCGCTTCCTTGCCAAAGGGCATGCGCGTGTCCGACGTGCCGACGACGGCCCACGCCTTGCCATCCGGCGATGCCTCGATCTTGTACGAAATCGCCACGCGATCCTTGTAAAACTCCGTGCGGTCCCGGCCCCAGACGATCCGGTTGATCGACGCCGGCGACGCGAACTCGATCTGAACCCAGCCCTTGCCCGCCTGGTTGGAAATCCAACTGAAATCGTTGCTGTATTTGCCGTCGTTGATGTGCTTGAGCTGATGTTTCGGATTGCCCGCGTAGTTGCCTGACGACGTCGCCTTGGCGCCGGCCGAGGCGAGCGCGACGTTCACGCTCTGTCCCCCGGGGCCCGCCGCGGGAGTCGCGTAGACCTCCAGTTCGTCGATGCACGGCTCGGCCCCGCTGTTCGTCGCTTCCGCGGTGAAGCGCACGAACTTCGCCTGCATCGGTGCGAACGTCTCTTCGTTCTCCTTCGCGTTCACCGGCAAGCGCCGCGGCGGCAGCTTCGCTTCATATTTCGCAAGCTCCGCCCGGCTGGCGGCGATCTTCTCGCGAAGCGCGGCGATCTGCTTTTCCTTGTTGCCGTCGGACGGCATGCGGATCGCGCGGTCGCCGTGATTGACGCCGGCGAACACGCCGACCATCGCGTAGTAGTCTTGCTGCGAGACGGGATCGAACTTGTGGTTGTGGCAGCGGGCGCAGCCGGTGGTCAGGCCGAGCATCGCGCTGCCGGTGACGCTGACCATGTCGTGCAGTTCGTTGGCGCGCTGGTTGCGGGTGAGGACGACATCGGGGCTGCGCACGACGTCATACGAGCCGCCGACGAGGAAGCCGGTGGCCGCGTCTTCGCCGAAAGCGTCGCCGGCGAGTTGTTCTTTCAGGAAGCGATCGAACGGCTTGTTCTCGTTGAACGCGCGGATGACGTAATCGCGGTAGTGGTACGCATTGGGCCGAGGCGTGTTGGTTTCAAAGCCGTTGGTCTCGGCGAAGCGCACGACATCGAGCCAGTGCCGGGCCCAGCGCTCGCCGTAGCGCGGGGAGGCGAGCAACTTGTCGATGAGCGCATCAAATTCCTTCACCCCCTCACCCCGCCACCCCGTCACCCCCTCATGCCTTGGCGGGGTGAGGGGGTGAGGGGGTGAGGGGGTGAATGGCGCGGCAAAGGCCTCGACCTCTTTCGCCGTCGGCGGCAGGCCGGTGAGAATCAGATACGCCCGGCGGATCAGCGTGGCGGGGTCGGCTTGCGGGGAGGGCGACAGGCCTTTGGCTTCCAGTGCTTCGACAATGAAACCGTCGATCGGGTTGCGGACGAAGCCCGCGTGTTTGAGCTTGGCGGGATCCACGGCGGCGGGACGTTTCACGGGTTGAAAAGACCAGTGATCGCCGCGCTGCATCGATGCGCCGGGAGTCGCGCTGGGGGCCGCGCCGTCCGCCCACTTGGCGCCCTGATCGATCCACGCGCGGAGGATGCCGACTTCCGCGGCACTCAAGCGATCGCCCTTGGGCGGCATGACTTCGTTCTTGTTCACGCCGGCCACGAGCTTGATGAGGTGACTCTCCGCGCTCTTGCCGACGACATAGGTCGGCTCGCCCGATTCGCCGCCGGCGACGACGGAGGCCTGCTGATCGAAGCGCAGCTTGGCTTTCTGCTTCTCGGCGCCGTGGCAGGACACGCAATACTTCGCGAAGATCGGTTGCACATCGCGGGTGAAATCGACCGCCGTCGTCGCGGCCGGTGGCAATTGATCGGCGGCGAAAGCGGCGCCGGCTGAAACCAAGCAGGCGATGGCGGCGACGGAACAACAGGTGGATCGGTTCATGCAGCTATTCCACTCGAAACGGCCTCGCCCGAAAGTCGGGGCGTCCCTGATTTCTATTGACCGCGGATCAGGTGTGGCAAGCGTCACGCGAAGGCATATCGCACGGCGGCGTAACGCACCAACGCGCGGCGTGACGCACCAACACGCGGTGTGACGCACCAATACGCGGCGTGACGCACCAACACGTTTAGCGACGGGGCTTGCCCCGTTCCCCCGAGTCAACGGTTGTCCGCCGGAACGGGGCAAGCCCCGTCGCTAAACATCACAGCGCCGAACACCGACGCGCTTCGCGGCATCAAACATGAATGCGTTTCGCGGCGTCAATCATGAACGCGTTTCGCGGCATCAAACATGAATGCGTTTCGCGGCGCTCAGCATCGACGCGCATCTCACTTGCCCAGTTCCAGCCGGGTGAAAACCAGTTCATCGGTGGCGGGCGATCCCCAGCCGTCGACCACGATCGCGCCGCTGCCCAGCGGAATCTGCTCGAGCACGCCTTCGTCATCCGCGAACCAGTCGCCGCTTTCGTCGATGCGGGTGTAGTTGTAACCCTGGATGTGCGTGTAGCGCCGGCCGAAGCGGGGATCGACGATGTCGACATTGATCACGCGCGAGCCCGGCTGCCGCTCGCGCTGCAGGAAGCGGTCGCCCGTGCCGTGCGTCGCCCACCACGAGGCGGCGCGGTAGCTGTAGGCGATGGTGATGCGGAAGTTCGCGTAAGCCGGATCCTTCCACCAGTTGGCGCCGACGGAGTTCCACCAGTTGGGGATCGTCGTGTTCATGCTGTGGTAGGGCGTGCTCCACTGCGTCGCCTTGCTGGTGTCCATGCTGGGGCAGTGAAACGCCTCGGGCTGAAAATCAAAAAACCCCAGCGCCAATGGAAGCCCCATGCCCAGCGGCACCTTCGGCGCTGCCGCGAAACTGTCGCGCAGATCGAACGACCACGCCTTCTGTGCGGCGCTGGCGGAATTCGCCGGCGGAAGATAGCCGCGATTCTCCACCGAATACGCGTCGGCGGCGATGACCTGGCTGCGCGAGTTGGCGGCGCAGACCGCGCGTCGCGCGTTTTCCTTCGACTTGGAAAGACCAGGCAAGAGCAGCGAAATCAACAGCGTGATGATCGAGACGACCACCAGCAGTTCGATGATGGTGAACGCCGAAACGGTGACTGCGGAAACGGCCTGCGCGGAGAATGGGTTGCGGCCGCTCCGGTCCCCTCTCCCCTTCGAGGGGAGAGGGTTAGGGTGAGGGGTGAGACGCACGGCCGATGGGGAGCAGCGTTTCACTTCCGCTTGCACGTTGACGGAGCACTGCGGTTCTCGTTGGCCTCGACCCTCACCCCGGCCCTCTCCCTGGGAGGGAGAGGGGGCCAAGGCACTCGCGTCGCGGAGTGACGCAGCTGCGGCGAAGGCCTGCGCGGAGAAGGGGTTGCGGCCGCTCCGGTCCCCTCTCCCCTCCGAGGGGAGAGGGTTAGGGTGAGGGGTGAGACGCACGGCCGATGGGGAGCAGCGTTTCACTTCCGCTTGCACGTTGACGGAGCACTGCGGTTCTCGTTGGCCTCGACCCTCACCCCGGCCCTCTCCCTGGGAGGGAGAGGGGGCCAAGGCACTCGCGTCACGGAGTGACGCGGCTACGGCGAAGGCCTGCGCGCACGCACCGCGCCATGGGCGGGGAAAATCTCCTGCTCCGCCGTGGGGATGCAACGCTGGTCGGTTCATGGTGCTGCGGTGGTTGGAACTACAGGATGGTCCGCTTGAAGGATGATTCGCTTGAAGGATGATTCTCTTGAAGGATTGTCCGCCTGCAGCGCGTGTGAATCAAGTCGCATGCATGTTGCAAGATTGAATCACACGCGCCGCGGCGGACTATTCGATCACATCAGGCCGCACGACGACGGCGCATCAGGCCGTGCGGCGACGGCGCATCGCCAGACCCGCCAGGCCGAACATCGCGAGGCTGGCGGAGGCGGGTTCGGGGACGACGGCTGTGAACCGCCAGACGCCCGACATGAGGGCTTCTGGAAAGACGCCTCCCACAGCCGCGGTCCCCGTGAACCGGAACGTGCTGTCGACCGTGAGATTCAGGCCGGACCCAATGGTGAAGAACCCGGACCAGGCCTGGCCGGAGGGAAGGGCCGTGGTCTGGTCGGCGAACAAGTGCTGGCCCACATTCTGCGCCAGCGCGATTTCCGGCTGCGGACCGGCACCGTCCGGATCGAAGAAGTAATCGACATCACGGGAGTGATTGAAGCTCACGCCCCAGGACGCCTCCACGGTGACGTTCGTCGCCAGCAGGCCGGGCGTCCAGGTCATCGACGCGCCGTTGCCGTTGAAAACGCCGTGATAGAAATCGTCGCCCGGCGGCGGCTCGGCGATGGCGGGACCGGTGAAGTTGAAGCCGGTCGAATTGGTTGTCTCGTCCTGGATGACCGAAGTGCCGCCGGCGAGGGGAATCCCAAGGAACGGAGCGCTGTAGAGTTCAATTTCGTCAATGCCGCGACCTGAGGTGGCGGTCACCAGCCGGATGCCCGTGGCGGTCACGGGGGCGAAATTGAATCGGTGGCGATCCGCCTGGCTGAAGTCGATTCCGGCGCCGGTGTAGTCCGTGGTGCCGATGGTCTGCCAGCCGGTGGCAGCGTTGCCGGTCGCCGCGGTGCCGACGCCCGGGCTGACGACCTGGGTGAACTGAAGCGTGACGAGCCCCAACTGGCGATCGCCGAAGCCGCCGTTGTTGTCTCGTCCGTAGGCGATGCTCGAAAGGTTGAACGACCCGCCCAGGTCCAGGCCGACGAACGAGCCAGCCGACCCCGCCAGCCAGGCGCCGGTGTTGCCGTAGACGCCGTTGTTCACGCCCGTGGTCGTGTGAACGCCGCCGTAACCCGTCGGCTGCGTGGGCGTGCCGCCGTCTTGTCCCTCGATATTCGGCGCGAAAGCGGTCTTGCCCAGTGCGATGTTGCCCACATCAAACGTGCCGCCGCTCTGTACGAGCGTCATATTGGTGGAAACCAGTGCCGCACGCGATGCCGATGCGGCTGTCAAGACGAGCAATCCGACAACCAGCGCAGTGAAGTGACGGGTCATGTCTCTACCTCTTGTCCAAAAGGGTGAAAATGGGAAACCAGTGAACCCGGAAATGATGGAAGTCCGGCCACGTCTGGACCTCATTCAAAAGAGTATCGCACAGGAAGACCTCGACTGCAAGGAAAATCTTGGATTTCTCAGAATGGGTCTGCCAATATTTCCGGGGGCGGCATTCCGGCCCCCTCTCCCTCCAAGGGAGAGGGCTGGGGTGAGGGTCGGGACGCACAAATTTGTAATCGCCGCCGTTGCGTGACGGATGCCGCAGCCATCTGTTCGTCCCGATCCTCACCCGGCCTCGTCCCCTGGGGACTCGGCCGCCCTCTCCCTGGAAGGGAGAGGGAATCAAGCCCCCGGAGAATTTGGCAAACCCCCTGGTGGATTTCTCAAATCGGAAAACTTCGGTTCAGCCAACACCCCGCCGAAACTGGGCCCCGAGGGTTCGCTTGGCCGGGCTATACTGCCCAGAGAACGGGCCTGCATTCCAAGAGTGATTTCGAATCCTTTTCATGACCACACTCGCGCCGCCGTCCACCACCGCCCCCGCGACCATCGAGCGCATCAACCTGCCGCCGATCGCCGGTGAATTCAGCCGGCTGGCGCTGGGGAGCTGGGTTTTCGGCGGGACGCAGTGGGGCGCGCAGAATGTGCAGGATTCCCGCGCGGTCATGGAGGCGGCTCTTCGTCGGCAGATCAATCACATCGACACCGCCGCCTGGTTCGGCGCCGGCGTCAGCGAGCAGCTCATCGGCGAGTGTCTCAAACGCGATGAACACCGCCGGGAGCACCTGCTCATCGCCACCAAGCTCCTCGCCGGCGACCTGACCGCAGGCAACGTGCGTCAGCACGTCGAGGCCAGCCTCGCACGCCTAGGCGTCGAAGCGATCGATCTGCTCTACGTCGATTTTCCGCCCGCGATCCCAGGCCGCACGCCTCCAACCGTTCACCCCCTCACCCCCTCACCCCCTCACCCGCTCACCCTCTCATCCACCCACGCCTTGGATCTCCGCCCGATCTTCACCGAGCTTTGCCTGCTGCGGGATGAAGGCCTCGTGCGCGGGCTGGGCCTGAGTCAATGTTCGGTCGCCCACATCGAACAGGCGATGGAAGTCTGCCCTCTCGATGTCGTGCAATCGACTTACAACCTGCTCTGGCGGCAGGCGGAGCGCGAGCTGTTGCCGTTCTGTACGCAGCACCAGATCGCGTTCATCGCCTGCGGTCCCCTGGCGATGGGCATTCTCGCCGGGCAGTTCCCGCTGGACACGAACTTCGCAAAGGACGACATTCGCGGCAAGACGGTGTGGTTCGAGGCGGGGCCGCCGGCGGTCTGGCCGATGGTGCATGCGGCGGTGGAGAAAATGAAAGCGCTGGCCACCGAGGCGAAGCGCCCGCTCACGCATCTGGCGCTGCGCTGGCTGGCGCGCAACGCGGCGGTGCGCGCCATTGTCGCCGGCGCCCGCGGCAGCGTGCAGCTCAACGAACTGGCCGGCGCCATGACCGGGCCGATGGACGATGCGATCCTCGACCGGTTGACCGCGATCAGCGATGAACTGTCGCCGCAATTGCCCGAGGCGAACAACGTGTTTCGGTATTGCCCGTGAACCATCGTCATGCCGGGAACCGGCTGATCTTTCCCCACATCTTTGCGACGCACCGACACCTGCGTCGGGGCGTCGCAAAGAGGTGAGGAAAGATCAGCCCTGGGAGGGAGGGGAATTGGGCCCGCATAAAGTGTCACGGGGTCTGCCCATATTTCCGGGGGCGGCACTCCAGCCCCCTCTCCCCCCCCCCCAGCGCGGCTGCGCCGCAACCGAATGAAACGACGGCCTTCTTCGTCAGGTGATGTTTCCACACGTCACCCGAAGAGGAGGCCGTCGATGCAACAGTTTACCGCGCGTCACCGTGATC
>CAYRPN010000067.1:0-29648 GCA_964426135.1 uncultured Phycisphaeraceae bacterium | reverse complement strand
CAGAGCCGGGGGCGAGGGGGCCGATCCGCCGTCCCCGGAAATTTTGGCAGACCCATGTCGCTTGTCGTGTTGTTTGTGTTTGACACGCGCAAGTCTCTTAGGCACAATGGTGTGCGTAGTTGGTGGTCTTTAAACTTCCTCGAGGTTTCTCCATGACGAAGTCCCTGCTCGTTCGTGTTGCAGCTTTGTTCGCCTTGGCGATGAGCCTGACGCTTGGCGGTTGCCAAAGCGACGGCGGCGGCGAAATCACTGCCAATACCGTGCGATCACGCCCGACGCCAGAAATGGAAGGCATCGGCGTGACTCCCGAACAGCGTCAGAACGATCTGATGCGGACAGTGAACACGAATCTGCGTCAGGCAGGCGATGACTTCTACTCCTTTTTCCTGCTCGACCAGCCGCTGCACATGAGCAAGTATCCGATCCCCTGATTCGACCTGCGATCTCTCCATCATCCTCGAGAACCCTCCTGCCAGCCGGGAGGGTTTTTTTTATTGGCCATGCTCCGTGATCGCGTGGGAGTTGCCGATTCCGCTCCAAGGGGTCTGACTCGAATTGGAGCTAAGGAACGAGACCGAAATAAGTTCCCCATTTAGCCGGCGGGCTTGCCCGCCGAGGGCGTCTCGGCGGGCAAGCCCGCCGGCTAAATGGGGGACCGCCAATTCGCGAAGTTATTTCGGCCCCATTCCTAATCTCGAATGGGAGCCAATCTCGCATAGGACTCAACCTGATTATCCTGTAGGTCGATAGCGAGATGGGGTTCATGTTGGGGGGTTGGAGCAGTCTTATGTCGACGACTTTAAGTCCTCGCGATCCCCATGCGGTTCTTCGAGCGCTGAATGACGTGGAATGCGCGCCGGGCGCAGCCGCGGCGCAGATGCAGCGCCGCTATGCCCGTCACTCCATCCGGGCCGACGCCCTGCTTCAGCAGCTTGACGACACGGTGACGTATGTGCCCTCCATCCGCATCCAACTGCGCGATGTCAGCCTGGGCGGCCTGGGTTTCGTCTGCGAGACCACGCTGAAGGTCGGCTCCCTGTATCGCGTCGTCTTCACCATGAAGGGCTACCACTTCGGACAGCAGGTGGTGCGCGTCTGCCATTGCCGAGCGATCGCGCCTGGCGTGAACCTGATCGGCGGACAGTTCTGCCTCGAACCGGCGGTGCTTTGCCTGTTGGGCGTCGACCCGCTTCAAATGGCGGCACCCGACGCCGCCAGCGCGCCGACTCCGCAGAACGAAGATGCCGACGCGTTCGTAGGTCCCAACGAGCTGTGATGACTTGACGCCCGGATGTCGGTTGCGAACAGGTTCGTTTCCGTGAGAATGCCCGCCTGCGTGGAACCTGTCATGCCGACGTCGTCGCCTCCTCTTCGCGTGCTGTACATCGCCCGCGCGCCGTTTGTCAGCGGCGCCGAGCGGGCGTTGATGTCCATGCTGCGTCATCTGGATCGTTCGCGCGTTCAACCTCATCTGGCGCTGGGCTGCGAATCGGACCTGGTTTCGCTGGCGCGGGCCATCGATGTGCCGGTGACGATGCTGCCGCTGCCGCAGCGGAGCATGAAGACGCTGCTGCCGTGGTGGCGGTGTTGTCGTCGGCTGGCGAAACTCATTCGCGCGTTTCAGCCTGCGATTCTCCATGCCAACGACGTGCCCAGTTGTCAGGCGATGAGCGTCGTGGGCGATCAACTGCACGTCCCGCGCGTGATCCACGTGCGCTGGGTGATCGAGGCGAAGGCGGCCGCGTGGTGGGCTCGCCGCGGAGCGGAGTCTTTGCTCTGCATCAGCCGGTGGATGAAAGATCAACTGGGTGATGCGGCGAGCACGTCGCTGAGCGCGTCCCGCCTGGAGGTGCTGCCCGATTGCGTGGACTGGCCGGCGACGACCAGCGAAACAATCTCGGCGCCTTCGCCTGTAGCCCCCAGCGCGAGTCAAGAACTGCCTCGCCAGGAACCCGTTGCGTCGAAAGGGTCGCCCGCGATCACCCTCGGCTACACCGGCCAACTCATCGAATCCAAAGGGCTGGATCTCGTCATCGCCGCGATGGGGAAGCTGCCCGCGGACAAGCGCCCCATGCTTCTCGTGGCGGGCGAAGACACGCAGACCGGCGGCCAATACCTCGCCCAACTGAAAGCACTCGCGGAACAAGGCGGCGTGGCGGATCGTATCGAATGGTTCGGTTTCCTGAAGGACGTGAGCGAACTGCACCGCCGCGTCGATGCGATGGTCTGCCCGTCGCGCGTGGAACCCTTGGGCCTCGTTCCACTCGAAGCCGCCCGGCTGAATGTGCCCGCCATCGCCTGCAACGTGGGCGGACTGGCGGAATCCATCGTGTCCGGCGAGACAGGCTTGCTGGTGGAGCCGACGGCGGACGCCTGGGCCGCGCAGCTTGCGGCGCTGCCGGATCGCGCGACGTTGCGTCGGTTCGGCACAGCCGCACGGCAGCGAACCATCGAGCACTATTCGCCGATGGTTTATCAGCGACGACTGATGGCGATCTACGACCAGTTGTTGGCGTAGGTGCAGCAGGAGAAGCTTTCAGCGATCAGCCTTCAGCTTGCAGCAGGAAACGATCCGATTGACCTGCCGCATGACAGACGCCCGAAGCTGAAGGCTGAAAGCTGAAGGCTGAAAGCTGAAGTCTGAAAGCTGATAGCTTCTTCATCCACCATGCAAACCCCCGTGATCGACATCCTGCTCGCCCAGAAATTCCTGCCTCAGCACGGCGGGTCGATTGCGTGGATGTTCAATGTGTACTCCCGCTGGCCGCAGCCCGTACACGTGGTGACCCACGATTACTACAACGTCGCGCTGGGCACCGCTGAGTTCCCGAACAAAGCGGAGCGACCCGCGCCTCGCACTCCACTTCCAAACGGGCACGGCTCGGACAAGCCGGCCGATCACGTCACCCATCCGAATCTCGTCATGGATCGCCGCGATATTTTTCTGCGCGACTGGGGTCTGGATCGGCCTTGGAAATGGCGGCGATACTGGCGGATGATGCGGGCGGTGTCGCAGCGACTGCGAGACCATCCTCATGCCACGGTGCGCGTCCACTGCATCCACGCGGTGCCTGAGGCGGCAAGCCTGATCCCGCTGCGCTGGCGCTACGGCAAACGGCTGAAAATCATCAGCTATGCCCATGGCGAAGAAGTCACCGCGTGCTGCACCAGCCGGCAACTGAAGTTCCTCATGCATCGCGCCCATGCGGCGTGCGATCGGATGATCGCCAACAGCCAGAACACCTGCCGGCTTCTGACGAACCACGTCGACCCGGCGAAAGTAGTAGTGATTCATCCCGGCGTGGATGTGCCCGCCTTCGACGGCGCCGCCGAGGCCGGCGCCCGCCTGCGTGTGGAGCGCGGCTGGCAGGATCGACAGATCGTTCTGACGCTGGCGCGGATGGATGCCCGCAAGAATCAGGCGGCCGTCATGCGTGCGGTGAAAGAATTAAGCGCCAAGCACCCCAGCCTGCTGTACGTGATCGCCGGCGGCGGCCAGATGAAGGAATCGCTGCTGAAGCTGGCCGGTGAGTTGGGACTGGGCGACCGCGTGCAGTTCCCCGGCGAAGTGGACGGCGCGACCAAGCTGGCGCTGTACGGCGCCTGCGACGTGTTCGCGATGCCGGCGATCCAGGTGGGCAGCGATGTGGAGGGCTTCGGCATGGTGTTTCTCGAAGCCGGCGCGTGCGGCAAACCCTGCCTCGCCGGCAGCAGCGGAGGCCAGGCGGAGGCCGTGACCGACGGCGACACAGGCTTCGTGGTGGACGGCACGCAGCAATCGGCGGTGACTGCGGCGCTCGATCGCCTGTTGAAGGACGAGTCGCTGCGACAGCGTATGGGACAGGCGGGACGGTCGCGCGCCGAGGCGCAGAATTGGCCGCGCGTGGTTCAGCGCACCGTGGAATTGGTCGACAGTTTGTAAAGCGTCATCAGCGGCGCCGCGTTATCGGCCCGCACTGACTGCTGCGAGGGATGCGATCAGGCCATGATTGGCTTTTATTTCACCTACATCCTGTCCGCGTCCGGCTTCGCGCTGGGCTGGCTGAACCCAGCCTACGGGCTGATGGTCTATTACACCTTGGCGATCCTGCGCCCCATCTTCCTCTGGTTCTGGGCTTTCAATCCCTACGATGCCCCCCGATTCAGCTTCTTCGTCGGCATCTCCACTCTCGCTGGGTGGTTGTTTAACGGACTAGGCAACTGGAGCGGCCTGCGCGGCACCAGGCTTGCAATGTTCGGACTGGTCACTTACTTCATCTGCGGCATCATCTCGTGGCAACTCTATGCCATTTCGGCCGACATGGCGATCAATCAACTGGAAATGCTTAGTAAAATCCTGATCATGGGGTTCGCCACGCTCACTTTGATCCGCGACGAACGATCGATCTACATCTTCGGCTGGGTCATGGTCGCGTCACTGGGTTACCTCGGATACACGCTCAACGAGTGGTATCAGATCAACCCGATGTACCTTCACAACAACGGTTTCGCCACCATCGACAACAACGGCGTGGGCATGATCATGGTCATGGCCGTGCCGCTCAGTTTCTTCCTCGGCATGCACGATGGTCGCTGGTGGGTTCGCCTCCTGTGCTTTTTTGCCGTGGCGTGCGAAGTCCACGTCATCCTGTTCAGCTACTCGCGTGGCTCGCAGTTGGGATTGATCATGGTGGGCATCGCGATCTTCTACTTCGCGATGATGCATCTGCCGCGAAAACTGCTGACGCTCTTCTGTGCCCTCGTTTTCGTGTTCATCACCCTTCAACTGGCGGGGGAGGGCGTGCGCGAGCGGTTCAGGTCGATCTTCGCGGAAGAACGCGATGCCTCCGCCGACAGCCGATTCAAGACGTGGGGCGCCGCCCTCGCTTGCATCCGCGAAAACCCCATGGGCGTCGGCCCCCGCAACTTCGGCATTCACGCCCCGCAATACGGTCTGACCGCCGGCAAAGCCGTGCACAATCTTTTCCTGCAGACCGGGGCCGACTACGGAATCGGCGGCATGATCGGGCTAGCCGTCTTTTACTTTTCCACCTTCTGGTTCGCGTTCCGGATGTCATCGGGAAAAGTCTCCAGGACGCTCGTCTGGCCCCGGTACTTCGGACTGGCAACCTGCACCTCCCTAGGTGGATTCCTCGTCTGCTCGCAGTTCATCGGCATGGAAAACGTCGAGGTCGCTTACATGATCGCCCTCTTGGGGCTGGCCACCATTGCCCATGTCAATCGCGTTGCTTCCGCCGGCCCGATCCTGGCGACGCACGAACTGCCGGAGTTGCTCCAGGTTCCGTTGCCCAATGCGAAATCGGATGAAGAAGAAGAGCAACAGCCCAATACCTCCATACGACCCGACTTCGGCAATCTCCGGCCCGCTTGAACCATCGAGACCGCGATTGCCGATGTCATGTCGCGTTCGTCATGTCTGACCGCCCCTCCATCGCCCACGTGCTGCACCGGCTTTACCTCGCGGGAGCCGAGGTGCTTGCTGCCGCCCTGGCGCGACAACTGAAAGATCGCTTTCATTTCGTGTTTCTTTGCCTGGATGAAATCGGACCTCTGGGCATGCAACTCGCATCGGAGGGGTTCCAGGTCGTCGACCTGAAGCGAAAGCCGGGCGTGGATCTGGCGGTGCCGCGGCGCATCCGCGATGTCGTCCGCGCTCAGCGCGTCCAACTGCTGCACGCGCACCAGTACACGCCGTTTTTTTACGCCTCGATCTCCCGCGGATTCTTCGGCCTGCTGCGCGGAAGGCCTCCGGTGCTCTTCACGGAGCATGGCCGGCACTACCCTGACATCCGCAAGTCCAAGCGCGTATTCGCCAACCAGTTCCTGCTCCGCCGAGGTGACCGCGCCACCGCCGTTGGCCGATTCGTAAAAAAGGCGCTGGTGGAGAAGGAAGGCCTGCGCGAGCACCGCATCGAGGTCGTCTACAACGGCATCGACCCCACCCTCTTCACCGACCCGAGCGCCGGACCGTTGGATACGTCGTCCTCATCGTTGCGCGCGAAGGTACGACAGGAACTCGGTCTGGCGGAACAACAGGTCGCCGTGTTTCAGGTCGCCCGCTTCCATCCCGTCAAGGACCACGAAACCGCCATCCGAGGTTTCGCCGCGGCGATGCGAATGTGGAACGCCTCTCCGCAAGATCAATCGCCCTGCACGCCGCCGGTCCTGGTGCTGGTCGGCGATGGCGATCTGAAAGGCCGGTGTGAATCGCTGGTGCAGGAGTTGAACCTTGCACCGCACGTCAGATTTCTCGGCGTGCGTAGCGACGTGGCGCGACTCATCCAGGCAGCCGACATTTTCATGCTCAGCAGTTTAAGCGAAGGGATTTCCGTGACGCTGCTGGAGGCCATGGGAGCGTCGTTGCCGATCGTGGCCACCGACGTGGGCGGGAACAGCGAGGTCGTTTCGCATGGCGTGTCGGGGCTGCTTTCTCCGCGCGGCGACGCCGACGCCCTGGGCCGCAACATCGCGGCGCTCGTGAATGACGCGGAGATGCGACAGCGCATGGGCAGCGCCGGACGCGAGCGACTGCTGGCGACGTTCACCCAAAAGCAGATGCACGACCGCTACGCGGCGATCTACGAGCAGATGACGGCCTGAACCGACCAGGGCCGGATCGCCTGCGCATTCGCGTGGGCGAGCGCCCCGGCTACAGTGTGCGCAGGAGTCACGCCATGGCCAATATTCTCGTTGTGGGGCCGCACCCGGATGATCAGGAACTGGGCATGGGCGGCACCATCGCCCGACTGGTGCAGCAGGGCCATCACGTGCTCTTGCTCGACATGACCAACGGCGAGCCCACGCCGCACGGCTCGCCGCAACAGCGCGAGAAAGAATCCGCCGCCGCTGCCGCGATCCTCGGCGTCAAGCGCCGCCAGATCGGCCTGCCCAACCGCCAGGTGCAGCACACGCTGGCCGCGCGGCACGCCGTCGCAGCCGTCATCCGTGAACACCAGGCGTCGATCGTGTTCTGCCCCTATTTCGAAGATGCCCACCCCGATCACGTGGCTGTCACGCGCATCGTCGAGGACGCTCGCTTCGACGCCAAGCTGACCAAGACCGACATCCCCGGCGAGCCCATCTACCCGCGCTGGCTTTTCTACTACTACGCGACGCACCTGAGGCACGTCGCCCAGCCGAGTTTCTGCATCGACATCACCGAGCAGATGGAAACGAAGGAGAAGGCGATCCTCGCCTACGAGTCGCAGTTCATCACGCCGCCGCAGAATCGCCGCGTGGTGGAATGGGTGCGCCAGTTCAACGGCTACATGGGCAGTCGCATCGGCGTCGCCTGCGCCGAGCCGTTTTTCTCTTGTGAACCATTGGGCATCACGAGCCTGTCGTCCGTCGTGGGAGTGTGAAGAAGCCGACGATCCACCGGGCGAAGCCTCGCGGTCCGCCTCGCCTGGTCGGAGCCGCGAAGCGTCAGCGAGCGGATGCGTCAGAGAGAGTGTGTGAGAAGTGAGGGCGAAGCTCGCTCCGCGCGTGCCACGGGTAAGCGGAGTCCGCAGAGCTTACCCGTGCGAATGACAAGCAGGCCAACGGACACGGGTAAGCTGCACCGAGCCTTCGCTTACCCATGGCACCAGAAGCTCGCGATTCAAGCGGAATCCGTATCAAGCCAGGGCCAATCTCCGCTCCACCGCTCGCCCGATCGCCGGCACCGCCGCCACCGCTGCGATGCCCAGCCTCACCGCCACGGGCCAGCGCAGCCACGCCGCCAGCCGGCGACAATGTCGTTGCTGGTCGGTGACCAGCGTGCGATGCGTCTTCTGCCATCGTGTCTCCAACTCGCTCGACCACGCGTCGATGCCCGCATCGGCAATCGCCGCCGCCGCGCTCGCGGCGCTCAAGGCCCACGCCATGCCTTCACCGGTGAACGGCTCGACGTATCCAGCCGCATCGCCGGCTAGCAGCACCCGCCAGCCGGCGACCTGCGACGCCTGCCGCGTGAGCAGCGGCGTGCCCTGCCAATCGATCTGTCCGAGGTTCGCCGGGACGGGAAGGTGCGAGTGTTGGAGCAAGGCCGAGATCGCACCAGCCGCGCCACCTTGTGAGTTCATCCAGCGCGGATCGATCGCGGCGGCGACATTCAGCCTGCCGTCCGCCAGCCGGGCAGCGCCGACATAGCCGTGCCTGCCGATCGCCATCCAGATCGCGCCGGCGGCGAACTCATTGGGCGCTCCATCGACAATCGCTCCCACGCCGATGCGTCCGCCAGCGGCGACGGTCTCGCCTGCCGTGCCTTCATCGCCGGCGCGGCCGCCGCCCAGTCCGCAGGCAAGCACAACGACCGCGGCGGAAAGTTCGTGTGCCAAGGCGCCGCTGCCCCCGCGTAGTTCGACGATGCGATGCGAGGAAGATGGCGCATTGCTCGCTTGCTCATCCACCGCTTTGACTCGCGCTGAAACGCCCGGCAAAAAGTGCGCGCCGGCATTGACCGCCGCGCGGACCATCGCGGCGTCGAACGCGTCCCGCGCCACCGCCACGCCGCCGGTCAATGCGACCTTTGCCCGGCCCCGGCCTTGCGCCAGCACGATGCGCTCCAGCGGCGCCGCGGGGCATTCGCGAAGCACCCCGCCCAGCCCGGCTTCGTCCAGCGCATTCATCGCCCGGCGGTTCAGGCAGCCGCCGCAAACCTTGTAGCGAGGAAAGGTCTTTCTCTCGATCAAGAGCGTCTGTCGACCGCGCTTCGCCAACTGATGCGCCGCCATCGCGCCGGCGGGACCGGCGCCGATCACAATCGCGTCCCATTGCCGCGAAGCGGCATCGGCGAGGTCGATCGTTGGATTCACATGTGCTGTGGCGGTTGGTGTCACGGCGGGCTTACTGGCTGAAAGCTCGATTCTCAGGGTCTTTTCCTCCTTTCCTCTTTTCCTGCTTTCCTAAGAAATTCAGAACGCCACTCCTTGCTTTCGTATTTTCGCGCGCACGTCAACACAAGGTCGATCGGCCCTCACCCCAGCCCTCTCCCGGAGGGAGAGGGGGCAGGAGTCCGTTTCCATCGCAGCAACATTCGCTGCGGAAAGTGAGCGGTGATCGTACAGTCGGCCAGGCCCGCCTGCCGCGCCATCGCCGCCAGTTCGCCCACGGTGAACGCCGCCTGCGCCGAGAGCGGGCCATCCACGTGCACCACTTTCGACCGTGTCACCAATCGTGACGCCAGCCAGATCAGCGGTTTGCCGAAGCGGGTCCGCCTCAGATCGTTCAGCAGCACCAGCGAGGCGGTCGCTTCCGCCATGCGTTGCAGCAGGAGCAGCGCGTCGCCTTCGGTCAGGTGATGCAGGAAGAGCGACGACATGACCACGTCGTATCGCTGCGGCGCGGGCTGGCGTAGGACATCGCGCACGGTGAAACAGAGTCGATCGAAGCCTTCGCGCTGAGCCTGCTGGGTGGCGAGATCGATGGCCAGTTCGCTCATGTCGTGGCCGTGAATCTCCAGATCGATCTTCGCGCGAGCGGCGCGGCGCGCCAGGGCGATCGCCACATCGCCGCCGCCGCTGGCCAGGTCCAGCACGCGCAGCGGCCGGCGGAGCGTTCGCGCTTCCTCGGCAACGTGCGACCAGAGCAGGGCGCTGCTGCGCGACAAGCGATTGAGCCGGGCCAGGCCCGCCAGTGCGTGGCGGTGCGCCGCCGGATCGAGGCCCGGTTGGTCCATTACTTCAGGCTGCAGTCGGCGGGCGCGCCAGGTCATGACGCAGAGTTTAGCCTTCCAGTTGATTGCCACCCATTCGCCCCCGGGTCCGCCTGGGGAAGCGACCGGGATGGGCCGCGCACAACCGGTGAAGGGCATCCGCGCATGCATCCTCAGGTTCGCCCCGATGCCAGATTCGGTCCTGACTCTGCCCGCCGCAAGATCAGTCGGAATCGCCGTTAATTCAATGAGGACAGCCCTTTAAAGAGCGAAAAACGCCCGCTTATTCAGGCGTTCGATTTTCGTTGACAGCGCCCGATTCAGCCGATACGCTGCTAGTAGATCAAAAGGTTAGTTAGTATTTTTAATCTGCCCTCGCGGCTTTCTTCCCTGCCCCCTGCGAGAAGTGAACATGAACGAGCGAGTACGAAAAAACCGGATCATCCTCGTCCTCTGCGGATCTGCAGTGGTCTTGTCGCCCACATTGCTCATGGCAGCCGAGGCCGGCCCGTATTGGCGTTTCTCCGGCGTGTTTCACCCGGCGGTGGCGCACTTCCCCATCGCGCTACTGGTCGTGGCGGCCCTGATCGAGGGCGTGCGGGTGTTTCGCAAAGCGAAGGTGCCCGGCGATGCGGGCTACGCCTGCCTCGTTATCGGAGCGATCGGGGCCGTGGTCGCCGCCGTCCTCGGCTGGGCCAATGCCGATGCCGGCGGCGATTTCAATGGTTCACTCAAAGACGTCCTCGCCTGGCACCGCTGGATGGGTGTGGCGGTCGCCATTGGCGCGGTGGTCACCGCTGTGATCGCCACGATCGCGCGTCGCCGCATGGATGCCGCCGGCGTCGCGCCCGCCGGTCTGCGATGGATGAGCCGGCTGGGCATCGCGGCGTGCGCGGCCCTCGTCGGGCTGGTCGGTTCCTATGGCGGCAAGCTGACGCACGGCGTCGACTACTACGCCGACGCACTGGAGCAGTTGAAGACCGAACTGAATCCGCCTGCTGAGAAGCCTTTGGCGAAGATTGAAAAAATCGCCGACCGCAACGAAGCCGCCGTCGAGAGCAAGCCCACGTCCGACCCCGTTGTGCCCGCTTCAGCGACTCAACCTGAAAAGCCGTCGACAACTGAGCCGACAAAACCCGAGGTCGACCCCGCCAAAGCTGTCGCAGCGACGATCCCCACGCCGGGTTCGAGCGCGTCCGTCGATTTTCACAAACAGGTGATGCCGATCTTCGCTCAGCACTGCACCAAGTGCCACGACGAGAACAAGAAGAAAGGCGGTTACCGCCTGGACACGAAAGAACTCGCTTTCACCGCCGGCGAATCCGAGGAATCACCGATCGTCGCGGGCAAGCCGGACGAGAGCCTGCTGGTGAAGGTGATCGAAGGCAAGGGCAAATACAGCGACGAAATGATGCCGCCCAAAGGCGGCCCGCTCTCGGCTGAGGAAATCGGCATCGTCCGGCAATGGATCGCAGATGGCGCGAGATGGCCGTGAGTACAGGAGACAGAGGACAGGGGACAGGAGAGAGGAGACAGGAGAGAGGAGAGAGGAGACAGGAGACAGGAGAGAGGAGACAGGAGACAGAAGCCACTCCGGCCCCCTCTCCCTCCGGGAGAGGGTTGGGGTGAGGGCCGGACAACTGTGGACTCAGAACTCAGGACTCAACATCCAGAACTCATAACGCAGAACTCAGGACTCAACACTCAGAACTCAGAACTCAGGATTCAAGACACAGAGGACTTCCCCATGCACCACAACACCCGCAACAACTGGACCCGCAAAGTGGAACAGGTGATCCGTTCGCGTCACTACGGCTGGCTGGCCGAGGCTCGCGACGGCGATCCGATCGAGGACGTGATGACCGATGTCGCCGCCGATGTCATGCACATCTGCAAGCGCAAGGGCATCTCGATCGATGAACTGCTCCACCGCAGCCGGCAGCAGTTTGAGATTGAGGAAGCCGCGCGGGAACGCATGAACTGATCGCAAGCGTGTGCCACGCGCCACGCACGAAGGAACGCGCGGCACACGATGTGGGACGACTTTCCAAGTCGTCCGAACTGATGGGGCTGGCGGAGACGCGTGAACGGGCGTGGGGCAAGCAGTGCGGACGACTTGGAAAGTCGTCCCACATGACCCGCTTCCTTCGTGCGCGGCTCAGACGAACCGCCGAACCCGCTTCCTTCGTGCGCGGCTCAGAGGAGCCGTGCCGCGAAGACTCGGCTTGAAACCTGCACCTCCTATGGTCGCGCACCTGGGCAGGGTATGCGCGGCTGTGACGAAAACCCCGGTTCGACCGGGGTTTCTCTTTGTTGTGCCGGGCATGGCACGCTGACTTGAGGGTGCAAGTCCCTTGGAAGCCTCGATGACAGGAACTCCTGGCCGAACAGCAAGGGCGTCGCCGCGAGGCGTCGTCTGATCGAAACTGTCAACCTGAGTTTCGGATAAGCCGCTGCGTTGCGCCGTTAGCCCCCGGCTCCGCCGGGGGAGGAGCGCGATAGAGATCAATCGCGCAAGAACCGCACGGCAGCATCCGCGCTTCGATGATCATCGACCGCAAATCGCCCGCCACCATCGCCCCACCCCCGGCGGAGCCGGCGGCTAATGGCCCGCTGTCATCCGGATCGACCGTGCGTACATGCGGCAGTTGGTGCACGAATCAGACGCAGACAAAAGGGCTCAGATGCCCGGGCCACCCCGCGGAGCCGACGGCGGCACCGTCGAGAGCGCGGGCTTGGCGCGTCAAGCGTGCGCGGCACAGACCGGTCATGCCGAGGACGAGACGTGGATGCTCATGGAACGAGTGGGGGCCTGCCGAGCCTGCTGGATGAGCATCAGCGGCTTGCGCGCTGCTGACGAACCGCCGTATGCGGAACCGTACGTACGGTGGTGTGGGGGGCTGGGGGAGGGCAACCTCCTCCGGCTACCCGGTCGCCGATTTTGCATCGACTGATTTGCGTGCGCCAATGGCGGGAACTTGCGGTATCCTGAATGCAGAGGCGCAAGCGTGATCCGCCAGCGCCCGCAGCAACACCAGCGCCCGCAGCAACGCTTGCGCCTCTGCATCCTCTGCATCCTCCGCATCCTCCCTCCACCGGGAGTTCCGCATGCAACCTCCGCGCACCGTCATCGCCGCCCACCTTATCCTCACCCTCTACGGACATTGGGCGGTCAACGATCCTCGCGGCAGCGAATCCGTCGATTTCAAGGACCTCAAATTCGCCCCACTGGGCCCCATCCACTTCGGCCGCAAGCCCGACGGACACCAACCCACCAAAGCCGAACTCAAAGCCTTCCACGCCCAGCACCAGGATCTGCTCAACTTCCCCGTCTTCTGGCTCGACGACGCCAAGCGCGCCCAGGTTGCCGCCGCGAGCGCTGCCGTCATCAGCGACCGCAACTACACCTGCTACGCCTGCGCCATCTGCGGCAACCACGCCCACCTCGTCATCCGCACCCACCGCGACAAAGCCCAGGTCATGTGGAACCACTTCGCGGAGGGAATCCGTCAACGCTTGCGCCTCTGCTTTCCCAACGAAATCGCCCCCTCCCACCCCGTGATCTCCGCCCGCCCCTACAACGTGCTGCTCTACACCCCCGCCGAGGTCTGGCCCCGCATCACCTACATCGAACGCAATCCCACGAAAGAGGGACTGCCCGTGCAAACCTGGAGTTTCGTCACGCCCTACGACAACTGGCCGCTGCACAAGAAGCGCTGAGCCCCGGCGGAACGGCAGAGAAGTTCTGGTTCATACGGATTCCACTCGAATCGCGCGATGCCTCGGCCGTTGGACTCGGCGCGGCCATCGCGCCCGTTGCATCGTTCGTGCTGCAGGAGCAGGAGCCGGCGCTGGAGAGCCGATGGCGGAAGAAAAAGCCTGTCGTGGTGGTGTGACTGGCGTGATGCGGGGCATCACGGTTTGAGCGAGGCATCACGGCTTGAGCGGACCGGCGGGCGCTGGCGATTCGGCTATGCTGTGGTGGTTGAACCTTCACGCGGGCATTCCCGCTGAACCTGACGGAGCCACACCATGCGCCAACACCTCGCCGCCTTTGTGCTGTTCGTTTCGTTCGTCTCGCTTGCCGGTTGCGACACCGGCCCCAAGACGAGCGACAAGGATCTTCAACACATCGGCTACCGCGAGGTGAAGGACATGCTGGCGGACAGCACGGAGAAGCGGCCGGTCGTGCTCGTGGATCTGCGCAACGCCCAGCAATTCGCCAAGGGCCACATCCCCGGCGCGGTGAACATCCCCTACAGCGAGCTGAGCGCCACGGATGAGCGGCTGACCCGGGCCCACAAGATCATCGTCTACGCGGAAAGCTACAAGGGCCAGTATTCCGATGTGGCTTCCAAGAAACTGCTGTCGCTGGGTTTGAAGGAGACGTACAGTTTCGCGGGCGGCTGGTACGAGTGGCAGAAGGGCGAGGGGCTGCTGCCGGCGGAAGAGGCGAAGGATGGGAAGAGCGAAAAGAAGTGAGTTAGGGTCGTGACCGAAATAAGTTCCCCATTTAGCCGGCGGGCTTGCCCGCCGAGACGCCCTCGGCGGGCAAGCCCGCCGGCTAAATGGAGGACCACCAATTCGCGAAGTTATTTCGCTCGCATTCCTTAGGGCTCCAGTTCGGGGAGCGTGGCGTCGCGGAGGCTGGCGGTCAGTGTTGCCCGCGTCGAGATCGCCGGCGAGTAATCCAACTCCATGCGGAACACGTGGCCTCGCACGCGCACCAGCGATCCTTTCTTGAGTTTCTCGGCCTTGCGGGCGACTGTTTCGTCGCAGAACAGGCGAATGCTATTTGCAAAGCCGGATTCGGCGATCGACTGCGTTAGCGTGACCGTGCCGAACGCCGCTTCGCGCGGCTCAAACGCGAACGTGACTTGCCATTCCTTGTTCGTTTTCCAGTGGCGTTGCGCTGCTTCATTGAGCCGCCTGGCGGAGGCAGCGACGAGTTCACATCGGGCATCGAAGACGGCGTCGACCTTCTGCGCGGCGACCCACTCCTCGACCTTGGGGTAAAGGAACTTATCCCAGCCCACCGTCGGCTTGGGTCGCAGTTCGGCGGGCATGTTTCGTAGAAGCTCGACGGGCGCGGCGATCGTCGGGCGGTCCGACTTGGTTGCCGGCTCGCGCGCGTGGGGCGGTTCCTTGGTCGGTTCCCTGGTCGGTTCTTCGCCGGCGCGCTTGGTCGATTCCGTCAGAAACTTGATCGTCGCCTTGGCGTCTTCCAGTTCCTTCTTCAGCAGCGCGACCTGCGCCTGCAGCGCTTTTACCTGTGCTTCGAGCGCAGCGATCTGCTTCCTGGTGTCGGGTGAAATATCGTCATCGGCGCGGGTTGAAGTGGCGGCGATGAACATCAGCAACAACGGAAAGGCGAACAGCCCTGGAAATGGATGCCGCATGGATTTCACTCTCCGGGACTGGTGCTAAAGCTACTCGAACACTTCCGTGACCTTGCACAGAAACTGCGGGACGACGTCGCCGCCATCGAGGGTGTCCGTGTCGCGCAGCGTCAGCGGCGGCGAGCCGGGGCGATAGACGGTGACTGTGCGCGTCGCGGGCCAGACGACCCAGACCAGCCGAGCGCCGGCATCGAGCCAGTCCTGAACTTTATCTTCAACGTCAGCGACTCGATCCGACGGCGAAACCACCTCCACCGCCAAGTCCGGTGGCCCAGGAAAAAATCCGCGCTGCGCCGGCGGCAACCGGTTGGAAGCAACAAATGCCACGTCAGCCGCACGCACGGTGTCCGGATCGGAGCGAATCACGAATCCTGTTTCCGCGGCAAACACCCTGCCCAGTTTTCCGATGCGCACATGCTGCCAGAGCAACCCGTGGAGGTTGCCCGCAAGTCCACCGTGTTCGTACCCGGCTGGCGACATCGAATGAAGCTCCCCGTCAATCAACTCGCACCGCCCGGCGTCGGGCATGCGGGACAATTCATCCGCGGTGATCAATCTGGCTTTAGTGGCTGGGGCCATCGTCAGACTCGCTTTCCGATGCAATCGTAGGCGCGGCGGCACACCAGATGCAATCGACATCGTGTGCGCTCCCCAGCGGCTCACTTCTGCGCGATCGGCTTCGGCTGGGCGGCTTCCCATTCTTCCTTCGAGACTTTCTTCGTCTCGTGGATGAACACGAACGTGCCGCGCTTGTTGCCCACGACCACGTCGGGCAGTTTGTCGCCGTTGACGTCGACCGCCGCCACCTGCGTGCCGACGCCTGACGCCTTGTCGATCAGGTGCGGGACGAAATCGACCTCGCCCGCCTTGCCGGTGCGCACGGTTTTGAACCAGTAGAGCACGGGGTCGGCCATGGGTTCAGCATCGCCGCCGGGGCCGTGCGCCCACCAGCGCTTGCCGGTGATGATGTCCTTGACGCCGTCGCCGTCCATGTCCACGAGATCGATCGCGTGGGGCTGGCTGAACTTGACGCCGTACTTGTTGTGTTCGGGCTTGCTGTCGATGAACCGGCGTTCCTTGAAGGCGGGTTCGCCCTTGTCGTTCTTGCCGGTGTTCTCGAACCATGAGATGCCCCATCCGTGCGCCTGGATGGAGGTGATGACATCGTTGTCGCCGTCGCCATCGACGTCGTAGGCATACATCTGGGCTCCGCCGGCACCGAAGTTGACCTTGTGCTCGATCCATCCTTCCTCGACGTGCTTCTCCGGCTGCTCCCACCATCCCTGGGCAGTGAGGATGTCATTGCGGCCGTCGCCGTTGACATCGCCGAAGCCGATGCCGTGGGTGAACCGCTGCCAGCCGCCTTTCTTGCTGGCCTTGTTGAATTTCCAGTTCTTGGTCGGGTCGCCGCCGTCCGGTTCAGCCCATCCGAGGAACCCGCCGGTGTGGAAGACAAGTTCGGGCTTGCCATCGCCGGTCAGATCGCCCCAGCGCGGCGACTCGTTGTCGGTGACGGGATGGATCGTGTGCTTTTTCCAGTGCGTGCTGGTGTTCGCGCCGGCCTTGCCTGCTTCGCTGACCTTGGGGTTCTCGTACCAGAGCGTGAACGCGCCGGGGAAGCCGATCACGATCACGTCATCCCAGCCGTCGCCGTTGATGTCGGAGACGTAGGTGAGGAAGTTGTCGGAGTAGCCCTTGGCGCCGTCGAAATCCTTGACGGGATAGAGCTCGGTTTTCTCCTTGAAGTCGGGGCCGGCGTACCAGTACGGACCGGAGACGACGTCGCCTTTGCCGTCCTTGTTGAAGTCGCCGGCGTAGGCGCCTTCGCAATGAAACTTCTCGGTGAGCGTGTATTTCTTGAAGGTGTGGATGACGTGGTCTTGCGCACGGACGAAGCCGGCGCCGGCAAAGAAAGCGGCAGCGGTGGCGAGGGCGGCGATGCGTTTCATGGAAAGTCTCCGCGAGGGTGTGTGGTGTCGGGGTCAATGCGAAGGCGCAAGCGTTCAATCCAATCTCAGGGCTAACGGCTAACGGCTAACGGCTCACAGTTCACAGCTCATCGCTCATAGCTTCTTCAGCAGCGTCACGCGTCCCGTGTTCACCCACTCCGCCACGATGATGTCGCCGTTCTTGAGGAACTTGGCGTCGTGCGGATGAACAAACTTGCCGGGCTCCCACCTCTCGCGCTGGCTGCGCATCTTAAAGCCTTTCAAGGCCTCCGCCCGCCACTGGGCATCGTCGCCCAGGTGGGTGATGACTTTGTTGTTCTTGTCGAACAGCGAAATCCGGGCGTGCAGGTCGGGCACCAGCATGAGGTCGCCCTGGATATCGACATCCGCCGGGAACAGCACGGGCGACACCGTTCGGCCGTCCTCCAGCGTCTCTCCAATGAAACTGTGATGTTTGCCGGTGAGCGTCATGCATTGCAGGCGGGCGTTGGCGCGGTCGGCGATGACCACGAGCGGTTCGCTGCCGCGGGTGTCCAGGCATTGCCCGTGCGGCGTGGAGAACATGCCCGCGGGCAAGCCGTGGGCGCCGTAGGTGCTGGCGTAGTCCGCATTCTTGTCGTAGATGTGGACGAGGTGGCTGCCGTAGCCGTCGCCCACGTGAAATCCGCCGTCGGGCGTGAAGCTGAGATTGGTGGGGCTCCACAAGGGTTTCGCTTCGTCGTACTTGCGTGACTCCTTGGGGAATCCTTTCTCCCAGACCACGTCGCCTTTAAGCGTGGCCTTGACCACGAATGCGGGGTCGTATCGCTTGGGCGCGATGTAGCAGAGATACAGAAACTCTTCGCCGCCTTCCTTGCGGATCTCGATGCCGTGGCCGGCGCCCTGATACTTCGGCAGCAGGCTGCGGATGAACCTGCCTTGGTCGTCATAGACGAAGACGGAGCCTGGGCCGCCCATGTGAGCGATGTAAATCTGCCCAGCGTCATCGATCGCCACGCCGTGCGACGCATTGCCGAAGCTGTGTTTCGCCGGCGGGGTGATCCAGTCGTGATGACATTCGTACTTGAACGCCCCTTCGCCGACGATCGCGTTCTTCGCCGCCGCTTTGTCCTGTGCCAGCACCCTGGGAAACGAAAGCGCCGCGCTTGCCGCCACCGCTCCGACGGCTTGCAGCACGTGACGCCGCGTGGGATGGACCTGAGAATCCTTCAGCGTGGCCGGCGCTGTCGTCCGCGGAATCCTCGGAACGAGCGTCACCTGATGTCCGTTCCGAGGCATGCGCCGAGCCTCGAGCCCCAACCCCCCGAAGAGTCCAACGGCGCAGTGGGCAAGGGCATCGGTGGCGCCAGGGGCACCGGGGGCACCGGGGGCACCGGGGGCACTGGGGGCGCTGGGGGCGATGGGTGAATCGTTGGAGCGCGAACTTGCAGACATCAATGTCCTTCCACGTCAGCGTGGGATTCGGCGTGACTGGGATTCGCTCTACAACGATTGACGCGACCCTCGCCAGTGTTAGCGGCGATTGTACCGAAGCGTTCACCAGTGCGAAGTCTGCACCGCAAAGCGGGGCAAGAAGGAGCGGCGAAAGTAGAGGCACAAGGACAGGCACAAGGACAGGGCGAAACGAACTCGACGTTCCGAATCTCTTTCGTTTAGGAACGGGACCGAAATAGGTTCCCGATTTAGCCGGCGGGCAAGCCCGCCGGCTAAATGGGGGATCGCCAATTCGCGAAGTTTTTTCGGGCCCGTTCCTTCGGGACGGAGCCTGCCCGCTTCAGCAGCGATCGCCGCGCGTCCGGCGGAACGAGAAATACCCGGTGCGCCAGGTTGGGTCTGTTGCGCCGATGGGCGAAAACAACGGGCTGAAAAAAAAGCCGCTCCCGTTTCGGGGAGCGGCTTTGAGTGTCAGATTGTTCCGAGTTTGAATTACTTGTAGTGCATCACGACGTTCGAGAGGGCATCGAGCGTGCCGGAGGTGCCGGTCACGAAGATGTCATCAGCAACGCCCATCATGCCGGTGGAGGTGCCGACCTTGATCTTGCCGCCGTCGGGCTTGCCGTTGGTCTCGAAGGTGACGTGGTTGTCGTTCCAGGCGATGTTGCCTTCCCAGTTCGCCGAGTCGGTGCCGGTGGCGCTGGTGTGGATGGACACGGTGGCCAGGGTGGAGTCGATCGCCTTGGAGCGGTCGGTGACGATGGGGCACTGGCTGTTGTTGGTCTCGCGCCATTCCGCGCGGCGGCCCAGGTCGGCCGCGGCGTCGTACCACTGGAGCAGGGAGTAGGAGTAGTTGGTGTTGGTGATGTCGACGCTGGCGCTCACGCCGGCGGCGGCAACCTTGCTGCCATCGGTTTCGCTGGGGCTGATCGCGTAGTCAGGCGTGAAGAAGCCGTTGGTGAGCATGATGGCGTAGGTGATCGCCTGCGTGGTGGCGCCGGGGGCGGCTGCGCCGTACTGGGTCGTGCTCTTGGTGATGGCGGCCTTGTTCGTGCCCGAGCTGTCGCGACCGGGGTAGAAGCTGCCGTTGCCGCTGGCGAAAGTGACCATGCCTTGCTGGATGCCGCGGACCTGGGTGCCGTTCTGCATGCGGCGGGCCGTGCGGCGGGCAGCGCCGAGGGCGGGCAGCAGAATGCCGATGAGCAGCGCGATGATCGACACGACCACCAGCAGCTCGATGAGGGTGAAACCTTTGCGATTGCGGTTCATGGGACGCTCCTGAAAAAGGGGAAAAAAATGAGAACAGAGACAAGCGGGCGATCGCGAAGCGGCGAAAACGCGGGGGCGGCACCGATGCCAGCGGGTACGCTGGGGAGACACCGGTTGACAGTATGGAGAAAGCCGAAACCCGTGAGATCCACCGACTCCGCTCTCACACCTGGAAAAGGTCGAAACGTTCGACCCTTTGCCATCGCGGGGAACGCCTCATTTCATCACCATCGGGAGCGGCAGTGTGGCGTCAAGAATGACGAACCACGGAAGGAATAAGTGCTGGCGAATAGTTGCGTGCCGACTGCCTTGCTTCCCAATAATGATGAACGTTGTTCAGAACCGAGGCGGGGGGAGAGACTATCGAGTCAAAATCAAGGTAGCAGGCCTGAATGGGGGTGTCAAGCGGCAAGACGCGATCCGCGCCCGTTTTCGTAGTTTTCCACAACCAGTCGCCACCGCCCAGACCGGGAATCCTCGATCCCGCCACGAAAAAGCCCGCTGAAACGCGCTGCCAACCGCGCCTTCCAGCGGGCTTGTCAAAATCCAAGCCTGCGTCATCCCCCCGCGCCGCTTACTTCTTGTTCCAGAACTTGCCGCCGTACACCGCGCTGTCGCGCAGGTCGTCGGCGATGCGCAGCAACTGGTTGTACTTCGCGTTGCGGTCGCTGCGGCAGGGGGCCCCGGTCTTGATCTGGCCGCAGTTGGTCGCCACCGCGATGTCGGCAATCGTGCTGTCTTCCGTTTCGCCGCTGCGGTGGCTGAGCACCGCGCTGTAGCCGTTGCGCATCGCCAGGCCCACCGCTTCCATCGTTTCGCTGAGCGTGCCGATCTGGTTCACCTTGACCAGGATCGAGTTGGCCGTGCCGGTGTCGATGCCTTTCTTGAGGAACTTGGGATTCGTCACGAAGAGGTCGTCGCCCACGAGTTGCACCTTGCCGCCGAGTTTGTCGGTGAGCTTCTTCCAGCCGGCCCAGTCGTTCTCCGCCAAGCCGTCTTCCAGCGAGCGGATCGGATAGTTTTTGCACCAGCCCGCCCACAGGTCGATCATCTCCTCGCTGGAAACGACCTTCTTCGGGTTGCTCTTGAAGAAGCAGTAGCCCTGCTTCTTGTGGTGTTCCTTGGCTTCGTTCCACAGTTCGCTGGTGGCCGGGTCGAGGGCGACGAAAATCTGCTCGCCCCACTTGTAGCCGGACTTTTTCACCGCTTTTTCGATGATCTGCAGGGCTTCCTCGTTGCTCTTGAGGTTGGGGGCAAAGCCGCCTTCGTCGCCGACCGCGGTGGAGAGGTGATCGTCGTGCAGGACTTTCTTGAGGTGGTGATAAATCTCCACGCCGGCGCGGACCGCTTCGCTGAAGTCGTCGAAGCCCCAGGGCTGGATCATGAATTCCTGGAAGTCCACGGTGTTGTCCGCGTGCTTGCCGCCGTTGAGGATGTTCATCATCGGCACGGGCATGACCTTCGCGCTGACGCCGCCGAGATAGCGGAACAGCGGCAGGCCCACGGATTCCGCCGCCGCACGGGCGACGGCCATGGACACGCCGAGGATCGCGTTGGCGCCGAGCTTGCTCTTGTTGGCCGTGCCGTCGAGGGCGATCATCGCGGCGTCGATGCCTTCCTGGTTGCGCACGTCGTAACCGCAGATCGCCTCGGCGATCGTCTCGACATTCGCCACCGCCTTGGCGACGCCCTTGCCCATCCATTTTTTCTTGTCGCCGTCGCGCAGCTCGCACGCTTCGTTTTCGCCGGTGGAAGCGCCGCTGGGCACCGCGGCCCGCGCCACCGTGCCGTCTTCGAGATACACCTCGACCTCAACCGTCGGGTTGCCGCGGCTGTCGAGAATCTGTCGGCCCTGAATGTGAAGGATATCGCTCATGGTTGCTCCGCCTTGTTTTGGTGGGGTGGTGTGAGATACGAAAATCGAGGGCGGCAGGATAGCAGATGCGGGAAAGGCGGGCGAGCGGAGCGTTGCGGATGTCGACGAATCGGTGCGCCGAACGAAGTCCCTCGTTTAGCGACGGGGCTTGCCCCGTTCAGGCGACGAACACCTGGTCTAAGGAGCGGGGCAAGCCCCGTCGCTAAACGGGAGCGCGCGCCGATTCCATCCGCGCGAGCTTCTGCGATCGTTGCCCACGCGGTCGATGCCCATATAATGCCTGTCGAATTCTGACGATGAGGCCTGACGCTCGTCGTTCCCGCCTCGTGATTCCAGCGCGTACAAAGCGGTTCCGCCAAGGGGTTGGTTATGCCCAGGTTCGTCCATTGCGCCATGTTGGTTCTCGCCGCGGGCTTTGCCGCGCCCGGGCTGGCGGAGGAAGACGCCAAAAAAGCGCAGCAGGATTTCGATGCTTCTTTGGCACCGCGCATCGCCCAGGTCCAGGCCACGCGCGACAAAGCGGATGACCTGAAGCTAGCGCAGGAACTCGTTGCCGCCGCCCGCGGCATGACCAACTCGCCGCACAGCGTGACGCTGCTGTGCGACGCGGCTCATCGCCTTTGCGGCACCGATCCGAAAAGCTCTCCCACCGCGATCGAAGCCATGGAACTGCTCGCCGCCCAGGTGCCCGACAAACGCATCGACGCGCTCGATCGCCTTTCCCAGGCTCGGCGGCGCATGTATGTCGCCGCCGCCGTCGATCAGCGCTCCGGGATCGGCGAATCGCTGATCGGTGACTACCGCAAGCTCGCCTCGGCGCAGGTGGACATCAGCCAGTACCGCGAGGCCGCCGCCACGTTGCGGCAGGCGCTGGCGGTGGCCCGCACCATCAAGAGCGGGTGGACGGACGACATCCAGCGCAAGGCCGATGTCATCACGGATTTTCAACGAATCACCGATCGCCGGGAAAACCTCCGCAAGCAACTGGAAGCAAAACACGACGATCAGGCGGCCCTGAAAGACTGGGTGCTGCTGCACGTCGTGGAGACGGACGAGCCGCAAAAGCTGTTGCCGCACTTTGGCAGCATCACCGACGACGCGCTGAAGGAAAAAATCCGGCTGGCGATCCGCAAACTCGCCGATCTGGACGCGGCCGAAGCCCTCGCGGCTGGCGAGTGGTACCGCTCGCTGCTTCCGTCCGCCACGACGGCCCTGGGCAAGCGCGTCGTGTTGTCGCGCGCCACGCTGTACTTCAATCGCTACAAGGAAGCGATGGAAAAGGACGCGCTGGCCGCCCGCAAAGGCGCCATCCTCGCCAGCGCCGCGACGACGGAACTCGATCGTCTGGGTGGGCCGGTGAATACCTACCTGACCCGCGGCATGCCCGTCGCGCAAACGAATCCCAATCCGAAAGAGCGTCCGACCACGACCAACACCAAGCGCGATCCGAATCGCCCGATGCTGTTCGAACTCGATGATGAGTACAAGCGGCCGGCGGGTGAGCGCGAGGAATTGCGCAGGCCTCGAGATTAATCGCGGTGCCTCGGGCCTATTCCGGGTCAATCAACGATTCAACGATGGTAGTGACTTGCTCGACCAGGTCCGGGGACGCAACCGCGATGAACTGCACTCGCCGCGCCACGAAATCGACGCTCCTGATCTGTTCGGGCATGACGACGCCATCCACTGGCTCGCCGTCAGGAATCGGAATCTGAAATCGGTAAGGACGGCGGGTGGAAGTTGCCGGACAAGCAAGACACATGCCGGTGATCTTGTTGAACTCGCCGCTCGACAGGACAAGCGCCGGCCGCCGGCCCGCCGACTCGTGGCCTGCGTGCGGCGTGAAATCCATCCAGATCCAATGCCCGCGCTGCGGAAGGTATCGCACGTCAGATGACCTCCTTGCCGACCGGCCCATCATCGAAGTGTCGGTAGCGGTATTGCCCCGGTTTCATGCCGCGGACGAGTTCCTTGATCGGAACGCGCCGCCGTTTCTGGCGGCTCGGTTTGATCAGAATGCCTGTGCCATTGGCGGTCACCGTGACTTCTGCGCCTGCGTTCAATCCAGATTCCTCGATCACAGCCTTGGAGAGCCGGATGGCGAGACTGTTGCCCCATTTTTGAATTCTTGTGTTCATGGCGTCCGCCTTGGAAACATTGCAATGTATCTACAATGGCTCTACAGCGACACTTTAGGCTGAACGGATTGCCGGATCAATGCCGTCGCCGACACGATGAACCCTTTTTGCGTGTACTCCCGCCCTTCGGGCGGGTGCTAAACGAGGATCGTTGCCGACACACGCTCTGTTTTTGCCGCGCCGCGTTACTGCGCATCCAGGTCGCTTTCCATCGTGTGCTTCCACTCTTCGAGATGTTCGAGATAGATCGCGGTGCCTCGTGCGACACAGGTGAGCGGATCGTCGGCGATGCGCACGGACAGGCCGGTGCTGTTGGCGATCATGGTGCTGATGCCGCGCAAGAGCGCCCCGCCGCCGGCGAGGCAGATGCCGTTGTCCACCAGGTCCGCCGCCAGTTCGGGGTCGGCTTTTTCCAGGGTGCGGGTCACGGCTTCCACGACCTGGTTCAACGGCTCCTGCAGGCACTCGCGGATTTCCTCGCTGGTCACCACGGTCTTTCGCGGCAGGCCGCTGATCATGTCCCGGCCGCGCACTTCCATGGTTTTTTCGCCGTCGGCGATGGGCACGGCTGAGCCGATCTCGATTTTGATCCGCTCGGCGGTCTGCTCGCCGATCATCAGGTTGTACGCCTTCTTCATGTGATTGATGATCGCCTCATCGAGGTCGTCGCCCGCCACGCGGATCGATTCGCACTGAGCGATGTCGGCGAGCGAAATGATCGCCACTTCCGTCGTGCCGCCGCCGATGTCCACGATCATGCTCGCCGTCGCCTCGACCACGGGCAGCTTGGCGCCGATTCCCGCGGCCATGGGTTCTTCGACGAGATAAACGCGCCGGGCGCCGGCACGCTCCGCGCTGTCGATCACCGCGCGTTTCTCCACCGCGGTGATGCCGCTGGGCACGGCGATGACCACGCGCGGGCGCATGAACGGGCCTTTGCCGTTCACCTTGTGGATGAAATAGCTGAGCATCGCCTCGGTGATTTCGAAGTCGCTGATGACGCCGTCCTTCATCGGGCGGATGGCGCTGATGGATCCCGGCGTCTTGCCGAGCATTTCCTTGGCGACCCAGCCGACGGCGAAGCCCTCTTTCAGTTGCAGCACCTTGTTGGTGCCTTTCTGCACGGCGACGACGCTGGGCTCGTTGAGAACGATGCCCTGGCCGCGCACGCAGACGAGGGTGTTGCAGGTGCCCAGGTCGATGCCCATGTCGACGCTGAACCAGTTGCTGAACCAGTTGAGAAGTTTGTCGAACAAGTGCCCAGCCCCTGTCTCGTTGTCGAAGGCTCTTGACGGGCCTTCGCGTGAATCCATCCACCCGCAGCTTCGCTGAACGCGGTTCAACGTCTGGCTGCACGGCTTCCAGCCGTCGATCCCGGCACGCGCCGGATCGGGTTACGATTGTGCGGAGGCTCCCCCGCGATTCGGGTCATGACAGGCGAACGAACGAATGGAGTGATCTCGCGATGCCATCCTTGACGCCTCAGCCGCGGTCCCGTCCCTCGGGTTGGCGGGATTATCGCAGCAAGTCCGCCGTGTGTAAAGGGGAGAGTGCGAAGACTGAACTTTGGGGCGTGCCCAGAAACGGTGGTATGGCGTCCACCTCAGGTAGGGTGGGTTGAGGCTCGGCGAAACCCACCATCTGCGGCGAATCGATGCCATGGATGTCCAAGGTCACCCGTGGTGGGTTTCGCAGACTCAACCCACCCTACGTCGTCGGCTCGCTCGGCTCGCGATGGTCCTTCGATTTCCCGTCATACGCTTCCACGATCCGCTGCACCAGGTTGTGGCGCACGATGTCCGCCTGATCGAGGGTGACCATCGCCGCCCCGCGCACCCGCCGCAGCCTGCGCACCGCGTCGATCAGGCCGCAGTCGCGCGGCTCGGGCAGGTCGATCTGCGTCGTGTCGCCGGTGACGATCATCTTGCTGCCGTGGCCCAGGCGCGTGAGGAACATCATCATCTGCGCCTTGGTCGTGTTCTGCGCTTCGTCGAGGATGATGCAGGCGTCGTTGAGCGTGCGTCCGCGCATGAAAGCAAGCGGGATCACCTCGATCAGATCGCACGCCATGAAGCGCTGAATCTGCTCGTAATCCATCATGTCGTGCAGGCTGTCGAGCAGCGGGCGCAGGTACGGATTCACCTTCGCCTGCAAATCGCCGGGGAGGAAGCCGAGGCGTTCGCCAGCTTCCACAGCAGGCCGGCAGAGGACGAGTTTGCGCACCACGCCGCGTTTGAGCATGGACGCGGCGCTGGCGACGGCGAGATAGGTCTTGCCCGTGCCGGCAGGACCGCAGCAGAAAGTCAGATCGTGCTGGTGAATCGCGTCGAGATAAAGGCGCTGGCCCTCGGTGACGGCTGCGATGCGCCGGCCGCGGGCGTACACGTCCAGGCCCGCTTCGTGCGACAGGTTGGCGATCGGTCGCGCGGCGTGGCCGCCGACGTCGCCCGGTCGCCGGTCGTGCGCGATCGCGTCGCCGGGGCTGTGCTGAGCCGCGCCGCGCGGGCCGTGGCTGGTGTGTCGCGAAGATTCGTGCGGCTCGTGCCGCACCTGTTTCGAGCCACCGGAAACCCCGCCGCCGAAGCCACCGGGACCGCGCTGCGCAGGCAGGCTGAACACCTGTCCCACCGCGGCCCGGCGATGATTCACATCCGCGATCAGATCGAGCAGTTGCTGCCGCTCCATGCCTTCGCCGCGCCGCGCCGCTTCGCCCAAGGCTTCAAGCACGCTGGCGGCCCGGCCGACCGCGTCGCTCTCGCCGCTGATCTTCAAGTTCCCCTGCCGCGCAGCGATCGCCACCCCCAGCGTCTCACGAATGATCTTGAGATTGCGCTCGGCAGCGCCAACCAGCGCGATGCGCTCGTCACCTTCGGGCAGGCTGATGGTCAGTTCCAAGTGCGATCCACTCCTGGGCATGCGTGCGAACGGGAAAGTGCCGAACGACGCGAGCATTGTAGCCAGCCGACGCCGGGCGATTCACGCGATGGAGTCGCCGTGGCGAATTTGGCGTTTGCCCGGAGGCTCTGTGCAGCATCCGTCCGAGCCGCGAAGCGTCAGCGAGCGGATGCTCTGGATCGCACTGAATTGGGTTCATCCGGCTGAAGCGTACATGTCTTGTCAGAGCCGGAGTCTGTGACTCCGGTTCGCCGAGCCGGATCGAATCCGGCGAGGCGAAATCCGATGCAGTGGACGTACGGTCAACCGGGAATGCAAGGCGCAAATGCGGTTTGAATCGGCATTGAGCCGGTTCAAACCGACCGGAGTCACAGACTCCGGCTCTGAACAATGCGCCGACGCGCCCTTGCCAAGGGCGGTCAGTTGCACAAATGCTCGATGATTCTGAACTGGCCGCCTCCGCTCGCTGACGCTTCGCGGCTCAGACAAGGCGACTCTACGGCTTTCGCGCCTCCGTTGCTACCATGCAACTCTGTCGCCATTTCAGGAGGTTCAATCATGCGCGCAGGGTTCCTTTCTTTCGCCACCGTCGTTGCACTCGCTTCGGCTTCTAGCCTGGTTCACGCACAGGCGAAGGACGCGCCGAAGCCCGCCCCCGTCGCCCCCGTCGCCCCCGCCGCGCCCGTCAAGCCTGACCCGCTGCCGGGCACGAAGCAGTTGACGATGGAAGGCGACATCGCGTCCACGCTCGTCGATGGCGTGGACAAGTTCCTGCTGCGGAAGCTGGAGGAATCGATCAAGCTGCGCGAGCGGCACTGGAAACGCGATTTTTCGTCGCCGGAGAATTACGACAAGTCGATCGAGCCGAACAGGAAGCGGTTGGCGCACATCCTGGGCGTGCGTGATGCGCGGGTGAAGTTCGACGGGCCGGAGCTTGTGGGCACGACGAAGGCCGGCGCGCTGGTCGGCAAGGGCGAGGGCTACGAAATCTACGCGGTGCGCTGGCCCGTGCTGGAAGACCCCGATCCGAATCGCACGCAGACAACCATTCACGGCGAAGGCCTGCTGCTGATCCCCAGCGGCGGCAAGAAGCCCGTTGCGGATGTGACCGCCATTCCCGATTGCGAGCAGACGCCCGAGCAGATTTGCGGGCTGGCCGAGGGCGTGCCCGCCGAGTCGCAATTCGCTCGCAGGCTCGCCGAGTCCGGCTGTCGCGTGATCGTGCCGATGCTCATCAACCGGCAGGAGAAAATGCCCAAGCTCACCAACCGCGAGTACCTGTATCGCAGCGCGTTCGAGTTGGGCCGGCATCTGATCGGATACGAAGTGCAGAAGGTGCTGGCGTGCGTGGATTGGTTTGTCGCGGAAAGGGACGGAGGGACGAAGGGACAAAGGGACGAAGGGAAAGGCGCCGATCCGCAAATCCGAATTCCGAAATCCGAAATCCGAAATCGCATCGGCGTCATCGGCTACGGCGAAGGCGGCATGCTCGCGCTCTACGCCGGGGCGCTGGACACGCGCATCGACGCCGTCTGCGTCAGCGGCTACTTCGACTCGCGGCAGAACATCTGGCAGGAGCCGATCGATCGCAATGTGTTCACGCTTCTCGATCAGTTCGGCGACGCGGAACTGGCGAGCATGATCGCGCCGCGGCAGTTCCTGCTCGAAGTTCGACAGGGCCCGCTATCCAATGGCGCGGGCGGCCGTGGCGCTCCCTATCGTCTCGAGCGCCCCAAGGGCGAGGACTTTCAACGCATGATCGGCCTCATGCGCGGCCTGGATACCGAGTGGTTTGACGTCGCTGCCGCGTCGGACGAACTGAGGTTGTACTGTGACGGCGAAATTGTGAAGCACGTGCTGCGAAAACTCGGGCTGGAAGTACCCCAGGCGCCGGCGCTCAAATCGGCACCGGGTTCCCTCATGGTCGGCGACGCGGGCGGTGCGCTGAGCATCGGGAAACGCCACCTCCGCCAGGTCAACGAAATCGACCTCCACAACCAGCTCCTCCTCCGCGAGTCCACGTTCGTCCGCAAGAACTTCATGAAGAAGCTCACCGACGTCGCCGCCAAAGCCAACGTCGCCGAGTACGAAAAGGCTGTCGAGGAGTACCGCACGATCTTCAAGAACGACGTGATCGGCGCGTTCGATGACGCGCTGCTGCCGGCCAATGCGCGCACCCGCAAGATCGCCGAGAGCGACAAGTGGACGCAGTACGAGGTCGTGCTCGATGTGTGGCAAGACGTGATCGCGTATGGCATCCTCGTGCTGCCCAAGAACATCAAGGACGGCGAGAAGCGCCCCGTCGTCGTCTGCCAGCACGGACTGGAAGGTCGCCCGCAGTCCGTCATCGGCGAGAAGGATTTCCAGTACTACAAAGCCTTCGCCACCGCCCTGGCCGAGCGCGGGTTCGTCACCTTCGCCCCGCAGAATCTCTACATCTTCACAGACCGCTTCCGCACGCTGCAGCGCAAGGCCAACCCGCTGGGAAAGACGCTGTTCTCCATCATCGTGCCGCAGCATCAGCAAATCACCGACTGGCTCAAGACGCTGCCGCAGGTCGATGGCGAGCGCATCGGGTTCTACGGCCTCAGCTACGGCGGCAAAACCGCCATGCGCGTTCCGCCGCTGGTGAAGAATTACTGCCTCTCGATCTGCTCGGCGGACTTCAACGAATGGGTCGACAAGAACGCCTCGACGCGCGGCGGCTACAGCTACGTCTGGACCGGCGAGTATGAAATCTTCGAGTGGGATTTGGGCTCCACTTTCAACTACGCGGAGATGGCGGCCCTGATCGCGCCGCGGCCGTTCATGGTCGAGCGAGGACACTTCGACGGCGTGGGCATCGATGAGAACGTGGCCTACGAGTACGCCAAGGTGCAGCATCTGTATCAGGCGCAACTGAAAATCGGCGACCGCTGCGCGATCGAGTGGTTCGTCGGGCCGCACTCGATCAATGGCGTCGGCACATACGCGTTCCTGCACAAGTGGTTGAAGCATCCGGTGCCATCTATGAACAAGCCTTTGTCAAGTCGGCGGAACGTTACGGGATTTCCC
>CAYRPN010000066.1:0-29664 GCA_964426135.1 uncultured Phycisphaeraceae bacterium | reverse complement strand
CGCTCCTTGCGCACCCATTTACACTAAAATTGCCCACAGAGAAGTCGGAAGGACCCTCATTTCCTCTTTTCCTGCTTTCCTAATGAAAATTCTGGCACCTGAATTCGGGAGGTTATTTCGATCCCATTCCTAAACGATGAAGCGCGACATGGATCAATTACACTGTGACGCATGGCTGACGCACCCGCCTTGACGCCGCCGGTTCGCCTCACGTCGATCGATGCTTTTCGCGGAATGGTCATGTTGCTGATGCTGGCGGAAGTGCTTCACTTGCCGCAACTGGCGGACAGACTGCTGAAGAACGATGAGGCGCCGCTGTCGGCGTGGCAGGCGGACGCGTGGCGAACGGTGAAGCTTCACACGGATCACGTCGAATGGGCCGGCTGCTCGTTGCACGACCTGATTCAGCCTGCATTCTCGTTCCTCGTCGGCGCGGCGATGGCGTTTTCGGTGGCGTCGCGGCGGGCGCGTGGCGATTCGATCCTGCGGATGGCCCTGCATGCCGCGTGGCGGGCGGCGCTGCTCGTCTGGCTCGGCATCTTCCTCCGCTCCATCGGGCAGAAGCAGACCAACTGGATCTTCACCGACACGCTCTCCCAGATCGGCCTGGGGTATCTCTTCCTGTTCACGCTGGGGCTGCTCTCGTCGCGCTGGACTTGGGCTGCGGTTGTAGTGATCCTTGCCGGCTACTGGACAGCGTGGGCGCTGCATCCGGCGCCGGCGGAGGGATTCGACTACAAGTCCATGGGCGTGCCCGCGGACTGGCCGCACCACTTTCAGGGATTCATGGCGCACTGGAACAAGAACAGCAATCTCGGCAGCGCGTTCGATCAGTGGTTTCTGAATCTGTTCCCGCGCGAGAAAGAGTTCACCTTCAACCGCGGCGGTTACGGCACGCTGAACTTCATCCCCACGCTGGCAACGATGGCGCTGGGCCTGATCGCCGGCCAATGGCTGCGCCGCACGCAGTCGAGAGCGACGCCCGCCGATGGAGTCGACCGTCCTGCGTCACCCGTCGATCCAACCATCGCCCCCGCATCGCGCGGCCTGCCGCCGGCCTACGCGCCTTCGCATCAGCAGTATTCGCCCTCCGCCACGCGACCGGTTCACCGCAAGCCCGCGCCCCCGCTGTCGCACCTTCGAGCGAGCATCATACTGCTGATGACAGGCGGCGTGTGCCTCATCGCAGGCTGGTCACTGCAACACTTCGGCGTGTGCCCCATCGTCAAGCGCATCTGGACGCCTGCGTGGACGCTTTACTCCGGCGGATGGTGCTTCGTGATCCTCGCAGCGTTCTACCTTGCGCTTGACTTCAAGCCCACCCGCATCGGCCGCGGCATTGTGCTTCCGCTGCTCGTGCTCGGCATGAACTCGATCATGGCGTACGTGCTGGCGCACACGCTTGACGACTTCATTGCCGGCGCGTTCAAGACGCACCTGGGCGCGGACGTATTCAAGTGCTTCGGCGAGATGTACGAGCAGACCACACGCGGCGGATTCATCCTGGCGATCTACTGGCTCATGCTGTTCTGGATGTACCGGCAGCGTGTGTTCGTCAGAATCTGACGAAGTGCGAAACGGCGCCTACGAGAAAATCCACTTCAGGATGACCAGCTCGAATCCGACCAGCACCGCGATGATCGCGCTGATGATCAGGATGCGCCGGCTCCTTGCATCCGCCTCGGACAGTTCACGGTGCGGCAGCGGCACGAGGCGAAGCTGCGGCTCGCCGGCGGTGGGACAATGCGACGGCGCGAAACCGCGGCGAGCCTGGTCCTGCACGATCGCGATGACCAGATTCGCATCGAACGGCGACAGGCCCAGGATTTTTCCAAGGTGCACCAGACGCTCCCGCTTCTCCGGACGGAGCACGGTGCCTTCGAGCGATTCGGCGGTTCGCACCGCGAGCACCCAGCGAGGATCGGTGGCTTCGCGTATCGGCTTACCCATGGCGGGGCCCGCGTCGGCGGTGGAAGCGGTCGTCGATAGCGCCGTGGGACTGGCGCTGAGGCGCTCCGGTGGAATGCGCCCGGCGGAGAGCCGACGAATGTTGACGGCTGTGGACGGTGTCACAGCGAGTGATCGCGGAGGGCCCGCCGTGAAAGACCTGGTGTCGCCGGTGAATCGCGAACCATCCGCTGGATTCGTCAGTGAATGTGGTGGGATGGTGCGATCGGTGTCGGCCATGCGGCGCGACTCCTCGACATGCCCCACCAGTCGCAGCCGATGCATCCGCACGGCATCGAGAGCCGCGTCCGTACTCGCCGACGTCGAGTTGGACAGGTCGGCGCGATCGCCCGATGGCCTAGCGCCGGCCTCTCCGTGGTCGGGCACGGCCGGCAAGCGCGGAGAAGCGTCGTGCTCCAACGGAAACAGCAGATGCATCGCATCCTGCGCGGAGCGCGCGCCGCTCCCACGTCGATGATTGTTTGGATTTGGTCCCACCATGCGTAAGGCGGTGCGGCGTGAACCCGCACCTGCCGCTCCCAACCCTGTCGTATCTGAAGCTTATCACGGATTACCTAACACGGAAATGAAACTGCAGGAATTGGCGCCATTTGTTCTCAATATTGGGGGAAAAGTTCTTATCGGACAGGGGAAGCCTTCAGCGGACAGCCATCAGCGATCGGTCGTCAGACCAGGGGAGAGCGTTCCGCACTCGGCGAACTCTGAACGAGCCGCCGGCGGTTATGGGTCACAAGTGAAGCATTCACGATGACCATCGTTTTTCAGTAACGCATCCATTGAGCGGACTTGGCGCCTGATCGCTGAAGGCTGACGGCCTTTAGGAACGGGCCCGAAATAACTTCGCGAATTGGCGGTCCCCCATTTAGCCGGCGGGCTTGCTCGCCGAGGGTGTCTCGGCGGGCAAGCCCGCCGGCTAAATCGGGAACTCACTTCGGTCCCGTTCCTTCAGCTGCTCCGCTACTATTCGCCTTTCCGAACACTGGAGCGATTCATGCGCGATCAACGTCTCGACAAACTCGCCAAGGTCATCGTCAACTATTCCACCGGCGTCAAGCCCGGCCAGCTCGTCCGACTGCGCGGCGATCCCATCGGCCTGCCCCTGCTCGAAGCACTCTACGAAGCGGTCATCAAAGCGGGTGGCTTTCCGTATCTGAACTGCACGCCTGATTCGCTCGCCGAGATTTTCTACGAGCACGCCAACGAGACGCAGCTCAAGTACGTCAATCCCGTGGCCCAGCACGAGATCGAGACCATCGATGTCTCCATTTCCCTCTGGGCGGAGACCAACACCAAGAGCCTGTCGCGCGTCGATCCGAAGAAGCAAGGCATCGCGTCGGCGGCGCGCAAGCCGATTTTCAAGGTCTTCATGGAGCGCGCCGCCAAAGACAAGACCGATCCCAAGCGACTGACCTGGTGCGGTACGCTGTATCCCACGCTCGCCAGCGCCCAGGACGCCGAGATGAGCCTCAAGCAGTACGAGGATTTCGTCTTCCGCGCCGGCCACCTCGACAAGCAGGATCCCGTCGCCGAGTGGCGACGCATCGAAGAGCAGCAGCAGAAGGTCGTGGACTATCTCACCGGCAAGAAGAGGCTGCGCTTCCAGACCGCCGCGGGCACCGACCTGCATGTGAATGTGGAAGGCATGCGCTGGATCAACTGCGCGGGCCACGAGAACTTTCCCGACGGCGAAGTGTTCACCGGGCCGAATCTCAAGGCCGCTGACGGCGGGGTCAACGGCGTGGCGCGGTACTCCTTCCCCGCGGTTCACAACGGGCGCGAGGTGCATGACATCGAACTCACCTTCGAGAAGGGCCGGGTGGTCAAGGCAAAGGCGTCGAAGAACGAGGATTTCCTGATCGAAATGCTCGACATGGACGCGGGCGCCCGCAACCTCGGCGAAATCGCCATCGGCACCAACTACAACATCACCGAGTATTCGAAGAACACGCTCTTCGACGAAAAGATCGGCGGCACCTTCCACGCCGCGGTCGGCGCGGGCTATCCGGAGTCCGGCAACAGCAACGAGTCCGGCCTGCACTGGGACATGGTCTGCGACCTGCGCCGCGGCGGCACGATCACCGTGGATGGCGAAGTGATTTCGCGCGACGGCAGATTCGTGTTTCCGGGCTGGCCGGGAAATTGAATCGAGTTTCAATGGGGTATAATTCGGACATGAGCCGAGCAACACTTTCCATCCCGGGCGAACACCGTTTCACCGTGCAGGACTATTACCGCATGGGCGAGGTGGGTATCATTCCGCCAGAGCAGAAAACGGAACTGATTGACGGAAAGGTTGTTTACATGGCGCCTCCAGGATCTGAACACAGCGGAACAGTCAGCTACTTGATGGAGACTTTTGCACCGCTTGTGAATCGCGCGATGATCTCGCCTCAGAATCCGGTGCGACTCAACAATTACAACGAGCCACAGCCTGACCTCGCTATGCTTCGCCGAAGAAAAGATTTCTACAGCGAAACGCACCCACAGCCCGCAGATGTCTTATTGATGATTGAGGTCGCTGATTCTTCCCTGCTGAAAGACACCAAGATCAAGCGTCCGAAGTACGCCGAGGCCGGCATCGCGGAATATTGGATCATCGATCTGAACTTTCGATGCGTTCACATCTGCCGCGAACCGGACGGCAAGGAATATCGCTCGATCCGCAAACTCAGCCGGGGCTCCGTCGCGCCGCTGGCATTTCCTGACTTCTCGATCAAGGTGTCCGACCTCTTTCCGCCGGGGCTGCGCAGCCGCAAGGCGAAAGGCCGGCGATGATCGAACGCTGGATCCGTTTTCTTTCCGCGGCCATGTGGAAGCGCAAGCGCGGCCGGGCGCTGGCCGTGTTCACGTTCCACCAGGTGTCGCCGACATTCGATCCGCGCTTCCAGCACGAAGCCACGTGGACGCGGCTCGATCATTTCGAGCAGCAACTCGACTTCATCAAGGATTACTTCAAGGTGCTGCCGCTGCACGAGGGCATCGCGAAGTGGAAGCGTAATGACCTTGCCGGCATGTTCGCCGCCATTACCTTCGACGACGGCGACATCACCGTGCGCGATCACATCGTGCCCGCGCTCAGCAAGCGCGGCCTGCCCGGCACCTTCTTCGTCAACAGCGCGCACGGACAGGGCAAGGGCTACTACTGGTTCCCCGTGTTGAACTACCTGGCGAACGCGCCGGATGCGGCGGTGAAGGCGAAGCTCACGCCGCCGCTCAAGGAAAGGGCGGGCAAACTGCGGCGCACGGATGACCCTGTACTCTACGAGCAGGTCCGTCGCGAAGTGGAGGCGCTCTCGCCGCTCGTGGATGACAGCAAGCCGCTCCTGGTGGATCGCGACTATCTCGCGATGCTCGACGAGAAGCAGTTCACCGTCGGCCTGCACGGCCACGAGCATCAGCGCTTCGCCCTGATGCCGCCGCAGTGGCAGATGGAAAACCTGGAGAAGAACATCGAAGCCCTGCGCGACATCAAGGCGTATCGCCCGATTTTCGCGATTCCCTTCGGTCGGCCGATGGACTGGGACATGACCGTGGTGCATGCCGCGCTGCATCTGAATGTGGACCTGGTGAGTTCCAACGGCGGCATCAATTTTCAACGCGACGTGCATCTCTTGCGAATGCCCTCGGATGGCCGCGATGTGAAGGCGGAGTTCAATCGGGAAATTGTCGGGTGGTGAGTCTCGGCGTAGGGTGGTGCCGAGTCAGCGAGGCCCACCAGCCCGCGCATGATTTGCCCCGACCGCTCCACCCGGTTGGGTGTCCGTCCACGTCGGCTCACTCTGAGCCTCGGCGGGTTACCCGGTCGAGTGAAAAACGGTGGGCCTCGAAGACTCGGCCCACCCTACGGTGACTTCCTCGCCACGATCATGACATTCGGCGCGCCGGCCCAGCTCGGGTCGATGCGATCCATGAGGTCGAAAAAGAGGCCGACGATCGCGCCGCCGATGGCGGGGATGAATCGCAGCTTTCGCAGCAGTGGAATTCTGTCGTGGAGAGCCCAGATGCGCTGGACGACGAGGGTGCCCGCCGCCAGCCACGCGCCGCCGGAGGCCTGAAAATGCTCGGGGGTGAGGCCTGCTCGTTTCGCCTGGTATTCGAGGCCGTAGCGGGTGAAGCGGTAGAAATCATGGGGCGGATCGTGCACGGGATACATCAGGCCCACGGTCAGGATGAGCACGCCGCCGGGGCGCAGCACGCGAGCGGCCTCGCTGAAGATTTCGCCGGGCTGCGGCACATCGTCGAGCATCTGCGTGCAGAGCACAGTGTCGAAGGATGCGTCGGCGAAAGGCAGGCGCGTGGCGGAGCCGTTGACCTGCGCGCGACTGCCGCGATAGTCGAGCGTGGCGGGCAGATCGACGCCGATGTGCTGCTGCACGTGCGGCGCAAAGAGCGGTTCGAACGGCTTCGCGCCGCAGCCGATGTCGAGCATGACGCCCGTGGCGCGCGGCGCAAGCGCAGCCAGATCGCGCCAGAATCGCTTGCGGATGCGCCAGCGATGCGAGCCGAACTCGCCGGCGTAATTAGGTGGCGGCGAGGCCGGCGTGGGAGGCGGCATGGGAGTGGCGGAGGACATGCGTGGTGACGGCGATGCGGTCGTTATCACCATCGGCAATTCGCGGGCCGGCCGTGAAACGGATGATGGCCGCGAAGCGTCTGGAACGAGCCATGAGCGAAGGGGAAGCGCCGGCGACCACAGACCCCGGCTCGCTTAGGAGCCGTGCAGGATTAACATCGCATGTGGGACGACTTTCCAAGTCGTCCGGCTGGGAGCGAAGCGATTCGAATCTGCGGAGTTAATGTTGCACGGCTCCTTAATCCTTCGTCTCATCGCCCTTGAATCGGAACGGCTTGCCGCCGAGCACCTGATCGCTGGTGACGGTGGGGCAGACGTATTTTTCGATGTGCTCGATGATGAGTCGCGTGCCCTGGAAATGGCTGACGTTGGGCCAGCGCTGCGGGTTGTACATGGTGTCGGTCATGTCGCGGAAGAGGACGACGTTCTTCTTGTTCTCCGCCATGCGGCGCAGGCCGAAGGGCCGGCCGAGCACGCACATGTTGGTGTGAACGCCGACGAGGGCGACGTTCTTGATGCCGCGCGCTTCGAGCAGGTTCCAGATCTCGACGCCGCTGTCGCTGATGGCGTCCACCTTGTCGTCGATGCGGATGCCGTCGTGCTGCTTCAGCCACGGAGCCTTGGGATTGCGGCCCATCGCCTTGAGTTTGGCGTGCCACTCTTCGTGTTCCTTCGGATCGTCGTCCTCGCCGCCGTCGGTCTGGTCGATGGGATATTTGCCTTTTTCCTCGGCGGGAATCTTGTGGCACCAGGTGGCGATGTCCTTGGGCAGGTTCGCGGCTTTGGGCGCGCTCATCGCCAGCTTGCGGCCGGGGTGATCTTTGTACGGTGCCATGCAGCCGGAAGGCGCGTGAACGATCAGCACGCCCATTGCCCGGCACTTCTCGATGAGTTCATTCATCCGCGGCACCATCTCTTCTTCGCGGCGAACCGCGTTGAGGCAGTGGTGTGCGTCCCACACGTCGCAGACAATGATGACGGTTTCCTTGGGGTTCCATTCTTCCCTGGCGGTGACGACGCTGTACTCGCCCTTCTTCTCGGCGGTTTCGACGCGCGAGCGCTTGGTGAGGCTGAGGGTGTCGGCGGCGAAGCCGACGGAGTTGATCAGTAAGGCGAGAACGGCAATGTGCAAGGCCTGATGCATGATGTCACTCCTGTGAGTTCAACCGACGGTTCGGACAACCTTTCCATTCTCATCCTTGATCGGTGTCGTTACAACTGTGATTGTCAGTTCGGGAAACTCCTCGCACGTATAGACGCCGCGTTTGGCGCGAAGCGTGCGCTTCATTGCCTCCACCGTCGGGGGCGATAGGTCAAGGCAGAGCAACTTCTTGTCTGTCCGCACAGCATTGGCCTTGGCGGGTGTCAGCACGACTCCCTGTTCCTCGCCAAAGACACGGAACTCGCGACCGTGCTGGAGTCGCCCCTTCAGCATCGAGACGAGATCGTCCGTAATGTTCGCGGCGATGCGAAGGTTCACTTTCTTCGCCTTCTTTGTCCACTCGAGGAGAACGGCATAAGTGGCTCCCTGCGAAGAACCATCGCGTTCGATCCCCGCGCGGGCCGCCTCTATCAATGCAGGATCTTTTGTAGCGCATTCGCGGTCGAGGTCGGTGACCAGCATCGGGTTGCGTTTCTGCATGAGCCCGAGAATTGCCTCGGTATTCCAGAGTCTGGCCAGTTCGTATTCCGCCGTCGTGAGACCGACGACCTGAAGAAACTGCATTTTCCCATTGAGCGTTCTGCGTTTCTTCAGTTGCGGGTCGTTCATGAACGCGATGAAGCAGATGTCTGTTTTCTCTTCAAGCGCAATCGGGCCATTCAAGTTGAGATGGTGGCCCGCGTCGAAGACATTGCCGCTCGAAAAAACGTACCGCGCGAGGTTCTGAAGCATGCTCATCGGCCATGCAGGCGGTTCCTTCGTTTTCCGAGGAGCCAGGCGGAAGGTCAATTCGAATCCATACCCACTGATCTCAGAGTCCTTCGATTCCTTCGTCCACAGCTCGGTAAAGCCGTAGGTCACATAGTGCCAGTGCCGCGGATTTTCGGCGCGATACGCACTGATGCCGTGGAGAGGATCGTTCCCCCCTAGCATGGCCGGAAGGATCGCTCCATAGTGGAAGGGTTCCTGTTTACGATAGATCGATTCGAGGGCCTTGTCGATGGCATTCCACCCAGGTGATTCGTCATCGTCAGCCATGGTGCCTCCGAAGGTTCGGCAATGATCACTTCTTCGTTGGTGAATTGGTGTCGTGCCTTTTGGTTTAGGCCGCGGATTTCGCAGTTGCGTTTCCCATGCATATCGCGCTGGATACTTACCGCGCGTGCCACCACGAAAGTCGTACTCAGGTCGCAGTGCCCCAGCTTTTGTCCGTCGCACTATCTTGCGCCCACTACTTCATCTCATACTCCCCCGGCTTCATCCCCTTCTTGTACGTCCCGAACCCGTACATCGTCGGCTTGAACTCGCCCACCAGATCGACACACGCATCCGCCTTGATCTGCTCCTCCAAGCCCATCGCCCAGTACGTCGCGTTCACCAGCATGCGGCGCGTGCCGGCGGGAACCAGGTCCGTCGCCGAGCCCATCGTGGTCGTGAACACCCGGCCGGTCTTGCCGTCGATCGTGTACGTCTTGGTCCAGGCGACGGGCATCATCGGGTCGTTCTTCTTGCCTTCGACGGGGACGGAATCGAACTTCATGCCTTTGAGCACCTGCCCGAGCACCAGCGGCTTGCTGTCGCCGGGCAGCGGGAGGTTGACGGTGTAGACATCGGTGTCGCCCCAGATGTCGCCGTCCTTGATGCCCTTGAGAATCGGGTGATCCTTGGCATCGGGCGCGATCAGGCCGCGGGTGGCTTCGGACTTGTGGCCGCCGTGGTGGGCGACCCAGGTCTCCCCGAGGATCTGCTTGCCCCAACCCTTTTCCCATCCGGTGGCCTTGTTCGCCCCCCAGTTGTACTTGGCGTATTCGCCCTTGAGGCCATTGAACGAGTGCGTGGCGGTGCGCATGCCGATGACGGGCTTGCCGGTCTTCATGTAGTCATCGATGTGCTTCATCTGATCGTCAGGCAGATTGCGGAACCGCAGGGCGAAAATGGCCAGGTCCGCGGTCTTGAGCGCTTCGAGGCCTGGGATGTTGCTCTGGAAATCGGGCTTGATCTCGCCGGTTTTCGGATCGATGGGGAAAAGCACGGTGCACTTGAAGCCGTGGTGCTTGCTGAGGATTTTCCCCAGCGCGGGGAGAGCTTCCTCGGAGCGGTACTCATCGTCACCGCTGATGAGGACGATGTGCTTGCCCTTGCCCGCACCTTCGCCGCCTTCGTAGACGACCCATTGTTTGTCGTCGGCGCGGGCGGTGGCGGCGAACATGGCGAGCGTGGCGAACAGAAAGAGGGCGGTTCGGATCATGGTGAAAACTCGGAAAAAAGGGGCGGGGTTGAAGGCAGTTGGTCGCGCGGCCCAAAGGGCCGCGGCTAAACAGTACGAAAATGGACCCTTCTATTTTGGTTTCTCAAGACACCATTGCACGCCGTTGCTCAGCAGTTTCACGAACAGGGGATTCCTGAAATCTTCGGGCACGCCCATCGCCGTGTAAAACACGCGGCCGTTGCCTGCTCGCTTTACCCCATTCGGATCGATATCGATCTTGCGGGTGCGTACCCAGGTCACCGGTTCGTTCTTGCCGTTGAAGGAGCCGCGCATCAGCACGGTGCAGGATTCGTCCATCGTCGGGTACTTGTAGATCCACATGGGGCTGTGAAAGCTCTTCGCTTCGATCCCCGCAAGCACCGGATGTTTCGCCTGTTCAGCGACGAAGCTCATCTCGCTGCCTTCCTTCTTGTTGCCGTGATGATTGTCATATTTGGCGCCGAGCACTTCCTTGTCGAAGTCGAGCCAGTTCTGGAATCCGTGGCTGCTGGTGCGAATGGCGACCACCGGCCTGCCTGATGCGAAATAGCTCTTGAACTTATTGAGCTGGCCTTCGGGAAGTTGCGACCGCCTCATGTAGAGGACCAGCACGTCGGCGGACTCAATCGCGTTGATGCCTGGGATGTCGGTTTTTTCCTTGTTGCCGACGAGAACGAGAACGCGCATGGTGCGGTCGAGTTTCTTCAGTTCCTCCGCAAAAGCCGGCAGCGTGGTCTTAGCGTCGTATTCATCTTCGCAGGCGACCATCACCACGTTTGGGCCGGGCGGCAGCGCGATCTTCGCCTCAGACCGCCCGCCCGCCAGCGGGTGGAGCAGCGCGACACAAAGAGCTACGATCACTGTCGGCGTGCGAGGCATGAGGCGGCTCCGGTGGACCCATCGAGCCGGCGAACGGGCGACTCGTCCGAATCCGTCATTATGCCATACGAAACCGCAGCGAGGTCGGCGTTTCTTGCAGGTTTTCGGACGCAGCACCCCCACTGCCGACAATCTCGCCCGGCAATGTGCCGATGAACGTAGAACAGGTTGCCGGCCTGCCGAAACCGGACCCCGCTATCGCGTCAGGCCATCAGCCTGACCTCCTTCAGAGAGGCAATCGCATGTTCACGAATCGTCGAATCAAGGGCCTGGTGTGCTGGTCGCTCGCGTGCATCGCGGCTGTGCTGCCCGCCAACTCCGCGCAGGACGCCCGCGCCGGCGGTGCTGCCGAACCGCAAGCACGGCCCCTCGATGCTCGTTACCGCGGCCTCGTCGCCCCCAGCAAGCAGGTGCTCATTGCCGCCCCACTCGACGGCATCGTGTCCAAGATTCCCGTGAAGAAGGGCGATGTCGTCAAGCCCGACGCACTGCTGGCGCTGATGGATGACGAGATCCAGAAGATCGTGGTGGTCAGCGCCAAGCTCAAGGCCGACAGCAAGGCCCAGATCAAGGTCGCGCAGCTTGCGTGGGATCATTCGAAGCTCGAAGTGGCGCGGGCGGAGGATCTCTTCAAGAAAGGGGCGCTGCCCGAGTTCGAACTGCTGCAGAAGAAAGTCGTCATGCACACCAAGGAAGCCGAGGTCGAAGCCGCCAAGGAAGAGGCTGCGCTGAACACCGCGAACTACCAGCTCGAAGAGGAACGCCTGAAGCGTTACCAGATCAAGGCGCCCTTCGCCGGCACCGTGCTCGACATCGTCGCCGAGCAAGGCGCATCGCTGGCTCGCGGCGACAAGATGCTGATGCTCGCCAACCTCGACGTCCTGCAGGCACGCATCAACCTGCCTGTGTCGCTCTCGCGCGAGAAGCTCCAGATCGGAAAAGCCTACCGCCTCGTCGCCTCCGGCTCCGTCAGCGGCGAAGTGCTTGGCAAGCTCACCTTCATCCGCAATCTCGACGACTCGGGCAGCGAGACTTACTACTGCGAGTTCGACATCGACAACCCGGGCTTGAAAATGCCCGCCGGTTTCTCCGTCGATCTCGTCTGGCCGCAGTGAGCGGTCCGTCGCCGGGTCTGCCCAATTGTCCGGAGCCTTGCTCCCTCTCCCTTCCAGGGAGAGGGTGGCCGAGTCTTCGAGGCCGGGTGAGGGTCGTGACGAACAGATTGATGAGGCATCCGTCACGCGATGGCGGCGATTGCAAACTTGCACGTCCCGACCCTCTCCCCAGCCCTCTCCCTGAGAGGGAGAGGGGGCGGGAATGCAAGCCCCGGAAAAATGGGCACACCCTTCTCGCCCGCCGTGAAAAACCTTCTGCCCATACCGTGGCACAACCGATACAATAACGGCGGGTGTACGATGCACCCCGTCCCTGCCTGTAACCGAAATCCAGCCGCGCGCCTCTGATCGGGGGCGAACATGCGGGAACGTGCAAACTGCTCACCCTTTCAGGAGGTTTCCATGACACTGCTCGAACAGCTCAAGAAAGTCACCGTGGTGGTTGCCGACACCGGCGACATCGACGCCATCAAGAAACAGAAGCCGCAGGACGCGACGACCAATCCGTCGCTGATTTTCAAGGCGGCGCAGATGCCGCAGTATCAGTCACTGGTCGATGATGCCGTCAGCTACGCCGAGCGCCAGCCCGGCACCACCGCGCAGAAGCTCGACGCCTGCGTCGACAAGCTGAGCGTGAACTTCGGCCTGGAAATCCTCAAGATCGTCCCCGGCCGCGTCTCCACCGAAGTGCCGGCGATTCTCTCTTTCGACACCGACGCCACGGTCGAGCGCGGCCGCGTGCTGATCGATCTCTACAAGAAAGCCGGCATCGACAAGGGCCGCATCCTCATCAAGACCGCCTCGACCTGGGAAGGCATCAAGGCGGGCGAAAAGCTGCAGAAAGAAGGCATCAACTGCAACCTGACGCTGCTCTTCGGATTCGGGCAAGCCGTGGCGTGTGCCGAGGCGGGCGTGAAGCTGATCAGCCCCTTCGTCGGCCGCATCTACGACTGGTTCAAGAAGGCCAAGGGCGCCGAGATTCCCAATGAGGAAGACCCCGGCGTGTCCTCGGTCACCAAGATTTTCAACTACTACAAGAAGTACGGCCACAAGACCGAGGTCATGGGCGCCAGCTTCCGCAAGGTGGAGCAGATCGTGAACCTGGCGGGCTGCGACCTGCTCACGATTTCGCCGGACCTGCTCGACAAGCTGGGCGCGGGCACCGGCACGCTGACGAAGAAGCTCGACGAAGCCGCCGCCAAGTCGATGAACATCCCCAAGGTCGAGATGAATGAGAAGCTCTTCCGCTGGATGCTCAACGAAGACCAGATGGCGACGGAGAAGCTCTCGGAAGGCATCCGCCTGTTCCACGCCGACACGCTGAAGCTGCGCGACCTGGTCGCCAAGCGCATGGGCATGGCTGTGGCGGTGTGAGACAGGGCTGAAGACTTGAAAACGCCGTGAAGTAATCGAACCGACCCGCCGCAAGGCGGGTTTTTTCTTTTCGGGCAAGACGTGCTTTCACAGCCGCACCGTCCGCGATGCGTTCTTGGAACCGCGCATCAGTAAGGAGCCGCGCAAGAACAACTCCGCAGTTTGGGGTAGGGTGCGTCAAGTCCGCGCGGACGCACCGCGTTGCGTTTTCAGTCAACTGTGGTGCGTCCGCGCCGAGCCTTGACGCACCCTACGCCGGAGTCGACGCCAATCTGCGAAATAGTTCCTGCATGGCTCCTAAGTTGAGCTGGTCACCTCGTGGGCTGAATCTCGCGCAAAGGCGCAAAGCTCGCCAAGGCGGCGGATTTCTTTGCGAGCTTTGCGCCTTTGCGCGAGACTCAATCGTTGAAGTGATTCGTGCGCCGTCCGATCCTTCATTCGTTTGCGCCGACGCGCAACGCGGACGGTGCGGCCGTCAACGAGTCGAAGCAGCCGCGCCAATCGCCGCGTGCAATTCTTTCGCCGCCTCCGTCTCCGCCGCGTGCAGCGCGGCGATGCGCCGCGACAGCGATTTGAGGTGCTCGAGCGCTTCGGCGTCGTCCATCGGAAACGCCTGCCGAATTTCGCCTGCCAGATCGTTCAGTTCCGTCGTCTGCTTCTCCAGTTCTTTCGCGGCCTTGGTCCCCTTCTGCTTCAGCAGGTTCTCGCGCTTGCGCAGCAATTCCTTCGTCTTCTTGAACGGCTTGATCGCATCGGGCAGGCACGCCTCGGCGAGCTGCGTCCATTCGCCGGCGACTTTGCGATAACTCGCCGCCACGCGCTTCAGCGCGGGCTTGCCGGCGACCTGAGCGGCTTCGTCGAGAAAGTCCGCATACATCGGTCGCAGCAGTCCGCCGCCGGTGCCGGCAGTCTCGATCGACTCGAACACGTCGCGCATGGGCAGGAACAATCGCGTGCCTCCGCTGCCTCCAGTCCCTTGCTTCGTCCGGCTCGGCAGGCCGTATACCGCCGGCCAACCTTTCTTGTTCTTCGGATTCGCGATCACCTTCGACAGTTCCAGCAGGCCCGGCAGGTTGTACGTGCCCAGCTTCGGCATGGCGAAATCCGCGGCACAGGCGCGCAGCGCGTCGAGCACGCCGGCCTTGAGCGTCTTCTCATCCAGCTTGCCGGCCTCGAAAGTCAGCGAGCGATTCTTGAACGAGCACACACGATTTCGAAGGAACGACAATTCCTCCAGCGATACTTCCACCGCGTCCGGCCCGCGATCCGCCAGGAGCGCGATGCCCTTCGCGTCATCGATGCCGACGCACAGCGTGGAATAGACGCCGCATGTGCCCGCCCAGCCGAGCGACGTGACCTTCAATGCCGCGGTCCAGAGAAACGCCGGCCTGCCCGCGGCAAGCGCGTCGACGAGATGCTGCTGTGCAGCCTTCACGCTCGTGGTTTCCTTCACCGTCGTCTTGAAGCCCAGTCGTTTCAACGGCGCGTCGTACTTGTCGGCTCCCGTCGAGAACGCGTGATGCCTGCCGACGATCGAGACTCCGCTGCCGCAGTTGAATTGTTTGATGTAGCACGCTTCCAACGTCGCGCCACCGCCGCCGCCTTTCGCGCCTGCGCGCGCCTGGGCGTCCTTCATCAGCTTGGCCGCGAGCTTCGGATCCGCCTCCAGTTTCGCCTGCCAGCCGGGGATGGAAGGACAGAACGAGTACCCCGCCGCGATGCCGCCGGCCAGACCGAGGCACATCGCCTCGCTGAGCGGCTTGCCCGTGTGCGGCGCGACGACGCCGCTGTGCGCCAGAGCGTTCTTGAGGGCCGCGGTTTCCCAGTGCGTGCCGCCGAAGTGGTGAAAGTGAGGAACGTGTGGCATGACGCGGCGACCTCCGTGTTTGTCGGCTCACTGAAATGTACCTGAAATCGTGGACCGCCCCGATGCCGCCGGGGCATGAAAAAAAAGAACCCGCGGACATCGTGTCCGCGGGCTCGTCGTTAGTCGCGTACCAACCTGAGCTGAAACTCTTCAATTAGAGGAGGTTCAGCACGTTCTGAGGGCGGCTGTTCGCAATCGACAGAACGTTGGTGGAGGCCTGAACGAGGATCTGCGACCGGGTGAGCTGCGCCGTTTCACTGGCGAAGTCGGTGTCGCGGATCGCACTCTCCGCCGCGGTGGCGTTCTCGAGGGCGACGCCCAGTGAGCGGGTGGTGGCGCCGATGACGTTCTTCTGGAACGCACCGAGGCGACCGCGGAGCTTGGCAACCTGGCCGATGGCGTCGTTGACGATGTTCTGAGCGTTCTCGACATCGCCGTCGACGACGTTGGCGTCCTTGCCGGAACCCAGCTCGTTGAGGAAGCCTTCCGCGGCGGAGCCGAGGAAGCGCGACGCCACGTTGCTGATGCCGATGGACGCCTGGTTGTTCAGGTCGACGTTGGGGCCGAGGTTGAACTTGGCGCCGCCACCGGTGATGGTGAAGGCGCTGATCGAACCGGCAGCCTGCGAACCTGCGGTGGTCAGTTCGATGGACAGGTCAAGGAAGTCGGTGTTGATGCGAGCAACCTTGCCCTTGCTGGTGGCCGCCACGCCGTTGATGATGGCGGTGATGTCGCGACCTTCATCGCGGACCGGAGCGGTGACGGCGGAGAATGCCGTGCCGCCTGCGGTCTTGGAGACGTTTTCGTTGATGGCCGAGAGTTGGAAGATGGAGCCGGCCTGGGTGCCGTCATCCACGACGTCGACGCTGACGAACTCGTCAGAGCCGAAGCCCTGGCTCTTGACCACGATGCCGGTGCCGGACACCTTGGCGCTGAGGCCGGTGACGCTGCTGAAGGTATTGACCGCGCTGGCGACGGACGCCAGCGTGGTGCCCGACGCGAAGCTGAACTCGCGCGAGCCCTTGGCGCCGGCCAGTTCGACGACGTACTGGCTGGTCGCGCCGCCGGTGTTCAGCGAAGCGGCGCCGAAGGAGAGGAACAGGCCCGCGTGCTGCGCCGAACCGGTGACCAGCACGTTGACGGAGCGGGTGTCGCCGCTTTCGAGCTTGGCGGCGTTGATCTGGAACGAGTTCACGGTGGCGGCCTGGCCGCTGATGGTGAAGTCGTAGGTGCCGTTGAGCAGCTTCACGCCTTCGAAGCTGGTCGAGCCGGCGATGCGGTCGATGGTCTGCAGGATCGAGTCGATCTGCAGTTGGTTGGCTTCCTTCTCTTCGGTGTTCAGGCCGGCTTCGTTGGCGCTCTGGCCGACGAGGGACTGAAGCTCGACGAGCAGGTTGCTGACTTCCTGCAGGCCGCCTTCGGCGATGTTGATGACCTGATCGGCGCGCTCGGCGTTGCCGATGGCGGCGCTGATCGAGGCCTTCTCGCTGCGCAGGTTTTCGCTGGCGATCAGGCCGGCGGGGTCATCGGCGCCGCGGTTGATGCGCAGACCGGTGCTCAAACGCTCGAGCGACGTGGACAGGGTCTTGTTTTGTTGACCCAGCACGCGCTGAGAGATGAGGCTGCTGACGTTGCTGTTAATGCGACTCATGTGTTGCCTTCCTTGCCGCTTTTCCTTCTGCGGCCGTTAATGGTTGAACGCGACTTCAACCCCCCTGAATGTTTGCTGACGTTACGACTGACTCCATTCGACGAGGCCCAGCGTCTCACACCGCGGAGTTAGAGAAGCCGGCCAATTTCGTCATCGGGGAGAAACGCCAGTCACTTTTGCCAAGCGACGAGAATTCCCTTCCGATTTTTTCGCCATTGTCGAAAGGAGAATCTCGGGGGACGGTTATCTGCCACCAGCGTGACGGATAGACCGGTCAGTGAGGAAGGGAATCATCGGAAGCAGGACGAGCGGCACTGAAATGAAAAAAGCGCGCACCGATAACGGAGGAAGGGTTTAGGGTTTAGGGTTTAGGGTTTAGGGTTTAGGGTTTAGGGTGTAGGGTGTAGGGTGTAGGGTTTAGGGTGTAGGGTGTAGGGTTAAGGCAAGCCGAGTGCAAAGTAAAAAGTGAAAAGTAGAGAACGCAAAGTGCGGAGTGGAAGAAGGGATCGCGCTTTCACCGGGCCACGCAAGTCAGTCTGGGCCGCGCTCTACGCCGACACCCGACACCCTAAACCCTACACCCTAAACCCTAAACCCTAAACCCTTCCGCCTCTCACCCCACCGGCCCGGGCTGCTCGCCTTTCTGTCCGCGCGATTCGATATCTTCGATGTACGCCATCGTGCGGTCGAGTTCGCGCTTCAGATGGCGAACGCGCAGCAGGCTCTTGACCCGCGTGATGAGTTCAAGCTTGTTGACGGGCTTGGTGAGGAAATCGTCGGTGCCCGCTTCGACCCCACGCTCGATGTCGCCCAGCTCATTCAACGCGGTCACCATCATCACGGGAATGGAACGGGTGGAAGGGTCTTCCTTGATCTTCTGACAGACCTCGAACCCGCTCATCTTCGGCATCATCACGTCCAGCAGAATCAGGTCCGGCTTGGCCTGATCCGGGTCATCGATGTACTTCATGGCCCCGATGCCGTCGAAGGCGGTCACGATCCGGCAGGGCAGAGCTTCGAGGTAGGCCTGGAGCAACTCCACGTTCTGGACGTTGTCGTCGACGATGAGAATCACGGACCGCGCCAATGCCTCGTTCTCATCAATGGAGGCGGCTTCAGTTACGGGGGCGGGGGCGCTGGTGGGTTCACTCATGATCGGGATCCTGGTATCGGTCGCGAACGGGTGCGGCCCGGCAAGCGCTTCGCGAGGTGAATCATAAACAGTTCATGGTGGCGAGTCGATTGGCCATCTTCCACCGCTGGTCGGGGGTGGCCAAGACTTCAAGTGAGCCATGGTCCGGCTCCCTCTCCCTGACCGCAGGACGGGGAGAGCGGCAAACGCGGCCCCCCCACGAAATGTTGGCACACCCTTGCCCTAAAGGGAGGCTGCCGGGGGTTGCGGAACGAGCGCGTTTCTGCTATGCTTGTCTCTACACTTCGGCTGCCAAAATGGCGGTTTCGTGAGGAGCCCAGAGGCTCTGGACGAGGTGACCGTCTGACACCGGCTCGTTTGGGTGGGCTTGGCAGCCTTTGGCGTGTGCGATGCGGCACGGCTGCGGCTGGGGCTTGATGGGTCCAGTTGAAAGTCCTTGTTATCAATGACCTTACAGAGGTCAGTCGTTATCCGTTGCGTTGACGACAGCAGCGTCACCGATTTGTAACGAATACACGAATTATGAAACGATGGCGACCTGCGAGCGTAGCCTAGTGAAGCAGACGACCAATAATCGGGTGGCGGCGGGAGCGACCGTCTGAAACAGCGTTTGTTGAACTGCCCTGGTCAATAAACTAAATCGGCGCAATCGATTGCGCCTGGTTCATCCTGAAGAATGAATCGTGCAAAAGGATTCTGCCATGTGAGTTACTCATCCCTGCCTAGGCGCATGCGTTTTCCTTGACCGAGGGCACCTGCCCTTATTCCTGAGACCCGTTTCCGGTCATCGTACTTATGAGCACCAACACCCTCACCCGCAAAGCGGCATGGCTGGACCGCTGGAACCAGCCCACATCCGAGCAGCTTATCGAAGCGCTCAAACCGCATCAGCAACGCAACTTCGGCAAGCTCATCGCCGCCATGGAACAGATGGCGGGCGTCAAGCAGGAGTTGATCTGGTACGGCGCCAGTTGGAAGTGGACCCTGCACTTTTACCTCGGCGACGATGCGGAGGACGAGTCACAGACCCTCTGCTACATCGTTCCCAACACCGAGCAATCGCCGCTGCTGAGCATGCCCTACTCCCTGGACTTCGTCAGCCAGCTCCCTTCCCGCCGGCTGAGCAAGTTCATCCGCGACGGCATCCGCGGGTCCAAGTGCGCCGTCTCCTTTCACTGGGCGACGTGGACGCCGGGACTGGATAACGAGGTCATGATGCTGGTTGACCTACTCAAGCGCAAGCACAAGTACGTCTGCGGCGAGGAATGAACCCGCCGGCACCGGCCTGAACGCACCGCAAACGATCGCGTTTAGCGCCCGCTCGAAGAGCGGAACGCTAATCCGATCGCTGTCCCTCGACGATGGTGTGTTTCAAAGTTGAGTTCCAGTATTCCGCTCTGCGAGCGGACGCTATTGACGGTCACTTTAGAAAAGGCCGCGGTTCGATTCCCCTCCCTCTTAGGGAGGGGTTAGGGGAGGGTCGGGCGAACTGCATGATTGTGGCTCCAATCAGGCTGCTGACCCGACCCTCCCCCCGCCCCTCCCTAGGAGGGAGGGGAGTCCGAATCCAGCCATCGGCGGCGTTTACTAAAGTGACCGTCAATAAACACCCCCCACCGTCGGCACTGCGAACCAGAGACGCGAAACTCGACGTTTCACCACTGGCTCGGGTGGTCGTGCTTCGCCAGGTCCTTGTCGCGCACTGCCTTCAGTTGCGACAGGAAAATATCGGGGCCACCCTTCGTGTAACCGCTCGTGGCGATCTTCTGCCCCGCCGCGTTGAGCACCACCATCGTGGGGAACCCCTTGACGTTGTACATGTCCGCCAGTTCCTCGCGCTCCTTCTCCGCCTTGTCCACCGGTGTGGCGGCGGGCTTCTCTCCCTCGGCCGGCGGCTCCGTCGTGTTCTTCGGCTTGTCCGTCTTCTCCGCGCTCTTGGGGAAATCCATCCGCACCAGCACCAGGTTGTAACGCGCGAAATCCTTGAACGACTGCTGGTTGAAGATCTCCGACTCCAGCTTCTGGCAATGCGGGCACCAGGTCAGGCCGGTGAAAGCGATCACCATCGTCCGTCGGCCCTGCGCGGCGATGGCGCGGGCCTTGCGCACGTTGGAAATCCACTCGCCCTTGTAATCGATCTTCGGCAGCGCACGCTCCAGCGCGCCGATCGTGGGCTTGGGATCGACGACGTTGAATGAGGTCAGCCGGGCCTTGATCTCGTCATCGTTCGGATCGTAGAGCACCAGCAGGATCGGCGATTCGCCGATCTTGTGATCCTTGCACCACTTCCGCTGGGCTTCCGCCTCGGGGCTCTTGTCCTCGTCATCCTTCCAATGCACGCGGGTCAGGACGCACACCGTGTTCACGAACTTCACGAACGGCGACGTCGCCAGCAGCTTGTTCACCGCTTCCGTGTTGGGCACGCTCTTGGGGTGGTGGAACACCATCAGCAGCGGCAGGCCCGCTTCCTTCGCGGCGGCGATGCCGTCGGGAATGCCTTCGATCTGCTCCAGTTCCTCCGGCGGAGCCTTGCCGTCGACGATCGCCTGCGCATGCTCGATCCAGGCGTACGGTATGCCCTTCTTCTCGCCTTTACGAAGCTTCGCCTGCGGGTAGCCGGCACGCCCCATCACGTTGCCCTCGGGATCCATGAACACGAACGTCGGCACGCGCGTAACCTGGAACCGCTGCTTCAGATCCTCATTCGCTTTCTTCAACAGTTTGGACTGATCGCCCTTGGCCTGAAAATCAACCTTGACGAGGATGACCTTGTCCTTCGCCCAGTTGTGGAAATACTCCGTCTCGATGCACCAATCGTCGATCTCCTTGGTGAAATCGTCCCAGTCGGAGCCGCAGAAATACAGCAGGATCGGCTTGCCCGATTTCTTGGATTGAAACTCCAGCGTGCGCAGAGACTGCGGCGAACTCCACCTCTTCGCGAACTTCTCCTTGTTCAACTCCTCGACGGATTTCTTCGCCGGCTCCGCGGGCGCGGCCTTGGCTTTGTCCTTGGGCGGATACTTCGGCTGCGCGCCGGCTGAGGCACAAAGCACGAGCAGAAACGCGAACGACCAGCACCGCAGAGCGTGAGAATATCGCAGCATCGTGATGCATCTCCGGGATGAATGAGCTGTCCGTGGATCGCAGGCGCGGGTCCAGGCAGGGAACGTACCCGCAAATCGTAGCATGCCGGGCACGCATTTTCCGTGCGCCGAGCCGCGGTGCCAGGAGAGGGTCTGCCAACATTTCCGGGGAACGAGTGTCCGGCCCCCTCTCCCGCCGGGAGAGGGCTGGGGTGAGGGCCGGTCTACTACGAGCGTCCAATGCATGGCGTGCGCCGACGCCCTCACTCGACTCAACGATGGCGCAGCACACCATTGCCGTCAGAGTTCGCCCACGCTCATCCAACGACGGCGAAGCAACTGACGATTCAGCATCAGGTCGGCGCCAGGAAAACCGGAGGCCGAACCGTTAGGATCGTGACCGAAATAACTTGCCGACTTGGCCGTTTCCGATTCCCCTCCCTCTTAGGGAGGGGTTAGGGGAGGGTCGGGCGCACTGCATGATTGTGCATGAAATCAGGCTGTTTGCCCGACCCTCCCCCTGCCCCTCCCTAAAAGGGAGGGGAGTTCGATCCCTGCAAATCGGGGAGTTGTTTCGATTCCATTCCATTCCTTAGTTCGCCTTCACTCGGACGAGCTTGATGATCCGGCCCGACACGTTCCAGTCCTGCACATACAGGTTGCCGCTCTTGTCCCAGTAGGATCCGTGCGTGCCGGCGAAGGCGCCTTCGACCCACTGTGCCTGCGGGATGTTGTAGTTGCCGCCCTTTTTCGGATCAGGATTCTCGCCCAGCGTGGCGACGATCTTGTTCTTGCCATCGAGAATCCAGACCTTGCCCGTGAGGTCGGGCACGGAGACGTACTCGCCCTGAATCGCGACCGCCGTGGGCATGCCCAGGCCGGTGATCACCTCTTCGATGAACTTGCCATCCAGGTCGTAGTGCACGAGCCGGCCCTTGGGCGAGTGGTTGCGGTCGCAGACCAGCAGGCGGTTGGGCTCGTAGCGCGTGTCCAGCGTCATGCCGTGGGCGGTGTTGAACTGCTTGAGCCCGTTGCCCTTCTCACCGAAGTGCGAGATGTATTTGCCGGTCTTGTCGTACTTGAAGATGTGGTTGGTCGCGTAGCCGTTGGAGAGGTAGATGTCGCCATTGGCAGCGACGGTGATGGCGGTCGGGCTGAACGGAAACGCGCCGCCCGAGGGCGTGAGGCCGGACTCTTTCGGATAGCCCAGCTTCAGCACGATCGAACCGTCGGATGCTTTGAACTTGATGCCTTCCTTGTCGTTGTTGCGGGCGGCGTAGATGAACTCCGTGCCCGCCTCGTCGCGGATTTCCATGTCGTGCATGTTGGAGTGGTCTTTGCCCAGGAACGAGCGGACCACCTTGCCGTCCGGCGAGAACACGACGACGCCCTTGCCGGTGCTCGTGTAGATCAGGCCTTCCTTGTCGATGACCACGGAACCATGCGTCGGCCCCAGCGCGGAGGCGCCGTCGGGAAGCAGACCCCAGCCCGGCACCGTATCGAAGGTCATGATTCCGCTGCCCGTGCGCACGGGCTTGGGAAGGTCTGCCGCGACAGCGGACAGCGCCATGCTGAATGCGAGGATGACTGCGAAACGAATGGAACGGTTGCTCATGGAATCGACTCCTGGTGATTTCGGGTGGACCGTACTTCTTCACGTTGCCGCTGTGTTCACCGATCAGGATAACGCCGCGCGCCGCCCCACATCGATGAAACCGATTCGACCCGCGAAGTTCGCTGATCAGCGACCCACAGTTTAGCACTTAGGAGCCGTGCAGGATCAACTCCGCAGATTCGGATCGCTTCGCTCCCAGCCGGACAACTTGGAAAGTCGTCCCACATGCGATGTTGATCCTGCACGGCTCCTAACGATGATCATTCCAGCAGGCTCGCTCGGTCGCCCGTTTCACTCAGTGGAGCCGACAGCAGCTTCGAAAAGTCCAGGCAACAAGCACGACCCGCTGGTTCATCCAGCGGGTTGTTTTTTTTCGCGACGAGGCGATCGATGATTTCCATTCCAAGCGCCGCCCGGCACCGGAAATAGCCCGGCGTGACAAGGTCTGTTGGATCCGACTCACTTCTTCTGGCCCTGCTTTTCCGCGTTCGCCTGGGTGCCCAATCGTTCCTCCCACGCCTTCAGTTGCTCCTCGAACCCGCTGACGCCGGCGTTGCCGTAGGTGCGGTAGCGCTTCACGACATTCTCCGGCCCAAGCCACTGGAAAATATCCTCCTCACACACCCGCTTCTGTCCGCCCGCTTCGCAGGCGGCGTTGAAGTGCGTGAGCGAAAGCTGGCTGAGCTTGTAGTAGCCGTGGCCCTCCGCCATGCGCACCAGCGAACCGACGATCTGGTGGGCCGTGCGGAACGGCACGCCCTTGGTCACGAGATATTCAGCGAGCGAAGTCGCATCGAGGAAGCCGCGGTCCAGGCCCTGCTTGATTTTTTCTTCGTTGAACTTCGTGGTCTTCACGATGCGCGTGGCCATTTCCAGGCTGTCGCAGACGATGTCGTACGCGGCGAAGACGTGGCGCTTGTCCTCTTGCAAATCGCGGTTGTAGCCGATGGGCAAACCCTTGAGGATGGTGAGCAGCGCCACGAGGTGGCCGTAGACATTGCCGCACCGGCCGCGGATGAGTTCGAGCATGTCGGGGTTGCGCTTCTGCGGCATCATGGAGGAGCCGGTGGTGTACCGCGAGTCGAGCGTGATGAAGGAGAACTCGGTGGAACAATAGATGATCCACTGCTCGGCCCAGCGGGAGAGCCATTGGGCGGTCATGGAAAGGGCGAAAACGAAGTCGAGAGCTGCGTCGCGGGAGGCGGTCGATTCGATTGAACTGTTTGAAGGCGGCCATGCTTGCTCAACAGAATCGGCCAAAAGTTCGCCTGTAAAGTTTCGATCCAATGGGAGGCTGCTCCCCGCTATCGCTCCACTGCCAAGGGGCGATCCATCGTGATAGATGTCGATATTTGAGCATCGCAGGCGGTCCCATGATCGCATGAACGCGACGATCCAAGCGACCAACTCTCCGCCAACGACGATTGGCTGGGCCCGTTGCAGATGTGTGTACGAAGGGAGCACGATGTGACCATCGCGTTTGGCTAATGAGACGAAGGCATTTTTCAGATCCTCAATGTAATTCATGCATTCATCAGCCGCGTCCCAAAGCCACATTCTCAAGTCCAGCGCCACCTGATCATTTCTGCTTCGTCCCGTATGCAGCTTCCTTCCCGGATCGCCAATCTTTTCGATCAGCGCCGCTTCGATGCACATGTGTACGTCTTCGAGTTCGACCTTCCAGCCTTTCCAGTTCACGCCATAGTCCGGCCCGCTCGCTTCGATTTCTTTTTCGATTTCCTTCAGGCCTCGCTCGATCGCTTTGAGTTCCTTGGCGTTGATCAGGCCGACCTTTTCGAGCATGCGGGCATGGGCGATGGAGCCGGCGATGTCGTGCTTGTACAGCCGGCGGTCATACGAGAGCGACTCGACAAACCGCGCCGCCAGCGGATCGCCGCCGGAGCCTTCGCCGCTCTTGGCGTGCTCCCACGGCTTGGCGGACAGCACCGGCGGAAGCGTGGATTTCGCGCCGCGTTTGGGCTTGTCTTTTTTGGCGGGCCGCGCCGGCTTGGGCGCCGGGCGAGACTTGGATTTGGCGGGTTTCCCGGCCTTTTTGATGGGTTTCTTGGTGGCCATGGGCGATAGTGTAACGCCTCGCGCGAAACCCGTCGTGACGCCATGGGAATGTGTGGAGGCCCCTATGGATAGGAACGATCGCAGGGCTTTCGATAGGAGCCGCGCACGAAGTAAGCGGGTTTTGTCGGTCGTTTCAGGCGTTTCGCGATGGGTGACGCTGGATCACGAAACGGCTTTGCACGGCGCGCGAAGAAACGGTGGCGTGGCCCCGCTTACTTCGTGCGCGGCTCTTTCGCGGCTCACTCTTCGTGGATATGACGGTGATGCACGCGCACGATCTTGGCGAGGTAGGCCGCGAGCATCGGCGTGATGGCGTTGCAGGTGGCGACGAGTTCGTCGCTGAACGGCTGCGAGCTGTCGCGGAAGAGCACCATCACCGCCAGCACTTCGTTTTCCGTCCAGCACGGAAACGCGAGCATGTGGCAGTCGGTCAGATACTCCGCGTCGTCGCCGATCCACTGGCGGATGGCGTCGTTTTCAGTCAGGTGCACATGCGTGTCGTGCTCGCCGACGCGCGGCGCCACCACATCGGAAAGGTGATTCAGCAGCAGCTCCGGCGATCCGTCGGCACAGTCGTAGTTGACGTAGCCGCCGAGCGTGAACTCATCCATCGTCACGGGCAGGAAGATCGCGGCATTGGTGGGGCCGGCCTTTTCCAGGATGTACTCGAGCGTCTGGTGCAGCACCCGCTCCAGGTCCAGCTCGCGCTTCAGCAGAGCCGCGTACTCGCTGGTCTCCACCACGTGCTGCATCTGGTCGGCCAGTTCCTGGTAGGCGACGACCAGGTCGTTGCAGAGGATGTCCACCTGGTGGCTGACTTCCTCGCGGGCGGAGTCGAGCTTGCGGCAGATGCGGCGCAGGCGGCGGACGCGGGCTTCCTGCTTGCTCACGGTTTCGCCGCGGTTGATCGCTTCGTTGACGCGCTCGTTCAGTTCGGCGGGGTTGAACGGCTTGGCGACGAAGTCGCAGACGCCGGCGCGGATCGCGGCCACGGCGCTGCCGACGGTTGGCTTGTCGGTCGTGACGATCGCCTGCACGGGATGCTTCGCCTGCGCGAGCTCGGCGGCGAACGCCAGACCGGTGTTGTTCGAGATGGCGGCATCGACCACGACAAGATCGATGGGGCCTTGCGCCAGGTGCCGGCGAGCCTCGGCGAGCGAGGCGGCGCTGAGAATGGTGAAGCGCTGCTTGTGCTGCGAGGTGAGCGTGGCTTCGGCGGTGCGGCGTGCGGGTTCGTCCGCATCGACCAGCAGCACGCGGACAAGCCGGGTGCGACGACGACGGGCTTTCAGTTTCGTCACGGTTGCGTTGTTTTCAGCCACGACTTTCATCCCTCGCCGGGTTCATCGTTCATCATTGCGCACACCAATGAGCCTGGCGTAGGGTGCGTCAAGTCCGCGCGGACGCACCATGTTGTGCTTCCGTTGACTTCTGGTGCGTCCGCGCCGAGCCTTGACGCACCCTACGACCGGCCCGAAAAAGTCATCGGCGAATCATGCGGGCGAGTGAAGGGGAATCGTGACGGTCGCCAAAGTTCCTTCGCCCATCGTGCTGCGCAGTTCAATCTTGCCGCCGTGGGTCGTCGCAAGCTGCTGCGCGCGGGGCAGCCCCATGCCCACGCCGCGGCCGGCGGGCCGGCTGGAGAAGAAAGGATCCATCGCGTGGGTGAGCGTGTGTTCATCCATGCCCACGCCGTCGTCGGAGACCTGAATGATGAGCAGATTCCGCGCGACATCGATGCGGGCGCTGACGTGCACCGCGGTCTTCGGCTGCGCCTGCACGGCGTTGAGCACCAGATCATGCACGATCTGCCGCATGTGATTCCCGTCCACCAGCACCGTGGGCATTTCCTTCTTCAGTTGCAGGTTGATCGGGCAATGCAGGTGCGGGTTGAGCTTCTGCCTGAGGCGTTTGACGGCTTCGTCGAGGATGGCGGCGATGTCGACGGGGCGGCGCTCGGCGCGGGGCGGGTCGGCGTAGAGCCTCAGCGCCGTGATGAGATCGCTGATGCGGTGCGCCTGCTCGTAGATCATCTGCGCGGACTTGAAATCATTGCCGCCCGGCGGCAGCGTCTGCACGAGAATCTGCGCCCGGCCGCTGATGACGGCCAGCGGATTGTTCATCTCGTGGGCGGCGCCGGCGGCCATTTCGCCCAGGCGGGCCATCGACTCGCTGCGCAGCAGTTTGTCCTGTGTTTCGGCAAGGGCGTGATTGGCGTCGGCGAGTTGCTCGCCCAGGCGGCGCGCGCCTTCGTGCTGCGCGGCGGCGGCGATCGCCGCGCCCCACGTTGCGGTCGCGGCGCTCAGAAGCGGCCACGGCGGCAGCACGGCGCGATCGTGCAACAGCAGCGCCGCGGTGCCCCACGCGCAGCCCAGGGGAAGCATGCGAATCTGCCTCACATCCACGCCATCGCCCAGGTGATCGCTCAGCCAGGGCAGGATGCTCATCTGGTTGACCAGCGCGGGATTGTTCGCATCGATGCTGGAGAGTTCCGTGCCAGCGGGCGGATCGATCTCGCGCGTCGAAAGCACGCTGCCATCTGAGTTGTAAACGTGATACACCCAGGGCCCGTCGCGGCGCGGCTGGTACAGCGCGCCGAAGTAGCCGGCCCCCATCACGCCCACAGCGCTGACGATGGCGCTGCCGAGCACATCTTCAACGGTGCGGCCGGGTGAGCCGCTGCCGTGGAACGCGGTGACCGCGTCGAGCACATGCTGCTGCCTCATGCAGATTTGGCCGCGGCGCGTCAGGGCCGCATTGAGCTTGCCGAGCATGTCGTTGGCGTGCTGCACGGCCTTGAGATAGGACTGCGCCGAGGGCTGATCATCGAGGCCCAATGCGGCTGCGCGGGCGGCGGTCAGTTCGTGAAGCTGCTCGACGGCGGCTTCGACCTTGGCGGGATCGAGGCCCATCTGCTTGGCCAGTTCCGCGGGCCCCGGCCGAAGCACGAAGTTGCCGCTGAACCCCACGTGCTGCATGCGGGCCACCAGGTCGGCGAGCGTGACCAGCGCCACCATGCGCTTATGCTCCAGCGGCGGCAGGCTTTCCCACGGCGAACCGTGGAGCCAGATGCAGTCCTGCAGCAGGTGCGGCAACTGCCACTGCTCCGCCAGGCGTTTGCCGGCCAGATGGTGATCCATGCCGATGATGCGGCGCTCGAACTCGGCGATGTTGTTCTGGTTGATCTCGACGAGCTCGATGACGCGCTCGTAGCTCTTGGGCAGGATGCGCTCCAGCGCGAGCTTGCCGATGTCGTGGAGCAGGCCGCAGACAAAGGCTTCATTCGACCGCAGGTCCGGCGGCGAACCGTGAGCCTCGGCGATTCGCTCGGCGGCGATGGCGACGGCGAGACTGTGGCGCCAGAACTCCACGTGGTCGAACGAATACGCGCTTTGGTCGCCGACGTCAGAGGCGTCGGCGCTGTCCATATCCACCGCGCCGCCCTTGGCGTTGACCACATCTCGGCGCTTCGGGCGCTTCTTCCTGATGTCGAATGCCTCGATGACCTTCACCGAAAGCACCGCGCTGCGGATGGCGTCGAAGCCGAGCATGACCACGGCTTTCTCGACCGTCGTCACGTTGTGCGCCCCGCGATAAGCAGCGCGGCACATGGACAGAACCTTGGCCGTCAGCGACTGATCCGCGCTGATGAGTTCGACCACTTCACCAGCCGTGCTGGTGTCGCTGGCCGTCAGACTGAGCAACCGCGTGGCGACGACCGGCAGCGTGGGCAGCGCGTCCACCTGGCGCAGAATCAACTCCAACCTGCGCGCCTGCGCGGCGTCCTGCGTGGTCGGGTTGGCGCTGATGGTGGGCATGGGGGAGGGGTGAAGGTAAGGAAGGTACTGAAGGTAGAGAAGGTAGAGAATGAGGAGGCGGAGGCGGATTCAGGAGTCGATGGAGCTAGCGATCGCCTGGCTCATCTTCTCCTTCTTTACCTTCTCCACCTTCCCTGCCTTCTTTACCTTCTTCCTCCCTCACACCTGCAACAATTCTCCGACCCGCTTGAGCAGGTGATTGATGTCGAACGGCTTCTTGACGAACTCGTCGGCTCCACTCTTGAGCAGTTCCTCGATCTCCTCGCGCTTCACCACGCCGGAGACGATGATGATTTTCATGTCCGCCAGCGCGGCATTGGTCCGCACCGTGCGGCAGACCACGTTGCCGTTGATGTCCGGCAGCATGAAGTCGAGGATCATCAGGTCGGGCTTGAAGCTTTCCGTGAGCGCGCCCGCTTCGTATCCGGTGGCGGCCGATTTCACCTCGAAGCGTCCGTCATGGCCCAGCACATCGACGAAGAGCTGCACGATCTGCTCGTCGTCGTCGACGACCAGGATGCGTTTGCGGCCGCCTTCGAGCAGTTCCAGCGGAATGTCGTTCTCGCGCATGAACCGGATCAACTCTTCGCGCGGAATGCGGCGGAACCGGCTGCCGGGCACGCGGAAGCCCTTGAGGCGACCGGAGTCGAAGCAGCGGATGATCGTTTGCTGGGAAATTTTGCACACGGCGGCGGCTTCACCGGTGGTGAAAACCGTCTTGGTGGCTAGATCGGCCAGACTTTCTCCGTTCTCATGGGCCATGTCGACCTCCTGCGAACCCCCTGCAATCCCCGAATCGAATCCCTGTACCTGACGCAAGCCCGGAAACCAGCGCACGGTCCTGCGGGTGCGCGAAACTGGGCATCCTGTGACGCGGCGCGCCAAAGTCCACCCAGCTTTCCTACCTTCACATCGACCGGCGTTTGCGCGCACTTAACGCGCCGTTAGCCCCGGACTCCGTCCGGGGGCGGATAACGATTGACATGGAGACGCGATGAGCACCTTCGAACAGGGCCGAAATAACTTGGCGAATGGGCGGTCCCCCATTTAGCCGGCGGGCTTGCCCGCCGAGGGCGTCTCGG
>CAYRPN010000065.1:24545-30117 GCA_964426135.1 uncultured Phycisphaeraceae bacterium | reverse complement strand
GGGCAAGCGAAGGCTCGGCGCAGCTTGCCCGTGCGCCTTGTGCGTCCTTCGCACAACATTGCGGGTTACTCGTCATGCACGCACGGGCAAGCTCCGCGGACTCCGCTTGCCCATGGCACGCTGCGCCCGAATCAAGTAGAAGCCGGATAAGTTTCCCATCGGTACGCATGCCAGGCGCCATTGGCTCGCCAATCTCACGGGCGAAACTTCAGCCACAGCGCCGCCGCGATCGCCGCCAGCACGAGACCGCCGATCAGCCAGCGACGCCAGGGGATGCCTGATTTGATGCCGGCGATTTGCTTCAGGTCGCGCTGCGCCACGTCGCACGCCTCGACAAACCTGGCGCGATCGTCGAGTTTCTCGTAGTCCTCATCATGCACGATCTTGTTGCGAACCGTGGCGATGAAGCGCAGCTTCCGCACCAGCGGCTCGGGCAGGCGGGATTCGACGCTCGATACTTTCTCGTGCAGCCCGCGGCCGGTCCCGCCGAGCTTCGTGAGGATGCCCTCGAGTTTCTTGCACTGCTTGATGGCGAGTTCGATGTCGGACATGGCAATGGGCAGGGTTGGAGATTCAGAGGCGGCGTGAAGCCCTTATGGCGAATCCTCATTTAGGAGCCGTGCAGGATCAACATCGCATGTGGGACGACTTTCCAAGTCGTCCGGCTGGGAGCGGAGCGATTTGCAACGGCGGCTTCAATCTTGCACGGCTCCTTGGCCGCGGGCCAACGGCTCGGCGGCGGCCCGCGCTCAAGGGTGGCCAAGCCACTGCTCCGCAGCCAGCCGACGAGCCCCGAAAGTCACCGTCGCAAGGTAGCAGATTCCACGGTGGGTGAGGGCGGATGATCGCGTGCCATTTTGACAGTCGCGCGGTCTCCGCCGACCCCGCTGGCAGCCGAAAAACGCCCCGAACAGCCTTGGATCGCTTGTTTTCGAGGCTTTCCGCTGGCACCGGCTTTGCAAAATGAGAGGTCGGCGGGAGCGGCGCGCCTGTAGTCGCCGCTGCCGGCCGCGTTGCGATCCGGGCTCGCTGACCGAGCTTGCAGCTTCGCCAACCATAAGGGGATTTGTCATGAGCAGAATCATCGGCATCGACCTGGGCACCACCAACTCCGTCGTCGCCATCATGGAAGGCGGCCAGCCCAAGGTTCTCATCAATAGCCAGGGTTCGCGCATCACGCCGTCCGTCGTCGGCTTCACCGAGAAGGGCGAACGTCTCGTCGGTCAGGTCGCCAAGCATCAACAGGTGACCAACCCGAAGAACACGGTCTACTCCGTCAAGCGCTTCATGGGCCGGCGGCACAGCGAAGTCCACGCGGAAGAAACCATCGTGCCTTACGAAGTCGTCGGCGGCGAGGACGAACTGGTGAAGGTGCGCATCCGTGGCAAGGACCTGACCCCGCAGGAAGTCAGCGCGATGATCCTGCAGGATCTGAAGAAGACCGCGGAGGATTACCTGGGCGAGAAGATCGACCGTGCGGTGATCACCGTGCCCGCTTACTTCAACGACTCGCAGCGCCAGGCCACCAAGGAAGCCGGCCAGATCGCCGGCCTCAAAGTCGAACGCATCATCAACGAACCCACCGCCGCCGCGCTGGCGTATGGCGTGGATAAGAAGAAGAACGAGAAGGTCGCGGTGTTCGACCTGGGCGGCGGCACGTTCGACATCTCCATCCTCGACATCGGCGAAGGCGTGTTCGAAGTGCTCTCCACCAACGGCGACACCCACCTGGGCGGCGATGACTGGGACCAGAAGCTGATCGACTTCCTTGCCGAGGAGTTCCGCAAGAAGGAAGGCATCGACCTGAAGAAGGACCCGATGGCGCTGCAGCGCCTGAAGGAAGCCGCGGAAAAAGCCAAGTGCGAACTTTCCTCGCTGCAGGAGACGACCGTCAACCTGCCTTTCATCACCGCCACGCAGGAAGGGCCCAAGCACCTGCAACTCACCATCACGCGCACGAAGTTCGAGCAGTTGTGCGCCGATCTCTTCGCCAAGGTGCGATCGCCGGTGGTCAAGGCGCTCGAAGACGCGAAGCTCTCGCCCAGCCAGATCGATGAAGTGCTCCTTGTCGGCGGCTCCACCCGCATGCCCAAGGTGCAGCAGATCGCCAAGGAAATCTTCAACAAGGAGCCCAACAAGAGCCTCAACCCCGACGAAGTCGTCGCCATCGGCGCGGCGGTGCAGGGCGGCGTCCTGGAAGGCGATGTCAAGGACATTCTGCTGCTCGACGTCACCCCGCTGTCGCTGGGCGTGGAAACGCTCGGCGGCGTGCTCACCGTCCTCATCCCGCGCAACACCACCATCCCGCACGAGAAGACCGAAACCTTCTCCACCGCCGCGGACAACCAGCCCAGCGTGACGATTCACGTGCTCCAGGGCGAGCGCCCCATGGCCCGCGACAACCGCCCGCTGGGCAAGTTCGACCTGACCGGCATCGCACCGGCTCCCCGCGGCATGCCTCAGATCGAAGTCAAGTTCGCCATCGACGCCAACGGTATCCTCAACGTCGCGGCAACTGACAAGGCCACCAGCAAGAGCCAGAAGATCGAGATCAAGGGATCGTCCGGACTCGACAAGAACGAAGTCGAACGCATGAAGAAGGAAGCCGAGAGCTTCGCCGCCGACGACGCGAAAAAGCGCGAACTCGTCGATGCCCGCAATCAGGGCGAGAACGCGGTGTACCAGTTCCGCAAGCAACTGGAAGAGCACGGCGACAAGATCTCCGCCGAGGTGCGCGGCAAGGTGGAATCGGCGGTGAACGACCTGGAGACCAAGCTCAAGGCCGACGACGCCGAGGCGATCAAGCGGTCCTTCGAAGCGCTGCAGAAAGTGGCGCAGGAAATGGGCAAGGAAATCTACGAGAAGGTCGGCGCCGGCGCCGAGGCGGGCGGCGGCGCTGCGGGCGCCGCCGCAGGCACTGGCACTTCGAGTGCCGGTGCGGAAGCCGGCAAACGCGGCGGCGATGATGTGATCGATGCCGAGTACGAAGTGAAGAAGTAAGCAATGCCAGTCAAAGCACAGCAGCCGGCCATCGCGTAGGGTGCGTCAAGGCTCGGCGCGGACGCACCACAGTCGACTGGAGATCCATGACGGTGCGTCCGCGCCGAGCCTTGACGCACCCTACGCCGATGCCGCAGCGGTGTTCTTACACGGCAGGTGAACGGCTAACGTCCGTGCTGCGCCAGGAATTGCTCCGCGCATTCCTTCCCCATGTAGCGAGACAGGATCGGCTTCTCCACCTCCGTCAGATCCACCAGCATCAGCGCGTCGAGCACGTCGCCGAAGTCAGGGTCGATATTGAAGCCGAGCACTTTCGCGTTCAGTTTCAGGTACTGCCGCAGCAGGACCGGCACGCCGCGGCGGTCTGATTCGATTTCCGCCACCAGTTCGCCGACCTGTTCCATGTCGCGCACCACGGCACTGTTCATCAGGCCCTTGAGTTCATTCAGGCGGGCGCCGTCGCGTCGCGGCGGGTTGCGCGGGCTGACCCAGCGGCCCAGTTCCGCGCTGAAGCTGGTCGTGCGCAGGAACTCGATGAGCAGTTGCCGCGTCGTGGACTGAAACTCGTTGCTCACGCTCACCGGGCCGAAAAGTTTGCGGCGATGCGGGTGGGCCGCCACATACGCGCCGATGCCCTTCCAGAGCAGCAGCAACGGGGCGTATTCCTTCTGGTATTCCGGCCTCACGAACGATCGCCCCATCTCGATCGCCGGCCCGAACTGGGCGAGCAGTTCGTCGCTGAAACGGAACAGCGTGCTGGTGTAAAGCCCGTCGCGCCCGTGCCTCGGCAGAATCTCGTCCACCAAACCCAGTCGATACGCGCCGACGACCTCGCGCTTCGCCCGCTGCCACACGAAAAGATGCAGATAGTGCTCATCGAAGGCGTCCAGGTCGACCGATCTGCCCGTGCCTTCGCCGACCTGGCGGAACGTGATCTCCCGCAGCCGGCCGATCTCGCGCAAGACGCTGGGGATCTCCGGCGTGCGGGCGATCATCACGTCATACTCGCTGGTCACATTCAAATACGCCGAGGCGGGCAACGCCGCAATCTCCGCTTCCATGGCGTCCGGTGAAATCGCGGCGATCACCGGTTCCTCCCGCCGCACCGCCGGCCTGGTCGATGCCTTCACCACAGGCTGCGTCCGCGACTCCGCCCCGGTTGCAGTACCCGTCTGGCTGCTGCCGGCTCGCCCGGCGAGCAGATAGGTTCGCGCCCGCAGATACGCGGTCAGTTCCGCCGGGTACTCCATCGCCGCCATCCGCTGCGGCTTGATGGCGCTGCCGATCTCGACGCGCACCTCGCAGTGCTTCTTGTTGAGAATTTCATGCGGCAAAAGGGCCGTGCGAAGGCGGGGATGGAGCAGGCCTGCGAATTGAAAGAGCATGCTGTTTCGTCCGTGAAAAAAAAGAGGAATCACCGTGGCACCGGTGCTCTGCACGAGTCGGGCGATGGCGGTGTTCCACGCCGGGTCGGTCGCGTGCGGCTGGTTCCACCGGATGTGCGAGACTTCGCCTGCGGGAAACATCGCCAGCGCGCCGCCGTCCTTCACATGCTTCATCGCGCTGCGCATCGAGGCGAGGTTGCGCCGGGCGGCGTCCGGGCCGCCGAAGGGATCGACGAACAGGCACGCCTGGCGCATCGGCGCCAGGCGATCGAGCATTTGATTCACCAGCAGCCTGGCATCCGGCCGGACGCGCTGCAGGAGGTCGGTGAGGATCATGCCGTCGATCCCGCCGAAGGGATGATTGGCGGCGACGATCAGCGGACCGGTGCGGGGAATGCGGGCGAGATCGGCATCGGTGACGTTCACGCGGATGTCCAGTTCAGCCAGCGCGCGGCGGCAGAATTCGCCGGCGGTCTGAGTCGGGCCGACATCGTGGTAGATGCGATTGAGCGCCGGGAAGTGAAGCAATCGTTCCATGGCCGGCCGAAGAAGCCGGAGGAGGCCGCGGCGAAAAGCGCCGGTGGGCGCGGGATTGATCTGAAAGGGCTGAGCGTCGAGGCGGGCGGCGAGCGGCATGGGAGTGCTCCACGATGGCGATTGGGTTCCACCGTCTGCGTGCCATCGTGAAATGGGATGATGAGCGCGTCGTCAGCGTGACAAGAAAATGCGGCAAGCGATTTGTAACCTTTGTGTGCGTATCCGAATCTGAGAGGGAGTATCAGAGGTCGTCATGTAAGGGTGAGGCTCCCACCGAAGCGCGGAACAGCGCGGACGTTTGTTGTCGCACGCAACACGGCGGGTGGCCCGCGGTGGCCCGGGCTGGGCGGGCTGGCCGCGGGCGGCTCAGGGTGGCCGGGGCAGGAGGCTTTGCGGATGCCCCGGAACGGTACACCTTGCTCTGGCGATGGACGATTTCCGCTGACTTGTTGGCTGCGCCGCGCCCTTTCCGGGGCTTCCGCGGACTCCAGCCCCGGCCACCCGACGCTCATCCTCACACCCCCACACCCTCACACCCTCACACCCCCACACCCCCACACCCCCACACCCCCACGCCCTCACACCCTCACACCCTCACACCCCCACACCCCCACACCCCCACACCCCCACACCCCCACACCCCCACACCC
>CAYRPN010000065.1:0-24445 GCA_964426135.1 uncultured Phycisphaeraceae bacterium | reverse complement strand
CACCCCCACACCCCCACACCCCCACACCCCCACACCCCCACACCCCCACACCCCCTCACCCCCTCACCCCGTCACCCCGTCACCTTCTCACCTTCTCACCTTCGCATCTCCAGGATTCCTATCATGTTCACCATGTCGAGCAATCAGCCGCGATTCCTGGTCACCGCGGGCAACACGCGCGAGCGCATCGATGACGTGCGCGACTGGGGCAACATCTTCACCGGCAACACCGGCTTCGACATTGCACGGGCGCTCGCCCGGCTGGGGCCGGTCGATCTGATCACCAGCAACAAGCAGCACCTGGCCATGGTCGCCGCGGGGCTGAGCGCGCCGCATCCGATCACGGCGTGCGGCTTCGGCTGCCATGCGGAACTGAAGGGCGCGCTGGCGGCGATGCTGGCGAGCCGGAAATATGACGCGGCGTTCATGACGGCGGCGGTGGCGGACTATCGGCCGGTGCGGACGTACCGCGTGCAGGAGCGTCGCGCCGGAACCAATCCGGGCGAGGAAATCTGGCGCGTGTGCGATGTGCAGGCAGGCAAGGTGAAGAGCAATCACCCGGCGATCGCGATCCTCGGCGAGCAGACGGAAAAACTCGTGGACCTGTTCCGCAAGGACTGGAACCATCGCGGCCTGCTCTTCAAGTTCAAGCTCGAAGTGGGGATTTCGAAGGACGAGTTGATCCGCATCGGCCAGGCCAGCCGCGCCGCCAGCGGCGCGGATTTTCTCGTCGCCAACACGCTGGCGATGGTCGGCGGCGAGCAGCCGGGCGCGTATCTCCTCGGCGACGCGGGAGAAGAATGGATCGCCCGGCCGAACCTGGCGGCGAGGCTGGCGGAGGTGGTGGAGCGGAAGCTGGCGGAAGCAGTGGAACGGTAATCGGCGGCTGTTCCGGCCCCCTCTCCCTCCGGGAGAGGGCTGGGGTGAGGGCGGGTGAGTCTTGTGCATCCGGTTTCACTTTCGCTCGCGCGCGCTGCCTTGCGCTCGCAACGTCAATTTCACAGCGAGCCTTCGCCGGTTGCTGACGATTTTCAAAGCGCCGTGAGGCCGCCGTTCTTCGGCCCTCACCCTGACCCTCTCCCGGAGGGAGAGGGGACTGGAGCAAGCCTGTGGGCATCAGCGTGCTACAATTCTCAGCCGCACAGGAGCCCCCGATGTTTCACAAGATGATGCGAGCCAAGATTCACCGGGCGACGGTGACGCAGTGCGATCCGAACTACGTCGGATCGGTCACGATCGACGCCGACCTGCTGCGCGCCAGCGGCATTCGGCCCAATGAGACGGTGCATGTGCTCGACATCGATAACGCGGCGCGGTTTGAAACGTATGTGATCCGCGGCGAGCCGGGGTCGGGCATCATCGGCATCAACGGCGCCGCCGCCAAACTCGTCGCCCCGGGGCATAAGGTCATCATCGTGTGCTACGGCTATGTCGACACCGAGGAACTCGACGATCACGAAGGCGTCGTCGTGCTGGCCACCGAAGGGAACGCGGTGGGGGATGTGCTGCGTTATCCGAGCACGGTGGATGAGCCGGCGCAGTTGTGGGAGTGAAGGGGAAGAAGGTAAAGAACGAAGAGAAGGTAATGAAGGTAGAGAATGCGGAGAGGAGACGCAGGAAGTGATGGCCCGCGTGGCGCAGGAAACGTGGACTTAAAAGCGCCGACTCTGACTGACGATTCCGGTGCAGTCCTGCTGAGACGGTCGCGCATTCGTTGACGTTGATTCTTCGTCTGTATGCCTCCTGCATCGATTTCTTCTTTACCTTCTTTACCTTCTTTACCTTCTTCTCTCCTCTACCTCCTCCTTCCCCATGCGTAAACCCGTCCGCATCAGCCTGGCGAACAAGTGTCAGCTCTTGTTCGGCGCGGCCGTGGTGCTGATCCTGGCGGCGGCGCTGTCCATCGGCTGGGTGCGCATGCGGACACTGGTGATCCAGGGGCAGCAGGAAGCCGCCCGCAAGCTCGCCGACGCCTGGCTCGAAGGCCTGGCGGAGATTCCCCAGCCGTTCGATTCCACGTCGACGGGGCCTGCGCTGCCGGCGGAAACGGCGAAGCTGGATGAGCCGGCGGTACGCGAGATGGCGCTGCAGATGGTGCTGGTGAATCGCGATGATTTCGAGGTCAGCCCGAACGACCGGGAAGTGCTGGACGAGGCGATCAAGCTGTTTGAGACGCGCGACGATCTGCACGAGCAGTTCGTCGAAGCGGAGGACGATCTGGGCCGGCGGATTTTCGCCTACTCCCGCGCGGTGCGCAAGAGCGATCTGCGCCGCATCCGCGATCGCGTCGCCCGGCAGTTCGGGTTGTCGGTCGAGCCCCAGGGCGGCTCCAGCTTCGCCGCGGGCATCGACACCACCGCGCTGGCGGATCCGCTGCACCAGGTGCTGCTGATCAAGTTCCGTGCCGAACCCGCCACGCGGCAGCTCACGCTCAACCGCATCTACATCGTGGCCTCCGGTTTCGCCGCGGGATTGCTGGCGATCGGGGCGTTCTGGTACATCACCACCCGCATCATTCTTTCGCCGGTGCGCGTGCTGCGCGACACCGCTGAAAAAATCGCCGAGGGCGACACCAACATCCGCTCCGACATCAACACCGGCGACGAGTTCGAGCAGTTGTCCGATGTCTTCAACGTGATGCTGGAGCGGCTGAAGGACAACGCGGAGGAACTGCGCCGATCGAACAAGAGCCTGGACCTGAAACTGGGCGAACTGGCGGAGACCAACGTCACGCTTTACGAGGCGAACAAGGTGAAGGGCGAGTTCCTCGCCAATGTCTCGCACGAGCTGCGCACGCCGCTGCATTCGATCATCGGGTTCGCCGAGGTGCTCGAAGAAACGATGCGCGATCAGACGACACTCGACGAGAAGCGCCGGCGGTACGTGAGCAACATCATCACCTCCAGCCGGCGGCTGCTCGATCTGATCAACGATCTGCTCGACCTGGCGAAGATCGAAGCGGGTCGCATGGAGGTGCGCATCGCGCCGCTGAATCTGTCGGACACCTGCGAGGGCCTGCTCAATCTCATCCGCCCTCAGGCGGAAAAAGCCGGCATCACGCTGCAGATGAAGCTGCAGCGCGGGCTGCCGCTGGTGCAGACGGATGCGGGCAAGGTGCAGCAGGTGCTCTTCAATTTTCTCTCCAACGCCGTGAAGTTTACGCCGCGCGGCGGAACGGTCACGCTGGCGGCCGAGGTCATCGAACCGCCCGAAGGCCTGTCCGCTGCGCACGGCGGCGCGCCCATGGCGCGCCTGAGCGTGGCGGACACCGGCCCCGGCATTCCCCTGGAAATGCAGGACAAAATCTTCGAGAAGTTCACGCAGCTCGACACCTCGGTGACGCGCGAGCACGGCGGCACGGGCCTGGGCCTGACCATCAGCCGGGATTTGGCGAAACTGCTTCAGGGGCACATCGAACTGGACAGCGACACCGGCCGCGGCGCGGTGTTCAGCCTGCTGCTGCCGCTGGAATACAAGAGCCAGAGCGCGCCGCTGATGCCCCACCTGGCGGCACGGTGAGAAGACCGAACTTTCAACTGGTGGCTTCCGTGCCGCCGCGCAGCGGTTTGGAGGCGCTCGTCGGTTGCGGCGCCGCCTGGCCCAGCAGTTCCATCTTCTTTTTCAGCGTCAAGGCCATCGTCTGCAGCGACGTCTCCTTGAGAAAGGTGCGAAGCTGGTTGCGAATGCCTTTCCAGATGTCATGCTGGGGGCAGGGCTGGTGATCGTCGCAGCGATCCATGCCGACGACGCAGTGTTCGAGTTGCTCGACGCCGTCGATGTTGGAGACGATTTCGAGCAGCGTGATCTGCTCCGGCTTTCGCGCCAGCGCGAAACCGCCGCCGCGGCCCTTGGCGCTGGTGAGCAGGCCCCGGCGGACGAGGTCCTGGAAAATCTTGGCGACGAAATGGCGCGGCAGGTCGGTGCCGGCGCAGAGATCTTCGAGCAGGAGGTACCCGTCAGGCCGCATAATGGCCAGACGCGCCAAGGCTCGGATCGCGTAAGCACATGCGCTGGAGTAAATCATGTGTCAGGCTCGAAAAGAAAACCACCCATCATCGACCACGGTGAATTCGCTCGCCTGGACCCTTGCCCGATTGTAGCAGATTCGTCCGCATGCGTACGGTGTGGAAAAGCAGGATTTTGCTCATGAGTGAAAAAATTCGAAAAATCGGCCTGTTAACCGGCGGCGGGGATTGCCCCGGCCTCAACGCCGTGCTCCGCGCGGTCACCAAGGCCGCCACCCGCAAGCACGGACTGGAGGTCGTCGGCATCGAGGATGGCTTCCAGGGCCTCGTCGAAAACCGCATGAAGCCGCTCACCTTCGAAAGCGTCAGCGGCATCCTCACGCTCGGCGGAACCATCCTGGGCACCAACAATCGCTGCAATCCGGCGAAGCTCGCCGTGCGCGTCGGCGATGCGATCGAGCATCGCAACGTCGTCCCGCGGTGCATCGATCATCTGAACCATCGCGGCATCGATGCCCTCATCGTCATCGGCGGCGACGGCACGATGAGCTGCGCCGGGCCGTTCGCCGAGGCGGGCATCAACTGCATCGGCGTGCCCAAGACCATCGACAATGATCTGTGGGGCACGGATGTGACCTTCGGATTCCAGACCGCCGTCGCCATCGCCACCGAGGCGCTCGACCGCATCCGCACCACCGCCGCCAGTCATCATCGCGCGATGGTCGTGGAACTGATGGGCCGCAACGCGGGATGGATCACGCTTCACGCGGGCCTCGCCACCGGAGCCGACGTCATCCTGATTCCTGAGATTCCGTACGACATCGAACGCGTGTGCGAATCGTTGCGGCAGCGCATGGCGCGGGGGCGAAGGTTCAGCATCATCGCCGTCGCCGAAGGAGCGCGATCGAGAGAAGGCCGGCAGGTCGTCGCCAAGCTGGACCCGATGAGCCCCGATCCCGTTCGCCTCGGCGGCGTCGGGCAACACCTGGCCGTGGAGATCGAACAACGCCTGGGCACGGAGACGCGCACCACCGTGCTGGGCCACGTGCAGCGCGGCGGCACACCCGTCGCGCAGGACCGCGTCCTGGCGACGCAGTTCGGACATGCCGCCATCGATCTGTTGATGCGCGGCGGGCGCAACCGGCTGGTCGTCATGCGCGGCAACGCGGTCACCGACATCGGCCTGCTCGACGCGGTAGACAAGCAGCGGCTGGTGCCGATCGACCATCCGCTGATTCTGGCCGCACGGGAGATTGAGGCGTGCTTCGGCGATTGAACCCGGTGTGGCCGCCCGCAGATCGCGCAAGCGGAAACTTCGGAGTCTGCCAGGAATTCCGGGGCTTGGATTCCGGCCCCCTCTCCCTCCGGGAGAGGGTTGGGGTGAGGGCCGAGTTGCAACCAGTGCCAAATCGCGAGGCGTGCGCCCAACGTTCTCACCCAGTCTCGCAGCCCCGGCCACCCGGACGTGTTCTCCACCCGGAACAGTTCTCCACCCGCAAGTGTTCTCACGCTCCGCGTGCGCGGCTCCCGCACCATCTCATGAATCAATCGAGTCAGTGAACCAGCACGCCGCCGTACCACTCCACCGTCGGCCGCAGCCCTTCCTCGAATCCGACGATCGGCTTATATCCGAGAATTGCGCGGGCCCGGCTGATGTCCGCCTGCGAGTGCTTCACATCGCCGGCGCGCTCCGGTTTGTGCTGCGCCGTCAGGTGCGCCTTGCCCGCCGCCTCGGCCATGACCTGCGCCAGACGGTTCACGCTGATCCGCGTGCCGCAGGCGATGTTCATGATCTGCCCCTTGATCGGCTTTGCGCACCGCGCCGCCAGCAGATTCGCATGCACGATGTTCTCGACGAAAACAAAATCGCGCGACTGCTCGCCGTCGCCGAAGATCACCGGATGCTTGTCGGCAAAGAGCGCCTTGGCGAAGGCGGCGATGACGGCGGCGTAGGCGCTGTTGGCGTTCTGGCGCGGGCCGAAGACATTGAAATAGCGTAGAGGAGCCGTGTCGATCGGGAAGCTCGCCGCGTACGCCATCATCAGCGCCTCGCACGCGATCTTGTTGGCGGCATACGGACTCTTGGCCAGCGACGGCATGGTCTCGACCTTGGGCAGTTCCTCGCTGTCGCCGTAGCCCGCCGCACTAGCGGCGAACATGACGCGCTGCACCCCGGCCGCCCGCGATGCTTCCAGCACGTTCACCGTGCCCGTGACATTCACATCGTGATATTTCCGCGGCTGATCGATGCTGCCGGGCACCGAACCCAGCGCCGCCAGGTGGAAGACATACTTGCAGCCGCGCACGCAGTCGTTGACCAGATTCTGATCGAGGATGGTGCCGCGCACGAAATGCAGGCGATCGCCGACACCGGGGGATCCGCTCCGGAAGGTGTCGAAGTTCGCGACATCACCGCCGGACAGATCGTCGAGCACGACGACGGTGGCGCCCAGTTGCAGGAGCGCTTCGGTGATGTGCGATCCGATAAAACCAGCCCCGCCGGTGACCAGCACGCGGGTGCGGTCGAAATGGGAGCCGTGCAGTTGACGCCAGTCGGTGATGCTCATGGGTATAGCCTGTACGAATCGAGGTACAGTGAAGATCGGTTGGCGGGTGATCGGACTTTGATGGAGATGGGGTGTAGCAACGGTTGGATCGGCGGGCTATTTCGCCCAGGATGGGAGTTGTCCCCCACAGCACGCCCGCAGCAGTTCCGTTCGCTTGGTCAGTTGCCGTCGGATTTCTGCAATGATCAGTCGGCCATCTGCGATTTCGTCCTCCAGCGACTTCCCCTGCTTTCGGAGGATGTTGTCCCAGATTGCAGACTGGTATTCGTCCTCTGCGCAGTCCAAGTACGGTGGAAGGCCGTCGGCGATGAGACCGATCAGGCCGACGACGGCCTCTTTGTCGTGCGGTCCATCCTCTTCCAGCAGTTTGAACAGAAACGGAACGGCCGCCGAGGTCGCCGAGTAGACATTGCCTTGGTGCCAGATGGTCTGGCAGAGGAGTTGATCGGCGAACTTCCGGTCGTCCGGATCGACCGAGACGAAGGCGCGCAAGAGCGCGGGGACGTCCACCGCAGGCCCATAGGCATCCTTCAGATCAGACCAATTCACATTGTCCAGCCCTTCGAGCGCCGGCAACGGCGGCACCGAATGAGGAGATCCGTACTTCGCAATCAAGTCGTCCACTGTCATTGCGTCGCGCGCCTCATTCGCGAATATGTGATTGGATTGCGCCACGTCACATCATACCCATGACGGCATCTCGTCTCAGCAAGCAGGGTGGGTTGAGGCTCTGCGAAATCCACCATCCGAGGAGCGGGCGGGCTGCGGCACCTGAAATCTGTTCGCCGCCCGTGGTGGGTTTCGCGGACTCAACCCACCCTACGTCGAGCGCTGCCGTAACTTTTGAGAAGATCGGTCAATGTAAGGTAGCACTTGCCGACGGCCCGCCTGCGGGGTCGCGTTGTTCTTTGACATGTCGTGGTGTACCGGTTCGGGTGGCGGGCGGCCGTGCCATGTGGCCGGAAAGTGTCCTACCTTTTCGGCAGTCGATTTCTAAGGCTCTGATTTTGCGCAATTTGCCCTCGGTTCAGGCACGCAGGGGGTACGTGGCCGGCCACTTTCGTGGGGGTTGGCGGGGCCGGTATACTCGCCGGTTCCAAGGAGGCGTTCATGTCGAAGATCAAGGTTTCGCCGCGGCTCGACTATCTGCCGAAGCTGCCGAAGAACAGGAAGCCCGGCATCGGCTGCATCGGCAGCGGGTTCATCATGGCGGACTGCCACCTGGTGGCGTACCGCGGCGCGGGGTTCAACCCCGTGGCCATCGCGTCGCAGACTTACGCCAACGCTCAGCGCGTGGCGGAGCGGCACAATATTCGCAAGGCGTATCCGACGTATCAGGAGATGCTGGAGGACAAGAGCGTGGAAGTGGTGGACGTGGCGGTGCCGCCGGACTTGCAGCTTGAAGTGATCCGCGAAATCGTCAAGCACAAATCGCACGTGCGCGGCATCCTGGCGCAGAAGCCGCTGGGTGTCGATTACGCGGAGGCGGTGGAGGTGGTGAAGATCTGCAGGAAGGCGGGCATCACGCTGGCGGTGAATCAGAACATGCGTTACGACCAGTCGGTGCGCGGGCTCAAGAGCGTGCTCGATCGCGGGTACCTGGGCGAGCCGGTGTTCGCCTCGATCGACATGCGGGCGATCCCGCACTGGATGCCGTGGCAGAAGCGGCAGGGCTGGGTCACGCTTCGCATCATGTCGATTCATCACCTGGACACGTTCCGCTACTGGTTCGGCGACCCGGTGCGGGTGTTCGCCTCGGTGCGAAAGGACCCGCGCACGCTGCAGAAGTTCGATCACGAGGACGGCATCGCGCTTTACATTCTGGAATACGAGAACGGCTTCCGCGCGGCGAGCTGGGATGATGTCTGGGCTGGGCCGGATGAGGTGCCCAAGCGGAAGGCGGGTGCCGGGGGCGGCGGAGATATTGGGATCAACTGGCGCGTGGAAGGCACGATGGGTCTGGCGCGGGGCACGATCGGTTGGCCGGAGTATCCGGCGCCCACGCCGTCGACGCTGGACTTCTCCACGGCGTTGTCGCCGGGCGTGTGGTACCAGCCGCGGTGGAAGGAAGTCTGGTTCCCCGACGCGTTCGTGGGGACGATGGCGCAGCTGCTGTGTGCGTTGGAGGAAGACCGCGAGCCGGAGATTGGCGGCGCGGACAATCTGAAAACGATGGCGCTGGTGGAGGCGTGTTACGTGAGCGCCAGGGAGCATCGGGCGGTGGAGTTGCGGGAAATCTTTCGGCCCTCGACTATCATCTAGCCGGGAGTACCTGCAATGAAGACGACCAAGAAGACGACCAGGAGATCGCAACGAAAGCCTCGCCCCGCGCCTAAACGTCGACGCCATAAGAATGTGCTCCAGACGCTCGGCGCGGCGATTGACAAGATCACTGCATCCATCCCGCCGGAAGCATGGGATGTCCTGCCGCGCGATCTTTCAAAAAATGTCGATCATTACCTGTACGGTTCGCCCAAACAGGAACCAGATTGAATGATTGTTTTTGCCGACACGAGTTACTGGCTAGCTCATGTGGATGCCCGGGACGCCTTGCATTCTCGAGCGATTGGCCTGTGGCGCCAGTTTCGCGTCACCCGCGTCGTCACGTCTCAGATGGTGCTCGCCGAGGTGCTTGCTTCAGTCGCGGCTCGGGGCCAGGTTCGTATCGCCGGCGTCGCGCTGATTGACGAGATTTGTAGTCATGTGGGTGTGGATGTGGTGCCGCAGACGAGCGAGTTGTTTCATCGCGCATTGGCGCTTTACCGCGCCCGCAACGACAAGGCCTGGAGTCTCACCGACTGCGCTTCCTTTCAGATCATGCGCGAACTGGGCATCGAGGACGCCCTGGCCTACGACCATCATTTCCGCCAGGCGGGTTTCAACGCGCTGCTTCGCAGCGATTAAACTGATCGAGGTTTCGCGGTGGCTGCCCTCCGGAGATTTTCCATGAAGCTCGGCCTCATCAACTCCGCCTTCGCCCAGGCCGGCCAAGGCACGAAGTTCGGCCTGGAACAGACGAAGAAGATCGGCTTCGACACGGTCGACATTTTCGCCGATCCCTTGGACATCGACGTGAAGGAGCGCCGCCTGATCAAGGACACCGCCGACGCCCTGGCGCTACCGATCAAGAGCATCGCCTGCGTCGCGGTGGGGCTGATCGATTTCAATCCGTCCGTGCAGCGGTTCCACGTGGAGCGATGCAAGAAATATCTCGACATGTGCTACGAGTTCGGCTGCGAGAATCTGCTGCTGGTCATCGGCGAATACATCTGGCAGCAGGAAGTGATCCCGCCGGCGGAGCAGTGGCGGCTGGGCGTGGAAAGCTGCAAAGAACTGGGCAAGTATGCGAAGAGCCTGGGCGTGAAGATCGCGCTGGAACTGGAGCCGTTCAAGCTTTCGTTGATCAACACGGTGGACACGATGCTGAAGTTCGTGACCGATGTGGGCATGACGGATGTGGTCCGCGCCAACTGCGATATTTCGCATCTTTACCTGATGAAGATCAAGCCCGCCGAGGTCGCCCGGCTCAAAGGTCTGATCGAGCACGTGCACCTGTCCGACTGCAACGGCAAAGTTCACGGCGACCTGCCGCCGGGCCGCGGCGTCGTGCCGATCATCGATTATCTGGAAGCGATCCGCGACACAGGCTTCGACAAGACCGTGAGCATCGAGTTGGAATACAGCCCGCAACCGGAACGGATCGTGGAGTGGGTGACGGAGGCGTACGAGAAGACTGATGCGATCATGCGGAAGCTTGGGTGCCGGGGATGAGAGGCGAGCGGTGCGATTCGGACGTGGCGAGCGAGAATGGATTCGTTTTTCAGGGTTGTGGTTAGCGGAAACGCCGCAGGCGTCTGGACGATGGACGCGCGGGGTGATTGGTCCAGACGCCTGCGGCGTTTCCGCTAACCGCGACCTCCACTTCCCAACTCCGTCACTTCAACTTCACCATCGCCCGCGCCAGATTCGCCCGCGCCATGCCTTCGTATCGACCACGAAACGGAGCCGTGAAATAGATATGCGGGCGCGTGAGAAACGATCGAAGCACCTTCGCCCGGCCCGCGCGGTACTCCTCCTCCGGCACGTGTGCATATTCCAATCGGATCGCCGCGTCGTAGGCGTCGAACTTCGCCGCGGGCTGGCCGAGGATGGCAAGGTCGATGTCCACCATCAGTTCGTCATCGTGATTCGCCGGCGGGCCGAGGTGTTTCGTCGCCAGGATCATCTCTTTCACGGCGCTCTGGAAATCGGCGGGCAGGCCCGCTTCCGCCGCGACCTGGCACGCCCAGGCGGCACTGCGTTCTTCGTTGTCCCTGGCCCGCGGATCGTAGATGGCGTCATGGAACCAGATCGACCATTGCAGGGCGTTGGGCTGTTTCGCCTGGTACTCGACACGGTCGAACTCGGCGAGGCAGGCGCGCAGGTGGTCCGCGTTGTGATACGCCCGCCACGGTTCGGCGAGTCGATCGCTCAGTTCGTGCAGCACGCGCTGCGCGTGAGTCTCCCCAGCGATGGCGGCGCCGGCCTGGTGCGAATGGGATGACGAAACATGGCCCGCGTCGGCGGAAGAATCGTGGCCACCGGTTCCCCCGGCGGCGCCGACCGCGTGCCACAGCCGATCCCAGCGTTCCTGTAGATCGATCATGTGGCCTCCGCATCAAAGAGTGGGACGACTTTCCAAGTCGTCCGAAGTAAGGGAGTGCCGCCGGACGACTTGGAAAGTCGTCCCACATCAGGGTTGCGTCATTCTATCCCCGGCATCCGCAAATCCCTACGACAACTTCGCTACTATTCGCACCATGCGTTTGCGGATCATCGGCAACCCGATCGCCGGCGGCGGCAAGGCCAAGCCACGCATCGAAGAACTGACGCGCCTGCTCCAGGAGCGTGGCCACGCGGTCGACGTGATGCTCACTACAAGAGCGGGTGACGCCGTGCGCTGGGCCGGTGAGTTGCCGAACGACCTCGATCGACTGATCGTCGCCGGGGGCGATGGCACGCTCAATGAAGTGCTCAACGGCCTGCACGATGTGGGGAAACTTCCCATCGTGCAGATGCCCGTCGGCACCGCGAATGTGCTGGTGCGCGAGCTGAAGCTGCCCTGGAAACCGGCGGGCGTGGCGGACAACGCCGAGCGCGGCGTGGTGCGCAAGGTGGATCTCGGCGAAATCTCCAACGCGGCCATGGCGCAGAGTCCCCGCCGATTTCTCGTCGTCATGAGCGCCGGCTTCGACGCGATGGTGATCGAGGACATTCACGCGAACCGCAAAGGCAAGCTCGGGTTCTTCGGCTACATGAAGCCGATCTGGCGCACGATCCGCCGCTACTCGCCGCCGGTGCTGAGCGTGCGCGTCGATGACGGCGAACCGGTGAGCGGCGCGATGGTGGTGGTGGCGAACTCGAGAAACTACGCGGGCATCTTCACGGTGGCCGACAAGGCCGCGATGGATTCGGGATACTTCGACGTGTGCGTGCTGCCGAAGGGGAAGATCCTGTCGCTGGCGGGTTACGCGCTCAAGGCGTTTTGCGGCGGCCTGTCCAAGGCTCGCAGCGTGTCGTACCAGCGCGGCCATCGCGTGGTCATTGATTCGAGCGAACCCGTCGCGGTCGAGGTGGATGGCGAATACTTCGGCACCACGCCGGTTTGTGTCACGATCCAACCCGCGTGCGTGCCGATCGTGGTGCCGGCGAAATAATCGCGCGCCTGGGGCCGCAGGCGGGGCCGCTTTAAGCGGCCCCGCCGGAACACCCCAGACTCCAAGACTCAGAACTCAGAGCCCAGAATTCAAGACTCAAAATGTAGAACTCCTCATGCCCCTGATCGCCGCCGAAAACCTGTGCAAACACTTCCGCGTCGGCGAGCGCGATCCGGGCCTGCTCGGCACGTTGCGGCATTTCTTCAAGCGCAAGTACAGGCTCGTCGAGGCCGTCAAAGGAGTCACCTTTTCCATTGAGCCGGGCGAAATCGTCGGCTTCCTCGGCCCCAACGGCGCGGGCAAGACCACCGTGCTGAAAATGCTCACCGGCCTGCTCTATCCGACGTCCGGCGTCGCCACCGTCGCCGGCCACACGCCGCACAGACGCCAGAGCGCGTTCCTGAAGCAGATCACGTTGGTGATGGGCCAGAAGCAGCAACTGATCTGGGACCTGCCCGCGCTGGACTCGCTGCGGATCAATGCGGCGGTCTACGAGATTCCGCCGGCCGAGTACGAAACGCGCGTCAAGGAACTGAGCGAAATGCTCGGCCTCACCGACGAACTGCGAAAGCCAGTGCGCAAGTTGTCGTTGGGCGAGCGCATGAAGGCGGAGTTGATGGCGGCGCTGATCCATCGTCCGATGATCTTGTTCCTCGACGAGCCGACGCTGGGCCTTGACGTGAACGCCCAGGCCGCCGTGCGCGAGTTTCTGCGAGATTACAACAGGCGCTACAACGCCACGATCCTGCTCACCAGCCACTACATGGCGGACATCACCGCCTTGTGCCAGCGCGTCCTGATGATTCACCAGGGCAGCCTCATCTACGACGGCAGCCTCGATGGCGTGATCGAGAAGTTCGCGCCGTACCGCGAGGTGAAGCTGGAATTGAAGCAGCCGCGCTCGCTTGAATCGCTGCAACCCTTCGGCGAGATCGAGTCCTGCGAGGGCCGCGTGGTGCGATTCATCGTGCAGCGGGCGGACCTGACTGCGACCGTGACCCGCCTGCTCGCGGAACTGGATGTGGCGGACATGACGGTGAGCGATCCGCCGATCGAGCAGATCATCGGACGATTGTTCAAGGAAGGGAAAGCGTGACGCATCTGCTCCGCAAAACCCGCACTCTGCTCAGCGTGCATTACGCGCTGTTGTTCGAGATGCGCGCCGAGATTCTGCTGTGGATGTTGTCGACGCTATTTCCGTTCATCATGATGGCCGTCTGGGTGCAGGCGGGCGAAGGCGGTTCGTTCACGCTCAGTTCTGGCCAGTTCGCCCAGTATTTCGCCGCTGTGTTCATCGTTCGCCAGTTCACGATGGTCTGGGTCATCTGGGAGTTTGAGCAGGAAGTGCTGCAAGGCAGGCTCTCGCCGTTCCTGCTGCAACCGATCGACCCCGTCTGGCGACACGTGGCGACGCACCTCGTCGAACGTGCCGTGCGCCTGCCCTTCGTCATCGCCCTGTTGCTCGCCTTTTTCCTGCTGTATCCCGCAGCCCGCTGGTCGCCGCAGATCAGCGACATCCTGCTCGCGTCGATCATGATCGCCCTGGCGTTCGTCCTGCGATTCGTCATCCAGTACACCTTCGGCCTGCTCGCCTTCTGGACCGAACGAGCCACCAGCATCGAGCAACTCTGGTTCCTCATCTACATCTTCCTCTCCGGCATGGTCGGCCCGCTCGATGAATATCATCCGACGGCTCGCCTCGTCGCCCAGTTCACACCGTTTCCCTATCTCGTTTATTACCCGACGCAGGTATTGCTGGGCCGCGAGGTGGATCTCACGTTCTGCTTCGGCGTGCTTGTCGCGTGGATCGCGGCTTTCTTCGTGATCAACCGCGTGCTCTGGCGCGTGGCGATCAAGCGCTACTCGGCGATGGGCGCGTGATCAACCATCGGTCTTCAGCGCACGCGAGCACACCATCGCCAGTGACGCCCGGACCGGGAGATCAACGCGCAACCCCGGTCGCATTCCACTGCACGGTGGATCGTTCAATCATCGCCCATGTCATTGCTCGTCCCATGCGAGCTCTCCTGTCATGCGGTCAGGCTATTCCACAATCACAAACGACGCCCGACTGGCGGCACGGCTGCCGTCGCCGCGGACACCCACGGCGAAGAGCACGCGCAGGCCGCGCTGAAGCTTCACGCCCTCGGCCTGCCACGGCGCGGCGTCCGCTGTCGCCACGATCGTCGGCCCGTCGTGAAATTCCACCTTGACGTACTGGCCCTTCGTTTGAGCCGCGAACTTGATCGCGTCACTCACCTTCAGCGCGCCGCCGTAACCGAGCCCGCAATGCGGCCCGCCCCATTTGCCGTCGCGCTTCTGGTACTCCACGATCGGCGACGACAGCGCGATGTCAGGCTTGGCGCTGTGGTACGCCCGCCACATCCACGCCGCGTATTCATCCGGCAGCCACACCGGCTCGATCATGCCCTTCGCCTCGGCATAGGGCGCGATCGGGTTCCACTCGCCCACCGCGTTGTAGTCGCCGGCCCAGCCCTGCGCAAGCGTCAGCGGCTTGAGCTTCACCGGCTGGCCGGGAGCCGGCATCTCGTCGGGCATGCGGAGCGCAATGCAGCGGTCGAGGTACGCCATGAAAAAGTTGTACTTGGAGTAGATCCCGTGGCCGAAGCCGTAGGTGTTGGCGCGGCACTTGAAATCCAGCGGCGGTGTGAACTGGTCGCGCACCTTGGGCAACCCGGCCTCGCGGGCCGCGGCGCGCTCCTGCTCGTCTTTCTTCGTGAACTCCCATGCATACGCGAAGGGAACTTTCGCGGTCAGTTCCGGAAACTGTGCCAGTCGGTTCGCAAAGGAATCGCTCCACGCAATGACCCGATCCGGAGCCCGCTTGTAAAGATCGGCGCCCAGATGCGAGCCGTTCTGCCCCAGCCAGCCGACCAGCGGCACGGTCGCCAGTTCCGGGTGCTTCGTCTCCTTCGCGGCGTGTTCGAGATAACGCAACAGCAGGCTCATGTCCTGCGACGGATGGCCGACCTTGTACCGGCCGTTGCGTTGGTCGTTGACGCCCAGGTCGTACTCGAAAGCCCACGGCACGGAGACGAGAGCGAAGTTCCACAGCCGCGCCAGCTCGCGCGGATCGCCGGAGTGAAACGCGAAGCAGACGAAGACGCCGCGCACGGGCTTGTCGCCGCGGGGAAGGTAGAGGCGGATCACGTCATCGGTCTTGCGCAGGTCGTTCCACACCGGCTTCTCGTCGAGCGCGTTGACGGGAACCCAGCCGGGCGGAAAGGCGGGCGGATTCGCGGCGATCTCGCGATTGCAGAAGACGAATGCGACGAAAGCGATGATGAAAATTCGCATGGACATGTTTCTATCTCCGCGCGATTCAGCGACGTAGGGTGGGCACTGCCCACCACGTCCAGCCCTGTGCGTCAATCATGGTGGGCGATCCCCACCCTACGAAACGACGAAACTGATGATTCACTTGCGTCGCAGGTCGTAACAGTAGATCGCATCCAAGCCGCGCACGAACAGCCTGCCGTCCACAACGGGATAGTTGATCGGCTGGTTGGCGTAGGCCGTGGTCCAGGTATGCGGCGGGAGCCACTGCCACTGGCCGCCGACGGCGTGGCCAGCGCCCTTCGTCGGCAGCGCGGCGCCCAGCGGACGGAAATTCGCGGGATCGGCGTCAAGCATGAAAAAGGACTGCTTGCCGTGCCGGCCCTCGGGCTGGAGGAACAGCCGGCCGTCGGCGATGAACGCCGTCTGCGTGCGGGCGCCGCCGACGTTCTCCGCCTTCGCCGCGACTTCACCCGTGGCCAGTTTCAGACAGAACGTCGTGGCGGCGGCCGTGAGATAGACGTGGTCGCCGGCGATCGCCAGACCCACGGTGTCGACCGTCGGCGCCAGGCCGGGCGTGGTCCACGCCTTTTCCAGCCCCTTCGCGGAAACCTTGTAGGCATGCACCACCGCGATGCCGTCATTCTCGCCGGGCTTGATGTTCTCCTTGTTGACCGAGTACGCGATGAGCAGGTCGCCGGCCAGCAGCGGAAAGCCGAAGTCGGTGAGGTAATCGATGGGCTGCCGCCAGGCGATCTTGCCGTCGGTCGGTTCGAAGGCGACCGCGAAGTTTTCCTTTTTCTCGTGATTGCGATCGGTGGCGATGACGAGCGTTCCAGTTTCGCCTTTCCACGGCAGCAGCGAACTGCGATTCCACAGATTCTGCGTCCACTTCTTCGCGCCGGTCTTCGCATCGACGCCGATCACGCCTTTGGTCGAGGCGAAGATCACCACATCGCCGACAAGGACCGGGCTGGGCGCGGTGCAGTCAACGCCGCCCTGTTTCGCCGCGTAAGGCTGCGGGTGGGCCTCGGGATATTCCCATTTCAGTTGGCCGTTGGAGGCATCGATCGCGTAGAGCCGGCCAGTGGTGCCCGGCTGGTACACGGTGCCGTCCGCAATCAGTGCGACAGGAAAATGCCCGCGATGCTTGTGAGTCTGGTAGTTGTTCCCGCGCTGCGGCATCGTCGTCTTCCACAGCGTCTGGCCCGTGGCGGCGTCGAGGCAGATGAGCATCTCATCCGCCTCGGTGCGGAAGTGGTTGACCATGGCGCGCTGCTGAATCTCGCGTTTGGGGAATCGCTCGCGTGCCTTGGCGATAAGGTCGGCTTCGGTTTCGTACTTGCCGTAGGCCTTGTCGAGTCCGACGGGGCCGCGCGGGGAATAGAAGAACTGGTACACCTTGCCATCGACGACCAGCGGCGACGACGATCCGCCGCCGTTGTCGGTGTAGCCGGCGCGATCGAAGTAGCGCGAGTCCGGCGCCGAGCCGTAACCGGTGGGGACGAAGGCTTCGCTCTTCCACACGGGCTTGGCGAGCGAAAGGTCGTCGATCATCTTCGTGCCGCAGGCGGGGCCGGCAAAGCCATGGCCGTCTCCGAAATAGTGCGACCAGTTTTTTCCCGGTGGCAGTTTGTTCTCGTTGCGCAGTTGCCCGCCGGCGACGATTCTGCCGGTGACCTTGCCGGCGGTTTCCGTCTTGACGCCCGCGTCATCCACGAAGCGGGCGGTGAAAGCGCCGGCGATCGCACCGCCGGTGACCGTCGCGTCGAATGTGTAGACGTAATCGTGAACGTTCTTGTTGCCCCAGTGCATGTTGGTGCGGCCGGCGAGTTCGCCCTTGAACTCGCCGCCGCCCAGCGTCACCGTCGACTGGTCCAGCCAGACGATGCGCCCGCCGCTCATCGCGGGATGGACGAACCACGCGACGACGGCTCTGCCGTCGCGCAAGCCCAGATAGACGGGCACATCGATGGGCGCGACTTTCTTGTCCTCGATATTCAGCCCGCCCTTTTCGAGCTCGAGCCACGCGGACTGGTAATCGCCGGTGCTGGTCGCGGTCGTCACGGGATCAGCCGCGGCGCCGAGCATGCAGGCGAGGCAGAGAGGAATCACGATAAGGCGCGCAACGTGGTTCATGTGCGTGATGATTCCCGGTGGGACGACTTTCCAAGTCGTCAGTCCGGTTCCGCCGCCGTGGGACGACTTTCCAAGTCGTCAGTCCGGTTCCGCCACCGTGGGACGACTTTCCAAGTCGTCTGCCTTGTTCCCGCCGCCGTGGGACGACTTTCCAAGTCGTCTGTCCGGTTCCGCCACCGTGGGACGACTCTCCAAGTCGTCTGTTTTGTTTCCCCCGAAATACGGACGACTTTCCAAATCGCCAGCCTGGTTCCGCCACCGTGGGACGACTTTCCAAGTCGTCTGTCTTGTTTCCCCCGAAACACGGACGATGTTCCAAATCGCCAGCCTGGTCCTCGCCGCGGACGGACGACTTGGAAAGTCGTCCTACAGCAACTCCGCGACGATGCCGGTTTGGTCCACGCCTTTGAGCGCCGGATCCGTCACGCCGAACTTGTCGCGCGGTTTGCCCACCGCGTGCAGCAGCGTGCAATAGAGATTCGCCATGGTGCGATGGGCGGGCGTGCCGTAGTCGGGCAGTTGCAGGTATCGTCCGCCGGTCTTCACCTTGCCGCCGAGGTTGCCCAGCAGAACGACGGGCCACTCTTTCAGTTGGGGGTGGTGCGATTCGCCCGAGTCGCTCAGGTACACGATGAGCGAGTGGTCGAGCATGGTGCCGTCGCCCTCTTTCACGCTGTCGAGGCGCTTGGCGAGGTTGGCGATGAGTTGGGTGTGGAACCGGCGGAGATGGACGAAGCATTGTTCATAGTTGCGCTCGCCGTAGGAACCGCCGTGGCCGATGTGGTGGAGGTCGGGAATGTTGAACTCGGGGAACTTGCCGAACTGCTGATTGCCGCCGCCGGAGGCGAGGGTGACGACGTTGGTGAGACCGGCGATGAGCGCTGCGGCGGCGATTTCGAACTGGGCTTCGAGGACAAGGCTCGACGTGCTGGTGGTCAGCTTGTCGCCGAGCCTGGGCGCGTGGGTATTCAAGGCGTCGCGCATGGCGCCGATCTCTTTCTGCCGGGCGTGCAGCGACTCGAACGCATTGACGTAGCTGTCGAGCTTCTGTCGTTCCTCGCCGGCCAGGGCCGCGCGCGAGCGCTTCACGTCGTCGGCCATGAAGTCGAGCAGGTTGGTGCGCTGGTCGAACTCCTTCTGGCCCGCGCCCTCGGCGACGCTGCCGAAGAGCGACTTGAACGCCAGCTCCGGCGAGCAGACGATCGGCGCCGCCTGCCCTGGGCCGATGGCGCTGAGGTTGTAATTCATCGACGAGTTGGCGCCGCTCAAGCCCAGGCCCACGTGCTTGAAGACGCCCGGCAGCGCGTCGGACACGGCGTGGTCGATCGTCTGCATCATCGCGCTCTTGTCCTTGGGGTAGCAACCCAGCGCGCCCATGTTGCACGAATGATCCGACAGCGCGATGCGTCCGCTGAGCCCCTGCACCAGCGCCAGGCGATCCTTGAATGGCGTCAGCGGCTCGATGGCTTCGTGAAGCTGAAGATCCTTGAGGCTGTACTGCTCCGTCTTCTCGTTGCCAGGACGATCGCTCTTGCCGTCGGCGCGCCGCGTCCGGCCGACCGGCAGCAGGTGCATCGGGTTCATGCCGTTGCTCTGCACGACGAAGATCACGCGCTTCCTCGCGGGAGCACCGGCCGCATGCGCGGCGATCTGCCCGAGGATCGGCGAAAGCAACGAAGCGCCGGCGCCCAGCGCAACCTGCTTCATCATCTGGCGACGGGTGGTGGTCGGTGTCATAAAAGTCACTCGCTTGTCGTGGTGCGACTTTCCAAGTCGCACGCTCTCGCCTGTCGTGGTGCGACTTTCCAAGTCGCACGTCATTCGCCTGTTGTGGTGCGACTTTCCAAGTCGCACGTCATTCGCCGGCAGTCGGACGACTTGGAAAGTCGTCCCACAGGGCGGCCCACCGGCCTTCCCACCTGCCGTCCCGCTTCTACTCTTCAAACTTCCATCCCAATTCGATCCACTGCGGCCGGATCCATCGCGGGCACTCGCTCACCGCAAGCCCAGCCTTGATCGAGTTTCGGCCGATGTACTGGATCACGCGGCACAAGTGCTCCTCATCGCGGATGATCGTGTCGAACGATTCGTGCTGCCAGAGTTCACCTGACAGATGAAGTGATTCGTTGATGCGTCTGGCTGTGAATTTCTTCCAGGAGCCGACAATATCCTCCAGCGCGTGTTCATCGGGGCGAAGCGGCCTGACGGCAACATGGACGTGATTGGGCATGACCACGTAGGCGTCCAGTTCGTACCGATCACCGTCGAATGCGTGCAGGGACTCCGCGACCATCGAGGCGTGCCGCGGTTCGCGCAGGACGCAGCTTCCCATGCCATCATCGAGCCATTGATCGAGGCGCTGCCCAAGAAGCCGGGTGGCCTGTTCGCGCGCCTGTCGGGTGTGTGGTGTTGGACCGGCCCCCAGCCGGCCTCCGCGCAGTCGCTCCAATTCGATCTGCTTCTCCCGCGGCAGCGAATCGGCCAGGCGGAAGGTGACGAAATAGGTCGCTCCGTTCTGCCGCCAGTGCGGCAGTTGGCGCTCGTAGCACTCCACGGGCTTGGCGGGATGCAATCCCTCGAAGCCGGGCGGCGCAGGCAAGTTGAACATGATGGAAATCATTGTCATCTTACATGTCAACGTGTCAAGCCTGCCGTGGTGCGACTTTCCAAGTCGCACGCTTTCACCTGTGTGGTGCGACTTTCCAAGTCGCACGCTTTCACCTGTGTGGTGCGACTTTCCAAGTCGCACGCTTTCACCTGTCGTGGTGCGACTTTCCAAGTCGCCCACTCTCGCCTGTTGTGGTGCGACTTTCCAAGTCGCACGTCATTCGCCGGCAGTCGGACGACTTGGAAAGTCGTCCCACCGGCCGGCCCGCTGCCGGAGCAGGAATGCGTCGCTGGTCAGCAGCGACACGAGCAGGGCCTTGAAACTGCCGCCGCTTTCGACGTACGCCCGGTCAGCCGCCTGCAGCGTGCGGGCGTCGGCCATCGACTCATTTCGGCCCAGGTAATAGCGAAACACGTGGCGGATGAAGACCTGCCTGGCGCGGGCGCTGCCTGCGATCTTCCGCAACATGTCGCGCGGGTCCCGCACCGGGCCGTCCAGTGACGCGTCGCCGCTGTCGGCGATCGTCCCGGTGGTGACCAGTTCCGCTTCGCGGTTCACCGGCCCCAGCGGCTTGCCTTTTTTGTCCACGTTCTTCTGCGTCGCTTCCAGGTCGCGCACGGTTTCCGTGATGCGAAAGCGGCCGTAGTGATCGAAGTTCTCGAAAGGCAGCCCCAGTTCGTCCATGCGCTGGTGGCATTTCCAGCACTCCGCCTCGCGGGTGACGCGCAGGCGACTGCGGAAGGTGTGGTGCGGCGCGTCGGGCACCTGGGCCGCGACGCCGATGGGCAGGTCCGGCACGGTGCCGCCGAGCAGTCGCTCGCGAATCCATCGCCCGCGCCGCACGGGATCGTTGTCGAAGTTGGTGCTCCACGCCGCGAGCCAGCTCGGCTGCATGAGGATGCCGATGCGCGTGTTGGCGGCGACCTTGATCGGTTGCTCGGGTGTCCACTCGCTGAGGCCGAAGTAGGACTCGGGCGGCGCCTGCCCCTTGTTGTTGTGCGGATTGGGCACGATCACCCGCGTCGGCACATCGTGCTTGCGCGTCTGCTTGTTCTCTTTCAGCGTGAAATTGACGAACGACTCGTCCGTCGTCAGCAGTCGACGAAACACGTCCTTGTCCTCGGCAAGAATGTGCAGCACGAGACGATCCGTGTCCGCCACGAGTTGCCGCGGATCGTAAATGAGATCCTTCGGCTTGTCCTTGAAGACTTCCGTGGCGTTGTCGTACTCGAAATACTGGCGGAAGAATCGCAGCAGACGCGGCTTCTCCCACTTCGGATCATCGAGGATGCGGCGAACGTGCGCGGCAACCTGCTCCCTCGTCGCCAATTCTCCCTTCGCCGCCGCCTGCATGATGACCGGTTCGCGGCGATCGCCCAGCGCCAGGCTCACAGCCCGCGCCAGATCGGCCGGCGCCAGCATCGCCGCCGTGGGACGACTTTCCAAGTCGTCCGCCCTGGCGCCTCGGCCCTGTTCCGTGGCGGGCGATGGTGAGCCGGAGCGCGACGGAGGAGCGACTTGGAAAGTCGCCCCACCCAGTTCACTGCGAAACATCGCGTCGGCGCGCAGCAGCACCGCCTGCAGCATCGTCCTGGCCGCGGAGGGTCGGTCGCCGGCCTTGGCGCATTTTTCGTAGAGCGACAGCAGGCGTTCGATCTCGCGGGCATCTGCGTCGCGCCCGATCGCCATGCGGAACTGAAGCTGCGCCGCCGTCTCCAACTGCTTGCGCGTCGGCGTCAGCGCGGGATCCATCAGAGCCACGAACTCGCGCACCGTGTCGTTCCTGCCGCGAAACTGGCCGTCCTTGATTTCGTGAGCGGTCTGGCCTTCCACGATCAACTGGGCGTTGCGAAGGAGAATCTCCGTGCTCGGTTCGTCGATGGCATAGAGGCTGGCGAAATCCTTGATGCCGCGATCGGGCACGAGGGTGAACGGCTGCACGATGCCGTCGCCGCGGCCACGATGCACGTCGCGGACAAAGCCGAGGTACGCCTCCGGACTCAGCCGCCACAGCCGCGCGGGCGAACCGGCGAACTTCTGGTCGGTTCCTCGCGGGCCTTCACTCGCCGGCCCAAACAGCAACTCGTGCGGGATCAGGTTTCCCTGGTTCGGCAGCCTGGCCGGTTTAGCGCCCAGAGCGGCGCTGGTCCAGGTGATCGCGGCCTGGACGCGCGACGTGTCGGGCCTGGGCTCCTTTCTCGGCGGCATCAGGCCGTCGCGCAACTGGTCGCGCACCATGGCCCAGCGTGCCGCGTCCTTGCCCGTGGCGGCAGTCAGGTCGTCGAGCCGCACGTCGCCCGACTGTTTCTCCGGCCCGTGACACTTGATGCAGTGCGCCGCCAGCAACGGCCGAACGGTTTCGTCGAACGTGCGATCCGCCGCGGAGGCGCACACCGGTGCGGCGGCAAGCAGCGCAGCCGAAGCCAGCACGCGCACCATTCGGACGCGATGTTGTGATTGGATATTCAAGTGAAGGAATCTTCCTGCTGATAGCCCCGCCGCCGCGTCACGCCAGCAGTTCCGTCAGCGGGCCGTGCTGATCGATGTCTTTGAGGTTCGCATCCTGCCGGCCGAAGGTTTCACGCTTGTCACCGGCCAGGTTCAGGAGCGTGACGTACATGTTGGCGGTGGTGCGGTGGCCCTTGTTGCCGTAGCCGGGATAGTCCACGTATCGGCCGGTCTTGAGTTTTTTGTCGACGTTGCCGATCATCACCATCGGCCATTCCCAGCAGCGCGAGTGATGGCTCTCGGCGCCGTCGCTGAGGTAGACGATCAGCGTGTTGTCCATCATCGTGCCGTCGCCTTCCTTCACCGCGTCGAGCTTCTTGATCAGTCCCGCGATCAGGTCGAAGTGGTAGCGACGGATGATGTTGTAGAGTTCGTCCCACTTCTTGTCTTTGTAGCTGCCGCCGTGGCCGATCGAATGCTTGTCGAGGTTGATGCCCAGGCCCTTGAAGGTGATGTCGAAATCGCGGATGCCGGCGGCGGAGGAGATCGTCATCACATTGGTCAGGCCGGCGATCAGGGCGGCGGCGGCGATATCGAACTGGGCGTCGAGCCTGTCGGTTTCGATTTCGGAGGTGTACTTGTTGGTGGGGGCCGGCGCCTTCTCTCGCAGGGTGTGTTCGATTTCGTTGAGCCGGCTCTGGCGATTGCGGAGCGTCTCGAAGTTTTCGAGGTAGGCGTCGAGCTGCTCGCGTTCCTGGCCGCGAAGCTGCGCGGCGGCGTTCTTCACGTCGTCCTTCATGAAATCGAGCAGGTTGTTCTTCGCGATGAACTCCTCGCGCGCCTTGCCGCCGGCGACCGAGCCGAAGAGAGTGGCATAGGCCTGGTCGGGCTTGACCATCGTGGGCATGGGTTTGTTGGGACCCCATGCGGAGACGTTGTAGATGACGTTGTTCTCCATCCGCTTGGAGATGCCCAGGCCGATGTGGGGGAAGATGCCGGGCATGATCTTGGCGAGCGCGCCGTCGATGGTCTCGGCTTCGATGGCGGCGCTTTCGCCGCCGTTGCCGCGGCCGGCGCCGAACGCACCCAGCGCCATGAAGTTGTTGGAGTGTCCGCCGCCGCAGACCCGGCCCGACAAGCCCTGCACGATCGTGACCTTGTCCTTCCACTGCTTGATCGGCTCAAGCGAAAAGGGCAGGTCTTTGTCGTTCAGCGACACATCGACAAAGTCGGTCGGCCCGCCGGGTCGCTGCTCGCGCGCCTTGCGGGTGACGCCGGTGGGCGGCAACTGCTCAGGCCGGACGCCGTTGCTTTCGACGACGAAAACGAATCGCTTGGGCGTCGGCTTCGTGGCCGCGGCACCGGCGCGGTGGAGGAGCGGACTGAGCAGGGTCGCGCCGGCGCCGAGGGTGATGCCTTTGAGTAGATCGCGTCGTGGAATCGTCATCGGAAAAACTCCATGCAGTTTCAGGATCATTGTAGACAGGACGCGGCGGGTTACAAGAGCCGGGTCAAGTGCCAGGGCTTTTCAATTCTCCATGGGTGTGCCAAATTTTCCGGGGACGGCGGATCGGCCCCCTCGCCCCCGGCTCTGCGGGGGAGAGGGCTGGGGTGAGGGGGGTTGCGAAGTCGAGCGACAAACGGACGTCCAAGGTTCACCGTCCCCCTCACCCTAACCCGGATTATTCATGAGCTTGCACAGGAGCCGCGCACGAAGTAAGCGAT